>NZ_JBIAMJ010000008.1:0-390618 GCF_042874035.1 Streptomyces sp. NPDC004284 | reverse complement strand
CCCGGAAACCCCCACCCCCACCCACCCCCACCCCCACCGGGCCTCCGCCCCCCACCCCGGGACGGAGGCCCCACCCCCACCCCCACCACCGGCACACCACCCGCCTCTCACACAAGACCGAACCAGAAACGCTCAGCACGGCCCTCCACACCGAACTCACGGAACAGAGAACGGAAACTGGCCGAAACCCGTTTGCAGGGACAGCCCTCCGGAAGGAGGTTTCTTCCCCTTCTCACCCCTTGCGTCAGGTAGCCGAAAGCCTCTATAAGGTTCCGTGTAGGCATCGGTTGGGATGGCCGGAAAGGTATCCATGCCGCCGACCAGGGGGGACCCTCCACTTCCCGCCGGAAGCACCGTGCGCGCACGCGTACCGACGGAGGACGTAAGGCCATGACCGACAACGACGCCTTTCGCGATGCCATGACCCGTCTGGCGGTCGATTCCACGTTCGCGGAGCAACTCGACGGCGACCCCGAGGAAGTGGCAAGCAGACTCGGTCTGACGCCCGAGCAGGTCACCGAGTTGCGCCGGCTCCGCGTGGAGTCCGGTACGGCCGAGGGACCGTCCACCCTCGACGCGCGGCTGTCCAAGTCGTCGCTGTTCTTCGGCAACGCGGCCCATGCCCTGGCCGCCCACGACGTGCCCGTCGAGACGGGCCCGCACGACGCGGCGGACGCCCTGGGCGATTATCGCGACCTGTCCGGCCAACTCGACGGGACGGCGTCCGACGTCGCCGGCCTGATCGGCGACGCCCTCACCGACACGCCCGCCGGCGACGACGGCTCGCTCCTCGGCGACCTCGGAGGGCTCGGGGAGCTCGGCAACCCGGACGGCATTGGAGACATGGGGGGTCTGGGCGATTCCGGGGACTTCGGAGCCTTCGGGGACTTCGGCTCCTTCGGTGACGGCGATGCAGGCTTCGGCGAGGCCGGACTCGGCGGCCAAGAAGACGGGTTCGGCGACGTGCTCGGAGGCGGATTCGGGGACGGCCACGAAGGCGGACTCGGCAACGGCTTCGGCGGTGGTGCCGGAGACGGGTTCGAGGGCGGCCACGGCGGCGGATTCGGTGACGGCTTCGGCGGCGGCTTCGGCGACAGCACCGGCGGCCACGACGGCGGCTTCCACGGGGGCGGTGCCGAGGGCTTCGGCCACGGCGGCATCTACGAAGAGGGCGACGGCGGCTCCGGGGGCGGCGAAGGCGGTGGAGGCGACTCCGGGGGCGGCGACGGCAGCAGCAGCAGCAGCAGCGAGAACGGACGTCGGCCTGGGGGTGGCGACTCCGGCGGAGGCGAAGGCGGAGGGGACTCCGGCGGCGGAGGGGACGGCGGAGGGGACGGCAGCAGCAGCGAGAACGGACGTCGGCCCGGCGGAGGGGACGGCGGAGGCGGTGAAGGCGGCGGAGGGGACGGCGGAGGCGGTGAAGGCGGCGGAGGCGGCGGCGAAGGCAGCAGCAGTGAAAACGGACGCCGACCCAGTGGAGGAGGCTCCGGCGGCGGCGACGGAGGTGGCGACGGAGGCGACGGAGGCAGCAGCGAGAACGGACGCCGGCCCAGCGGTGGCGGCGGGCGCTCCGAGACGCCCGGTCCCGACTCCGACAGCGCGCGCGGCGGGCTCGTCCGTCCAGGTCTCGACCGGCTCGGCGACAGCCACCTGCACACCGCCGGGCCCGGTCACGACGCGCTCGGCGGCCCGGCCGGCGGTTCCTTCGCCACGGGTTCCTGAGGCGCCGGGCCCACCACCATGCTCTGCCATGCCTGTCGCGTGCACGTGCGGCGCGACTTCCCGTACTGCCTGCGCTGCGGCACCCTGCGCCGGGGCGCGGCGCCGACGTCGTTCGCCGCGCCCCGGCTGCGCGGCCTCGACGACCCCGGCCTCCTCGTACCGCTGACCGGCGAGATCACGACGCTGGGCCGGGGCGCGGACAATGACGTCGTCCTGGCGGACGGCAGTGTGTCGCGCCGTCATGCCCGGATCGTCCGGGACGCGTCGGGCTTCCGGGTCGAGGACCTGGACTCGTTCAACGGCACGGCCGTCGCAGGGGCGACGCTGCACGGCGGTTCGGCGCGCCTGGACGACGGTGCCGAACTGTCCGTCGGCGACGTGCGGATGGTGTTCGAGCAGCCGCGGGACGCGCGGATCGGATCCCGGACCGTCATGGTCGGCACGCAGCTCACCGGGCTGCCGTCCGGCGCAGGCCCCGAGCTGGACGCACCCGAGGCGCACGGCCCGCTCACCACACGGCCGCGTCGCCGCGGCGGCTGGGCGCTCAAGCAGGTGCCCACGAGCGGCCGCGCGGAGCCGTACTGGGTGCTGAGCAACACGCGGACCGGCGGGTACCTCCGGCTCGACGAGCGCGAGGTGTTCCTGTGGAACGCCCTCGACGGCGACGCCACCGTGCGGGACCTGCTCTTCGCGTACGCGGACCGTTTCGGGGAGCTGGCGCTGCCGCGGATCGAGGCCGCGCTGGCGGCGTTCGCGGGCGCCGGGCTGCTGCGCGGCCTGCCGGGGCAGCGGGAGGGGAAGGCGGAGTCCGGGCCGCGTCGGCTGTGGCGGGCTGTGTACCGGACCCTGCTGAAGCTGGAGGTGTCCGTGCCGGGCCTCGACGGGGCCGTGACGCGGCTGTACGCCGGCGGCGGCTGGCGGTTCTTCACCCGTACCGGAGTGGCGCTCGTCTGGCTGTCATTGCTCGGCGGTCTGGTGGTGTTCTTCGCGGTGGCGCAGGGCCGGCAGCACCTCCTCGACTTCGGCGGGTCCGGCGCCTGGGGCCCGGTGGCGCTGGCCGTCGGCTACGTCTCGGCACTCGTGGTGCACGAACTCGCGCACGCCCTCGCGGTGAAGTCGTACGGACGCAAGGTCCGGCGGGGCGGCTTCATGCTGATGATGGGGATGCCGTTCGCGTTCGTGGACACGAGTGACATGTGGTTCGGCACCCGCTGGTCGCGGGTCGTGGTGGCACTGTCCGGGCCGGTGTCGACGGCCGCCCTGGCGGGCTGGTGCGCCGTGGGCGCGGCGTTCCTGCCGGTGGGGCCGGTCTCGGCCGTGCTGTTCCACCTGGCCTTCGGGCTGTACCTGAACACCCTGTACAACTTCAACCCGTTGATGCCACTGGACGGTTACCAGGCGCTCACCGACGCGCTGCGCGTGCCGCGGCTGCGCGAGGAGGCGAGCGCGTACTTCCGTACGGGGTTGTGGCGGGACCTGCGGACGGGCCGCCGGCCGGGGCCTCGGCAGATGGGTATGGCCGCGTACGGCCTGGCCGTGGTCGTCGGGACGTACGGCTTCCTGGTCCTCGCCCTGCTGGCCTGGCGGTCCCGGCTCGGGGAGTGGCTGGAGGGGCGGGTGGCCGCGCCGTGGGACACGGTGATCGTGGCCGTGGTCGTGGCCCTGGTGGCGTTCCCGGTGTGGTCGGCGCCGCTGCGGTGGCTGGTACGGGTGGTGAAGCGGCGTCGCGCGGCGGCGGACGGAGGCAGGGCGCGCCCGGCGGACGGGGTGGGCGTGGACGGCACGGCCGTGGAGGGGACGGCATGAGCGACGTACGGAACGGCGTACGGAACGACGTACGGAAGAACGCACGGAACGGTGGACGGCCCGACGCCCGGGTGACGGACGGCGGTTGGGCGGTTCCCGGCTACGAGGCCGTGCGCACGCTCGGCCGGGGCGCGGGCGGGCGGGTCGTCCTGGCACGCCACGAGGCGACGGGAGTGCCCGTGGCCGTCAAGTACCTGAGCGAACGGCTGCACGGCGACCGGGACTTCCTGGCCCGGTTCCGCGCCGAGGCGCGGCTGCTCGGCGAGTTGCGGCACCCGTGCGTGGTGCGGCTGTACGAGTACGTGGAGGCCCGGCGGGGCGCGGCGATCGTCATGGAGGCGGTCGACGGGGTCACCTTGCGCGAACTGCTGCGCGAGCACGGGGCCACCGGCCCGGAGGCGGCGCTCGTCCTGCTCAAGGGCTCGTTGCTCGGGCTCGGCGCGGCCCATGCGGCCGGGGTGGTGCACCGCGACTACAAACCGGAGAACGTGCTGGTGCGCGCCGACGGTTCGAGCGCACTCGCCGACTTCGGCATCGCCGTGCGCGCGGGTCGCGAGGCGGAGGCCGCGGGCACGCCCGCGTACATGGCACCCGAGCAGTGGGACGGCGAGCCGGCGAGCCCGGCGGGCGACGTGTACGCGGCGACGGCCGTGTTCCACGAGTGCCTCACCGGTCGGCAGCCGTTCGTCGCCGACGACCTGATCGCGCTGCGGCTCCAGCACCTGCGGGCACCGGTCGAGGTGGCCGACGTGCCCGAGCCGGTGCGCGACCTCGTCCGTGCCGGCCTGGCGAAGGACCCTGCGGACCGGCCCGGCATCGACGCGTTCCTCGCTGGCCTCGAACACGCCGCCACGGCCGGCTACGGCGCGGAATGGGAGGAGCGCGGACGCCGCGGGCTCGGACGGCTCGCCGCCCTGCTCTCCCTGCTGTTCCCGTTCGCCACGACGACGGCGGTGTACGAGGCGACGCCGGCACTGACGGTCCTGGGCCGTCTGAAGGGCGTCCTCGGAAAGACCCTGGCCGGGGCGGCCGTGCTGGCCGTGGTCGCGGCCGGTGCGGCAACGGTCGCGAAGGCCGGAACGGTCGACGACACGACGACGACCGCGGCGATCTCCGTCCCGTCGAGGACTCCGGCATCCGGTGTCCCGGCCCCGTCCCCGTCGTCCCTCCCGCCCTCCGCCTCTCCGACACCGAGCGGGTCGCCGTCCGGCAGCCCCTCGGCCGAACCGACACCGAGCGACACGACCACGGCACCGGTCACGGACGGCACGCCGACCACGACCGCACCGGGACCGGACCCCACGGCCTCCACCCCGACCCCGCCCCCCACCACCCCTGCCCCGACCACGCCGCCTCCGGCGACCACGACTCCGGCGGCACCGACGCCGGGCACGGTCACGATCGTCATCGGCTCCCTGCGCCGCGGGCCGGGCAGCACACTGCTCGCCGACGTGACCGTCGACACCACCGGCACCGGTCCGCTGACGCTCACCGCGGACTTCTACGCCAACACTCCCGCCGAGCCCTACGGTTCGCAGTCCCGTCGACTGTCGGGCGGCACGCGGTACTCCCTGACCTTCGAGGGCGACTTCTCGAACCACCCGTGCCGGGGCACCTGGAACATCGCCGTCAGCAGCGATCCGCAGTCCCCGGGCGGAACACGGACGGCCTCCGCCGACGCCCCTCCGTGCTGAACCACCACCCAGGAGAACGAGGCACGATGAGCACACCTCTGACGCCGCCGACACCCCCGGTACCCCCGGCACCCGCCACGGTCGCCGGGCGCGCGCTGTCGGACTGGTCGCGGGACGGCCGGTTCGGCACCTGGTACGCGCTGGGGCCCACCGGCTCGGAGGAACCGCCCCTCGGCGTCCTGCGGATCCACCGCGACCTGCTCGCGCCGAGCGGTGCGCGGGAGCGGCTCGCCGCCGCGGTGCGCTCCGTGGCGAAGCTGCGGCTGCCGGGCGTACCGGCCACCGTCGACCTGCTGCAGGAGGCGGGAGACGTGTGGCTGATCGTCGCGCGCCCACCGGCCCGTACCGTCTCCGACCTGCTCGCCACGGGCGCACCCGGACTCGACGAGGGCAGCGCGGCGAGCGTGCTCAACGAGACCGCGCAGACACTGCTCGCCCTCCACACGGCCGGTCTCGCCCACGGTTCGCTCACCCCCGACCACGTGGTCCTCGCCCCGGACGGCACCGCACTGCTCATCGAGGCGTCACTGGCCACCGCACTGGGCGAGGCCGACACCTCCACGGCCTCCCTCCAGGACGCCGACATCGCGGCGTGGGCGGCGCTCGCCCGTACCCTCGGCACGGCCTGGGCGACGCCCGGTACACCGGCGGCCGACCTGTTCACCCGCTGCTCCGCCACGGCCGGGTCCGCGGGCCTCGCCGCCGCACGTACGACACTCACCTCGACGCGCGCGGCGCTGCCCCGGGACTTCCTGCACAGGACTGCCCTGCGGACGGCGGCAGCCGCCGCCCTGACGGAACTGGCCGGGCTGCCCACGGAGCCTTCGGGTCCTTCTGAGGTGACGGGATCGGTGGAGGACGCGGAGGCGGTGGAGGACACGGGGACGGTGGAGGGCACAGGGGTGGTGGTGGGCGCGGGGGCGGCGGTGGGCACCGCGGCGGACGCCCCTGCCGGCGTCGCTTCGGACGAGCAGGGCACCATCCTCGGCAAGCGCCATCGGAGCGCACCCGCCACGCCTCTTACGCCCCTACCTGACGAAGGCGAGGACGACGGCGAGATCGTGCTCCGTTTCGGCCCCGGCGTCCCCCGCTCCGAGGAGGAGGCCCTGCGCGCGCTGTGGGCCGCCCCGGCATCCGCGCCCACCCCCGTGCGCCGCCGCCGACGGCGCCGCGCCGGTCTGCTCGGCGCCACCGCCGTGCTGGCGGCGGTGGCGGTCGTGCTCTGGCTGCTGCTGCGACCGACGACGGGCCCGGCGGTGACGGCGGTCCGGGTCACGGCCCCGCCGCAGCAGTTGACGTGCGGCGGAACCGCCGAGGTGACCGGTGTGGTGACCACGGACGGCCACGCCGGCCCGTTCACGTACCGCTGGCTGCGCAGCGACGGCCAGCGGTCCGGGGTCCTGACCCGTACCGCCCGCCGCGGCGAGCACGAGGTGGCGCTGCACCTTCGCTGGACCGTCCGCGGCCCGGGCAGGTTCCACGGCGTCGCCCGCCTCCAGGTCCTGCGCCCGGACACGACCCCGCTCGAAGCCGAGGCCGCCTTCACGTACGCGTGTGCCGGGTGACGAGCGCCCTGCCGTCGGCCGGTTTCGGCGAAGCGGCGAGGCCGCGTACGAGACCGGCGGGTGCGGTCGTCTCCGGGCAGGCCGCAGACCTCGCCGAACTCCTCGAAGCCGAACTCCTCGAAGCCATGGTCGCCCCAGACTCTCCGGAGTCCCCCGCCCACATCCGGCAAGCCATGGCGGCCGCCGCCGCACAGCCGGAAGTGCCCCACCGGTTCACCAACGCCTACGCCGACCTGCGCGACTGGCTGCTCCACCCGGCCCGCACCATGTATTTCCTCGCTGCCGTGGCGCAGTGAGCACACGCGTGGCCGAGGCCCCGGGGAACGGACGGTCCCCGAGGCCCATCGGGCGGCGGGCCGACTGCCCCGGATGGTTGACCGCCTGGCCGCGCGGGGGGGGGGCCGGCGGGGGGGGCGGGGGGGGGGGGGGGGGGGGGGGGGGGGGGGGGGGGGGGGGGGGGGGGGGGGGGGCGCGTCCCCCCCCCCCCCCCCCCCCCCCCCCCCCCCCCCCCCCCCCCCCCCCCCCCCCCCCCCCCCCCCCCCCCCCCCCCCCCCCCCCCCCCCCCGCACACGCGGTGGGAGGAACCGGGCGAGCCGTTACGGGACGCGGTCGGCGCGGCGGGCCGCCCGGTACGCACCCTACGTGCGCTACGGCGACCTTTGTGCCCAAGCCGCCGTCGCAGCCCTGAGCAGTCACGCGAATCCCTCGTAGGGACCGGCCGCCGTCCGGTCGTGGGGCCGGGGCCCGTGGTGGGAACGCGGTCTTGAACACCGGCTGTTCAGGATGGCTTGATGGCCTGCGGAGCCGTGGCGTTCGCGGCCCGAAACCCGGGGGGGGCGGGGCCTGTATGAGCGGCGAGCGCGGTGTGGACGTGCTGGTGGTGGGGGCCGGTGTGCTGGGTCGGTCGGTGGCCTTCGCGTTGGCCGCGGAAGCGCCGGGCATCCGTGTCGTACTGGCGGGTGACCCCGTCCGAGCGGGTGCGTCGCGGGCAGCGGGGGCGATGCTCGGTGTCCTGGGAGAGGTGACACCCGCATCGCTCGGGACCCACCACGGTCGGCTCAGGCTGGCCCTGGCCGTCGAGGCGGCACGCGTCTGGCCCTCCTGGAGGCGACGCGTACGGGAGGCGGCGGGTGCCGGGGCTGCCGTCGACGGATGGGGCGCGGGCACCTACATGCTGCTCAACGCGGTGTCCTCCCGCCTCGACGACGCCGCCTTCGCCGCGATCGCCGCCGCGGCGGACGAGTACGGTCTCGGCTGTCACGACGCCGACCCGGACGACATCCCCGGATACCGGCCGCTCGACAACGACCGTGCGCTGCGTGCTCTGTACCTGCCCGGTGAGCGGTTCCTGGACGCACGGACCTGGCTGGCCACCCTCGATGCCGCCCTCGACACCTTTCCCGGTGTCGTCCGCACCGGACCGGGCGACCTCACGACGACCCCGGCCGGCCGGTACCGTCTCAGCACGCCCGAAGGACACTTCACCGCGCCGCGCGCGCTCGTCTGCGCGGGGGCCTGGACCACTCCCCTGCTGAGTGTCCTGGACCCGGATCTGCCCGTCGTCCCCGTTCTCGCCGCGGCCGGCACCGCTCTCACCGTCTCCGCCCCGCAACCTCTGCCCGCCGTGCTCCGCACGCCGAACCGGGCCTACGCGTGCGGCCTGCACGCCGTCCCCCAGGCGGACGGCACCTGGTACGTCGGCGCCACCTCCCACCCTGCCCTGACGCCCTCGACCGCAACGACACCCGGCGCACTGCGGTCCCTCCTCGACTCCGCTCTCGGCCAGCTCCATCACGGCATGACCACCGTCCAACTGACCGCGCTGCACCACGGCAACCGACCCATCGGCCTCGATGGACACCCCGTCATCGGTCCCACGCTCCGCGAGGGACTGTGGGTGGCCAGTGGCACCCACCGCGACGGGCTGCACGCCTCCCCGCTCCTCGCCACCACCCTTGCCCAAGGCCTGCTCACCCCCACCTCCACCGGTCGACCACTCCCCGAACCGCTCCGGCCGTGGGCCCCGTGCCGGACACTGATCACTGATCTCACCCGCGAACAGGCAGCCGCGGAGGCGGCCGCCCATCACGCGGCACTCGCTGCGGAATCCCGCATGCGCCCGCCATTGAGCGGCAGTTGGCCCGACGCGCTCACCGAGTCCTACCTGCACATGATGGAACAGGCCTACACCGCCATGCCCGACGGCTACGTCCCTCCACCGGACCTGGCCCCACTGGCGTACGAAAACACCAGGCCGGCCCTGGCCAAACTCGCCGCCGCCCACCTCGACCGCCACCACCGCAGCACCCGCTAGCCCCACGTGCTTGGACCGAACCGACGGCAGCACCGCCCGGGGCCGGCGACTGCGATCGATCCGCCGACGCCGCCACCCCTCGTCGAGGCCATACGCAGAGCCGTCCGGGAGCCTGCCCTGCATCGCCACCCGCCGTACGCGGCCGCTCCAGAACCGTAGGGCTTCGGCCGATCCACAGAAGAGGTGACCTTCAGCAAGCCCTTGTCGTCGTACAGGCCGGTGTCCTCGTCCCATCAGCCGGCCGACCTGGCCGCCAGGACCGTCTCTCATTTCCTCGGGCCGTATCTGTTCAGGAACAGCACCGGGCCGCCCAGGTCGGCTGTCAGCACCGCGGCGAACGCTTTCACGGTGTACACAGGATCCAGTCGCACGCGGGCGGCCTCGGCCGCGTTCACAGCCGCGGCGGCGTCTCTCCCCCAGCGCCGCAACCTGCTCGCCCAGGCAGACACCACCACCCGGCCCCGCCAGATCGGAACGACCCAGGTGCAGCAGCTCTCCGGACACCTCCTCCTCGACTACGACGACAGGTACCGGATCGGTCGGGTCGGGTCGGGTCGGGTCGGGTCGGGTCGGGTCGGGGTCTATCTGTCCCGCCAAGGCGGCCTTCTGACATGGGCTGTGCCTGACTTCTTCCGCGCCCTGGGCACGGGGATGCCGCTTCCTGCTTTGCGTGTGGCCCTTCGAGACCGTCTACGACAAGCTGACGGCCCCGCTGACGCAAAGCTCAAGTCGTGATCACACGCGCAGGTGGGGATGGCGTTCACCGCAGGCTGGTGTGGAGGAGTCGGCCGGGGTGCGGCCGTTTACAGGGTGCTTCACCCGAAACCGCCGTCCCTGTGGGAGAAGCTCAACCCGGTGCTTCTTCTCTCCTGAGAAGGCCCGGTCAGCGATGGCGAGAGCCAGTCGATCATCCGACCGGCCAGGACTCCGAGGGTGATCCAGTACGGCCAACCAGGTCATGTGTCCCGGGAGCGGAGCGGGCGAACGTGAGCAGTGCGAGAGATTGCCGGGGTTCGCTGCCCCGGAGCCGGTTCGCAGGGTTCGGGAGTCCGTCTCTGACCTACCTGCGGGTCTGCCCACACGGCCGGCTCCGCTACCGGAAGGTTCTCGATGCCCCAGGGCTGCCCGCGGTCGCCTCGTCCATGCGGGGATCCTCCTGACTGCTACTGCGCTCGCGGCGTCCGGATCCGCGGGCGCGCAGGCTGGATCCGTTGCGCCGAGCCGCCCGACGGCAGGGATGTGCTTCCCTGAGTACCCCTGCGCGTCGACGGCGAGGGCAGGGGGCGGAGGGCGGAGGGAACATCGGAAAGACCCAGAGCCGCAGGACAACCGCCGCCGATCACAACCGACCGGGCGGAACGCAGCTCGCCGAGTCCCGCAACATCCACCGGATCGTCCCCGGCGACCTGTTCTGCTCACGCATCGCCCGAGCGCGCGTGCCCGACCTCTTTGGGAGTGACCGGATGTTGAAAGGGCCCTACCGATTCTCCGTCGCGGAGAACCAGTTCTATCTCCTCGACGATGGCGACCTCGACCACGTGAAGAACCGCACGGTCACGGCAGCGGGTAGGAACGGCCTGGTCGCCGGCAGTGAGAACCATGCCGTTGTCCTCGCGGGAATCAGCGCCGGAACAGCGATGATCTCCTACGACCTGTCGCCCGAGCGGCTTGCTGCGGACGACTCGCAAGAGTGGGAGGAGGCCGCCGAATTCGACTACACCTCCACCACCGGAGTCACCCACCTCGCCGCCTGCATGGGGCCCGACGAGGAGTCCGACGACATGGAGGCCTACGAGGTCAACCTGACTTTCAACGGTCCGGGCGACTACCGCATGCGCCTCCACGCCCTGGGCCGGGGGCTCTCCCCCGACGGCGTCCAGGACGAAGACGAGCCCATCGCCGAGCACTACCTGCTGCAGGTCTGGCCGACAACGGGCTGACGGGCGTGGACAGTCATGCACTTCCCCGAGGCCTGTGGTCACGTAATTCCCAGGTCCTGGCTGTGTGAGGGACCAGGTTGGTGAGCATGACGGCGCGGGGCGGATGCATCGGTATGGGGTCCGGTCGAATTGACCGAGCCGTTCACGTTCGTCGTCGATGCCGGCGGGATGCTGCGACTGGCTCCGCGCCACAGCGAGCACGTGGTGTGCGCCGGCGGGAAGGGGCCCTGAGCACCGGTGAGATCAGCTTCCGCGAGGAGTCCGGGCAATGGGTGGTCGAGGAGGTCAACAACCAGTCGACCGGCTACCGCCCGGACGTCATCTCGTGGCTGGCCGTGGTCGATGCCCTGGAACGGATCGGGATGCGTCACCTGTCCGGCTTCGCGCACAAGGTGGTGTTCCGGTGCCGCCGCCCCTGCCGCTCGAAGACCAGTTCGTAAAAGTCGTCGGCCTGAGTCGCACTCAGCTGCCGCATGGCGAAGTCGTCCAGGATGAGGACGTCGGTTCGGATCAGCTCTCGCATGCGCTTGTCTCTCGTATGCGCTTGTCCCAGGTGCGGTCCGCGTGGCCGCCGGCGAGCTCGGCCAGGATCCGGCTGGTCTCCGTGAAGCGGACGTTCGCGCCCTGTCGGACGGCGAGGTGGCCCAGGGCCTGGGTGATGTGTGTCTTGCCGATTCGGGCAGAGCAGCCTGTAGGCGGTGCGGCAGTCCGGGGCCGGTGAGGGCAAGATGTCGTGGGGATGTCAGGTCCTCCTGCGCTCCCGGCACCGCAGAGCCTGTCCTCCCTCGGCGGCGACCGGATCGGCCTTCCGGCCCGGAGACATGCGGCACACGGTCGCCGGACACTACACAGACGTCCCCGTTTGCGTCTCTCTCGCTCCACTTCGACGCAGGCCTTTCCGGGCCGGGTGGCTCGGACCTGCCCATCACGCCCGGCGGGCACTCTGGCCTCACCCGGACGTGGATCCGAGCGAGACGGTGGAACCTCCCTGATGCTTCGGGTTCGTCATGGCGCGGCGGTGTCGATGGTGTCGTCACAGGCGGTGTCCGGCAGGTAGGCGTTGACGACGGCGGTGGCCCACCGGTCGTCGTCGGCTGGAGCGGAAGCGCCTTCGGCTCCCCAGACCCAGCGGCCGCCCTGGTCGGTGCTGTCGGTGACGGCGATGGCGAAGCGGCCGCCTTCGGTGAGCGGCTGGTAGAGCTGCTCTCGGGTGGCGTACGTCCCGGCGCTGGTGCGGGTGACGGACTGGGCGACGGTGAGGGTGGCCGGGGCGGTGCCCTTGAGGATCCTCTCCACGCTTACGGTGCTGATGGCGACGCCGGTGCCCGGATCCTCCGTGTCGGGTACGTACCGGGCGGGGCTGGTGACCGTGCCGATGACGACCGTCGAGGCGAATGCGGCAACGTACTCGGGCTTGCTCGTCGGCGGAACACAGACCGATGACGTGATCAGCCCGGTGTCTGCGGTGTGGAGGTAGTAGGCGGTGCCGGACAGTCCGAGGGCGAGGGCGGCGGCGCCGGCCGCCACGATCCAAGTGCGTTTGGGCATGGTCATCCCCAGAGCTTGCGGTAGTTGGCCTTGTCGACGGCCTGTGGACCGGTGAGCGGTGGGTCCTGGATCGCCTTCCTCATCAGTGACTTCACGCTGTCGGCCTTGTGGCAGAGACCGAGGGCGTGGCCGATCTCGTGCGCGGCGGCGGAGTTCTGGTAGTCCCTGGTCCGGTTGGCCATCATGGAGGTGTTGAAGGTGACGAAATCGGTACCGCCGATGCTGGGGTCGCGTTCATAGCGGGCGACCCACGCGCCGTCGGCGAACGGCCCTTTCAGGTCACGGAACTCCAGGTCGTTGACCGTCAGTGCACTGTCCGGCGCGAACGTGATCTTCGCCCCGCTGTACCGCCAGGCTTTCATGGCGTGCTCTCTCGCCCGGTCGTACTTCGTCTTCTCGGTCCAGCGGATCTCACCGTCGTCGACCGCCGACTTGCTCCGGCTCTCGCTCTCGCCCCGGACACAGGGAGCCGCGCCCACTGCGGCGGCTCGCGCCGGCGGGGGCACGGCGAGCAGCATGGCAGAGGCCACCGCACACGCCAGAGGTAACGTTCGGCACGTCCACATCACAGTGCGTGACTGTAACGGGAACGAAAGAACCCCGCCGCCGAAGCTCACGTGTGAGTGACGCCCGATCAGGCCAAGATCGGTCGGCCGCTCACCGTGGGACGCCAGTTCTTTCGCCCCGATACGAGCCCGTCACCGCGGCGATATACCCGGCTGGGTCGACTTCGAGGACGAGGCCCGAGCAGTCGATGGCGCCGCCGCGCGCCATCAGCTGGGGACGCAAGGGCTCCACGCCGGCGGTCCGGGCCCGCGGCCGGGGCTCGGGCTGTGTGTCCATGGCCGGGCTGATCCGCTGCAAGCCGGGGAAACCTCCCCCATCACCACTGATGCTTTCTACGGCAGAATCGCCCACAGTCCCTTTGAATCGAAGACGTGGGGGCGGGAAGCTGCCTTCGGTTGAGCGGGTTCTGCTTCCGGCTCGCGGCAGTCTCCAGAGCTCGGATGGATCGACTGATGGGCTTCGGTCCGGACTCTGGGATCGAGCTCGCGGTTCGGAGAGGCGGAGGCACCGAGTGCTCAGGGCCTTGTTCTCGGCGTGGGTGACTTCGGCGAGGATGACGAGGCGACGACGCAGATCCCCTGGCTCCCGCGAACATGTTGGAGGCGCTGCCCTCCGTGAGGCACCGGCCGTCGCCGGCTCGACCGTGCAAACGAAGTTTCCCTTCTTGGCTCTTCCAGGCGACCCCGGCCCGGTCAGGCCGGGGGTCAGGAGCGGTATGCGCCCCTGACTCCCTGCTCCCTGCCGTGACCGCAGCGGTGCGGGCGGGCCAGCACTGGCTTGCAGGACCGGCCGGGCGCGCGGCACCCTGAGAGTCGAGGGCAGGTGTCGGCATGCACACCAGCGACGAGATCTACCACCGGGTGCTCTGGGACCCGCGTTTCGACCCCGAGCGGTTCGTGATGGGGATCGCCGAGCGCGGAGCCCCGCCCAAGCGGGTCCTGCTCGGCGACTTCGTGCCGGGCGGGGAGGTCCCCTGGCACCGGGTGGTGTTCTTCGAAGCGGACGGCCAGGTCGTCTGGGACCGCGCCTCGGGCGTCGATCGGCTCGACGAGACCCTCGCCGGGCAGGCCGGTCCCGTGCCGGCTCCGAAACCCGGCGACATCCTCGCCGTCCCGCCGACGAACCGCACCGCCGTCGCCTGGCTGCCGCCGGCGGCGCTGTGGCCGCCGATCCAGCACATCCGCCGCGCACACGACCGGCAGATCCGCCGCTGGCCGCCGCACGTCAACGTGCTCTTCGGTTTCGTCCCCGAGGCCGAGTTCCCCCGAGCCCTGCCGCTGGTCGCCGCGGCACTCGCCGAGACACCGCCGTTCACCGCCCGCCTGGCCGGCGTCCACTGGTTCGGACACCGCGAGGACGCCACCGTCTGGCTCGACCCGGCCGCCGCCGGCCACGAGCCCTGGGCACGACTGCGGGAATCCCTGGAACTCCGCTTCCCCCTGTGCGGATCACACTCGCACGGCTTCACTCCTCACCTCTCCCTCGGCCGCACCCCGGACCCACACCCCCTCGCCCGCAAGGCGGAAACCCTCCTCGGCCCCATGACGGCCCGAGTCGACCACCTGGTCCTGCTCTCCCGCAACGACGACGAACCGATGCAGGTCCGGGCCCGCGTCCAACTCGGCAACGGCGACATACGCCACCCGGAGAACCAGACCCGTCCGGACGACCCTCCGCCACCACCACCCGTCTAGTCCGGCGCTGCACGGTTTCAGCCAGCCCGGCCGGCCAGCCGACCCGGATTCATGAACACCTCGCCCCATCCCCTGCAAGACCAGGCGAGGGATGCTGCTGAGGAGGCTCAGCTGCCTGGCGGACTCGGGGATCGGAGACCCGGCAAAGCCGATCGGCAACGTGGTTGGCCTGTCCGAATTGCACTATGCGGGTGTCGTCGCCGTTCACATGGTCGGCCGACGCGCCTGCAGGACAGTCCGCGCAGGAGGGCTCTCGTACGAGGGTCGGTTGCGCCTGGTTCACGGGGGGGGGACGGTGAGGACATCGACGTATACAGCTCGTGGTCGCCCGCGTGGTCGATGAGCAGGCTGAGAAGTGCGCCGGCGGTGCCTGCGGCGTCGACGGCGGCCTGCTGGATGAGGCTTGTCACTCGCGCGTGGGGACACGGCGGACGCTCGCGGTCGGACCGGCCCGGGCGGACGCTCTCCGCCAGCGCGCTCGCCACGCCGCCGGCGGTAGCCCTGGAAGGCGCCGGGCAGTACCTGTACGTACCGGAGTCCGCCGACGACCCGCCCGCCGGTCGCCGACGGGGCGGGCTGCGGCGGACGCCGGCACGCTGCACCTGTTCCTGCTTCTCGCCTTGATCTCCCGGTCGTCCTCGGCTACCGGGCGTGGGTCCCGTGGCCCTTCCGCGACCAGGTGAACCCGTGTGATCTGGGCTGGTACGCGCAGGGTCTGCCGAGGGCGACCGATCTGTCAGCCGGTCAGCCGGTCACTGTGATCTGCTGGGCCGGGTCTGTGGTGTCGGTGAGCTGGTAGGTGGCGCTGAAGGTCGCGGACTGGTTGCCGGTCGGGCAGAGGAAGCCGCCAGTGGCGGTCGCTGGCACGGGGGCGTTGCTGATGGCCAGGGAGGACGGGGCGCCGTTGGTCCAGTTGCCGTTGACGGTGGTGGGTCCGGTCGGCGAGGCGGTGATGGTGCAGCTGGCGAGACCGCTGGTCTTGAGGACGACGCCGCCCTTGGGAATGGTGAAACCGCCCGTGGCGGGGGCACCGTTCTGGAGGGAGAGCGTCCAGGGGCCGTTGGTGGCGTTGCTCGTGATGGTCACGTTCACGCCGAAGATGCTGGTGGTACAGCCGCTGAAGCTGGGCGGGTTGACGGGGACGGAGATGGGGCCCTCGGCGTTGTGATTGCCCGGGGCGGCGGGGACGGCGTTGTTGGCTCCGCTCGTCGGTACGGACGCGGAGACGGTACAGGTCATCGTGGTCGACCCGGCGACGAAGGTGGCCTTGCCGGTGAGCTTGGCGGCGAAGGAGTGGCCGGCCGGTGAGACGGTGGTCGAGGCGGCCTGGGTACCGGCGGCTCCGAAGGCGAGGGCACTGGCGGCGGCGAGGCCGGCGAGGGGGACGAGCAGCTTGGGCATGAGATCTCCTCGGTGATCGACGGTGGGGTGCGAGGAGGTGCGGGTCGTCGCACGGTGGGGTTGTGCGAGGCATGTACACGTGGTGCGTGGGGGGAACGCGCAAAGCGACTCGAGAGTAGAACTGGCCGGTAGGGGTGTCCAAGCAAGATTTTCGCCACTACTGACAGATCGTCAGGAATATTGACCCGACTCCATACTTGACACCCGGACGGCCGGAGGCGCGCCGACGCATGGCGGGGTCGCCCCACCGGACCGACAGGCGGCGACGGGCTTCGGCGGGGCGATACGAAGGGGACGGGCTGACGCCACCCCTGCCCCTGCGCCCACCCCTGCCCCAGTCGCGCCGGACAGCCCCGCACAGCCCGCAGCAGCACGGCGGCGCGGCTATCACGCTCCGACAGAGGGCTGCGCCGACCTTCCGAACGGCGGTGACGCGCCGACCCCTCGAACTCCCCAAGGTTCCTTGACGACTCAAGAGCCTGGGCAATGCAGTCGATCTTCCCCGACAAACAGGGCGAAGACCTGACGCACCGGACAGTCGATTTCCGAAGTCGAGCAAAACCCCTTGCCCAATGGTCAAGAAGTGTTGACCATTGGGTGCATGCCTACCGATGATCTTCCCGAGACGTTCCACGTCACCACTGACGAGCAGCTACGCGCCGTCTCCAATCTCACGCGTCACCGGATCATGGCCGTGCTCCGCTTCGAGCCCGCGACGATTACGCAGATCGCCGAGCGCGTGGGCCTCGCGAAGGGGAGTTCCAGCTACCACGTACGGCTGCTGGAGCGGGCCGGCCTGGTGAAGGTGGTGCGAACGCGGAAGGTCCGGGGGGTCACCGAGCGGTACTACGCCATGGCCGCGCGGACGATCGAGCTGCCGGATCCGGGCGAGGGAGGCCCGGATGTGCTGATGCGGCATGCGGTGGCGGACCTGGAGGCTTCGCCGGCAGATGGCGAGCGGCACGTACGGATGGCACACCTGCGGCTCACCGAAGAGCAGTTCGCGGAGCTGGGGGCGCGGCTGCAGGCACTGGCGGACGAGTACAGGGAACTTTCCGATCCGTCATTGCCGGATGCGTCACTCGTCTTCGCACTGTTCCACCCGACATCGCGCCAGCAGGCCGAGGAGGACGCCAAGTGACTTCAGAAGGAAGGAAGTTGCCGACCGGGTTCGGACGGCTGTGGACCGCGCAGACGGTGTCCTCGCTCGGTGACGGGGTGACGCACGCCGCGCTGCCGCTGCTCGCGTTGACGTTGACGCGGGATCCGATGGCGCTCGCCGTCGTCACGGCCGCCGGAACGCTGCCGTGGCTGCTCTTCGGGGTACTCGGCGGTGTGCTGGTGGACCGCTGGGACCGCCGGCGCACGATGTGGGTCACGGACGCGGCGCGTGCGGTGCTGCTCGCGATACCGGCGGCAGCGGCCGCGCTCGACGGCTTGAGCGTTCCGCTGCTCGCGGCCGTCGCCTTCCTCCTCGGCCTCGGCGGACTCTTCTTCGACACGGCCGCCACGGCCTATCTGCCGGATCTGCTCGGCCGCGACCCCGCGCTCCTGGAACGCGCCAACTCCCGCCTGCGCGGCACCCAGACCGCCGCGTCCGGCTTCGCCGGGCCGCCCGCGGGCAGTGCCCTGCTCACACTCGGGCGGGCGGTTCCGCTGCTCGCCGACGCGGTCTCGTTCGCGGTCTCCGCACTGCTCGTACGATCGCTGCCCGCCGCACCCCGGCCCGTACCGCAGCACCGTGAGTCGCTGCTGCGGCAGGCGCGGGCCGGCGCCTCGTACGTCTTCCGGGATCGGTTACTGCTCGGGCTCGCGCTGCGGCCGGCGGTCGGGAACATCGCCTTCCTCGCCGTGGAGACCGTACTCGCCCTCTTCGCGCACGACCGTCTCGGCATCGACACCTTCGGCTTCGGCCTGCTCCTCACGGCGGAGGCCACCGGCGGTCTGCTCGGCGCGGGCATCGCCTCCTTCCTAGGCCGACGGCTCGGCACCGGCACCGCGCTGACCTGCACGGCCGCAGTCGAGGGACTCGCCGTCCTGGGCCTCGCCGCCGCCCCGAACCCGTACGTCGCCGGCCTCGCGCTCGCCGTCTGCGGCGCGGGCATGGGCGCCACGATGGTGCTCGCCCCCTCCCTCCGGCAGGCGATCGTTCCCGCCCACCTGATGGGCCGGGTCGCCTCCACCTCCCGCATGCTCGCCATGTGCGCCGCCCCGTTCGGCGCCTTCCTCGGCGGCTGGCTGGCCACCACCTACGACGTACGCACCCCGCTCTACACCGCCGCCGGCCTCCTCCTGGCCGTGACCACCGTCACCGCGAGCATGACCAGCAACCGCCGGGTCGAAGCGGCGCTGCGTGCCGCCGCCCCGGCCAATGCCCCAGACCACCCGGAGTCCCGGGATCCCCTTCAGGAGCGTTCCGTTGAGGACACCGCAAGGTCGTCGAGCCAGCGCTGAGCCCGGTTCGGCGTCCCTCGCCTCGGCCCCGGAGCGTCGGCGCCCACTCCGTGGATCTGTTCGGAGTGGCGCCGGGTGGGTGGTCTCAGCTGATGACGGTCGAGTCGTACACGTTCTTGGCGAAGGCGCGAGCGGTGACGCAGCCCATCCCGGTGAGCCTGGAGGACGCGAGTGCGGCCATGGCCTCCGCGATCTGCTCCTTGGCCCGGAAGGCGCTCTGCGCCACGTTGCCGGCGTCGCGGACGACACTGGACGCTGTCCCCGGCCTTGTCGATCCAGTCCTCCGCCTTCACGGTCCAGGACTCGTCGAACTTCTTGGTCACCGGCTTCACGGTGAACGTGGGAACGACCTTGAGCATCGTACCGCCGTCCGCGTCGGCGGTGACGGTGACGGTGACGGTGACGGTCAGCGGGGCTGTTCCACTCCAAGATCCGTCGATCCAGCCACAGCGGTGCCCGTTGAAGCCGTCATAGGCCCGCTTGTCGTCGTAGGCGTAGACATGGCCATCGAGGGGGATCGTTCCGTTCGCGATGGTGGCCTTGAACGTGTCCTAGCGTTTGATCCCGATGACGGAATCCCGTGTGCGGTCCTCGCGCTGTCCGCCGTCGGCCACGACGAACTCGTAGAACTTGTACGCTCCGTCCGTATGCCACCCGGGGTCGGCGTAGCTGTTGCGACCCACGCCGGTGTCCTCCGCGAAGGGGCTCTCCAGACACCCGAGTCGGCCTTCTGGCTTCTGTAAGAGCGATTTGAATGAGGCGGGTCCCGGTGAAGTCGCCGGACCCGATGGCCATCTTGGCCTGGCAGCCCTCCCCCGCGCGCGACCAGCTCTCGTCGATGCCGGGCGAGGTGCGCGTCTTCAGGTCCACGTTCTTGCGCGACCGGGTGACGGCGCTGAGGTTGAACGTGCTCCGCCACTGGTTCCCCTTGTCCAGATACGCGCTGTACAGCGCCCGGCAGGCATGAGCTCGTCCGGGAACTTCGCCGTGGCCGCCGACTTGGTGGTCCCGGCGACCTCCATCGGGCAGCCGAGGACGCCGTACACAAAGAGGAACATCCCCCGCATCCGGTCACGCGGGCCGGGCGGGCACCGTACCGGCGAGCCCGAGGTCACAGTCCACGTGGAACCTGCACCGCGGCTCCTCGGCCCTCTCCCGTCGCGTACCACAGGATCTGCCCGACCAGACCGACAAAACCCCACGCCTGCCCCACGGTGTACGCCCCGACCCGCTCGACGCGGATCGTCAAGCTCGTGGGTGGGGTCTGTAGGGTGTGTTCGTGGCGAAGTTCGATGAGGTCAAGGCGACGTTCTGGGGCGAGGGGCTATACGAGATTCAGCCACTGTTGACCGACGCGGTCGTCAAGGACGCCGAGCGTCGGCTCGGTGTCCGTCTGCCGGATTCGTTGCTGGAGATCCTCCGGATCCAGAACGGCGGCGTGGTGGCGGACGCGTGGAACGCGTTCCCGACCGATGTGCCGACGTCGTGGAGCGAGAATCATGTTCCGCTCGACGAGATGATGGGCATCGGCCGTCACGACGGCCCGTTGTCCTTGCTGGACACGGCCTACTTGGTTGAGGAGTGGGGTCTGCCTTCGCCCCTGGTTCTGCTGTCCGGTGATGGCCACTGCTGGATCGCTCTCGACTACCGGACATGCGGCGAGTACGGGGAACCGTCCGTGACCTGGTTCGACGTGGACGACAACACGGAGCTCCCGCTGGCTGCGGACTTCCACGCGTTCGTCGAGCGGCTGACCGCGGCAGCGTCGCTCGATCTCGATCACACGGACGACGCCCCGTCGGCGTCATGATCTTGCTCCGGCCGAGCCTGCTGTGCTCACGGTGCCGGCGCTCGTGAGGTGCCTGCGGACCTCGCGGGCGACGAACCTCTTGAGGTACCGCATGATGTCCCTGGTGGATACTTCCTCGGCCGTGCGTCTGACCACGTAGTCCGGCGTTCGCCGGTCGTACTGCATGCGGACCAGGACGATGCTGCAGAGGACGCTGTTGGCGTACCGGTCTCCGCCACCGTTGATGCGATGGCGGTTGGTGCGGCCTGCCGAGTCGATCACCGCGGCCTGGTGGATGTCCATGCGGGTGCCGATTCCGCCGATCACCGCTGTCCCGGGCGCTGTCATGCTCGGCTCCGCTGTCCTTCCGCGTGAGGCAGGAACAGCGTGTGCTGCCCGGGCAGACGGACAAGACAGCAATGAGACTGGGGGCCAAGCTCCTATGAGGTCACGGACCCGCGAGCACACGCGGTGGCATCCCGCGAGGGCCGACAGTTCAACAGACAGACAGTCAAAGAGTCAGGCAGCCCCTGCGTCAGACCCCCGACCCCCGACCCCCGAGCGATGCCGCCTACATCCTCACTGTCAGACCTGGGTGCGAGCGTGTGTACATGAGGGGAAAACGTGACGTGCAGCCGGGCGTAGGAGGGGAATCGGTGACAGCAGTGAATGACGGTTGGACCGGCATGGGCTGGGACTGGACCGACCACGACGACATTCGCCGGCGCCTCGACGAGGGCGCCGATCCGGAGAGATGGAGCGGGGGTCGGCCGCTGCATCGTGCGGCATTGTTCGGCTCGCCGAAGGTCGTCGCCGAGCTGGCCGGTCGCGTGGCGGACGTGGACGCGCTGGAGGGCGGGGTGACGGCCCTGTGGGAGGCCGTCGTCTCCAGGAAGCCGGAGAACGCGCGTGCCCTCGCCGCTGCCGGAGCCGATCCCTGGCGGCCGTCGATCGGCGGCTGGTCACCGGGGAGACTGAGCCTCGCCGGACCGACGCCGGACCTCTTCTCGGTACCGGCGCAGGTGTCCCTGACCGCCGTGGAGCGCGCGGCGGCGCAGGAGGCCGACCGGCTCATCACGGCGCTGGGTGAGTTCCACTACGACGGCACGGGGCTGGCCTGCGTGGCCGGGATCGACGCGGCCGAAGCGGTTCGCCGTCTGGAGGCGGCACCGGTGGAGGGCGAGGTCATCGACGAGTTGCTCGAAGCCCCGTACGAGTACGACATGGAGGAGAGCCTGCGTTTCATCGGCGTGACATCCGTGCCGGGCGGCTGTGTGGTGACACAACCGTGGGGATACGCGCCGCAGATGCCTGGCGTGCTGACCCGGCTGTCCGCCAGGACCGTCTGCTACGGCCTGTACGCCAATCCCAAGAGCGGCAACCAGGGCAGCATCGCCCGTCACGGAGCCGTCGAGGGCTGGGACCTCCACCCGGGTGGTGGACCGGACGAGAACGACGCTCCCGCGGAGGTGCTGAACGCCTACCTCTACCAGTACAAGGCCGTGGCCTACGC
This sequence comes from Streptomyces sp. NPDC004284, assembly GCF_042874035.1. Taxonomy (NCBI): domain Bacteria; kingdom Bacillati; phylum Actinomycetota; class Actinomycetes; order Kitasatosporales; family Streptomycetaceae; genus Streptomyces; species Streptomyces sp. NPDC004284. Next base: position 368,611 of record NZ_JBIAMJ010000008.1, on the reverse strand, counting down.
CTGCGCTTTCGCGGGACTGCGTCCGACCGACGCGCGCGCCGTCGTCGGCCCTCCCGATGTATGGGTCGAACTGCCGGACCGTGACTACTGGACTCTCTGAGCCGAGCGAACCGCCCTCGGGCGCCTCCCGCCCCGGACTGCCCCCACCGGAGCATCAGGGCGCCCGGCATCTGCCCTTCGAAGGACTCGACCAGCCAGTCGAAGACCATCGGGCCTCACCCGTACGGGCCCCGGCAAGCTCCCTGGCCGCCGAGGGGCGACGCGCTGGGCGTCCTCGTGCGTGTTGTCGGCGCTCGGCAGCCCCGTCCCTATGCCGATGAAGGACGAAGTGTGCGCCGGCCCGTCACAAGTCCCGAAGCACGGGCGTCCTGAGCAGGTCCTCCAACACGGCATTTCTCGATTCAGCCGTCGACCCTTGCCCGCGTGGTCCCGTTCGTGGTCGCCGCCCCGGTCGCACTCGGCAATGACGCCGTCCACCAGAACGGACTCGGAACGCGTGGCGCAAAGCCCGGGTCAGGAACCTGCTCTTGAGGCGAGAAGTTTGATCACGCTCTGTACGTAGGAGTGGGCGGTGCCCTCGCTGATCCGGAAGCCTACGGCGAGTTCCTCGTAGGCGGTGTACTCGCGCGGGTGGACCAGGGCGACGACCGCGCGCCGCGAGTAGCCGCAGCTTGCACTGGCGGCCACCCTCACGGGTGACGATCAGCAGGGATCGTTCCGGCCGCTTGAGTGTAGGCGTGCACGTGAACGTACCCAGTCAGGTACAGACGAGCAGGCCTTCTTCGCTGACCTTGTGACGGCGAAACACCTACGGGGCGTACGAGTTACGACTTAGAGGATGTCTCACGTGGTGAGCTTCGCGAGCCTCTTGTAGCAGGCCAGGGCTGCGGCGAGGCCGAGGAAGGCGAGGAAGTGGCTGCCTTTTCGTTCGTACCGGACGGTGAGGCGGCGGTAGCCGAAGAGCCAGGAGATCGACCGCTCGATCTTCCAGCGGTGCCGGCCGAGGCTCGCCCGACTCGATACCGGGTCGGGCGATGCGCGCGACGAGGTTTCGGCTGCGGAGTCAGCGGAGGTGATCTGCGGAGTAGTACGCCTTGTCCGCCCGGACCGTTACCGGCTTCCTCCGACGTGGTCCGTGCCGGGAACGGACGGCGGGGATACCGAGAATCAACGGCTTGAATGCCTGACTGCCGTGCAGGTTGGCGCCGGACACCGCGACAGTCAGCGGCAGGCCCTGAGCCTCGGACAACACATGTAGTTTGCTGCCCTTCTCGCAGCGATCGACCGGATTCGGCCCGGTCAGCGAGCCCCCCTTTTCGCCCGCACCGACGCGGCATCGACGATCGCGGACGTCCAGTCCAGCTCACCCCTGGCGCCGAGCTCGTCCAGCACCGCCCGGTGCAGCCTGCGCCACAGCCCGGCCTCGGTCCACGCGGTGAACCGGCGGTGTGCGGTGGCCGGCGAGACCCCGAACGTCGGCGGCAGATACCGCCACGCGCATCCGCTCGTACACCACGGCCGTGGACACCGCCCGCTCTTCCACCGGAGCAGTACCCCCACCCTGCGGACGGGACGTGAACCTCGGCGCCAACGGAGCTGCCAGCTCCCACGGTTCGTCCGGAACCAGCCGACGCGACAGATCAACCCTCACGGTGCAGCATCATGCCGCACCACCCGAAGCACCGCATGAGACATCCTCTTAGAAGGCGCCTGGGCGGACAAGGCGCGCGAGACCGAGCGGGACAAGCTTCTGCTGGGCGACCTCCGCAAGGCGGTGAAGTAGCTCAAGGAGCTCTTCACCGAGCTGCGGGAGTAGCGTATGGAACGCTTCGCCGACGCCACGCAGGGCATCTAGGAGCGCCTGCGGCAGGAAAGATGTGACCTCACGGTCGTGAGCCTGAAAGGCAGCAGGGCAGCGAGAAGGCGAACGTCAGCAAGCTCGGTCATGGCGGCCTCCGTCGACGGCCAGGACGCCCCGGACTCGACGTCATGAGCCAGGGGGAGCTTCCTCCCTCGGACTCTCCCTCTTCCTCTTCCTGCCGAGGGCCACGACCGCGGACAGCCCGTTCGGCTTCCTCGTCATCGACGGCCTCGTGCAACCCAAGGACCCGGCCAAAGGGCACGAACTCGCCCAGGTACTGCACGGGTCGGGAAGGTGCTGGCAAATCGTCGTCGCCCACACCCCCCGCCTGCAGAAGTCGTTCACCGAACAGGAGTTGCCGGTCACGGTCTTCCAGGTGACACGTGGCGAGGGGTACCGGGGAGGTCGATCGCGTCGACGACCCGGTCGCCCGGGCCATCGGCGACGCCCGGGCCATCGCCGCCGCCCGAGGCCTTCCTGTCGGGACGTACAGCCACGTACTGACCGGCCTGTGCCGTATCGCCCTGGAGGACGTCTTCCTGGAAGCCGCGTGAATCCGCCACCACCGCACCGGCGGATCGGAGCACGGCCTCCAGGCCGCGATCGACACCGCGAAGAGGGTCCAGGAAGGAGGCCGCGGCCTTCGCCCTCTCCGGCGACGTGAGCGCGATGGCGACGTCAAGGCCGAGGTGTGCCACCGCTACGGGTACCTGGCACGGCTATTGATCCAAACGTGGCAGAAGGGGCCCACCTCGACGGCGCCTTGGCTTCGTTGGTGGGTTGCCAGAGCGCCTGTAGCTCAGTGGCGAGAGCTCCCTCGTTCACGGGAAAGTGATGTTGCCGAGTTTTTGAGAGCGGCTGCGCGCTTGCTTCGAGACCACGGAGGTGCTCTGCACGACTGGTGCGATCGGATCCCACCGATTCATCGGATGGCGTACCCGTCCCACAGCGGGCCGCCGGCCAGGTCCAGTACTTCCGCCACGACCTCGGCGAAGACCTTCGTATCCCCGGCGATCGCCTGCGGGGCGGCTTCGGACAACGCACGGTGCACGCCAGGGTCGGCCGTAGCCAGCCGCCTCGACAACCATTTGCCTGCGCCGAGCCAGTGCCCGCCGACCAGGAGGACCAGCTCCGAGGCACGCTGCAGCATGTGCGAGACCAGGTACACCCGCTCTGCGGGGTCCGTGCAGCCGCGTAGGTCATCGAGCAAGTCGGTCAGTATGTAACGCTGGTAATCACGCTCATGGTCCGAGAGCGGTGGCGGGCCCGCGGCCCAGCGCTTTCCCGCCTCGTCCTGGAGCGAAGAGCCCAGCCCGTCCGCGTCCACCAGAAGCATGCCGTGAGCACACATGGCGAGCAGCGGTGAACGCCGCTTCGCGGTCTCCTGGTCGGCAAAGCTGTGCCAGACGGCCTCCGTCTGCACGAACAGCTCCACCGGCCAGCCGCGATACACCAGGTTCTCCCGGCTGGGGGCGGGCGGCCCATCCAAGATGACCACGATGTCCAGATCGGATGTGGGTGTCCGGCGGTCGGTCAGCACGCTGCCGGCGAGGAAGGCCGCCCGGGCGGCGGGAAACCGTTCCTGCACCAGTTCACGGGCGGTGAGCACAGGGTCATCCATGATCGCAGCTTACGTGCCGACGCCCGTCCCATACGAAGGCGGGCGCACCGCACCACAGAGGCGCTCGTACTTCTCATCGACTTTCATGCGCTCTACGGACACCGAGTGACGCCGGAACCCAGCGACCAGTGATCTCGCTTCTCGGTTCTGGCACAGATCTTGGGAAGCCGTCGCGGAGGGTGAGAGTGCTGTTCGGTTGAGAGGGGTTCAAACCCCGGTGGCTCGACGTGAGGGCTTACCTCGTACCCTCCGCACATGACCAACGATCCGTTCCAGTGCCGCTGTGTCCTCTGCCATGACTACGGCGACCGGGGACGAGGCGGACCAGATGGATCTGACGGTCATCAAGCACGTGCAACAGCACGGATGGCACGTCGTGATGGTTCCCGAAGACGAGATCGGTCCTGGATTCGCCTAGACGATCGGCCTCGCGCACACGTACGCCGGACCTGAACTCGCCATGTTCGGGCTCGATGTCCACGCCATGCACCGCATGCTCGACACCCTCGGGGAGAAGACCGCCGCGGGCGAGGCACTGGCGGACGGCCAGAGCCGTCCCGATGTCGTCGACGGCTGTCACGTCGCGCTCAGGCGTGTTGATCGCGGCTGGTACCGGACCTTCTTCGGACGGGCGATCGCGTTCTACCGACGGCCGCCTCTGCCCGTGCTGCAAGTCGCGTGGCCCGATGCCGAGGGCCGCTTCCACGGGGACGAGCAGGCTGACGAGAGTCACCACGCGTCACAGCCTCAGCTGTGGCTGCCTCCGGGCGACCACCCTGTCGGGGTCTGGACGGCCGAACTCTGATCTCGGAGCACCGTGAGGCGAGCGTTTCGGCGCAGGACGCCGAGGCCTGCCCGGCGGATCAGGGCCGGTTCCCGCTTCTGATCCGTCGGGCAGGCTCTGTAGAGGCGGTTCCCGCCCTACTGCCTTACGTCAGCTGCACCGAGCTGGCACGGTCGTTCATCGCGTCGCCGACGTACGGCGTGGCGTTGGTGTACAGCTGGTTCGTGCCGTTGTAGTAGATGTCCGAGTACAGCGCGACCCAGCAGTTGTTCGCGGGGAGCACGGAGCTGATCGCGTCGTTCCAGCCGCTGAGGTCGGTGTAGCCCCAGTCCCACGTCCCGTTGTCCTTGCACCTATCGGGGATCTCCATGGTCCAGGACGCACCGCCGTAGTTCCAGTCCCAGTAGAAGACGGCGCCGACGACGCCGCCTTCGGCGTTCATCGCGGCGCGCGCGCCGGCGGGGGCGTTGGCGGGGGCGTTGAGCTCGGCCACGAACGCCTTGTCCTTGGCGGCCTTCTCCGGCACCGCGGGGGCGTCGGTGACCCGGCCGTTGGTCGCGTCGGCGATCGCCTCACGGAAGGTGTCGTAACACGTGGTCGTGTGTGTGCTGACGTGGGCGACGCAGTGGGCGCCGGCCTTGGCCCGAGGGGGTGTGGTGGCGGAGGCGGTGGCGGCGGTGCTCGCGATCGCCAGTCCTGTGGAGGCGATCACGATCGCCGCACGCCGTAAGTTTCGTGCGCTTCGTGCGGAGGACATAGGAATCTCCCGAGAACGGTTGGCTGTCTCTTTCGGTTGTGCTGCCTGATGGCAGAGATCAGTGCAACCGCGCTCCGTCCACGATCCGTAAACGATGACTGAACGACGTAACGTGACGTTCCACTCACGTGCTGCGTTGTCGGGGGGCGGACGATCTCGGTGATCGAGCGGCATGCGGGGCGTGGCCGCAAGACGATTCGCACCCACCTCAAGGGCAACCAGGTCCCTGGCCGGTGCCGTCAGAGCCCGGACGCGTTCTCATTCTTCCCGCAGACTGTCCGCTGGCATCGGACCTGGACCGGCTGCCGCCGAACTTGGATCGGTTTCCTGCGGGGCCGTGGCCGTGGCGGTGACCGGGAGGCTTCATCTGTTCGTGCGATAGGTCATGAACCAGTGGGTGTCGAAGTAGTGGGCCATCGTGAAGGGATGATCCTTCTCAAGGAGGATGCGGCAGACGAACTCTGCGGTTGAACAGTCGAAGGGGACGTTCTCGCCGTCGAATGTCTGCATGGTGACGGGCCAGTGGTCAGGGTCTCCGCCGTCGATCCGCCAGCAGTACAAATTCTCGTGCTCGGTACCTGCCCAGACGAGCAGGCCGTCCTCCTTCCAGTCGGTCCACGGTTCCTGGTTCAGCCGGAGGTACGCGTCGAAGGCTCCCTCCCCGAACGTCTCCACCATGCGCTTGTAGTCGCCGGGAAGACGCGTGCCCATGCGCGCCTCGATCTGCACCCAGTCGATGTCCGGTCGCTGGGGCGGCAGGATCCAGCCGGTGATGCCGATGAGCCGCTCGACCCAGTCTTCGTCCTGGCCGGCGGTCCCTGCGGGCAGCACTTGTACCTGCCGCGGGATGACCGCCAGCACCGGCACGATGTCGCCTTGCGCATCCCGTGCGGTCCCTGCACCGATCCACTGCCCTGCATGGGCCCAGGCCATTACCGTCTCGCCCCGGCCTTCGAGAAGGTCCAGGAGACCTGCGCCATGCACCTCGCGCACGCCCGGGTCCGTGATGCCATCGAGGACCAGAGTCCGTGGTGCCCCGTGGCGGGAAGCCAGCTCCTCGACCAGCACATGGGCGTCGATGTCCTGCGAGAGGTACAGAAGCCCGCTCGATTCGGTGGGCCGGGCCAGCAGGCCGTCGAGCATCGGATGTGTGAACTCCATGGAGGACAGGAAAGCGCATCCCACTGACAAGGGCCCGAGATCCAACTTCGACGGCAGTCGGTCCACGTCCGCTGTCCGAGGACACGGACTGCCGGCAGGCGGGCTCGCTGATGACCCACATCGGTGGGCCCCGATCCTGTTCGCCGAGGTCAGTCGAAGCGCCACCGCCTCGCGGTCCTAACCAGCTTGCGGACCACCCGGTCGAGCTTCGCGGGAGCATCCCCGTACAGGCGGGGAGCGGTCGTTCTGATCGCCAGGTCTGTCACTCCCTCTTGAGCCACCCCCGCAGGCGGGGGGCGAGGGCTGCTTCGGGACGTGGCCGGGGTGCTGGGGCCGGGCCGAAGTCGCATGCTCGCCGCCGTACCGCCGTACCGCCGTACCGCCGTACGGCCTCAGCGGCCGGGGATCCGGTGGAGCTCTCATGGTTCGACGTAGTCGACGGCCTGCATCATGCCGAGGTCTTCGTGGTGCAGTTGGTGGCAGTGGGTGATGGTGCGGCCGGTGAAGTCCTCGTACTTCACGAGGAAGGTGACGGAGTCTCCGGGGCTGCCGCCGGTCAGGCCGATGGTGTCGTGCCAGATGGGCGGGTCGAGGCGTTCGCCGTTCCGGTGGGTGAGGAGGACCTGGTTGGTGTGGAGGTGGAAGGGGTGGTTGTGCGCGGGCAGGGTTTCGTCGGTGCGGACGGTCCATCGTTCGACGGTCCCCAGGCGCAGGGTGTGGTTGATGTGATCGGGGTCGAACAGGCCGTAGGCCGGGTCGCGGGTGAGGTCACCGTCGGGGGCGGCCGCGGGGGTCGGGTTGGTGCCCAGGATGCGGAAGGCGTTGGGGAACGGGCCGGGGAAGACCCCGGCATCGGCGTGGAAGACCACTTCCCGGTCTGCGCCGGGGTTGGCGATGTCCCTCTCATCGAGGAACGGCTTGCCCGGCGGCAGCGACGTGGGCAGTCGCATCGGCGGCTCGACGGGCTCTCCCGCGACCTCGATCGTCATCAGGGGGCCGGGTACGCCGTCGGCCCGCAGTTCGTACGCGCCGGGTGCGTGGCCCCTGATCAGTACGTCGGCGCGGTTGCCCATGGCCAGGTCCACCTGGTTCATGGCGACGGGGCTGCTGAAGGTGACACCGTCCTGCGCGATCTGGTGCATCGGCAGGCGCGCGCCGTCTCCGATGACCTGGAGTCGCAGGGCGGTGAACGCGGTCGCGGCGACCAGCCGCCACCGCTGGACCTCTCCGGGGCGCATCCGCAGGGTGGGGTTGACCGTGCCGTTGACCGTGAAGGTGGAGGGGATGCCGGTCACCCAGCCCCCTGAGGTGAAAGCGGGGACCTTTCCGTCCTTGACCTTGAGTTCGTTGATGCAGACGACGATGTCGGCGGCCGCCCTGATCTCGGGGATCTCGTCGACGTCGCCTTCGACGATGATCACACCGGCCATGCCGCCGACGATCTGCTCGGCGATGGCTCCGTGCAGGTGCGGGTGGTACCAGTAGGTACCGGCGGGATGGTCGTCCGGCACGTGGATGACGGTTGCGTATCGCGGCTCCGTAGCTCCGGCGGCGGCCTCTTCCGGGGTGCGCGGGGCGAACTCGCGCAGGACGTTGTCGGCGTGCCCGGACGGGGAGACGTGCATCCCGTGGGTGTGGAGGTTGAAGCTGTTGGGCGAGTGCGGTGTGTTGTGGCCGCCGGTGTGGGGCGGGTTGGGCGGAAGGCCGTTGATGTGCGTCAGCCTCAAGGTCTGCCCGCCGCGCAGGCGCAGGGTCGGGCCCGGGATCGTCCCGTTGTACGTACGCGTGGTGATCCGGCCGTAGCCCGGCACGAAGACGTCCGTGAACCGCACGTCGAGCGTCTGTTCCACCACCGGCGCCCCCGCACCGGACACCGGCCGCGAGGTCGACACCACGGGCTGCGGAAAGGGCCCCGGCGCCGCGACCGCGCGCCGCCCGGACGGGAAACCGCCGGAGACCGCCGCGTAACCCACGGCGGGGAAGGCCTTCAACACCGATCGACGACTGACGCCACCGTTCTCTCCCATGAACGTGCAAACTAGATCAGTTCGGTCAAGGTGACCTGGACGGCACACCGTTCATCCCGCGCACCACCACGAACAGACGACCACCACCAGCCGACCGGCCACGAGCGCACGCACGGTCCGGCGTCGGCCGGCCGACTCCGAAAATGTTAGGTGGCAGCCGAGTCGACGTGGTCGGTCGGGGCGTTCAGCAGGTCGCTTGCCGACCGGTGGATCTTCGCCAGGGCGCTCAGGAGGTGCCTGCGTTCGGCTTGGGTGAGGTCCGCCATGACGTTTTCCTCCATGGAGCGCCGTTCGGCCTCGATCGGTTCCTGCAGCGCGCGCCCCGCGTCCGTGAGCCAGAGTCGGACCAGGCGGTTGTCCCGGTCGTCGCGGCGCCGGGTGATCAGGCCGGCGGTGGTCATCCTGGTGGCCATTTTGACGACGGTGGGCGTCGTGACGTTCAGCGCCGCGGCGACCTCGCCGGGCGTACGGCCGTCCTGTTCCCACAATGCCGCGAGCAGGAGGTTCTGCCCGAGGTGCAGTCCATGGCGGCGCATCGCTCCTTCGGCGAGGGTGCGGAGCGCCTTCGTCGTCCTGCTGTGCAGGTCCAGGAACTCGGGCATCGTCGCCTCCGGTGGTGTGGAGCATCGGCTGACCAGGCAGCCTCGCAAGTCGATTGACGGCTAATCAGTTCCCGGCTAGCGTTCTCGCGAAAATCGCTAGACGGCTAACAACTCTAGGGGGACTGATGATACTGATCACCGGGGCCACCGGAAACATCGGCCACGAGCTCGTCCGCGAACTCGACACGAAGGGCGTCGAGGTCCGTACTCTCATCCGCGACCCCGCCCGCGCCACCGCACTGCCCGCGCGCGCCGATCGCGTCGTCGGCGACCTGGATGAGCCGGCCACGCTGGCACCCGCATTCGCCGGCGTCGACAAGCTGTTCCTGCTCACGCCGGGCATCGGCACCGACCACGCCGTCGCCGCCGCAAAGGCCGCCGGAGTGAGCCACATCGTGCACCTGTCCTCCGCCAACGTCCTGGGCGACCCGATGCCCGCGATGGGCCGCTGGCACCACGAGCGCGAAGAGATCGTCCGCGCCTGCGGCATACCCGCCACGATCCTGCGGCCCGGCGGCTTCATGACCAACGCCCTCGAATGGGCGCCCACGATCCGGGAGGAAGGGTACGTCCTCGACCCGGTCGGTCCCGGCCGCTACGCACCGATCGATCCCGTCGACATCGCCGCCGTCGCCGCCCTCGTCCTCACCCAAAGCACCCAGAGCACCCAGAGCACCCATCAGAACAAGGAGTACGTCCTCACCGGCGACGAGGCCCTCACCGTCACCGAACAGGCCCAGATCATCGCTGCCACCATCGGCCGCACCATCGAGGTCCGCGAAGCCCTCACACCGGCACAGGCCATCCGCTCCCGCTTCCCCGACGGAGTGCCCCAGGCGCTCGCCGACGCCATCATCGAAGGGTTCACGCTCATGCGCGCCGACATCGTCGGGTTCCGCACCGACACCGTGGAGAACCTCCTCGGCCGCAAGCCCCAGACGTTCGCCCACTGGTGCGCGCGCAACGCCGACGCGTTCCGACCGGCCGCCAACGCCTGACCCGGCAGACGACAACGCCACCGTCCACACCCTCCCGCACGATCCCTCGCCGATGCCGCGATGCTCCAGGAGATCCACGAAGGGTTGCAGGTGAGGGAGGACCGGAACTCCAGTCGAGTCCACGGCCCGCCTGTTCCACCAGGCCCTCCCTCCGCCGAGTACATGGAGGTCGATTCCTTGACATCATGGAGCCGTGAATGCCGATGACCTGCTTCTCCTCCCCCTGCTGGTGGTGGACGGAGCCAACGTCGTGGGATCGGTGCCGGACGGCTGGTGGCGCGACCGGCGCGGAGCCGCCGAGCGGCTGCGTGACCGGCTTGCCGCGACCGGAGGACCGGCCGACGGCCCGTACCCGCGACCGTACGAGATCGTCCTGGTCGTCGAGGGCGGTGCCCGAGGCGTCGCCTCAGTTCCCGGCGTGCGAGTCGAGGAGGCTCCCGGCAGCGGTGACGACCTGATCGTCGAGCTGGCCCGGAACGCGAACGGCCGGCCGTGCCTGGTGGTCACGGCCGATCGCGAGCTACGCCGACGAGTGACGCAGGAAGGCGCCCGCTGTGCAGGCCCCCGCAGCGTTCTCCAACCACCCACGTAGGATCCGGAATCGGCATCCCACGTATCCCGCATATCCCGCGCAGCTGCGCTGTTTCAGCCAACGCCTCCCTCTACCTGCCCTTGTGGGGATCAGTGGCCTCCAGCGGGTCAGCCCGGCCGAGCAGCTCCGCGAGCGGGGTGCCGGTCCGAGCGGCGACAATGCGGCGGGCCCGCAACTGGGCACGGGTACGTGGGCGGAACTTCGGCTCCCGCCCGCAGCCACAGGCTTCGAAGCCTTCGTAACGCAACCCGGCGCCCAGGACCGCCGCGACCACCGACCACGCCTTTCGGTTGCTGCGGCGGGGTGCCGCGAAGTCGTGTCCGGCACACAGCAGCGGTCCGGAGCAGCGCGGGCATGTATGCCCAACGTTGTGGGGGTGCCGTTTGAAGCTGACCCGGCACGATACGCACGCGTAGTGCAGCTTGTCATGGACAAAAGCGTAGGTGCACACGCATGAACCGTATCGACGGTGCTTCGTCGTGGGCCAGCACTCAGCAGCGGTGCGATGGCTGGACTGGCCAGAGATGTCGCCGGAAGGGTAGTGGGCTGACGGCATGCCAGGGGTGGACTTGCCGGACCACTCCTTCGACGAGTGGCATCACCGGCTGTCCGACCGAAGTCGGTGGTCCTGAGCTCTTACGGCCTGACGGTGGCCCGTACCGCATAAGGCGTCTTCGGGCAGCTCGACGCCTGGCTCGGCATGCCCCTGACCACCGAGGACCGGGCCGCCGGGCTGCCCTCTCCCCCGGATCACGCCCGTCGGCGAACCGCGGCTCATCGACGAGTCGCGCCGCCTCGGCGAGGTGGACTTCTCCACGGCTGGTACAGAGGACCGCTACCCGGACGTGTTCAGCCTGCTGCCCCTGACAACTGGCGACGCCGATCTCCTCGGTCAAAGCCCCGTACACGCCCCCTGACAACGCGGTCGAACACCGTCTGCCGCCGAGAATGCTCATTACCCTCCAGACAGGGCGGCCACGCTGACAGGATGATCAGCATGACGATGATCGACGGTGAGATAGCACCCGGATTCGAAGCTGTGCGCGAGGCGTTCGCGGCGAACTTCGCCCAGTACGGGGACATCGGCGCGGCCGTGTGCGTCTACCAGCACGGTCGGCCGGTGGTCGACCTGTGGGGCGGTGTCGCCGATCAGGAGACCGGCCGAGCCTGGACGCGGGACACTCTGCAGTTGGTCTACTCGGCGACCAAGGGGACCATCGCGACCGCGGCGCACATGCTGGTCGAGCGCGGCCTGCTGGACCTCGACGCACCGGTGGCGAAGTACTGGCCGGAGTTCGCGGCGAACGGCAAGGCGGAGATCCCCGTGCGCTGGCTGTTGTCCCACCAGGCCGGCCTGGTGGCCCTGGACCGACCGCTGCCCCTCTCAGACGTGTTGGCCTGGGATCCGATGGCGGCCGCGCTGGCGGCCCAGCGCCCTCACTGGACTCCTGGCACGGCACACGGGTACCACGGCCGGACCTGGGGCTGGCTGGTCGGCGAGGTGATCCGCCGAGTCTCCGGGCGGATGCCCGGCCGGTTCTTCGCCGATGAGATCGCCGGGCCGCTCGGCCTGGACTTCTTCATCGGACTGCCCGAGAAGGAGCGCGGCCGGGTCAGCCGCATGGTGTACCAGCAGCCGCCTGTGGACCTCACCGACATCCCCGCCGAATCCATCCCCGAGGAACTCCGCGAACAGGCCGCCGCCTGGAGCGACCCGAACTCCCTCAGCAACCGGGCCTTCGCGGTCACCGACCCCGCCGCGATCGACTTCGACTCGGCGGAGGTACAGGCCGCGGAGCTCCCCTCCTCCAACGGAATCGGCACGGCCCGCGCCCTCGCCCGCATGTACGCCGCGCTGATCGGCGAAGTGGACGGCGTACGCCTGCTCACCCCGGAGACCCTGACGTCAGCGACCGAGGAGCAGGCCTCCGGGAAGGACCTGGTGATGCTGTTCCCGAGCCGCTTCGGCACCGGCTACATGCTGCCCACGCCCGACAACCGCATGACCGGCCCGAACGCCTTCGGCCACACCGGCCGCGGCGGCTCCCTGGCCTTCGCCGACCCCGAACACGGCATCGCCTTCGCCTACGTGATGAACCACATCGTCAGCGCACCGGGCGACGCCCGTGCGACTGCGCTGGCCGAAGCGGTACGGAGGTCGGTGGCATAAGCCGTCGGCGCACGCTTCCCCCTCGGCCAGGCATGCTCCACAGGCATCCCTTTCGGAAGTTGCGGCCCCTCTTCTTCCGTACTCCGCTGACGGCGGCATCGTCGTCGGCTTCCGAGATGATCGCGGTGCCTGACCCTCCGAGAGCCACAACGACACCAGGCACCGGAAAGACGTGACGTTCGGATCGGCGAGATCCAGCATCGTGTCTTCGTCGGCCATGTCCATGCGGGTCAGGGGCATCCGCGGAGTGAACACGGTCACCGAGAACGGCGTGGCGGGTCAGGCGGGCGAGCTGTTCCGGAAAGCGTGCGCCGACGGTCGGTCTTCGTCGGACAACCTGTGCCACCAGTGGGCACATCCGCTCGAGCAATCGCGCTCGCGGCGCCGCGCATCGGCGATCGCGAGGACCGAGATCAGCAGCCGAAACGCTTTGCGGCGCTCGTCGAGGGGGGCGAGGCCGGCGATCTTGCCCAGTTGCTGGTCGATCCGGCCGCGTGTGATCAGTACCGCTGGTGTGTGCGTCGGGCGCAGTCCGGCACGGCTGATGCCCTCCGGCGCATCGCCGGTGACGGCGCGGGCCTGGATGCAGTGGTGGGCCAGGAATCGCAACGTCTGGGACTGCTCCTCCGAGGAGAGGGCACCGAACCACTCGATGCCCTGGGACATCGGGCGCAACCCCTGAGCGAGCTCGTTGAGCATGATGTCGCGTTCGGTCATGGCTGTCTCCCGTGAGGCAGGCGGCGTTCCGCCGCGGTGATCAAGATGCCGAGCAGGACTGCCAGATCGGCCGCTCCCTCGGCGTCATCGGCCCAGCGAGTGGTGTGGAGCGGGTGCACCTGGTCGATCGTCGCTCCTTCGCGGGTCAGGACAAAGGCGAGTGCCGACATCGCCGCGCGGATCCACTCCAACTCCAGCCCGTTTTCGAGCGACCCCTCGTAAGAACAGGAAGGCCCTGCTCAGTCCTGCGGCTCAGGGTCGACTGCCGCAGGGAAACCCAAGCTATCCAGCATGACGACGAAGAGCTCTTCGGCGAACGTCTCGTGGGACCGCAGGACCTCCTCGATCGTGCTCTCGGCCACGTCGTTACCGACTCCCGCAGACCGAACCCAGGCCAGGGCGCGGCGGGCGTCGACGGGTACGCAGGCGTCCAACTCGGCCAGCGGACGGTCCAAGATCTCTGCCGCGATATGGAGGTTCAGCCATGCGTCCCACTGCTCCCCGCCGGGGTCCAGACCCCGCACCAACGCGACGTCGCTGTCGTGCACCAACGCCACGCAGGCCGGAGCCCCAGTCCACTCGACGACCGCTCGCAGGACGTCCTCGGCCCTGCCGGGAAAGGCCCCGTGGAACTCCCACGTCTGCCACCCACCGGGCCGTGGCCACCAAGCGGATATGCCGCCCTCGTCGTCCTCTCGCGCACCGCCGAAGACCGGGGCCTCAATGAGCGGACGCTCACTGCGGCCGAAGACCAACTCCCCCGAGAAACCCATCGTCACTCCTCTCCAGCACCGTTGCTCGCACGATAGGGGCGACCTCTGACAATGGAGTCTCGCCGGACTCGTGCTCGGTTCAGGGGGAATGGTCAGCGGATCTTCACGGTGGCGCAGGTGAACGTCGTGTCCTGGAGCAGCTCGGGAGTGATGGCGACGCCCGTCAGGTACTCGGCCAGATCGAGCCCGGCAGGTCGCGGTCTGCTACATGAGCTTCCTGGAGGAGACCCTGGAAGGCCAGCAGAGCGCCGACGTCAAAGGCAACCACGGCGACCGTCCGGAGGTCATCGACGACGACACGCTCACCTCCGCCATCGCGCTCAAGGACAAGGGCGTCCCTGTCCCTGGGATCGCCCGGAAGCTGGAGATCAAGACCGGCGAGAACGCCGGCAAATGCCCCTCGGTCGTCTCCGTTCACCAGGCACTCGCCGAAGCCGAGGAGGACACAATCACAGCCGCCGACCTGCCGCAGCGGCCCAAGCCCGCACGCGTCCTTCGTCCCTAGGGCCCGCTCTCCCCCGAGGAGGCCGACCTGCGCGGCCCCCTGGTCACCCAGCGCGCCACGCTCACCGCCGCCGACCGCGATGAGGTGCACCCGTGATCCCCGGGCCTCACCGACTCAAGGCCCGCACCCTGCTCCTGGGAGCCGAGGAGCCGGGCTTGCCTGACCTGGCCGAAACCTGGGTCAACGACGGCGGCCAGGGCGAAGCCGGGGTCTGACGCTGAGTGTCGAGCGTCCAGCCAAGCAGCGTCAGGCTTCCAAGATCACGCCATGGCCCCTTGTGACCTCCGATTACGTCGGCGACCACCAGAACCTCTATGGACTCCGCGGACACGGGCTCCCTCTTCTCAGCTCAAAGCTGAGCTACTCGAGTACTCGTACGACGTCTTCGTCCACCACTACGACGCCGTCAGGCACTCGTTCGAGTACGGCCTTGGCGCGCTCGTCGATCTCCGACACCGCGCTGATACACCGCAGTGGCGGGAGGGGGAAACCTCCAGCGCATGCTCACGACAGCGTCGCGCACCTTACGGGTCTGAACCGTTCCCGTGTCCGTGTACCCCAGCGTCACGGCATGGGTTCGGTTGAATGTGTCCACCTTCCTGGTCGGGCTGAGGCCGCCTACTGTCGATCTTGACGTGACTGAGGAGCATGAAGTCAGATGTGGTGAGAAATCAGCATCGCGAAGCAGCAAGGCCGTAGGGGGTTTGGCGTGTTCATCACGGAAGAGGACGTCTTCGATCCTGATGAAGTACTGAGCCTCTACGACTCGGTCGGTTGGGAGGGTTACACCGCCGACGTCGACAAGCTCTGCCGCGGCCTGCGGAACTCTCACCTCGTCATCACCGCACGAGACGGTTCAGGAACACTCCTCGGACTGGCCCGGACCGTCTCCGACGACGAGCACATCTGCTACGTCCAGGACGTCGTGGTCGACCCTGCGCATCACCGGCAGGGCATCGGTCAGGCCCTGGTCGAACACCTCATGCGACGCTACTCGCACTGCCGCTTCTTCCTCCTCTCCACGGACCACGAGTCGTCCCCGGAAGGCAAGCGCAACCACGCCTTCTACCGGAGCCTTGGCTTCCTGTCCTACGAGGAGAAGCAGATGGCGGGCTTCGGACTGCCCAGGAACCGCCCCGACCTGCGTGATACGGCGCCGTAGAGATACGCCCCTCCCGGCTATGGCGAGAACATGCTCACCTTCCTCCGAGAGCGCTCGGCAAATACTGTTCCTGGAGATCGGCGAAGCCACGTCGCCAGAGACGGTCGCGCCGACTTGGGTCGGAGACAGACCAGCACAACAGCATCGTGATCAACCTGGACCAGCTGCCTCGTCATTCGCCAACCCGCGAACCTCCAAGCGGCAGGTGCGTTCCCCACTCCCGTTTCCGTTTCCATCTCCGTCTTCGACGACCGGCACCGTCTGCTTGCCAAGAGGTCGCCTCATTTGGATCAGCGGTCCGTGGCCGTGACGATCATGGAGCGGCTGGTTCTTGATGGACTGTGGGAGTTGTTCCAACGGCTGGTGCCGTCGGCACCCACGCGCCCGCAGGGTGGGGACGGGGTGCCACGGGGCCGGGAAGTCCTGGCTGTGATCGTTTTCGTGGCGGCGTCCGGCGGGCCTGAATCCTGTGGATCGGGGCAAGACGGGCGTCCGGGCGGGTGAGGCGATCGGCTACGACCTGCTTGATCAGCCGCATCAGGTAGGCGACTTCGGTGTCGCCGCGACGCTGGAGGTTCTCGGTCGAGCGCAGGAACACCGTCACGTGGGTGGTCCCCCAGGACCTCGCACCAGGAGAGCACCTCCTCGACGTGTTCGGCGCCCGCTTTGTGGCCGAGGCTCGGGTTGATCATGCCCCTCTGCCGGGCCCAGCGGCGGTTGGCGTCCATGATCAGCCCGACATGCCGGGGCAGCGGGCCCGCCATGACCTCGCGGCGCAGGCGGCGTGTGCAGAGGGAGCGGAGCAGGTCGGGCATGAGCATCGTCGAAGCGGGTCGGTCGGGAGCGGCCCGCAGGTCCTGGAGGGCCTTGGTCGAGCGGTGGTCGGGCGGGGGTCGAGCGGCTTACGGCGTTGATGGCAGGCTGGGCGGATGTCACGCGGCTTCACGACGGCGATGGCAGATCGGGCGAATATCGTGCGGCCTTACGACGCCGATGGCAGGTCGCGCAGATCTCGCAGGGTGCCCGCGCACACCGTCGTCAGCAGGAGCAGGCCCACGCCGGTGCCGGCGCCGAGCGGGTGGAATCCGGCGGCGGCCGAGAGACCGAGGATGGTCGCACCGCCGGTGGCGCTTGCCGCGGCGAGGGTCCAGACGCCGGCCCGGAGGCGGCCGGTGCCGGGTGGTACGACGGCGTCCGCGTCGACGCCGGTGAAGATGCGGGGGATCCGGATCGCTCCGAGGCCGAGGGGGCTCCACCAGGCGGCGAGGACGGCGGTGCGCAGGGTGGGCGGCGAGGCGTCCGCGTCGACGCCGGCGCCTTCACCGTGTTCGCCTACCTGACGACGCAGGTTCGCGTGGTGCGGGCGGACATCCCTGGCAGGACGATCCGTACGACGCGGTGGTGACCTTCACCATGTTCTTCGTCCCACTTCTCAGCGCGCTCGGCGCGGCAAGGGCGCTGCTGTGCCACCGCGACCGGCCACTGTCGCGCTACTGGATCGAGCAGGTGCTTCGGGCCGCGCCGATCTGCACGCTGCTCATCGCCGCCACGCTCGCCACCGACTGGGCGGTGGTGGTCGTACGAGCGGACCGCACGTCCTGGGACGAGGGCGCCCCTGGCTGATCGCGTCCCTGCTGCCGCTCACCGGGACGACGGCCGGGAGCCTGCTCCTGCACCGCCGGGCGATCCGGCGACTGCCGCAACCGGTGCGCGGGGCCGAGGACAGGGGCGAGGACGCGGGCGGGGACTGGCTGGACGATCTCGCGCACCTGCTCGCCGGCCCCCGTTCCCGCTCCCGCTCCCGCACGGGGCGCGCGCTCACCGCGCTGATCGGCCGCCGCGACGTGCTCGGCTTCGTACGTCTCCGTTTTCACCCCGCTCGCCGCCACGGCTGCCCTCGCCGCCGGCCTGCTGGTCGCCACGGGCCTGGCCTCCGGCGAGGGCTGGCCCGGCGTGCTGCTCTTCACCGTGGAGACCGCGGTCTTCGCGGGCGGCACCTTCGCCTTGGTGATGATCTGCAACAGCGTCCTGCGGTTCGCCGCGTCTCCTCCCGCATGGGGGCGCGACGGGCCGCCCGGATCGCGACCGCTGCAGGCGCGCTGGCGCTGTGGGACGCTGCCTGGCGACTGCTCGGGCTCGGCGACCAGGTCGCCCCCCTCGGGCAGTGGGTGGCCGTCGCACTCGCCTTCGCACTCCTGACGGGTGCGCTCGCCTTCGGTGTGGCTGCGGCCGGAACCAGGGAGTGAGTGACAGTGGAAGGCGTCAGCGGTCGGTTGCCGGAGCGCTGGAGGAGGGAGACACCGCCATCGAGGCCGGCTCATCGGACCGATGCTCCGGTGGAGGAGATGACAGCGAGAATGGTCGAGACCCGTGGACGAGAGGTGGTCGGCCATCGACGGACGAAGGGGCTTGCGTCTCCCGTAGGGGGAGACTCCAAGGTATCGGCATGAACGGCGACACGCTTTACTCGATCGGCGAGCTGGCTCGACGGACCGGCCTCACGGTCAAGACCATTCGGTTCTACTCCGATCGCGGAATCGTGACGCCGACGGACCGTAGCCCGGCCGGCTATCGCCGGTACGACGTCGATGCCGTCGCGCGCCTGGACCTCGTACGGACCCTGCGCGAACTGGGGCTTGACCTCCCCACGATCCGCAAGGTCGTCGACCGGGAGCTCTCGTTCCCCGAGGTCGCCACTGCGCATGCCGAAGCACTGGCGGTGCAGATCCGCATCCTGCGCCTGCGGCACACGGTGCTGACAGCGGTGGCCGAGCGCCGGCTCACTCCCGAGGAGACCGATCTCATGCACCAGCTCGCCCAGCTTTCCGAGGACGAACGCCGCGATCTCATCGGGGATTTCCTCGACGCGGTCTTCGACGGCCTCGACGCCGACTCCGCATTCGTGGGGGTCAGGCGCTCGATGACCCCCGAACTGCCCGACAACCCCGAGGCAGGACAGACCCGGGCGTGGGTGGAGTGGGCCGAGATGGCCCTGGACCCTGACTTCCGCGCCGGCGTACGACGAATGGCCGAGCATCTCGCAGCCGAACAGGCACAAGGCGACACCACGGGCCCGCACCGCGACTTCGCCGCCACTGTCCGCGACCTGGTCGCCCCGGCCCTGGCGGCGGGCATCGACCCGGCTTCGCACCACGTCGATCCGATCGTCACGGAGCTTGCGGTTCACTACGCGCGCACCTGTGGCCGCCCTGACGACACCGAGCTTCGCCGTCGGCTGCTGCTTCGGTTGGAGAGCGTGAACGACCCGCGCAGGGACCGCTTCTTCCAGCTCCTCGCCGTGATCAACAGCTGGCCTGCTCCGGAGAGCCTGGCTCCCGTGCTCGACTGGTCCGCAGAGGCCGTACGCGTTCGGGCGCACCGGTAGTGGGCCGAGGACCGTCGATGCCGGGGCCGGACACCGCCGCGTACGACCGGCCGGTGAACGGCACCGTCATACCGCGTGCGGATGCGACGCCGTCCGCTCCCGTCCTCATGCTTCACTCCTGGCACATGCGGGACGTTCCCGCGCTGGTCGCGGCATGCCGGGATCCCGCACTGCGCCACTGGACAAGCTCTGCCGTGGAGAACGATGCCGACGCGATACGGTGGGTGCGGGCCCAGCAGCGAGGACGGGCGGCGGCCGACCAGTTCGGCTTCGCGACCCTCAAAGCGCAACCCGACTAGCCCCATGGGCAGTTGGTCGGCAATGCAGTCCTCAAGAACGTCGCATCCGGCAAACCCTCGGCCGAGGTGGGCTATGGGACCACTGCGCACGCGCGTGGACATGGTGTGGCCCCGCGCCCTGGAGGCCCTCACCGCTGGGCCTTCGACACCCTCGGGCTCGGCGGGTCGAAGCGTCTGGAACTCCTGCATCAGGTGGACGACTCCGTCTCGTGCCGGGTCGCGCAGAGAACCCGGTACGCATTCGACAGAGTCCTGCCCGCGGTGCCGCTCTCCTTCCCCCCCTCGAAGGTCATCTGCGTGTACGACACAGGGAGGCCTGAGATCGGGATCTCGCCGGTCATCATGCTGCCGGCTTGAACGCCAAGGACTCGTGACCGTGGCGACGCGGTCGGCGTACGACGTGGTCTACGTAGGCCCGGTACGGCTCGCGCCCGGACGGGGCGGAGCCGTCGTCGGCGAGGGCCACGCACTACCTGGGCGTGGCCCAGTGGAGCGCGAGCGGGGTTGTGACGCGCCCAGAGTGGCCCCGTCCGCGGCCGGATGATCCTGCCATCCGCGAGTACGTCGCGGACAGCGGCGCCCCCGGTCTGCCGCAGGTGGTCGGTGAACGGGCCGGGGAGGTCGAGCACCACCGTGGTGACGGGCTCGGGCCGCGGCTGCTCGGTGGCTGGGGCATCGTCCCCCGCCTGCTCGGGGGCGCCGGGCAGATCGCGGGCGCCGGCCGCGTCCAGGACGCGGCGGATCATCTTGAGGCTCAGCGGGCTGTCTTGGGCGCGACGCCATGGCGCCGGGCCGGGGCCTTGACCGCGGCGCCTTCCCCGTACGCCTCGACCACCTCGCCCACTTGGCCCTCGCCGGGGGCCTGGAACTCCAGAACCCCGGCGAGCACGGTGACGACATGGGCTCAATCGGACGACGTGCCCGGAGAGCACACGGCGAACCACTGCTCGGCACCGTAGTCCTCGAACCGCTCCACCTCGGTGAACCCCAGCTTCGCGGCGACGCGCATCGATGCCTCGTTGGCGGTCTGGGTGGAGAGCACCACCGGCTCGCCGGGAAGCACGCCGGCGAACCAGTCGAGCACCGCCGCGCACGCCTCGGAGGCGTACCCGCGTCCCCACGCCTGCGGCAGGAACATGTAGCCGAGCTCGATCTCCCCTCCTTCCGGACGGATGTGCCCCTTGCGCTCCGGGGCGCGCCGATCGAGCGTGATCATGCCGATCGTCGCTCCGTCCAGTTCGACCGCGAAGAATCCGAAGCGCCGCCCGGGCACCTCGGGCATCGCGCGCTCCAGCTCGTCACGCGGTCGGGAGCCACCGACGTAGGTGCCCACCTCCGGTGACGCGAAGAGCTCGACGAATGCCGCACGGTCCCGGGCCTCGGACTCGCGGAGCACGAGCCGCTCGGTCTTGATCGGGGCAGGCGGCCAGGCGACGGGGCGCACTGTGATCTCATCCGACATGGAACGGCTCCTGATCTTCTCGGTCACACGATTCGATCTCGTATGGCCATTGCGGGCAACGACTTCTGACGTCATCAGACATCGAGACGCACTCCGGCGAGACGCCAGTTGCGTACGCCCGGAAAGATCCACCAGTCAGGAGCCTCAGATGACCGACAGCGGCGGCGGCCCGCCGCAGGGGGCGCCTCCGACCGGCTGTGCCAGGCCGAGGGGCCTGCCGGCCTCGGCTTCGTCCGCACGGCGATGGTGCGGCTGTCACCCCACTTCAGCGCCGGTCATCCACCGTCATGCTCAACGCGCGGGTCGCTGCAGCGAACGCAGTCCCTGGTCCCGGTGCGACCGGACGATCGGGCAGCGCCCGTGGATGATGTGCTCATGGACCGGCGGGGAACGTCGGGAGCGGATCTCTGGCGAGCCCGTGCGGTACTTCCACGCGATCACCTCGATCATCTGCCGATGATCACACCACTGCCCGCCACCTCATGGAGTCCGGTCCAGTCCGGTCCGGTCCCGAAGCAGCGGCTCGATCCGCGACCACCGCGCATCAGCCGACAGCACGACCGGACCAACACCCCGGCGACCCGAACGACTCGGTCTCGATACAGGATGGGCGCATGCTTCCTCCCCGATTGCTGTGGCGTGATCCGCGACCCATCCCCCGGTTCAACCGGCAGGAACCGGTGACCCAGATCGTCTGTGATCCCGGCTTCTACGAGCCGAGCGATGAGGACGACTGCTCAAGGTTCGGGTACTTCTGCCAGGCACATGACCGCCCCTACCGGCACGAGTCCTGCGGGGAAGGGCCGCATCTCATCGCCCTGTACTGCCACGAGCACGGGCTGGAGAACATGTGGCCGCAGCCACTCATGCTGATGTTCCCTGAAGGGTTCGACCCTTCGCTGAGCGACGCGCAGCTGGCCTGGGCACGAGAGGACGACGACGCTGCCCAGGCATGACCCGAAAGAGACGGCCCAGTCAGACGGCCCAGCCAGACGACCAAGGCGCAGCACTGTCGCCTGCGCACCGAAGACGACACGTACTTCGGCTTCAGCGCCCGCTCGGAAGCGGAGGTGCCCACGACCGCATCCCATGGACCGACGGCAACGAGCGACCCCAGATCACCGCGGCAAGTCCGGTCGCCCCTGACCCGCTCCCACCCGCCAGCTCCGGCTGCCCGTCACGCCAGGCGTCGGCACCAGCGACACACGACCATCCTGTCCACCGACGGAACAAGCGGACCGAACTCGCCACGCCAGACGGCCGGCAGCCGTGCTGGGAGATCGATGTCAAGCATCCAGGGAACCTTCGGGGCTGCCCTTCTTTTCGACCATTACTTTGCCGCCGACAAAGGCGACACCTAGAGCGACTGCGGCCCCAATGCCAGCCGCCACCTTCTTGAACACCCCATCCAGGAACTTCTTATTCTCGCTGTCCTTCTGGAAATCCATCCTTCCGGTTTCCTGGATCTGCTCGATAACGAACCTTCTCTGCTCCCAGCTCAGGTCACCCTTATCGAGTTCGCCCTTGAGGATCTCCCTGATCTCCCGCAAGGCCCTGTGGACATGCTCCTGACTTTCCTTGTTGGCCGAGAGCGTAGCCCCATGCGCCTCCTCTATCGCGTCCACAGCGTCCATAGCGAAATCCTTGAACGCGGGGAACTGCTCAATGAGCTTCAGGGCTACCTCAGTGCCCATATCGGGCACCATGGCCGCGAACCTGATCATCTTGTCCTTCGACAGGTTCCGCCAAGAGTCGATCCCAAGAGCCCGCTTGATCTCTTCTTCATTCTTGTAAGCCATTCCGCGACTTCGCCCCACCCTGTCTCGTTCTCCCACATCCCCATGGCGCCCCCCGTCGGCCGGCAGGGGTCGCCATGCAGCGTACTGCCGCCCGAAGCCCCACCCAGGGCGCACTTGACACAACCACCGCCCTTGCACCTCCGGGTGCGTCCTGTACCTCGGGTACGGCGCGGGCTGACTCCCCGTCACCGTGGATTTTTTCGGGTGACGTTCAGCAGATGCTGCCCTCGTCGATCACCACCCGGCGAGCCGGAACGGTTTCGCGCCCACTACCGCGAACACCCGTCGGCCTGGGGAACTGCGTCGGGCTCGCGCCAGGCGGTGACGACGCGACGGATTCCGGCATCGCGGATGAGCTGGGCACATGGGTGGGGCCGGGAGGCTCCAGAAGGTGGTCGAGGGGGCTGGTCCGGCGGGGTGCGGGACGATGCCGGTCGAGTGCGGCGTGGAACTCGGCGACGCCGTTCTCGGTGGTTGCGGGGGGCGAGGAGGCGTGGCCGGCCTCCTGCCGACTCGTCATGACGCTGGTGTGGGGCTACCGGGAGATCCTCGACGTGCTGACGGTTTTCGACAGCGACGACTGAACTCTCCGAAGCCGCAGGAGCATGCGAGGCACGCATGCTCCTGCGGCTTGTCCGGTCGTCCTGTCAGGCAGTCACACGTGGAAGCCGCCGTGGAAGGGGCCCAGTCGACGTCGATGTCGAGAAGGCGTGCGAGGGCCGGCAATCCGATGCCGTCGGGCCCGACGCCGTTGACGGTGCCCACAGCACCTGCCGTGCCGACCGCGGAGCGGTGGACGGGGGGTGCCTGCACGGGCATGGACAGGCTGACGGGCCGGTGTTCCGATTCTCGGTCGAAACGAGTGCCCATGACGCTCAGCTCCTTCCCTTCCTGATCATTCCGGGAACCCGCTGACGGAAGAGCGGGCGGGGAGCACCGGTGTCCCCGAAGACGCCGAGGACGCTGATGCGGCCACCAGTCTTCACCGGGCCCGTCGTGGGGGTGTTCCCCACAGCGTTCGAGTAGCGTCACGGCCGCGTCGCCGCGGCGTGCCGGCCGCGCGGCGCTATGCGGACAGCAGGCCCGGCAGAAGGCTGATCATCTGCGGCGAGGGGCTCACGTTGAGTTCCCGCGAGAGGAATTCGGAGTAGTGCTGATAGCGCAGCACGGCACTCACCACGTTGCCCTCGGCCAGATGGATCTCGATCACGATCCGTTGAGCGGTCTCCCGAATGGGATCAATGGCGATGGCCGTGAGCGCCGCCTGAAGGGCGGGAAGGTACTGCCCTGCCGTCAGCAGTCGCTGGGCCAGGCCCTCGAAGGCGTAGAGGCGTAACTGGTCCCAGCGTTCGCGGTCCAGGTCCAGCCATTCGTCGGTCCAGCCGGGCAGCAGTTCCTGCGTGAGGTCGTCGATGAGCGCTTCGGCGTCGCCGGGTGGCGGGCCAGGGCCATCGACGATCTTCCGCGCGTCTACGCCGACCGTATGAAGATCGACCCGGATGAGGGGCGACAGTCGCAATCGTTGCCCGATGCAGTCCACAAGAGGGATGCGGCCGGTGCGTCTTCCCCGACACAGAGCCGAGCGCAGATTGGCGGCGGCCCGGTGGTTCGGGTAGTCGGGCCATAGCTGCTGCGCCGCGGCGCCCCGATGGGCACCGTCGCTCTGCGGCCCCAGAAACGCCAGCAGCCGCTGGGCTCCGAGAGACACGCGCACCCTTTGCCCAGAGCAGACGAGCTCGAAGTCGCCTAAGGGCTGTCCCGTAACTGCTGCTTGCCACAGGCGCTGAGCCTTTCCCCGTACGGGGTTCCAATGAGCGCGGGGACGGTGTCAGTGGGCGAGGGCACACTGACTGCATGATCACCTCTTCATCCACCGCAGACGATGCCTCCCACCCCTCCCCTGTCTGGGTGGAGTCGATGGGCGGCCCTCTGATCGTCGTCCCCGTCTCTGCCCTGGCCTCCTGGGGTGGGTGCATGGAGAGTGGTCTTATGGCGGGAGACGCCACCGCTCCAGACGACTACGACCGGGCCTGCGCGGTGGACGATCTGGCCGGTGTGATCCCCATCGACGAGAACGGTGCGCAGGCGCTGGTGCTGGCGGACGAGCCGGCGACCAGCTGCTATCTGCCCCAGCACAGAGCGTTCCTGCGGTGGCTCGCCGCCGAAAGCGAGGCCGGACTGAGCGCCGCAGCAGACGCTGTCCTCGCAGACCCGGCCACAGTGTGGGAGGAGTGCGGCACCTGGGTCTCGGACGGTCCGGCGGTGCTCATGGACTCCGCCGAAGCGGGTTCCGACTTGGGCCTCGAGTACCCCGACGGCGGGATGCCCGCCGAGGCATCGGTCCCGCTGGCCGCCGGCCGCTGGAGGGTCCGCGCCACGCAGACCAAGGTGGGCGAGGAGAACTGGGTCGGTCTGGTCCAGCTCCTGCCCGCCGGATTCTGAACGGGCAGTGCTTCGGTCGGGTGCGGTCAGTCGCGGCGCGCAAGGTTGTGCATCCGGGCGATGCCGAGCATGGCGTGGTGGACGCCGTCGCCTTTGAGACGGCAGTCGCGGAGGATCTTCCAGGTCTTCATGCGGGCGAAGACGTGCTCGACCCGGGCGCGGACGTGTTTGTGGGACTTGTTGTGCTCCTCTTTTCAGCCGCGGAGTTCGCTCTGGCCGCGCTTGCGGCGGTGCGGGATGACGAGTCCGGTGCCCGGGTAGCCGCCGTCGGCGATCGTGGTGGTCTTGCCGACGGCAGCTTTGGCGCCGGACTCCTCCCATGCCTTGCAGTCGTTGCGGTTGCCGGGCAACGGCCGGCCGACCACGACGACCAGGCGGGTGTCGGCATCGATGACGACCTGGTGGTTGGTGGAGTACCGGTAGTTTTTCGACCGCTCGGCCACCGTGTGGTCGCGAGTTGGGACCAAGGTGCCGTCCACGATCAGGACGGTGCCCTTGCGGAATCGCCTGCGGGGCTTGAGCGCGAGCAGGGGACCGAGGTGGCTAACGATGCGGTTGGCCGCGGACTTCGAGACGCCGAACAGCGGGGCGAGCTGCCGCAACGTCAAGTTGGTACGCCAGTAGGCCGTGACCAGCAGCACCCGATCCTCCAGCGGCAGGCCCCACGGCCGGCCTCTGCGAACCGTGTCGACCCCTTCGTGCCGCAGCTGTGTCACCAACGTGCCGAAACAGCGGGGGCTCAACCCGGTGAACGGGGCTATCCAGGACGGCTGCGACGCCGTGATCACACCAGCCACGGCGGGAGCCTCACACGGTTCCCGCCGTGGCTGGTGTGTTGATCACTTGCTGGACAGGCGGAGGTCGCCGGAGCAGGTTTCACATCGGACACGGCCGGAGTCGAAGGTGATCTCCAGGGCGATCCGCCCACTGTCCGGGATGGTCTCTTCGCCGACTGCCAGCACCGTCTCGCCGAGGTGATCTGCGAATGGGGTCTCGCCGCTGACAGGCGCCACCTCGACGCGGCCTGACTCCGCCATGTCGTACCCCGCGAAGGGGGCCGATGCCTCCACGATCAGGCACCAGTCCGAACCGGTCGTGATGCGCGTGGAGACTGCTTCGCTGTCGATCAGCCACACATCCAGTGGGCCGGACGGAGCCTCTGAGTCGTACAGGTGCCACGAGGCGACTACTTGCTCAAGACGGCGTCCGACCAGGTAGTCAGGACGCACACCGCCCCCGTGCAACGGGCACTCGCTCACTATCTTCGACTCCACGCGTCGACCGTACTGTCAGGCGAACCCCCAGCTCACGTCCTTATACGGGACAGCCCTTAGCAGTTCTAGCGACAGTTCGTTCGAGGCTTCGTTCCGCAGCACATCCCCACTTTGCAACTGGCATGTACCACTCGCATCCGGGTGCAGCCCCTCTTCTCCCGTCGGCAGCGACTCCGCGGCCGTGTCCTCAAGCCCTGTGAAACGGTCCCGATTCCGCACCCGGCCTGCGCCGAGAACGCGTACGCGATGCCCCGGCAACGATCGCGGAACGCGTCTTGCACAGTCCGGACAACGGACGCCGCACAGGGCTGGCGGATGCTACCGAGGCTCCCGGCCCCGGGCCGATGTCGCTGCACGGCACCCTCGTCACCAGCCTGATCTTCGGGCAGCCCGGAAAGGGCGTGACCGGCATCGCCCCGCGCTGCCGGAGGCTGCTCCTCCCGGTGTTCCGGGACGGGGACGAGGCCCGGGTCCCCCAGCTGGACCTGGCCCGGGCCATCGAGCGGGCCGTCCAGGAGGGTGCACAGGTCATCAACATCAGCGGCGGTGAGCGCGTTCCGGACGGGCAGCCGGACGAACTGCTGGGCCGCGCCCTGCGACTGTGTGACGACCAAGGCGTGCTCGTGGTCGCGGCCGCCGGCAATGACGGATGCGACGGTCTGCAAGTACCCGCAGCGGTACCCAGCGTGCTCGTGGTCGGCGCGACCGGGCCCGACGGCACCCCCCTGCAGATCAGCAACTGGGGAGCCGCCTACGCCACGCACGGCGTCGTCGCCCCGGGTGAGGCCGTCGAGGGCGCCGCGCCCGGCGGCGGACGGGCGGCCGTCACCGGCAGCAGCTTCGCCACCCCCCTGGTGGCCGGCGTGGCCGCGCTGCTCGTGGCGGCGCAGCCGCGGACGGGGCACCCCGCCGATCCGAAAGCGGCCGGCGACGCCATCCTCACCACCGCGTCCGTCGCCGCGTGCCGCCCCGCCGACGCGCCCGCGTGCCGCCGTTATCTCGGCGGGAACCTGAACGCCGCACGCGCACACGGCCTGATCAGCGCGACAGGAGACACAGCCATGACGAACCTCGACGCAGCAGCCACGCCCGACACGAGCACTGTACTGTCCGGGCCGCCCGAGGCGGCGGGGAACACCACCGACGCGGTCGTTGCGGCCGGCGGGCTGCACGCGCTCGGCGAGAACGGTGCCCCAGGCAACGTCGAGACCGCCCACGACGCGCCCTCCGGTGGGCAGTCCTGGGCGGCTGCCGCCCAGCCCGCGGCCACCCGGCCCCCCGGCGAACAGGCCGCCGGCATCCGGGCCGCGTACGGAGACGGAGGCGGCACCGCAGAGGGCAGCCCGGCCGGTGTCGCGGCAGGCGGGCCTGAGCCGACCGCACCAACCACGCCGACCGTGCAATCGACCGGGACATTCGCCGGCGACTGGCAGGGGCAGAGCGGCCGAGGCCCGGGGGTACGGCCCTCCTGTGGCTGCGGGGGAAGTTCCGCCTCGGAATGCCATTGCGGAAACAACGGCAGCGGCCCACAGCGGCAGTTGATCTACGCCATCGGCACGCTGGGGTTCGGCTATCAGACCGAAGCGCGCAGGGACGGCTTCACCCAGCAGATGAAGAATCCCGTCATCCGGCAGGGCGACACGGACGTCGAGGCGCCGGCTAACCCCTACGACGGACGTCAGCTCGCCGATTACCTCACGGAGAACCCCTGGGCGTCCGACAAGGTCCTCTGGACGTTGAATCTGGACGCCACGCCCGTCTACGCCCTGGAGGCCGAGACGCCGGTGGCCATGGACTGGAACGAGCCCATCGACGTCGATGGCGAGAACGTCGCTCAGGAGCTCCGGAGCCTGCTGAAGAACCTCGCTCACCCGCCGGTCTCCGTCATCTACCGGACGTTCCGCGACGTGCTGCGGGGGCAGTTGCTCAACGACAAGGACCCCGGCCACGTCTCGCGCGTGTCCATCCCCGGTGTGCTCACCGGGCGGACCACCCGCCTCTACTCCGGCCAGGTCGTTCCGGTGGTCGAGGTCAAGAGCCGCGGCGTCTGCGCCTGGAACGAAGCCCAGCTGATCGACTCGATCCTGACAGCGGTCAAGTCGGCGGCCGCCGACTACAGGGAGAGCGCCCTGCCGGACGACGAGGTACGCGATCACGTCAAGGCGTTCCTCAACAAGGTCTACTACCAGTTCCGCAACCTGGGGCAGAGCTCGGCCGACCGCGCGCTGAACTTCGCCGGGACCAACGGCTTCCTGTTCGCCTCCACCGTCAAGGAAGGCCTGCTGGCCCCGGGAGTCACCCATCGGGCCAGGCGGGCCGACGGCACCTTCGAGCAGCCGCGTCTGGACGCGCTGGACACCATCCGTGTGTCGAAGGGCCCGCACTGCCGTCCGGGCTCGGACTGCCAGGACGTCTTCGTGAGCTTCTTCGACCCGGAGAACGACCAGCGTGCCAAGTACGTCTACCAGTTCACCATCGACGTCAGCGACGAGCTTCCCGTCAGCCTGGCGCCCGTGCGCCAGTTCCTGGACCGGTAGGAACCCGTCCGTCCCTAGGAGCACAGGAGTACACGATGACCGACACAAGGCCGCGGCCGACCAGCACGCTGCCCGTCCAGTCCCGCCCCGTCCACCGAGACCAGGGTCCGGACCCCGCGGCAGACCCCCTCAGCAGCGGTGTCGAAGCCTCCAGGAGCCGGTGCGCCAACTTGACCGGGCCCGCCCGGCAGATGTGCTACCAGGCCCTGTACGGACTCTCCACATGACACAGCCGACGGCGCCCCGCCCCGGGCTTCCCCGGGCAGAACCCGTGGAAGCAGAACCCGTGGAAGCGCGCTGACCGCATGGTCTCTCAGCGGTCAGCCGGGACCCCCACCCGCGAGCGGCCGCCATCGGGCCGCAGCGGCTCACCGCGAAGGAGCTACCCATGCGACTCAACCTGCCGGCCCAGACGAAGGCGGTTGATCGCCGCGATCCGCAGGAGCCACTCCTCCTCCTTCCTGGGAAGAAGAGAGTGATCGACGGCATCATGACCGTGATCATGGTGAAGCCCGACGGAGGCTACGGACCCGAACCAGGCGACGCGCCGACGATGTTGAACCTGGATTCCCGGGGCTGGTACTGCCGGGCTGGTTCCTCCTGCACATGGATGGGGCGGATCTGGCCCCACGCCACAACCAGCCTGAAGAGGAATCATGTACCAGAGCGTCTGGGATGCCTTCATCCCGTTCAGCGCGCCGCTGGAGGGCCGCGTCCAGTTCATGCACCTGGACGTCAAGAGCCTCGTCTCGACAGGCGTGGGAAACCTCCTCGACGCCGACGATCCACAGCACTTCGGCACCAACCCCAAGCCGTTGCCGGACATCTTCACACTCGAGTGGTACGACAAGGACACCCTTGCCCCGGCCACGCGCGCGGAGATCCTGTAGGAGTACAAGAACGTCAAATTCAGCAACACCGCTCACGACACCATCGAACAGAAGGAAGCCATCACACGGCTGCGCATCAGCAACGCGTCCATCGACGGCCTGGTGCGGAACAGGCTGTCAGAATTCGAGCATTACCTCCTGGGCCGCACCGACTTCGAGGACCTGGAGAGCTGGCCGGCCGACGCGCAGCTCGGCCTCTTCAGCATGGCCTGGGCCTTGGGGCCGGCCTTCAAGTTCCCCAAGTTCCAGACAGCGGCCCGACAGCAGGACTGGTTGACGACAGCACGGGAAAGCAAGATGACCGAGACGGGGAACGCCGGCGTGATTCCCCGGAACGTCAGAAACGCCCTGCTTTTCACCCTGGCCGACTGGAACGCCGTCCCGCCCCCCGGCGATCTGTCGCAGCTCGTGTACGACGTGTCGCTGGCCCTCGACGCCAACATGCGTTCCGGCAACTTCCCGATCCCACTCAACCTGGCCATCGGCGTGCAGACAGCGCTGGAGACCCTCGGCTTCGACCCACACGGACTCGACGGGGTCTTCGGCAACAACACACGCACCGCTCTGACCTCGTTCCAAAGCAGCAAAGGGCTCAAGACCACACCCACGGCCGCCGGCATCGACGACGTACCCGAAGAGACCATCCATGCCCTCGCCGACGAACTGCAGACCGAGGGATTCGCACACTACCCCTGAACCCGCAGCGCGGGCACGAGAGCTCTGCCGAGCCGACCCCGCTCGGGACCCCGGCGTCGTCCCCCAACCATCACGTGAGCACCACCGGAGACGACGGCCCAGGCGCCGAGCGGGTATTCGTTTGCGTACGAGGGACTGAACCTGCGACGGTCTCGGCGTGAGCGCAGTTCTGGGAGACAAGCACAGGTTCGCCGTCGAGGTCGGCGAGCGGGGCCAGCTGTGCCGAGTGGACCTGTGGGCTGCCGGGGTGTGGCTGACCTGCGACGACAACATGGCTTACACCCCGCAGTTCCGCCGCGCCGTGCTGCACACGGCCGACCGGCTCCGCTCCGGCGAGGGCTCCCCTCCTCCGTACGCCGGCACGTCTCCCGAAGCCACGCACCGGCGTCTTGGGACCGAGACCGACCACGAGCTGCGCAGCCGGTTCCGGGCCCTGGACTGGGGGCCCACGACCGACAACGTGATGGCCCACCTGTTCCGCGAGGGGGAGCACCTGATGATCACGCTGGAGTTCTGGCGTGAAGAACACCTGCTCGCCCACCCCGAGCATGCGCGTGAGGTCTTCGTGGTCGAGATCCCGACCGCGGAGTTCATCGGGATCCTCGACGACCTCGTGTCCGTCCTCGACGGCAGCCGAAAGCCTGAAGCCGGACTGTCATGATCGGCAGCCGGGGCCGAGAGGCTCCGAGGTCACGGCCGGTTGCTTGCCCACCGTCCCGGTCGGTCGATCCGGTACGGGCACTCCGCGCCCTCCCGGCTGACGGGAGTGGGGAACTCGAAGTCGTTACGTCAGGCCCGGCGCAGGGCTACGAGAGTCACACGCAGGGCCATGAGAGTCACACCGCCCAGCTGCCGCCGCACGGCCCACAGCCCGGCCGTCGACACACAGGAAGACCTCGTGAGAGCCGGCTCGCTCCTTCACTCTCACCCGATCAACCGACCATCCGCGGCCCAGAGCGGAGCCCGAAAACCCACCCGTCACATGCGTATCGAAGCTCGGCATGTCGGCCACGGACGGATTCTTCGGCACCCGGGCCGAACAAGGGTCCGTGCGCCTTACATACGATGCCGGGCGCCCAGTCTCGGGCTTCGGGTCTCGTCTCAAACACGTGTGTTCGATATCGAGGCCGCGTCGTTGACCTCGGTGTCGTCGCGGAAGGCAGGCGCGTCAGTGATGGAGGACCGCAGTTGAGCGCAGCAGACACACGCGAGGTCGAGCAGGACGAGCCCACCTCCCGGATGGACCCGCGAGGCGAACACCAGATCTTCGAGCAGATCAAAGCCATCGCCGCCGACCGCATCACCGTCGTCATCGCCCACCGCCTGGAGAACACCAGGATCGGGGACCACATCGTCGTGATGGAGCACGGCCGGATCACCGAACAGGGCCGGTACGACGGCCTCGTCCGCGCCGACAGCACCTTCGCCGAGCTACTGGAGCTCTCCCAGGACCGTTGCTCACTTCCGCCCTGCCCTGTACCGGGTACAGCCAAGGAGGAACCGTACTCCCGTCCCTCTCCGCTGCCGATGGCCGCGTAC
The DNA here is from genome assembly GCF_042874035.1 of Streptomyces sp. NPDC004284. Lineage (NCBI taxonomy): Bacteria > Bacillati > Actinomycetota > Actinomycetes > Kitasatosporales > Streptomycetaceae > Streptomyces > Streptomyces sp. NPDC004284. The sequence goes on along the minus strand of NZ_JBIAMJ010000008.1, from coordinate 336,558 downwards.
CCCGTCCCGTTCCCCTGCCCGCTTCGCGCCCCGGCGCGCGCCCCGCACGTGAGGGAGACCCGTCGTGAACACCGCAAGTGAAGGAGTCCCGTCGTGAACACCGCGACCCCCGAGACCGGATCCCCCTCGTACGGACTGGGAGCTCGGCCGGCCGGCACTCGACTCGCGTACCGTCCTCGCCCATCCGGACTGGGCCGAAGGGATGGGCCGCCTCGCCGCCGTCTACCACCGGCACCATCCGGCGGTGCCGGTGGAGGGGTTGGTGAGCGTGGTGCGGCTGACGGCCGCGTACCTGGGGTGCACCGTGTACCCGCTCAACACGGTCGTGGACGACCTCGGACCCGTCACCGAGTCGCTGAAGGCGTACGCCCGGGACCGCGTCGATGCCGCTGTCGTTCTGCGTGAGCGGCTCGACGAGGCGGAAGAGGCACTGAGGCACCACCCCCCGCGGCCCTTCCGGTAGCCCTGTCAGCCCGTCTCCAAGGCGGCCGACGCGAACCCACAAGGCAATTCCCGACGGCCTTGTCTCTCCCCCACCCACCCCCGTCCCCATGACCACCGCTGTGAGGTCCCGACATGCCTTGCGCTTCCTCCTCCACTCCCCCGCTTCTGCCGTTCGCCCCGACCTCAGTGAGGTACTGACATGCGCCCCTCCCGTGACCACTTGCGATCCACGGTCGGCGAGTACCTCGCCCGACACGCCGGCGAGCGCGACACGCTCTCCGGCCTCCTCGCGGCGCTGGACGCGGAAGCGGACCCCACGAGCCGTGCCGCGCTGCCCGGCCACATCACATGCAGCGGCGTCGTCATCGACGCCGTCGGGCGCGTCCTGCACATCGAGCACAAGGCCTCCGGGCTGCTGCTCACCCCCGGCGGCCATGTCGAAGCGGGCGACGACACCCTGCTCGCGGCCGCGCTGCGGGAGATCGCCGAGGAGACCGGCATCCCGTCCTCCTGCCTCGTCCTCACACCGGAGTTCGGGCGCGGGCCGATCGACATCGACGTCCACGGAATCGAGGCCAACGGGCTGAAGGGGGAAGGGCCGCATCAGCACTACGACTTCCGCTTCGTGTTCCGTCTGGCGGCCGAGAGCCCCGATCTCACTCTCCAGGAAGAGGAAGTCGCGGGGGCTGTCTGGCTGCCGCAGGACGGGGTCCGGTCGCCGACACTGCGCGCGAAGCTCCGCGACGCCGCTCTGGAGGGCCCGATCACGCCCGTGAACGCCAGCGCGGTGATCCACGACGGTCAGGGCCGGTACCTCCTGCACCTGAGGGACGTGAAGCCCGGCATCTGGGCGCCGGGATGCTGGGACCTGCTCGGCGGCGGCCGGGAGCCGGATGACGCCACCCTGCTCGACACGGTCGTCCGCGAGCTGCGCGAAGAGGCCGACTTGGAGATCCCCGGCCTCCGACCGTACGCGATCAAGCACGTGACCGGCACCGACGGAACCCTCGTCCCCGTTCAGCTGTTCACCGGCGAATGGAACGGTGACCCCGGCACGCTGACGGTGGCCGAAGGCCAACTCCTCGCCTGGCGAAGCCTCGAACAGCTGCCGTACCTGACGATGCTCCCCTCCACACGGAAGTTGCTCGAACGGCACGCCTTCGAACATCCTGCCGACGACACCGCGCACAGGCCGGTGAAGACCGTGACCGCAGCGGCGCCCCCTGGCACCGAACCCCACATCGTCGGCGTCCACCTCGTCCTCGAACAGGACGGCAAGGTCCTGCTGGGCCGGCGCCATCCCGACTCGGCGTACGCGGGCGGGATGTGGCACGTCCTCGCGGGTCACTGTGAGTACGAGGCAGCGACCGCATGCCTGGTCCGCGAGGCCCACGAGGAGGCGGGGCTGGTTCTCAGCGCGGACGACCTCACCCTCGTCCACATGGTGCACGCGGTCGACCGCCCCGGTGACCGGCCCAGGATCCAGCTCTTCTTCCGCACGCGTGCCTGGGAGGGCACACCCGAGCTTCGGGAGCCGGACAAGACCGTCGCCTGGCAGTACTGGGACATCGACGACCTCCCGGACGCGCTCGTCCCCTACACCCGCGCGGCGATCGAAGGCATCCAGGCCGGCCGCCCCTACACGGAGATGGGCTGGTCACGGTGACCGACTTCTCCGCCGTCGGCGCCGCCTACGCCGAACATTCCGACAGCGCCCGGGGCCGACTCCGCCACGACCTCGTCGAGCGCCGCCTGCGCGCCGAACTGCCCACGTCACCCGTACGGATCCTGGACGTGGGCTGCGGGACCGGCGAGATGACGATCCGACTCGCCGCCGCCGGACACCAGGTGACCGCAGCCGACCCGGACCCCCGCATGCTGGCCGTCACGGCCGACCGCCTCACGGCCCTGCCCGGGCTTCGTGACCGCGTGGAGCTGGTGGAGGCCGGCGTCGACAGCCTCCCCTCCGGCCGTGAGGGGTTCGACGCGGTCTGCTGCCACGGCGTACTGAGGTACCTGGACGAACCCGGTGAGGCGCTCGCCCGGCTGACCGAACAGCTCGCCCCCGGCGGCCTGCTGAGCATCCTCGCCAAAAACCGCCGGGCCATCGGCGTACGCGAGGCCCTGGCCGGTGACTACGAGAGCGCGCACCGGCTCATCGCCTCCGAAGCGGACAGAAGCCCCGGCAACCTCGGCCTGGAGACCCGCGGCGACACCGCCGAAACCCTCGACGAGCTTGCGGCCGGGCACGGTCTCACACCGCTGCCCTGGCAGGGCGTACGGATCTTCCACGACCACCTCGACGACACCTGGGCTCCGGGAAGAGCCGCGTACGAAGCGGCCCTTGAGCTGGAATGGGCCGCCTCCTGGCGCAGCCCTCACCGGGACATCGGTCACCTCGTACACGCCCTGGCCCGTCGACCGAAGCGGAGCCGCTCGTGACGGCCCCCGGTCCTCCGCAGACCGCCGCCCTCGCCGCCGCCTTCCCGGTACACGCGCCGCCACTCGCCGAAACCGCCCCGCACCTCATCCCGGCAGGACTGCTGGAGGAACCTCACCGGTCCACCTCGCCCGACCATCACGCCCACGACCTCCACGCCGGCAACCGCCCCGTCCCCCACGAAGGACGATCCTCATGCCTCTTGATCTCCAACCCGACGCGACGAGCAGTCGTCGTGCCGCCATGGTCGACCGCCTCACCTCCACGGGAACCCTGACCGACCCCCTGCTGCGCGACGCCCTGCTCCACGTGCGCCGCGAGACGCTCCTCCCCCACGCCTACCTCCGGGTCAGCGGCCCGGGCACCGATCCGATCGACTGGCGCCTCCTCGACGGCACCCACCCCGACGACCGTGAAGAGTGGCTCGACCTGATCCACAGCGACGAGTCGGTCCTGTTCCAGCGCGACGGCGAACCTCTCGACGCGCTCACCCGCGGTCCGTTGACCGGCGGCCACATGACCTCCATGTCCACCTACACCCCCGCCACCGTCGAAGCCCTCCAAGCCCTCGGCCTCGAACCGGCCCACAGCTATCTGGAGCTCGGGCCCGGGCCGGGAGTCTCCCTCGCCCTCGCCGCCACCATCACCGGCCCCGGACGCGCCACCGGCGTGGAGCGGGACGAACACATGGCGGCCTTCGCACAGCGGAACCTCGACCACCTCGACGTCGGCGCAACAGTGATCGAAGGGGACGCGCTCGAAGGGCACGAGAACCGGGCCCCGTACGACCGGATCCACTCCGGCATCGGAGTGCCGTGCGTCCCGCCGGCTTGGGTGGAGCAGCTCGCACCCGGGGGACGGCTGCTGACCACGCTCGCGACCCGTACGCCGAGCTGGCCCGGACAGCTCCTCGTCACCCGCACCGACACCGGCCGGATCGAAGCCGTCCTGCGGGGCCGGCCGCGCGGGTACCGGCCGATGCTGGGATACCGGTGGCTGACCGCCCTGGACCACCGGGCACGGATCAAGGCGTCCCCGGGCACGGCGCGGCCTACCCGGCTCACCCCGCCACCGGACGACGCCTACGGCTTCTGGCTCGCCGCCGCCTACCTCGCTCCGGGCCTCGTACGGGACTTCCAGGCGGAGACGATGACGATCGTCGCCCCCGAGGACGACTCCTGGGCCGTGGCCGGCCCGGGCGACGGCACCGTCCACGTCCATGGGCCGCGCGACGTGTGGACCGAACTCGAGGACCTGTACGCCCGCTGGGTACGCGCCGACCGCCCGGACACGTACCGACTCGACCTCTCCGACGACACCGGGATCCAGCACGTCACCTCCGATACGGGACCGAAGGCGCTGAGCTGGTCACTGCCGCCGCTCGCTGTACTCCCCCCGCCGAGGCTGTGAAGGCACTCCTCATCCATCACACCAGCCGCAGCCAGACAGGAGCTGCCCATGCCCACCGACAGGCCCCTCTTCGTCCCCGAGCCGACAGCCTCACCCTGCCGACCTGAATAGTCGCAGGTCAGCGAGGTACGGATGGCTCGGAGTACGGCGCTGACATGTCGGGGCGAACAGCGGGCTCTGCGCATGAGAAGCCAGGGCTTGAATCGGGCGAAAGCCCGTTCGCCGGGGTCGTGTGATCGGGCGTGGTCGCGGTCGAACTGCTGCTCCTGCTCATACATCCGCTGACCAGCCCATTTCACCCGTCCACGCAGAATGGATGAGGTTCAGTACCCCTCGGTGATCTGGGCTCCCTTGTATCGCGGTCTCGGTGCCGGATTCCTGGGCCATCGGGCCTGTCCATGCGGGATGATCACCTCATGGGCAGAGTTATCGATCTTGACGAAGTGGCTGCGGTTCTGGCTGGCCAGACTGTGGTCCGGAGGTCGGCTGCCCTCGAAGGGGGCCAGGTGACCTGGAGGGATGCCGAGGCGTCGTGGCCCCAACCCCTGGAGAACGACAGATCTCGGGCCCATGCCCCCGACTCGGTGACGGCATCGCCGGAGTAGGAGTTCACAGTGATGCCACGCGGTGATATCTGGGTGGATTTCGGTCTCAGCGGGCTTGCCAAGTGGCTGTCCTCGCCTCCCGCGAGCGGTTTGGATCCGCGTGAGGTGGTCGGGGAAGCCGTCGAGTGAGGGGAGGGGGCCTACGCTTCCACCCTGCTCTCCGATGCCGAACGGCTCCTCGCGTCATCGTTGGCCATCGAGGTCATCAACATTCTGTGGAGTGCCGCGGTGAGGCGACCGTACCTGGAAGAGACTCCGGGGCTCGACAGAAGGGCGTGGCTGCGCGAGATCGTGGGGGTGGTCACGGAGCGGTACGACGTGGCGGAGCTGAGCGCACTTCACGGCGACGGCGGGCCGGACGCCGGTCCGGCGCTGCGGACCGACGTTCTGGCGGAGATCGAGGTCATGGCCGCCCCCTTGGCCGCCGCGACCGAGAGTGACCGGTACGGCCTCGTCCGCGGTGTCGTGCCTGCTCTGCGGCGTCTCGTCGACGAGGTCGACCCCGACCTCGGCTTCCGTTTCTTCCTGAGGGCCCTGAAGGCCTACAGAGTCCCGATCACGGAATCCCGCTATCTCCGGTATCACGAACTCGGGGAACGCCTCGGCTACCACGAGCTCGTGGTGGACGACGGCTCGCTCTGGGTAAGGGACGAGGGAGAGGCCCCGCCGGCTTCATCTTCTTCTGCGGCTCCGGCAACGCCGACACCAGAGACTTCTGCACGGTCTCGTAGCTGATGCCGTACTTCCGGATGAGCGCCCGCAACGGCATGCCAGTCCTGCATCACGGCGGATCGCCGTGATGCAGATCGCCCCTGGGCTTCGGCAGCACCCGGGCCCCCTCGTCATACAGGGCACAACCATGGTCCCGAAGTAAGCACCCCGGCGCTCTCAAAAGTCCTTTCTGGCACAGACCTTGGGGAGCGGTCGCGGGAAGTCATCGCGGCGTTCGAGGATGAGGGTGTCCTATCTCGTCCAGTCGATGCGTCTGCCCAGCGAATCCAGTTGCTTGGCTGGCGCAGCCCGCCATTCAGCCGTTCGAATGTTCGCGGCGCAGGTGCTCAGAGCGGGACTGGAGGATGTCCAGGGCCTCGTGGATCGAGCAGCCGAGGTGGTCTCGGAACAGCTTGATGGCCTTGATGGTCATGCCGCTCAGGATCTCTTTGTCTGCGAAAGAGAGCGGGCCGGCCGTCCAGGGGGCGGACGCAGGGTCTCCTCCTGGCCAGTCGACGTCGGTCAGGGTGGCGAGCAGGCGGCCGTCCGAGAGCGCCACCGCCACATCCACGCCGCGAGCCGCCTTCTCCGTGAAGGCAACGGGTGCAGTGTGGTCCAGGAGGAAGACGAAGTGCTGGGCTATACGCTGCCGCCACTCATCGAGCTCGCCGTCGCCGTCCAGGCGCAGGTTGGAGTTCCAGGCCGCCTGGGCGAGAACCGATACGAACAGCCCAAGAAAATCCGACTTCAGCAGGTCGTCCGCGTGCTCGATCAGAATCGCGAGGTCCTGGTTCCCGTGGCCGGGACCGTGCCAGTCGTGAAGGCAGTCCACGAGCGCGTCCCAATTGTGGCCGAAGTAGCCAAGGAACGACAGCTCCCGGGCGAAGGTACGGAAGACGGCCGCCGGATCCCGCATTTCCCGGCCGTCCAGCCTCAGGACCAGACCGTTTCGCTGCACGAGCGCGGCCGTTTCCGACGCCAGCCATGGGTCGGCCGGGGAGGTGAACACGACCCATGGGGAGCGGTGTTCCGTCAGAGTGGGCTTGGTCATCATGGGTGAGATCCTTGCACGGCATTTACTCGGAGCCCGAGCGATTAAAAGAGGGAAGATCGTGCTCAACGAGCACCGTCCGCCCAGATCAGGAGGCTGCCGATGGCCATCGCCCATGCGAACGGACAGCGGGAGGGTTGAGCTTCGGCGCCGTCCTTGTGTTGCGGGGCTACTGCAGCAGGATCATCTTCCGCAGCAGATGGAAGCCAGGTCGTCCGTAGAGCCGCCTTTTGATCTTCTTGATGCGGTTGACGGCGCCCTCGATGCTGCCGGAGCTCCAGTGGCAGGACATCCTTCATACCGGCGTGGTCGTCCTCGCTCAGGGCGGTGGGGTGACGGGTGAGCCAGCCGGTCGCCTGCCGCACCGTCGGCGGCCGCGGTGGTGCGGCAGGCGGAGCCCCGCGCGAGGTGGCGATGTGCGCTCGGCCATGCCGTAGGTGACCGGAGCCTGCTCGGCGACCGGCTCACCGTGGAGGTGACGCTGGTGCCTCCCCGGCGAATCGGCGCTCCAGGTAGGGCTTGCAGGGGTCCAGTCTGCTGGGGCGGGGCCGGTTGTCGCTGATGGTGCCCTGTCATTGTGTTGCGTTCGCGTACCGGATGACGGCGTTGAGGCCCCAGCCCAGGTGCCGGACAATCACCCGGCGTGAGTGGCCTTGGGCGAGCATCTCGTGGACCAGGGCGTGTGCGGCCTTCTTGCGCTCGGCCCGCCGAGTAGCCTCCGGCAACATGCTGCTGGGCGTCGGGTTGCGCAGGCAGTCACGGTGGGCGGCGACGCAGGTCTCCACGGCCCGGCCGAGGCCCTGCCACAGGTGGAATCGGTCGGCGACCTGCCCAGCATCGGGAGCGCCGCGCCGGGCGTCTTCCGCGTAGGCACCGGCCCGGTCCCGGCAGGTGATCTCCACGCCCAGCGCCCACCGAGTACCGAACTGCGGATCAGGCAGCGACACGGCCCTCCGTACAAGGCCATCCATCCCGCGCGGAAACCGAACTGGCAGCCAGCCCGGCGAACCTCCGGCACGGGCAGTCCGCCGACCCGCAGATGAAGCGCCGGACCGTCAGCCAGATCACAAAGCCCTGCACAGCGAGCGGAAGACCCTTCAGCCTGCGCTGGTAACGATCGTGGACCCGGTCCGAGAAACAGACCGCAATCCGGACACGCCGCCGCGGTCGTGCGGCCTCCCACCACCACCTCGACCGTGCCGAACGCGGCCATAACCGCCTCGACCTCCACATCGCCGATCACAGCGAACACCAGCGAGCCCCAGAACGGCGCATCGGTCTGCATGACCAGCACCATCACCGTCCACAACCGACCAGAGCAGCGAACGGAATACACCTGAGGGAGCATCATTTTCGGCTGTGCAGCGACAAGCCGTACGCCGTCTCACCCGAGCCCGCCCCTCACAATCGAACATCGAGGTGACGCTCCGCTACGACTCCCCAAGATCTGTGCCAGAGCCCGTAACTCACCAACAAAATCAGGTGGCTGTGCAGGCGAGAAGCAATAGCGGGTACCGGCGGCTGCGGAGAGCAGCAATGGATCGACCGGCCTCGATATGCCGCCGAGTTCCGGGAGCATGGCGCGCAGACGCGAGGCCGTTCAGGGGAGGACTGCCGGCAGGGGCTTGAGCGATGAAGAAGAGCCGGGCGGACAACGGCCGTGGCAGCGGTCGCGCGTAGGGCCTGTCTGGCAAATGATCACCTGGTTGATTCACGAAGCCAAAGGATCAGCGAGGCCAGGACGACTCCGGTGCGGTAACGGTTGGCGAGCTGTCGAACCTGGTGGCGATCACACGGAACTACTTGAGCCGGGTGAAGCATCGTTCGACCACGTTGCGGTCGCGGCGTTCGGGAATCGTGGCAGCAATGCCCGGCGCCGCGACATGTTGCGGACAGCCCAGCTGGAATACGCCTTGTCGCCCACCACCCGCGTCGGCGTCGCGCGCGGGCGGCCCGTGGCGATGCGTGGGATGCGGATCTTGTCGAGGACCTGGGCGGACGCGGTGGCGTCGTTGGCGTTGCCGGGCGTGAGCACGATCGACAAGGGCAGACCCCGGCCGTCGACGGCGGGGTGGACCTTGGCGGTCAGTCCGCCGCGGGAGCGACCGAGGGCCTGGCGCGCCTGCGAGTGGCCCGTATCCTCCATTTCGGCCCTGCCTGCGGCCCCCCTTTTGTGTGCGTCGGCAGCGTGTTGATGAGCCCGCTTGATCGTGGAGTCGACGGAGACGGCTCACTTCACCCGGCCCACCGCGTCGTCGTGGACCTGGACGTGCTCCAGCAGCTTCGCCCGGGTCCCGTCCGCCTCCCGGCGGGCGAACCGCTCGTAGACGGTCGGCCAGGAGCCGTACCGCTCGGGCAGATCGCGCCGCGGAGCCCCGGTCCACAGCCGCCACAGCGACCCATTGACCACCTGCCGGCGATCACGCCACGGACGCCCACGCCCATCCACCCGCGGCAACAGGGGGCTCAATCCGCCCCCTCACCTCGACCTGCTACAAGATCAATTATCAGGCCGGCTATAGAGTCCCGCCTGTGGCGAATCATCAGGACGAGACCAAGGCGGCCTACGACGGAGTCGTCGAGCTGTACGCATCGCTGTTCGCAGACCGGCTGGAGACAAGGCCGTTCGCCCGGGCCATGATCGGCACCTTCGCCGAACTGGTGCGCGCGACGGGCAATCCGCGGGCAGCGGACGTCGGGTGCGGGCCCGGACATCTGACAGCCATGCTGCACGAACTGGGTCTGGACGCCTTTGGACTCGACCTCTCCCCCGGCATGGTCGACCACGCCCGGCGGGCCCATCCGGCGCTGCGCTTCCAGGAGGCGCGGATGGAGTCCCTGCCGATCGAGGACGGCGTGCTCGGCGGCGTACTGGCCCACTACTCGATGATCCACACCCCTCCGGGGGAACTGCCGAAGCTGCTCGCCGAGCAGGTACGCGTCCTGGCGCCGGGCGGTCTGCTCCTGGTCTCCTTCTTCGGGACCGACGGACCGGAGCCGGTCCGGTTCGACCACAAAGTGGCGCCTGCCTACAGCTGGCCGGCGGACCGCCTCGCCGAACTGCTGGCCGATGCCGGGCTCGTTCCCTTCGCCCGGCTGCTCCACGATCCAGCCTCCGAACGGGGCTTCCTCGACGCCCACCTGCTGGCCCGCCGTTCGTAGGTCCTGCACGGCAATACCCGCCAGATGTCGGCGCGCCTCCGGACTGCCGACTGGGCAGGTGCTCGCTGATCCGACGCGAATCGTCGGACAGGCCCTGGCGGTAGCCCAGGGGCAGCTGGGTCCGGAGGCCCAGTGGGCCAGAGGGTTTCATCTCAGGGCCGATCCCCTCAGGGCACAGATGACACGCCGGTGAAGAGCCTTCGCGTGTTGATGATGATCCTGGGCGGTATGCAGGCCGTCCTCGGACTTGCTCTGCCGACCGACGGCGTGGCCATCGCCACCGCCATCTGGGGCGATGGCGACGCCTCGACCCCGTGCTGCACCACGCCAGGCGAGACTCAGTCCGGGATCATCGGATTCGCCCTGGCGTTCTTCGAGGTGGTGCTCATTCTGGGACTGGTCCGGCTCGCGCCGGCCATCCCGGCAATCGTCCGCTCCAACCAGCCGGAAAGCCATGCGTGGTTCAGTCATCAGCCCCTCTGACGCGGGACCACCGCAGCGGAACCTGGGCACCCGTTACGCGGCCTAGAGGTCCTGACAAAGCCGTTGGACGTGGCGGTGGGTGATGCGGCAGATGGCGAGGCCGAGGAAGGCTTCGTGGATGTCGTCGCGTCGTTCCCATCGGACGCGTAGGCGGCGGAAGCCATGGAGCCGGGCGGCGGTGCGTTCGACGACCCAGCGGAGGGGATCTCCGCGGGCAAGGGCATCAGTTGGGTGATGTCGTTGCGGTTCCCGCCGGTCAGCGACACCGCGAGCGGGATGTCCTGGCCGTCGACGATCAGATGGAGACGATCCCACACGTCGGCCTCGTTCCACGCGGCAAGGCCCCGCCGGCACGTCATGCCGGATCCGGAGCCGAGCGCCTGGGCAGGTACTCCCACTGGATGCCGGTGTGGAGAACGAACGGGATCCCGCACAGAACCTGCCGGTCGGGCACCTGCGTCCGTCCCGCCACCGGTTTCGGCACCGGGACCGGGACCGGGACCGGGAGTAACGGCTCGATGAGGGGCCACAGTTCGCTCAAGACGGTCCACGGCCGGGAGTTCCCCTTCTCCGCGAACGGACCGACGAGCAGCCAAGCCGACGGTCATACGGTCAACGGCTTCTGTCAGGAGTTCCAGGAGACGAGTTCGTGACGTACGTGCCGAGGTCGTCGGCCTCGACGACGCCCGGGAGTGAGCCGCCTTCGCGCAGCGGCGTCACGCAGCGGGTTGCAGTGGCTTCGGTGAGCATCCCGCCAGGCTGTCCGCACTTGGCCGTAGCCCACGCGTGGTCGCCTGTCAGTCCGCAATCTTCCGGGGTCCCTCGGGGTGGCCCCGCTGTTACGTTCCCGAGCGTCGTCCCGCTTCGACCCGGAGGTCATGTTGAGCGCGAAGAACCCCACCCGTCGGAACATCCTGAAGGCAGCCGGAGGCCTTTCTGCCGCGATCGCCGTGGGCGGTGGCGGCGTCCTGGCCTCGGCGGCGCCTGCCGCTGCCGTCGGGGACGGCTTCGGGCTGCGGATCGTGGACCGCAACGAGGCCGACTCGCGCATGTGGTACTACCGCTTCCAGACCAGTGCGATCGGATGGAACCCCGGGGTCAACGTGCTCCTGCCGGACGACTACCACTGGAGCGGACGCACGTACCCGGTGCTCTACCTCTTCCACGGCGGCGGCACGGACCAGGACTTCATCACCTTCGACCGCGAGGGCGTCCGCGACTGGACCGCGGGCCGGCCGATCATCGTCGTCATGCCCGACGGTGGGCACGCCGGCTGGTACTCGAACCCGGTGAGCTCCAATGTCGGCCCGAGGAACTGGGAGCAGTTCCACATCTCCCAGCTGATCCCGTGGATCGACGCGAACTTCCGTACGTTCGCCGAGTACGACGGCCGTGCCGTGTCCGGTTTCTCGATGGGCGGCTTCGGTGCGCTGAAGTACGCCGCCAAGTACTACGGCCACTTCGCCTCGGTGAGCGCCCATTCCGGTCCGGCCAGCCTGCGCCGGGACAACGGCCTGGTGGGTCACTGGGCCAACGCGAGCTCCGCGGCGCTCGACCTGAACGGCGGCACGATCTACGGCGTGCCGTTCTGGGACGAGGCCCGGGTCAGCGCGGACAACCCGGTGCAGCGGATCGAGAGCTACCGCAACAAGCGGGTGTTCCTCGTCGCCGGCACCAGCCCCGACCCGATCAACTGGTTCGACACGGCCAACGAGACCCAGGTCCTGGCCGGGCAGCGGGAGTTCCGCTCGCTCCTCGGCAACGCGGGGATCCCGCACGAGTGGTACGAGCTGCCCGGCGGCCACTTCATCCGCCACGACATGATGCAGCGCGACATCGACGGCGTCATCGACCGGCTCCGCAAGGCGTGATCCGATGCGTTCCCGACCTTCCCTGCGCGCGCTGCGGTGGCTCCTCGCGGCGGCGGCCGCCCTGCTGCCGGCGCTGGTCGCCACGACCCCGGCCGCGGCCGGGACCGCCGGCTCCGCCACGGCGTGCCCGGCCGCCGGCTTCGTGAGCCAGCCGTTCCACCCGGGCCACAACGGCGTCGACATCGCCAACGACGTCGGTACGCCGATCTACGCGGTGGGCGACGGCGTGGTGACCATCTCCGGCTACACCGGTGACTACGGCCAGTGGATCCGGATCCAGCACCCGGACGGCAGGACCTCCGAGTACGGGCACATGTACCAGCGGGACGTCGAGGTCGGCGAGCACGTCGTCGCCGGCCAGCGGATCGCCCTCATGGGTGCCGAGGGCAACGCGGACGGCCCCCACCTCCACCTGCGGATCTGGGGGGACCTGTCGTACTCGTACGGCATCGACCCCGAGGTCTACCTCGCGGAGGGCGGCGTGGTGCTGCCGTGCATCCCGGGCAGTGGTCCGCGCCCCAAGCCGCTCGTGTACCCCGCGGAGTCGGGGCGGGTGGTGTCGGCGCGGTCGGCCGACGGGCGACTTGAGGTGTTCGCCGCCGGCGCGGACGGCGTCCACCACGCCTGGCAGCGGGAGGCGAACCGCGACTGGTCGGAGTGGGAGCGGCTGGGCGGGCCCGTGAACGCCCAGCTGGCGATCGCTCCGAACGAGGACGGCCGCCTGGAGATGTTCGCCATCGACGGGACGGTCTTCCGGCACCGCTACCAGCTCGCTCCGTCCGGCGTCTGGTCCGGCTGGGAGGACTTCGGCGGCGGCGGTCGCGACATCGCGGCCGGCGTGAACGCCGACGGCCGCATCGAGGTCTTCGCCTCCGGCCCGGTCGGCGTGTTCCACCGGTACCAGCTGACGCCGAACGGCGGCTGGTCGGCGTGGGAACCGACCGGCGGCGGGCCCGCCGACAGCCGTATCGAGATGGAGAAGTCGCCCGACGGGCGCCTCGAGGTCTTCGCGCTCAACGGCAGCACGTTCCAGCACCAGTACCAGACGGACCCGAACGGCGGCTGGTCCGCGTGGGGTGACTTCGGCGGCGGCGGTCACGACCTCACGGTCGACCACAATGCCGACGGCCGGATCGAGGTCTTCGCCTCGGGCCCGGTCGGGGTGTTCCACAAGTACCAGACGGGTACCAGCAGTTGGTCGGGATGGGAAGGCACCGGCGGCCCCGCGGACTCCCAGCTCAGCAGTGAGCGCACGGCCGACGGCCGCGTCGAGGTCTTCGCCATGAACGGCGACACGGCCATGCACGCCTGGCAGACCGGGGTGAACGCGCCGTACCACTCCTGGGAGGCCTTCGGCGGGGGCGGTACCGAGGTCACCGCGACCTCCAACGCCGACGGCCGGATCGAGGTCTTCGGCACCAACCCCACCGGCACGTTCCACATCTGGCAGACCGGCTTCTCGGCCTGGTCACCGTGGGGTTGGGTGAACAGCACCGCGGGACCCGGCCTCAGCTGATCCCCACCGGCCGGCCCCCGAGGTCTGATCCCCACCGGCCGGTCCCCGAGGTCTGATCCCCCGACCGCCGCCACCCGTCCGCCCCGCGGCCGGCCGAGCCCTCACGGCGCGGCCGGCCGCGCGGTTCCCCTGGAGACCTTCATGCTTCCGATCAGCAGACGGAACCTGCTGCGCGGCGCCGCCGGACTCGGCGCGCTCTCGGTGCCGGGCACCGCCGCCCGCGCCGTGGCCGCGACGGCCGGGGCCGTCCCGCCCGCCCGGTGGATCGGCGCGGGCCCCTTCGCCCATGCCTACGATCCCTCCACCCCCGCCGGGCCGCGCTATCTCAACGACCACACGCTGATCCAGGCCCAGGGCCGCTGGCATCTGTTCAGCATCGTGGGGAACAGCGCGCCGCGCGGCGAAGTGCCGGACAGCTCGGCGGAGACCTCCTTCGCCCACGCCTCCGCACCGACCCTCCAGGGCCCGTGGACCCCTCACCCCGACGCGCTCACCGTCGCCCCGTCGTACTTCGGCGAGGAGCACCTGTGGGCGCCGCACGTCGTCGAGGCGGGCGGCCGGTTCTGGATGTTCTACGCGGCGGGCGGTGCGGGCGGGGCCGCCATCAACCTCGCGACCTCCACCGACCTGTTCACCTGGACCCGCGAGCCGTCCGGGCCGCTCTTCCGGGGACTGGCCGCCCGCGACCCGATGGTCCTGCGGGTCGGCGGCGAGTGGGTCATGTACTACACCGAGCTCTCGGGCCCGGGCGGCCACCACGTCGTGGCCTGCCGGCGGTCCGCCGATCTGGTGCGCTGGAGCGAGCCGGACGTCGCGTTCACCGACGCGAGCACGGACTCGACCGTCTCGGTCACCGAATCTCCGTACGTCGTCGAACGGGACGGCTGGTACTACCTGTTCATCGGGCCGCGCAACGGCTACACGGGCACCGACGTGCTGGCCTCGCGCGACCCCTTCCGCTTCGACCTCACCGGCCCCGCCGGCCATGTGCCCGGTCACGCGGTGGAGGTGGTCGCCGACGGGGACACGTGGTTCGCGAGCGCGGCGGGCTGGTTCGGGCAGGGCCTGTACGTCGCGCCCCTGGAGTGGCGGGACGCTCCCCCGCCCTGGCAGAGCCCGGACAACCCGGTGGCGGGACTCGACGTGGCCGGCCGGCTCACGGTGTTCGCGCTCGACGCCGCCGACCGCTCGATGCTGCGGCGCGTCCAGCTCGACGCGAACACCGACACCTGGTCGGAGTGGGAGGCCTTCGGAGGGCCCGCCGGAGCGGTTCCCACCCTGGGACGCAACAGCGACGGCCGCCTTGAGGTGTTCTCGCTCGCCCCGGGCGGGGTCAACCTGCACCACCGGACGCAGCGGCCGGACGGCGGCTGGGACGACTGGGAGGAGTTCGGCGGCCCGGCGGGCGCGGCTCCGGCCGTCACCCGCGACGCCGCCGGCCACCTGGAGGTCTTCGCGTCGAGCCCGGGCGCCGCCTCCTTCGCGCGGCGGCGGCAGCGCTCACCCGGTTCGACGGCCTGGGACGCGTGGGAGCCGGGCTTCGGCGGGGCCGCGGGCGCCCCACCGGCGGCGGCGGCCAACGCCGACGGCCGGTTGGAGGTGTTCGTCCTCGCGGTCGGCGGCTCCGGGATCCGCCACCGGTGGCAGGAGTCCCCCGGCGGTGCCTGGACCGGCGCCTGGTACCCCTTCGGCACCGCGGCCGGTACGGCGCCGCGGGTGGCCCGGGACGGCAGCGGCCGGCTCACCGTGGCCGCGATCGGACCGTCCGGCGCGGGGACGTTCTTCCGGCGGCAGACCGTGCCGAGCGGCGGCTGGGACGACTGGCAGCCGCTGTTCGGCTGGAGCGCCGCCGCCCCGGCGCTCGCCCTCAACGCCGACGGCCGTCTGGAGGCGTTCTCCCTGTCCCCCGGCGGTGCCCGGCTCGACCACCGCTGGCAGGTGACGCCGGGCGGGAGCTGGGACGCGGGCGGGGAGTTCGGCGAGCCCGGGACCCTGCTCGCGGCCACGCCCTCGGTCGCCGTCGACGCCACCGGGCGGATCCACGTCTTCGCCGTCACCTCCGAGGGCCGGATACGGACCCGCGTCCAGGACCGGCCGAGCGGCGGGTGGCGGTCGTGGACGGCCTTCGGCGACCGCCCGGTGGCACCTCTGGTGTCGGGCAGTCCCGCACTCTGAGTGCGGGCCGCGCTGCGCTCCGTATGGATCGCGCCAAGTACGGGGAGACGAGCGGACGTTCGGCCGACTCACGAACCCCCCGGATCGCCCCTTACTCCCCTTCGGGCGCCGTGACCTACCCCACCTTGCTCACGGCGTCCACCGTCCTCTGATCCGCGGTTCCTTCGATCTCGCAGTCCCTCGCACGTTTGAGCTGGGATGCTGCGACCACCACGAGGGCTGGCAGACCCATCGGGAGGCGCCGGTGGCCTGCACGGTCGGTCCCGGCCGAAGTGGCCGAAGCACGCCGGTGAACTCTACTGACTGGTGAGTATCGTTCCGCTCGTCCGACAACCGCTGACGGGACGAAGAGGGGGAGCGGTGAGCGGCGTAGTCGTTCATCTGCCGCGGGGAAGCGGTGGCGCCGACGGCGGCGAACCAGGCGGGGACGCGGTCACGTTGCGGCTCGGCCCCGGCCAGGTCGCCCGCTTCGGGCGGGGATCCGCGACGACCCCGGTCGAGCTCCGCCTCGCCGACGCGGCGATCTCCCGGCTCGCCGGGGAGATCCGCGCGACCGACGACCACTGGCAGCTGACGAACCACAGCACCACCCACAGCTACCTGGTGGAGAACCCCGAGGGAGCGGGCGAGTACCTGAGGGTCTCGCCGCGGCGCGTGGGGGCACCCGTCCCGTTCGAGTTCTCCCGTGTGGTGCTGCCCACCCGCGGCGAACTCGCGGTCTCCTTCCAGGTGTTCGCGCCCGACCACGTCTATCTGGACCCGGACGCGATGGGCGCGCCCTGGGGCAGCCGTACGGTCACCGCGTACTCCCTGGACGAGTCGGCCACGTACTTCCTCGTGCTCGTCGCGCTCTGCGAGCCCCGGCTGCGCGACCAGTCCCGCGTGGCGGTCCCCACCACTCCGCAGATCGTCGAGCGGCTCAGGGGGCACGTCACCGGCGGCACGCTGACCGCGCGGGCGATCAGCTCGCACATCGACTACCTCTCCGAGGAGAAGCTGCGCATCGGAGTCCTCGACGCCCAGGAGCCGGGCAAGGGCGACCGCCGCAACGGCAAGCGGGAGGAGATCGTCGGGCTCGCGCTGCGGTTCGGCCTGGTGCGGGAGGAGCATCTCGCGCTGCTGCCGTCCCTGGCGGGGGGCGGCGGGCGGGAGCGGCAGAGGCCGCGATGACGGTGTCGCACGGCCCGCACGACACGACGGGACTCGACCGTACGGAGCTGCTCCCGCCCGGCCACCGGGTGGGCGACTGGGTGGTCACCGAGCTGATCGGGTCCGGGGGCTGGTCCACGGTGTACGCGGCACGGCCCGCCGGGCGTCGCCACGACGGCGACGGCCGGGCGCCGGAGCCCACCGAGGTCGCGCTCAAGATCATGCCCACCGCAGGGCTCGCACCGCGGCAGGCGCGCAGGATCGTGGAGTCCGCCCGGCGCGAGGTCGAACTCGGGCGCAGGGCCGGGCATCCCCGGCTGATCGGCCTGCGGGAGTCCTTCGTCCTCGCCGCCCCGGAACTGCCCGCCCTGGACGGGGCGATCGTGCTGGTCATGGAGCGGGCCGCCGGCAGTCTGCGCGAGCTCCTCGACGCGGGGGTGTCCGAGGCCGATCGCGGCCGGCTGATCGCGGGGATCTGCGAGGGCCTGGCCCATCTGCACCGCTCGGGCTGGGTGCACGCCGACCTCAAGCCGGAGAACGTCCTGCTCGGCCGGGACGGTTCGGTCAAGCTCTCGGACTTCGGCCTCGCCACGGAGCTGACCGGGACGCACGGGTACGTGCCGCCCATGGGCACCCTGGACTACCTCCCGCCGGAGCGCTGGCGGGCGCCCCTCGGGGAGCTCGGCGTGCAGGTCCGGCCGAGTGCCGACATCTGGGCACTGGGGGTCGTCGTCCACGAGGTGTTCGCATCGGGCGCCTCACCGTTCCCCGGCGCCACACCCGTGGCGCGGGGCGCCGCCGTGCAGGAGTACGGCGAGGGGCGCGCGCCGCTGCGCATGGACCCCGCGGTGCCGCCGTTCTGGCGGGCCCTCGCCGCCGACTGCCTGGCCCCGACGCACGTGGCGCGCGCCCCGCACACGGCCGAGAGCCTGCTCGCCCGCATCCAGGCCCGCGGGCTCACGCACGCCACCGCGGAGAAGCACGACACGGGACCGCGGCGGCGGAGCCGGATCCGTGCGGCGGTCCTGGCCGCCGTGCTCTGCGGGACCGCCGGGGCGACCCTGTGGTCGGACGCCGTACGGGAGGACGCGTCCGGTCGTCGTCCCGACGCGGTCAGGATCTTCAACGCGGAGCGGGGCTGTCAGGACCGGACGGACAGGGACCCGCAGTGCAGTCTGGGCCTGGCGATCGACCCCCTGCGGCCGTACGCCGCGGGCAACGTCGTACCGACCCGGGTGTGGCACGGCGACGTCCTCACCGCCGACTGCCTGCTGCCCGACGGACAGCCCGTCATCGACGAGGAGGACCTGCAGTCCACCCTCTGGTTCCGCGTCCGGCTGCCGCACGGCTCCGCGTACCCGACGGCCTGGCTCCCCGCCGTACGCACGAAGGACCGTCCGGCGCTGCCGGGGTGCCCCCGGCCATCGGCCGGACCTCCGCAGCACGGAGGTCCGGCCCCGGGACCGAGCGGGCCCTAGTCGATCGCCGGCCCGGAATCGTTCAGCCAGCCCCATTCCGCCCAGGTGGTGAAGCCGGTCTGCCACCGGTGGTAGACACCGGCGTGGCTGGTGCCGAACACCTCGATGCGGCCGTCCGCGTTGTTGCCCGCGCCGATCTCGGTGCCTCCGCCGCCGAAGGTCTCCCAGGCGGAGTACGCGGCGTTCGGGCCGGTCTGCCAGGTGTGGCTCGCGGTGGCGGAGTTGATCGCGAAGACCTCGACCCGGCCGTCGACCGAACGCGAGGTGGTCAGCTCGGCGTTCGAGATCCCGCCGGTGCCCGTCCACGCCGACCAGGAGGTCGGGTTCGTCTGCCAGCGGTGGAAGACACCGCTCGCGTTGGAGGCGAACACTTCCAGACGGCCGTCCTGGTTGTGGCTGACGGCGACGTCGTGCCCGCCGCCGCCGAAGTCCTCCCAGGCGGACCAGCCGCCGTTGACCGCGGTCTGGTACAGGTGCCCGAACGTCGCGTCCGAGAGCGCGAACACCTCGAGGCGCCCGTCGGGCGCGTTCTCGACGGCGAGCCGCGAGTCGGCCGGGCCGCCGCCGGTGCCCTCCCAGTTCGCCCAGCCGCCGCTGGGAGCGGTCTGCCAGCGGTGGAACACGCCGTTGGCGTTGGAGGCGAACACCTCGATACGGCCGTCGGCGTTGCTGCCCGCCGCCAGCCGGTATCCGCCGCCGCCGAAGTTCGCCCAGGCGGACCACCCCGCGCTCGGCCCGGTCTGCCACATGTGGTCGAACGTGCTCGCCGAGAGCGCGAACAGTTCGAGGCGGCCGTCCGCGTTGGACGCGACCGCCAGCTGCGCGTTGCGCGGGCCTCCCTCGAACCGCCACTGCGACCAGGCGCCGTTCACCGCGGTCTGCCAGGCGTGCCAGACGCCGTCGGCGCCCGCGGCGAAGGCTTCGAGACGTCCGTCGGCGGACCGCCCGGACACCACCCGGCCCGAGCCGTACGGGTGCCTGGGTCCTGCGCTCATGCCGGACCACAGCGCGTTGGCGATGGTCACGGCGTCGCCCGCCTCGACCCCGTACAGGTAGCGCAGGTCCTCCCGCGGCCGCTGGACGTGCCAGCAGACCTCGCCGATCGCCTCGTCGTTCCAGGAGCCGCCCGGATACTGGCTCTCCATCGCGTCGAGGAAGGCGTTGGTGGCGTAGACCGGGTCGAGACGCTGCTCCTTGGTGCCCCACCAGTCCTGCTGCTGGAACAGTCCGATGCTGGTGTAGTCGACTGCCTGGGAGTAGTTGTTCATGCTGCTTTCCACGATGATCGTGGCGATGGCGATGGCCGCGGCCTTCTCGTTGAGCCCGCGGTCCTTCACCGCCTGCGTCACCATGCGCGCGCAGGACATCTTGTAGGCGTCCAGATAGCCGGCCATCTTCGCGTTCAACTGCGGATTGAGCTGGTCGGCCAGGACACCGTCGGTGGCCGACGGTCCAGCCGGGTCACAGGGCTCCGTCGGGATCGCGAACCCCTCCGGGCCACTGAAGTACCTGGAAACGCCGTGCCGGTCCTTGGCCGGTTCCGGCACCGGCCGAGCGGTGGCCGCCGGGGCCGCCATCCCGACGGCAAGCGCCCCGGCTCCGGCGGCGACGACCAGTCGGGTGAGCACGCGGCGTAAGAAGTCTCTTGCCATCACGGGCCTTTCTGTCACGGAGTGAGGGGGAGAGCCCGTCGGCAAGGTAATGGCGAGAGAACCGGGAACGGCATCCGGAACGATCCGGAGTGACATCACCGTCGAGCACCGCCGACCCCGCTCAGGACGTGCCGGGCGTCCTGGTGCGCCCTGCCGGGGCAGGCCAGGCGACCGCGCCGGGCCGTACACGGACACACCGGAGCCATCGACGGCATCGCCGGATCGGTGACCCGGGCCGCGTTCGCGGCCTGGGCCACCCAGTTGCCCATGGACTGACCTCAGGGGCGGAGGGTGCTGACAACACGAGGACAGCAGGGGCTGGTCCGACCACCGCCCCAGCCGCAACAGTGCCGCCCGGCCCGCCGCCCCGCAGCGGAGGGAGCGGTTCTGCGTGGCGCCGGCAACGATCCCTCCACGCTCGCACCGGCCGACGAGGAGCAATGCAACCAAGCGTGTTGCATGAGATCGCGTCCGGGCAGGTCAGGGCCAGTTTCGGAGCTGGCAGGCCCGGACACGACCTTCTGCACCACGTTTCAGGACCACCAGGTCCACCGCAGCAGCCCCTCCTCCGTGTCGGTGACGACCTCGATCTGGCCGGGGATCCGGCAGGTCGCGGCCACCCGGCCGCCCGTTCCTCCCTCAGGTACGGGCCCCTCCCCGATCGGGCGCCAGATGCCGTCCGCGACCGAAGCCGCGCGCGCCGTGCCATCGGTTCCGGTCGTGAAGGCCCAGGCGGTTCCGGGGTCCGGCACCGCCCAGGTCACCTCGCCGCCGGGCAGCGGCTGCCAGCCGTCCTCGGCCCGTGTGGTCAGCCAGCGCACGGGGTCACCTGCGCGCCGACGACCGAGGCTGATTCGTCCCTCCGGTCCGGAGGCGGCAAGCAGCGTCTCGCCCCCGTCGTGTGCCACGGCGCAGCGCGTCACGGGGTACCCCGGTCTCTCCAACTCCTCCCATGTGCCGCCGGACAGGGCCAAGGCGTCGAGGTCCCAGAGCCACAGTGTGCCCAGTACCGAGCGGGCGACGAGAATCCCGCCGGTCATCTCCACCCGCGATCCCGGGGCCAGGTCGAAGCCGGTGGTCCTCACCTGTTGCCACAGCCCGTCGTCGCCAGGAGCCCAGCCCCTGCGGACGAACACCTCGCCGTCCGCACCCGTCAGGCAGAGGTCAGCGGTGACGGAGAGCAGATCGCCGCCCGGGACGGCGCTCAGCGCGCTGCCGGCCCCCAGCGGCACCGCTTCCACCGTCAGCCCGTCAAGCGTCATCGGGCGGACGTCGGACCATCCCTCGCCCCAGTGGCCCTCGGCGTCGCTGACCCGCACCAGCAGCCGTCCCGCGCTCACTGCCCAGACGGTCGCCTGTCCACCAGCGCTCGTCACGGCCGCCCACGACGAGACCCGCGACCAGTCCGGCACGTCCCCCATGGGTTCCACCCTGTTCCACACCCCGACGCTCATGCCGCACTTCGCCCGTTTGTGCCACAACTGCCTCTCTTCGTCGACGAGGAAGAGGTCGTGGTGGTCCAGCCACACCGAGCCGGCCTCCGGTTGCCGGGCCAGCCTCCATCGCCGCGCCCGCACCGCCCCCGGCACCGCCGCCCACTCGGCCCACGCCGACATGCGCACGGCGAACGGTCTCGGTCCTGTCTCACGCCGGTCGCCCTCCACGTCCACGCGGCCGAACGGCACAGAACACTCCCGGAGACGCCAGTCGCCCATGAGCGCCTTGAGCGAGTACGAGGCCTTCCACTCGGGGTCGCCCAGCGCGTCGAGCAGCGCCAACGGTCCCAGCGAATGGGACGGTTCGAGGTCCAGCAGTTCGATCGGGTCGGAGGGGTCAGGGGGTTCCGGCAGCCGGAGTCCGAGCAGCCCCGGGTCGAACGGGTCGCCGCCGGACGCGGGATGGGCCAGCGAGAGCGTCATGTCGGGCGAGCGACGCACCGGACGGTCCAGGAAGATCCACTCCACGTCGTGGGTGGTGTCCTCCCCCACCGGTCCGGCCGCGATCACCTGCCCGGTCGTCAGCCGTTCGCAGCCCACCTCCACCGTCGCGGTCGCCACGGTGAACGCCTCCATGGCCTCGTCACCGGTGTGCAACTGGATCACGAGCGCGATGATCGTCCCGGCTTCTCGTGACCCGGTCGGGGGCTGCTCCACCCGGACGGGGTGCCGGAAGTCCCCGAAGTCGTGGAGCAGTGAGCGGCCGTTCCACTCCAGGCAGTAGGCCCGCTGTCCCCATTCCACGCGGCCGCCCCGTACGAACGGCGTCTCGAACCGCGGGAACAGGTCGGTCGCCAGCTCCCTGCCGTTGAGCTCGAACTCCCCTCCGTCGCCGTTGGCCAGGCGCAATCGGTCCGATCCGCCGCCGGGCCGTGGCACGTCGTAGGTGCACTCGAGGTCCCCGACGTCGTCCACGTGCACCCGGGCGGACGAGACCCGGTCCATGAACGCCTCGAAGCTCCCGAACTCGCTCTTCGAGCCGACCTGCACGATCCAGAGGTTCTTGCCGTTGACGTACCAGTCCTTGTCGGCGAACAGGTCCGGCGGATCCTTCCAGATTCCGTCCTCGCCCTTCTTCTTCAGGCGCCCCTCGTAGGGGTCCGACTCTTTCGTCAGCCATTCGGGGCGCTTGTTGGAGAAGACCCCGACGTATCCCTCCTCGGGCTCGGCGGACGAACCCTCGGAAACGGGGTGGACCACCTTCCCGAACAGCCAGAACCCCTTGGGGCCGATGTGCCCGATGTCGAGCAGCGGGAAGTTCCCGTCGTCGTACGCGGACGTCCGCCGCTCCACCACCTGGTCGAACCCGGCTTTGGGGAACCAGGCGTGCGAGCCCGTCTCGGCGAGGAAGTCCTGGATGTCGTGGAACTCCGACGCCATGATCGCCGCGCCACCGTACTGGACGACGCGGGGCAGCGCCCAGTAACCGGTCCACCAGTCGGGGCCGTCGTCGCCCTTCGGACTGAGGGGGTTCATGCCCTCGACGAACTCGTTGTTGGCGACGACCGCCGCGACCCCGCCGCCGACGGCGCCGACCGGTCCGAGCAGCAGGCCGCCGACCAAGGCCCCCGCGCCGAAGGCGGCGAGGTCGGAGATGTCGAGTCCCCCGAACCCCGCGGTGACGAACACGTTGACCGCGCCGTTGAGCGTGGCCTGTTGGACGCTGCTCTGGAAGTTGAGCTGGCCGTAGCGGAAGTTCTGCGCGGTGGAGAGCATCGCCCCGGGCGAGCGGTAGGTGACGATGTTGGTGCGGGTCCGGCTCGACCCTTCGAGAACCAGGGACAGGTCGTCGGCGGACTGCTCGTCCAGCTCGTCGGAACCGCCGCCTGTGAAGGGGGCCGTCACGAGTCCCGGCAGGTCGAGGAGGCCGCTGACCGGCGCCCGGACGAGGGGCAGGATCGTCTCGACCAGCCACCGGATCGGGCCGAACGCCTCCGCCTTCTCCAGGCCGAAGCGGTGCACCACCCGCAGGGAGTTCCGCACGACCTGTTTGTCGAAGAACGCCGACATGCCCCAGAAGAAGACCGTGTCGTCCTCGACCTGTCCGTATCCCTCATGGGTACGGGCGATCTCACGGTTCACCTCCGCGATATGCGGGAAGTGGCGGGCGCGCCTGCCGGCGTAACCGCGGAGCAGCGAGTCCTTCACCTCGGACTTCTGGGACCAGGTGATGCCGTACTTCGCGGCCTCGTCGAAGGTGACCGAGACCCGGGACCGGTCGGTGAAGGCGTACGGGGGCGGGTTCGTCCCGATCTCCAGGAGCACCTGGGGCACGGGGTACGTCGAAGAGGCGAAGCTCGCGCCGATCTGGGCGTTGCCCTCGTTGAAGACGCCCTTGGCGCCGTAGAGGATCTCCACGACGTCGCCGAGGCCGTTGTCGAAGCCGTGGCTCTTGGACTTGAACTGGCTGCGCCCGCCGGCCGCGCCCATGGCACCGCGATGCAGGAACCGGGCCACGTCGAAGAGCATCAGGTCGACCGCCATCGTGGCCTTGGTGCGCACCTCCTCGTCGAGGGCGAAGTCGACGAGGTTGAGCAGTGCCCAGAGGTGCTCGCGGTAGTACCCGGACGAGTTGTACTCCATCCAGCCGAACATCAGGCGGTTGTCGAGCCACTTCAGGACCCGGGCCCGTCCGCGCTCGCGGCGCCGGGTCCCGGTCTTCGTGCCGGTCCGGTCGCCCGGGTCGGCGAAGAGTGCGCACGGCTGGAAGGTGTCGTCCTCCCAGAGCTGGCCCAGGAGGTACTCCGAGGAGGCGAACATGATGTAGTGGTTCTCCGACCAGAACTCCATCTCCCGGTCGGCCTCGTCCCCGTATCCCAGGGCTGTCTTGACCTTGTTGAGCCGGTCGTTGTCCTTGGCCCGGGGCTTCTCGTCCATCCAGAACTTGTAGGACAGCAGGCCCTGTTTGAGGATCTCGCCGGCCAGCGGCGACCAGCTCGGATCCTGACCGCGCGGGTCGGCGGCGGTCGTCTCCAGGATGTGGCGCAGCCGGGCCGCGGCGCTGTGGAGCCGGGTGGGGAGTTCGGGATCGCCGGTGGCGGCGGCTGTCGCGGCGCGCGCCTCCACGAAGCGGGTGAACCGCTCGTCCGGAGGCGTACGGGTGGTGCGCCAGCGCGGCGTCGTTCCGGCGACGAGACGGGACGGCAGCGGACCGTACCGGTAGAGGATCCGCACCAGCTGGCAGAGTCCCATGTCCGAGTTGGGCTTGAGGCCGACGCACTCGCCGAGCGGCTTGTGGATCACACCCGACCAGTACGCCAGGCGTGGGGACGACGGGGATGCCGTGACCGGAGTCATGGATCCGCCGCCGACGGCGACCGAGAACCGGTAGCCGTACGGCTCCTGGGCGACGTCGAGCAGTCGTACCTTCACCGCCTCGCCCGCCGGGCGCTCGGTGCCGGCGGCCAGCAGGGCCGCGAGGGCGGCGCGGTACGCCGCGGGCGCGGCCGGGTCGAACGGTGGCCGGACCCCGCCCACGGCCTGCGCGAGTTCGGTCTCGAACCCGTCGACGTACCGCTCCAGGCAGGTGACCCACTGCCGTACGTCTTGGCAGTTCTCGCCCGCGGTGTTGTAGAGCTCCGGGATCAGCCACGGTTTCTCGGCGGCCAGTTCGGCGCGGGCGATCGCGGAGGCGATCCCCTCGCCTTCCGGTTTCTGATCGGTGTACACGTCCGGGCGCTCGCGTGGGAACCGGCCGAGCGCGGACGGCGGGTCCGTCACCGACCCGTACGCGCTCGCCTCGTACTCCGTACGCAGGGCGCCGAGCCGCTCCGCGACGCGGCGGGGCTCGCGGGCCCCGAGCCAGTCGCCCATGCGGCCGACGAGCGAGGCGTCGAAGGCGTCGTGGCGCTCCACCTCTGCCTGGGTCCACACGGGTTGTTCGCTGTCGAGGTAGACCCTGCCCGTCTCCGCCCGCTGTTCCGAGATCAGGTCGAGGCGCGGGTCCGTCGAGTCGGGCCGCAGCTTCCGGAAGGCGTCGTAGTTGAAGCGGCGCAGCTGTGTCTCGTAGAACCAGCGGGCCCGGCGTCGTACCGCTTCGCGCAAGTCCTCCGCCATGGCGTCAGGACTCCGGCCCGCAGGACGTGGCGGGCCAGCTGGGCAGCGTGGCGTCGTCCTTGAGGAGCACCAGGGTCGTGGGCAGGGCGACCTCCCACTGCTCCACGCACACCTCCTGCCCGGGAGCGCGGTTGGCCGCTTTGATCTCCTCGATGATCGACAGGTAGTGGTCGCCGTACATGTCGGGGATCTCCTCGCCCATCCACACGTCCCCCGTCTCGTGGTAGTGGGCCAGGGCCGCCTCGAAGCCGGGCCGTACGGGGACGACCACCCGGGCTGCGCCAGCCTTGAGGAACGCCTCGAACTGGGGGTCGGCGTCCTGGGCGAGCAGCATCTCCTGCCATCGCAGGGGGCGGGCCCAGTAGTAGGGGTAGCAGGTGTACATCAGGTTCTCCCACTCGAAGGCGCGCTCGAAGAACGCCACGACGGAGCCCCATTCGCGGACGGACAGGGGATCGGGGAGTGTCGCGCCCGGGGGTGCGGGTGCGGGTGTCGGCGTGGGCAGCCAGGTCGTCGGGTGCTCGCCGAGCAGCAGGAAGACGAAGGCCCGCTTGAGCTCCTGGAGGGTGACCGTGGGGTCGTGGGCGAGCCCGCCCGCGGCGGCGAGCTGCACGCGGACCGCGGTGACGTAGCGGGCCAGCTTCTCCTCGTACTCGGCGAGTTTGCGCTGGTAGCCGCTGATGATGGTGGCGTGGGTCTTGAGCTGCCACTGGGCGTAGGCCTCGTCGGTGCGCTGGCAGACCAGGGCGACGGCGTAGGCCATGGAGGTGACCTTGGAGAAGCTGCCGACGCTGACCGGGACGTCGCCGGTCTCACCGGCCATGGGGAACGAGGCGTTGAGGAACGGGTTGCCCGCGTCCTGGATCCGCCGGTAGGTGTTCTCGCCGACGAAGACCTCGAGCGTCGCCCCGGGCGCCGGGAGAATGTAGTCCGCGTTGGTGGTGTGCACATAGCCGCTGACGGCCTTGTACCCCTCGGGGACGGTGAGCTTGAAAACGCCCTTGTGGGCAACGTGGGACTCGCCGCCGTAGGCCGCCACCGTCTTGCTGCCCTCGATCACCTGCGCCTGCGACACCGTCCTGGCGTAGACGGCCGGCGGAGGGGAGACCGACCCGGTGACGCCGTACTGGGTGGCGTACCACATGTAGTTGAAAGCGTTGACCTGGTCGGGGTAGAGGTCGGGCGTGATCGGCTTGACGAGCTGGAACTGCTCGGGCTGTGCGGCGTCCTTGAGCGCCTGCGTCAGCACGGCGGCCGGTTCGGGCACGACCACGTCGTACATCAGGCGTTTGCCGTAGTTGAGGACGCGCAGGTTGTACACCTTGTCGACCCACTGGTAGATCCCACGGATCTTCTGCGAGCCGTTCTGGCTGTTGTCGAGGATGTGTCCGACCCGCTCGACGTAACTGCGGCCCTCGCGGCTCACCCGCTGGCGGCGCACTTCCGAGGTGCGCCGCTCGACGGACTTGGCGACGACGGTCTGGGCGAAGTTGGTCTTGGTGTTCTCCACGAGCCGGCCGTAGTCGGAGGAGGTCATGCCCTCGCCGGCGTGGGTGCTCTGGTGGCCCGCCTCCCGCTGGGTCTCGGCGGCGAGTTCGTTGCGGTCGGTCGACTGCTGGTCGCGTTCGTCGGACTGAGAGGTCACCGTCTCCTCGGTCTCGATGATCTCCGATTCCTCGGAACGCCGGGTGAACCGGCGGAACTGCTCGCGCTCCAGGACGTTCTCGATGTGCGAGATCTCGCCCGCCCGGTACCCCACCGTCTCCTGGCGTACGACGAGCAGATTGCCCACTCCGACCGGGCGTGTGACCGCTTTGCTGAAGTCGGGCACCTGGGCGGGGGCGTCGTCGGCCGCCGGCACCACCGGCTCGGTCTCGGCGAAGAGCTTCCCGCCGATGCGGTAGACCTTCGCGGTCGTGGGTTTTTCGAGGGGCAGCAGTTCCTCGTTGAGCGCGAGGAGCCGACGCCCGATCCGGTCGAGCGCCTCAGGAACGGAGGTCCGGTGGGCCTCGATCCGCAGCACCGCCAGGGCGGCGTGCTCGGCTTCGTCGAACCTCGTCCACGCCGCTTCGGTCAGGCGCAGCGACGACGGTCCCGAGGCACCCGCCGACTCGTCGCCGGGGGACTCCGCCTCGTACGCGGCGGTGTCCCCCGGTGGTGTCTCGGAGGTGACGAGCTCCAGCTCCTCGGGGCGAGCGGTGAGCAGCCTGTCGTACGCGGCCTGGAGCCTGTCCCGCTCCCGCCGCAGGGTTTCGGTCCGCGCGCGCTCCTCGGCCGGGCCCTCGTCGGCCGTCCGCCGGACGTGGCTCGCGCCCGACGGCTGCGGCACCACGGCCAGCGGGCCGGGCGGGATCCGCAGGGGCCGCGCGAGCAGGCGTCGCACCTCCGCACGGTCCAGCTTGTCCGGTGTCGTGGAGGGGGGTGTGCCGGGGCCCGCTGCCGAGGCGGTGGAAGTGAGGGCTGCCAGGTGGCCGAGGAAAGCGGCGGCCCGCAGCTGGCGGACGACCGTCGCCGCGTCCACGGATCCGTACCCGGTGACGAGCTTCACCGCCACGACCGTGTTCTGCAACAGCTCCAGGTCGCCCTTGAAGGCGGCTCCGGAGACCACCTGGGCGACGGGCGCCCCGAAGGTCGTCTGCACGAGCTGGCGGACGGTCTGGGTGTTGACGACCGCGAGCTTGTCGAGCGCGTCCTCAAGTCCACCCAAGGGCTTGCCCAGTTTCGTGGGGTCGGCCGTCGGGGAGGTGAAGTGGTCGGCCAGGAACTGTCTGGCGAGAAGCCGCACCTGCTCGCCCGGCGACGTCTGTCCCCCACCGACGGCCTGCTCCCCTCCCCCGCCCGCGGCGTCTTCCAAGGCCTCCTGGAACGCGGACTGGTTCGTGGCGTCGATCGCGTCGGTCCGCGCCGGCACTGCGAAGTCGTGCTCGATGTAGCGGAACAGGTCTGTCATCTTCGTCTCCCGCCGAACCGGGGCAAGCTTGGTGACTCTAAGTTACCTAATTGCTCCTTTAGGTAATCGAAGGTTCACTCGATCGGTGGAGGGCGCCCAGTTGCGCGGGGTCCGCGCATGAACGCGCCAGCTCGTACGGAGGGCGCGTACGCCGAGGAGACGCGGGTGACCCGGTGCCGCAGCGTCGCAGCGATCGACGCACGAGCGAGTGTTCGCGTCGATGGACACGGCCCGGGACGGAGGGGTCGCTTTCTCACCGAGTACGCGACGCGGGCAGGCGAGGAGGCCTTCGACGGCGCGCGCAGGCCCGCACTGGAACCACCCTGCTTCCCGCTGACGAGCTCGTGCCGATCTGGGCGATGTCGCTCGCGCGCTCCGCGGTCTCGGGACCGAACCTCCGGCCGGGCTGACGAGGAGCTCTGTGGCCGGTGGGCCGGAAAGACGGAGGCTCTCGCGGAACCCGTCGCCCGGTCCAGGTACCCGGACCGGGCGACAGACGCACACCGCCCTCTGCGGTCAGCCTCCCTGGACCATCAGCGGTCTCCTCTTCACTGCCTCGATGGCCGCCGTCGCTCGATGCGGGGAGTACGAGATCCACTCCCCGTTCCCGTCCGTCAGAGGTTCAGTCCGGCCAGCCTGCGCCGGTCGAGCGGGGACGCGCGGCGATCGAGGCGTTGTTCGAGGAGGTGGCGGGCGGTGTCGCTGTGGCCCGCCTCCACCAGCGCGTACAGCAGGGTCTCCTCGACGACCTCGCGCTGTGCCGCGCTGCCTCCCACGCGGCGCAGCGAGGGCAGCAGTCCGCGCAGTTCCCGTACCGCGGTGGTCCACTCCTCCTCCAGGACCGCTTCCAGCGCGCTGCACAGCGGGACGACGACCTCCCGCTGCACCGGGTCCGCGCCGGCCGCGTGGGTGCGCAGGCGGCGGAGCGCGGGGAGGTCACCGGCGGCGGCGAGGGCGACGGCGCTGTGCAGGGCCGTGAACGCGGTCGAGGGACGTTCGACGAGATCGCGGGCGACCGCGTCGAGCACGCCGTCGACGGGGACGCGGCCGGTCCAGTTCCGGGACATGCGGGCCCGCCACAGCAGGGAGCCGGAGTCGACGAGGGCCCTCACCCCGTTCACCTGGCCCGGGGCGAGCTGGGCGAACCAGCGTCGGCGTACCGCTGCGGAGTCGTCGAGGGCCAGTTCGTGGAGCGCCACGTGCCAGGAGAAGTGCGCCCGGTGCACGGCGCCCCGCCCCTGGCCGCCGATCCAGCCGTCGAGCCAGTCCCGTCCGGTGTGGTGCTCACCGGACTCGTAGTGGACGTGGGCGAGGGCGTGCACGGCGTGGCCGGAGGCGGGTTGTGCGGCGAGCGCCGCACGGGCGAGCTCGCCGGCCTCCTCGATCCTTCCTTGCTCCTGCCGGACGAAGGAGAGGAGCGAGGTGTGGAACCAGTGCCCTTCGTAGGCGGGCGCGGTCCGCTCCACCAGACCGAGGGCCAGTGTGCCGTCGAGATCCGTGACGCCGGAGAAGGCGATGGTGGGGACGGCGATGCCGAGCGCGAACGCGTCGGCGGGGAAGCGGTCGAGGTGGTCGACGAGCGCCGCGTCGCCGTCGCCCGTTCCCTCGCGCGCGACGCCTGCGTGGGCTTCGTGCCCCCTGATGCGGCGCGTGACGACGTCGACGAACGACCGCTCCCGCTCGTCGCCGCGCTCCCGTACGCTGCGCTGGGCGTCCGCGAGCTCCCGGGCGACATCGACGTCCGCTCCGCATTCGTGACCGAGCAGGGCGAGTGCGGCGTGCCCGAGCGCGAACCCGGGGTCCAGTTCGGTGGCGCGCGCGAACGACTCGGCCGCCTTCGCCCGTACGGTGATCACCCGGGCGAGCCCGCAGCGGAAGGACGCCGCGGCTGCGGCATGGGTGGACAGCGGTAGCCCGAACTGGTCGGTGGGCCGGCGGCGTGCCGACCGGGGGGTGCTGGTGAGCGGGGTGAGTACGGCCTCGGCGACCTCCTTGGCCTGGTTACGGATCTCGGGGATCGCGGTCGTCTCCCACAGCTCGCCTCGGCGCGGCGCGCCTAGGGTGAACAGCGGCCGCTCCAGGCGTCCTCGGGCGTCGAACAGCCTGCCGCCGTCGGTGGAGACACCGATGCCCAGCGGTCCGGGTACGGCGAGACCGTCGGACAGCAGCCCGCTCCACAACGGGTCGCCGCCGGCGTCGGCCCTCAGCCCCGGCCCCGTACAGTCCACCACCCATGCCGCGCGCAGCTCACGGCCGTCGGCGAGGGTGACGATCAGGCCGCCGTCCTCTTGTGGTGCCGCGGAGGCGACCCGGCCGGCGTGGACGCGGAGCCTGCGGGCGGCGCGCGCCCGGGCGATGGTCTCGGCGGTGGAGGGTGCCATGCGATGCCGGTGCACGTTCCACGGAGTGGCGTCACGGCCGAGGAACTCCGCCCGCTCGTCGTCGGTGAGGCCCTGCCAGAGCCGTACGATCTCGGGCCGCAGCCCGTCGAATGCGGGCCGCCAGTCGCCGTGGGCGCGGCGCGTGGCGGCGAAGTGCCGCCTCAACTCCCTGCGGAGGCGGTGGAACGGGAGGGCGGCGAGGCCCGGCGGCGGCGGTACGGGGGGCAGCGGGGCGACCGCGTGCGGCTGGGGAAGCAGCCCGCTGCGGGACACGGCGTGCACCGTGCGGCCGGGGCGGTCGAGGACGAGCGCGAGATCGACGGCGGTGAGACCGGTGCCGACGAGGAGGATGTCGTCCGACTCGCCGACGGCGTCGAGCGCGCCCGGCCTCCAGGGGCGGGGGACGAACCGGTCGGAGGCGACCAGCTCGGCCGGGGCCCAGCCGGACCGGCCCGCCGCGGGCCCGGTGGCGAGGACCACGCTGTCCGCCGTCACCGTGCCACCGTCGGCGAGCTTGAGCTCCAGACGTCCCCCGGCCGCGTCGGCGCACCCCGTCGCCCTGGTGCGCAACCGCCGCACGGAGACCGTGCCGTGCGCCGTGATGATGGCCCGGCCGAGCGTGTCGGCGAGATACGAGCCGTAGCGGTACCGGGAGGCGAAGTCCGCCGCGGTGACGGTGGGTTCGCCGTGTCGGCAGAGCCAGCGCCGGAAGTGACCCGGGTCGTCCGGGTAGCAGCTCATGCCGCCGACGGGCACGTTGAGCCGGTGCTCGGGAACCTCGGTGGCGTACGCGGTGCCCCGGCCCGCCTCCGGCGCGGGGTCGACGAGGATCAGATCGAGCGGGATGCGGCGTCGGGCCGCCCCTTCGCACAGCTGGACGGCGACGAGCGCACCGGCCGCGCCCGCGCCGACGACTGCCACGGTCGGTCGAGGACGGGCGGACCCGGCGGACGGCGAGGACACGACAGGTACCACGGACACCACGGAAACCTCCGACCAGGGGTGTGCACTGCACGGCCAATGTTCACTATGTCGATGAACAAAGTGCAGTGACAATGCCGCTTCCGGTCAACACCGACGCGCCGGAGTGGTGTTGACGGCCTGCGAGCACCGCCTCAGGTCAGGTTCCCGCCACTCGTGAGACATTGAGTCCGTGAGGATCTCAGCACGAACCGACTACGCCATCCGGGCCATGGCCGAGTTGGCCTGCTCCCCCGCCCGACCCCTCAAGGCCGAGGACATCGCCGGACGCCAGGACATCCCCGGCCGCTTTCTCTTCGTCGTACTGAGCGACTTGCGGCAGGCACGTCTGGTGCGCAGCGTGCGCGGCCCCGACGGTGGGTACTCCCTCACCCGGCCGCCCGCGGAGATCACCCTCGCCGACGTCATCCGCGCGATGGACGGACCGCTCGTCAGCGTGCGGGACCTGAGGTTGACGGGTCTTGAGTACCAGGGTGCGGCCGCGCCCCTGCCGGATGTGTGGCGTGCCGTGCGGACGAGTCTGCGCCAGGTCCTGGAAAGCACGACCCTCGCGGATCTGGCGACGGGCACACTGCCCGAGGTCGTACGGGACCGGGCCCGCGACTACAACGACGACGTGCGGACGTACCCGTAGCGTCCATGGCCGTTCGGCGACCCACCCCTTACGCTCAAGGATGTGCCGCCCTCCACCGGGACTCCCGAACCCGCCGGATCCACCGAGACTCCTGAGCCCGCCGGATCCGCCCACGGCCGACCGCGCCGGCTGTTCGTCCTGCGGCACGCCAAGAGCGCCTGGCCGGAGGGCGTCGCCGACCAGGACCGTCCCCTCGGCCCGCGCGGGCTGCGCGACGCCCCGGCCGCCGGGAGCTTCCTGGCGGAGAACGGCCTACTGCCCGACCTCACCCTGTGCTCCCCGGCCCGGCGCGCCCGCCAGACCTGGGAGCTGACCGCCACGGAGCTGGACAGACCCGTGCCGACCCGCCACGACCCGCGGCTGTACGGGGCGGACGCCCCAGAACTGCTCGATGTCCTCCACGACGTACCCGACGAAGTCGCGGCCTTGCTCCTGGTCGGGCACAACCCGGGCCTCGAGGAGCTGATCCTGCTGCTCGCGGCCAAGGCGGTCGGGGACGCCCTGGACCGTGTACGGACCAAGTTCCCGACCTCTGCGATCGCCGTCCTTACCTGGTCCGGCACCTGGACAGACCTCCGCCCCGGCGAGGCGCTCCTGACGGACTTCGCGATTCCCCGCGGAGCCCGCGACTCGTCCTGAGCGGGGCACATCCGCGCACCGGGCCGACTACCACCCCTGTTACTTTTTTGTGGCTCGCAATGGGGCCCGGCCTTCCGGTCCGGCATGACTCCCCCGGCCGAACTGGAGATGATCGTCGGTTTCGACGACAACCTCGTAGGGGAAGCGACCCGGGTCGCCAACCAGCTGCACGACCTGCTGCCCCAGATCCACCTGCCACTGGAAAGGGTCCTGGGGCTGAGGCTGCAGCACCCGGCCGTCCTCACCCTGCCGGAACGGTTCGGATCCCCGCCCCAGACATGCAAGGCCGACAGGCACCGGCTGGTCACCCTGCTGCGGCCGAAGGCACCGCAGATGGTCGAGCGGCTCATCGAAGAACTGCGGGAGGCCCGACAATCGGGCTCAGCCGCCCGGCCTACGGCTCCATGAGAAGGACGACTCGATCAGTCCCGACATCGAAGCCGAGGATCGGATGGCCATAGGCACCCTCCCCGTCCATCAGCACCGGTCGGCCCAACCGCCGCCCGATCTCCCGGAGAAAGCCGCACAACACATCGAGTCGTTCCTGCCCCTGCAACTCCCGCAGATCGACGTCGAAGTCGACGACCTCGTCGTCGAGGAAGCGGAAGATCGCCAGCACATCAGCCGTCGGCCAGACCCGCAGGTTCGGGCACTCGGCATCCACCGGACGGGACAGCACGACCTCCGCCCGGGGCACCGGAAGTACCGTCTCTCCCTCCGAGTACTGGCACTTCCAGCCCTTCTCCGCGACAAGGTCGAGGACCGCCTGCCAGCCCTCCACCGAGACATCCGGGACACGCACGTCCGGCAACGATCCCATCGAGTCCGGGTCGAAGAAAGCACTCACGTCATCCCACAGCAGATCAGCCACCCCACCATGCTGCCCGGCTCCCTACCCCGACGTGCCCCCATTCCCCTTGCCCAAAGACATAGGGACACCCCCGCTGGTCGGTCTTGTCCTTCTGTTCGACCAGATACGGCCCTCAAAGGCGTTGCCCCGACGGAGTTGACGAACGCAGAGCCGCGTCGAGGTAGTCCTGCACTGGCTCGAACAGCCCGTACGGCACATACTGCTGGATCTCACCGTGCGGGGCCCAGGTCAGATCGACCGCACTTCATCATCACTCATGATGACCGTCTCACCGCCGCCGGGTCGGCATGCGAGGGAGTGGTTCTCCCGGCCCGTCATGGGGTGAATCCGCTGTCCGAGCACGAGCAGGACGCGCCTGTCCTGAACGACGGCGGCAGCGGCGACCGCCACCTCCGCCTCACCGGTCACCGAGCTTTCCTCCCGAGCGCCGTCGCCGTCGGATCACGCCGACGTGGTCTCAGCCCTTGGTGAGTAGTTCCCTGGCCGCGTAGTAGGCGTGCAGTGCGGCTTCGCTGCCGGAACCCAGGGCAGTCATGATCCGTTGGAAGCGGGCGGAACGGAGGTCGCCGGCCACGATGACGCGGGGGTGCTGGTCGGCGGGCGGGCAGTATCCGTCCGCGCCCCGGGTCAGGTCGCCGGACGGGGCGGTGGGCGCGTTCCCGATGCTGAGGTAGGCGGCGTCCGCAGTGATCGTCTGCCGTACGCCGTCCCGGCCCGTTGCTTCCGCCGACACCGAGGCGCCTTCTGCCGGGCTCAGCGTCAGGTGTTCGACGGGGAGGAGTACGACTCGGGGATCCTCGCGGATCTCCTCGATCTTGTACGCGTCCGCCGCCGGGTACGCCACGAGCAGGCGCGTGTCGGTGGTCGGGTGGGCGCGCAGGAAGGTGCCGATCAGGCGGTCGCCGCCGAGGACGAGGAGGGTACGGCCTTCGGCGGCGTCCGCGTCGGCCTGCCAGAGCGGGGGCAGGGTCAGGCCGTCGGGAGCGGTGATCCAGGCGACGTCGCCGGGCTGGAGGGGGCCGACACCCGTGGCGATGATGGCGTACGGGGCAGTGAGACGGGCGCCGGTGTCGAGCGTGACGGTCACCCTGGCCTCGTCGGCGTGGAGATCGGTGACGCGTCGACCGAGTTCGAGACGGCACAGCTCCGTGCTCTTCAGCTCCGCGACGATGGAGTCGGCCAGCTCGGGACCGCTGGTGTAGCCGCCGAGGACGTTGTTCAGGGCCGGGATCCGGTAGAGGTTGCGGCACAGCCGGTCCGGCTCGATCAGGATCGAGCGCATGCCGACGCTGGCGGCCATGCGGGCGGCGGCGCAGCCGGCCGGGCCGCCGCCGATGATGATCAGGTCGGTGTCGTACAGCGTGTCGGCCATGGGGCTATTCCAGCATCGGGGCCCCCGAGTGCGCAGTGAGTCGCCCCACCACATATCCGGTGGCCTCCGCGGTGAAGAGCGTGCACCCGGTCTTGTCGACGACCGCACGTGCGTGGGTGGCTGCTCCTGCGAGCTCGGGAACGATGTCGGGCTCGGGCGGTTCCTGGAGGCGACGCCACTGGGGGAAAGCGCTCGTAGGGGCTGTCCGGATAGTCCAAGTACTGGGTGAAGCACCACAGGGCCTGGACGGTCAGCTCGCAGATGGCCAACTCGTCGGTGGGGCTTCGCTCGCGGGAGCGGGAACGGGAGCGGGAACGGGAGCGGGAGGCGTAGGCGACGCCGGACCAGCCGGCGTAGGCGGTGGGGACTCCCCGTACGCCGAAGGACACGATGTCCGTGTGGTCGAAGCCGGTGGCGAGGAGCGGCTCCTCGCCCGTGCCGTCCAGAGGCGTGGGCCCGCCCGGGGCCCCGCGGTCCACGGCCAGCGGGAGGGACTGCGCGCCGTCGTCGACGCATTGTCTCCGACGACATCGCCGACCGCCGACGGCTGTCTGGACGGTGTGCTGACAGCTGCGGTCAGGAGCCGAAGGTACGACGGCGCGGAGAAGGGACCGTGCCCAGCAGCTCCCAGAGTGGCGTGGAGCCGGCGGCCCACTGGGCGAGGAGCTCGCGGTCCACCAGGTGAAGCCGCTGGGAGTGGGCGAAAGCGACGGCCTTGCTCGTGAAACGGCCGTTGGTGACCAGTACGACGACATCGCCGTGGTGGACGGGCCGTCCGGTCCCGTTGAGAACATGCAGGTCCGGAGTCCCGACCGCAGCGCCCGCCAGGCCGGCCTTACGGTGCTTGCACTGGATGACCCACAGACGACCGAAGGGATCGGTTGCCTTCACGTCGGCGCCGTTGTCACCGGCCCCGCCGACCCGGGTCGTCCTGGGGCAGCCGTCGCGGCGCATCAGATCCCGTACGGCTTCCTCGAACTGCCGGTGATGCAGGGCATCGATCTGCGGCAGCGCGTAACGCAGCCCTTGGTCCCGCGCTTGGTTCCGACGGGCGGCCTCCTGCTTCCGATGCACCCATGCCCCACCGGCAGTCGCGACGGCCAGAAGGAGCACGATCAGCACCCAGGGATGTGCGGCCAGCCATCGAAGGGCACCGGCGACCAGACTCCACACCACCGCAAAGAGCAGAAGGAACAGCCCGACCCGGTCCCAGCCCAAAGCCCCCCGCCGGCGGCGGGTTGGCACACCGCGCCTGGACGGGCGCCGGGCCGGCCGGCGGCGAGACGCGGATGCGGTACGAGGACGGCGGCCGCCCGGACCGGACCGCGCACTCACGATCCGGCCTGCGAGATGCCGTGAACCAGCTGGCCGATGCCGTTGAAGATGCCCTGGCCCACCGGAGTCGGCGCGATCAGGATTCCCAGGGCCAGGACGAGAAACGCGGTATCGCGCTCCTCGCGACGGCTCCTGGCCTGGGTTCTGCGGCGCAGCCTCATCACCACGATGACCGCGAGCAGCACCGCCACGTTGATCGTCATCACGCGCAACCCACTCCTGCCCGCTTCCCGTCCCGCGCGTTTACCCAGCGCCCTGGACCAGTGCAGCCGGTCACGCCCCCGGTCCGCAGTCGGTCGGTGAACGATGGCGAGAACCCCGTCGGACACTGTCCGGTTGCCGCCCGGACACCCGTTCCCCTGCATGACACACGATCGCGAGGGAGTGGATGCCGCGTGCGAACCCGGCGATACCGGGATCACCAGACAGCGCCGGAAGCCTGTCTCGGGTGCCCCGGATCACCCTGTCTGTCAGCGGTCCGCGCCAGGCCAGGCAGTAGGTGGCCGGCTTTCGGGCTCCATGTCGCCGATCGGAATCCACTCGGCCGGGTGCAGGGCGAAGACGACGGTGGCGGCCCGCTGCGGTTCGGTCGCCAGGCGGGCGTAGCCGATCAGACGGTGCTCGCCGCGACGGCCACCTCCTCGCCGCCCCCGAGGTACGTGTCTGGCACGCCTCGCGCGCCGAGGCCGCCGGTGCGATCGCCCTGTTCGGCGAGAAGTACGGCATGAGGTACGGCGACCACGTCCGTATCGTCGACATCGGCGACTTCTCCCGCGAGCTCTGCGGCGGCACCCACATCGGCCACAGCTCCAGCGCCCGCCCTGTCCGCATCAGCGGTGAAACCTCCGGACCGGTGCCGGCACCGGCACCGGCACGAAAGCCAGCCGCATCCTCGTCCCGACCCCGCGTACGGTCGGCGGCAAGGGCCCGTCGCCAACGCGAGGGACCGCCCAGCTCCAGCACCTCCGCCGGCAGGGCGGATGGGGCGGGTCAGCCGGTGCGACGACCTGCTGTCCACAGACACACAAGAGAAGACCGGGAGCCAGAGCCGGCCCGATCAGGCTGAAGCACCCGGGTTCCGGGCCTCCCGTCGGTTCCCCGACGCTTCCCTCAAGCTGGCGAGTAGTCCACAGCGAACCTTCAAACAAACGAGCGGCGGGACATTTCCCGATGGCATGTGCCGGGCGTGCCGGGGTAGACGCCGAGAGGTGGAGCGCTCGGCGCCGGGCGTGCCTCGGTGATGGTTGGGAGGCCGACGATGGCTCGGTCGGTCGGTATCGATCTGGGAACGACGAACTCGGTGGTCTCCGTACTGGAGGGCGGGGAGCCGACGGTCGTCACGAACGCGGAGGGTGCGCGGACCACACCGTCTGTGGTCGCCTTCGCCAAGGGCGGTGACGTGCTTGTCGGTGAGCTGGCCAAGCGGCAGGCGGTGACGAACGTGGATCGCACCGTGCGGTCGGTCAAGCGGCACATGGGGGAGGCGGACTGGCGGTTCCCCGGGAGCGGCGAGGTCGACGGCAAGCGGTACACCGCGCAGGAGATCTCCGCGCGCGTACTGCAGAAGCTGAAGCGGGACGCCGGGGACTATCTGGGCGAGGACGTCACGGACGCGGTGGTCACGGTGCCCGCGTACTTCGACGACTCGCAGCGGACCGCCACGAAGGAGGCGGGTGAGATCGCGGGTCTCAACGTCCTGCGCATCGTGAACGAGCCGACCGCGGCCGCGCTCGCGTACGGCCTCGACAAGGACGACCAGACGGTCCTCGTCTTCGACCTCGGTGGCGGCACCTTCGACGTGTCCCTCCTGGAGATCGGCGACGGCGTCGTCGAAGTGAAGGCCACGAACGGCGACACGCATCTCGGTGGTGACGACTGGGACCAGCGGATCGTCGACCACCTGGTCAAGCAGTTCAAGAACGGGTACGGCGTCGACCTGTCCAGGGACAAGATGGCGGTTCAGCGGCTGCGCGAGGCCGCGGAGAAGGCGAAGATCGAGCTGTCGTCGGCCACGGAGACCACGATCAACCTGCCCTACGTCACGGCCTCCGCCGAGGGCCCGCTGCACCTGGAGGAGAAGCTCACCCGCGCGCAGTTCGAGAAGATGACCGAAGACCTGCTCGAACGCTGCAAGAGCCCCTTCCACCAGGCGGTCGACGACGCGAGGATCAGGGTCGCGGACGTCGATCACGTGATCCTGGTCGGCGGGTCGACCCGGATGCCGGCGGTGACCGGTCTGGTGCGGGCACTCACCGGCAAGGACCCGCACAAGGGCGTGAACCCGGACGAGGTCGTCGCCATCGGCGCCGCGCTCCAGGCCGGTGTCCTCAAGGGCGAGGTCAAGGACGTCCTGCTCCTCGACGTGACCCCGCTGTCCCTCGGCATCGAGACCAAGGGCGGCATCATGACCAAGCTCATCGAGCGCAACACCACGATCCCGACCAAGCGGTCCGAGATCTTCACGACGGCCGAGGACAACCAGCCGTCCGTGCAGATCCAGGTCTACCAGGGCGAGCGCGAGATCGCGGCGTACAACAAGAAGCTCGGCATGTTCGAGCTGACCGGTCTGCCGCCGGCCCCGCGTGACGTCCCGCAGATCGAGGTCGCCTTCGACATCGACGCCAACGGCATCATGCACGTGACCGCGAAGGACCTGGGCACGGGCAAGGAACAGAAGATGACCGTCACCGGCGGCTCCTCGCTGCCGAAGGACGACATCGAGCGGATGATGCGCGACGCCGAAGCCCACGCCGAGGAGGACCGGCGCCGCCGCGAGGCCGCCGAGACCCGCAACCAGGGTGAGCAGCTCGTCTACCAGACCGAGAAGCTGCTCAGGGACAACGAGGACAAGGTCCCCGGTGACGTCAAGAGCGAGGTCGAGGCCGCGCTCGGCGAGCTGAAGGAGAAGCTCAAGGGCGAGGACACCGCCGAGATCCGCACGGCCGTCGACCGGCTGACCACGGTCGCGCAGCGGATCGGCACCGCGATGTACGCCCGGCACCGGGAGGCCGGAGAGGGCGCCGGGCCCACGGCCGGCGGCGGAGCGGGCGGCGAGGAGGACGTCGTCGACGCCGAGATCGTCGACGAGGACAAGTAAGAGGACGAGGGCAAGCAAGAGGACACGGGCAGGCAGGCGAACGGCAAGCGGGACGACAGCGGTTGAACCGACAGCGGCTGAACCACGTGTCCGAGGTGCGAGGCGATCGAGCCATGACGGAGAAGAAGATCATCACGGTGATCGGAGCGACCGGTCGGCAGGGCGGCGGACTCGTGCGGGCCATCCTCGCCGACCGTGAAGGCGAGTTCACGGTACGAGCCGTCACCCGCCACCCCGACGGGGAACCCGCCCGGGAACTGAAACGCCTCGGCGTCGATGACATCGTCCGGGCCGACATGGACGATCCGCCCAGCCTCGCCGCGGCCTTCGAGCACGCCTACGGCGCTTTCCTCGTCACCAACTTCTGGGAGCACCTGTCCGCCGAACGGGAGAAGGCCCAAGCCCAGGCGCTCGCCCGGGCCGCCTCGCACGCGGGCGTGCAGCACGCGATCTGGTCCACCTTGGAGGACACCCGGGAGTGCGTCCCGCTCGACGACGAGCGCATGCCGACCCTCCAGGAGCATTACAAGGTGCCGCACTTCGACGGCAAGGCGGAAGCCGACCACTACTTCACCGACGAGGCGGTGCCGACCACCTTCCTGCGCACCACCTTCTACTGGGAGAACCTCCTCGGCCCCTTCGCCCCGCAGCGCGGCCCGGACGGCGCCTTCCAGCTCACGTACCCCATGGGCGAGAGCCGGCTCGCCGGCATTGCGGTCGACGACATCGGCAAGACCGCCCTGGCCGTCCTCAGGCGCGGAGCCGACCTCATCGCCGCCACGATCAGCATCGCCGGCGAGCACCTCAAGGTCGCCGACATGGCCGCGGCCCTCGCCCTGTCCCTCGGCGAACCCGTACGGTACCGGCCCCTCACCCCGGACGAGTGGCGCGCACAGGGCGGCCCCGGAACCGCCGAGTCGGGCAACATGTTCCAGTACTACGCGGAGTGCGAGCACCGCTTCACCGCGGCCCGGGACCTCATCGCCGTACGCGACCTCAACCCGGCCCTCCAGGACTTCGCCACCTGGCTCGCCGCCCACCACGACAGACTGCGCACCGTCTGGGCATGACTCCCGGCCGCCGCCGTCGTCGCCACCGACCGGGTCCACGGCCTCGGCGAGGACGACGGCGGCCCGTTGGGCCGTGGGCCGTGGCGGAGGCCCTGGAGGAGGCGCTCATGGGCCTCGACCTGGAGCACACGGGCGAACCGGGCAAGCCCTTCGACCCGGGCCCGCCACGAAGCCGTCGGCCATCAGATCTCGGACGCCGTCGACGCACCGGTCTGCGCGGCCGTCCCGCGCCCCGGCTACGAGGTGGGAACCCGCCTGCTCCGCTCCGCCCGGGTGTCCGTCACCGAGCCCCCGGACGGCTGACGTGCCACGGCCGATCTCACAGCCGATCCCATGACTGAGCCGAGGAGATGCCATGGACACCTCGCTTCCGGACACGATGGCGGCCTGGGTCGTCTCCGCCGACCGCCCGGGGAGCGTGGAGCGCGCGGAACTGCCCGTACCGGCCCCGGCGCCGGGCGAGCTGCTGGTCCGCGTCCGGGCCTGCGGTGTGTGTCGTACGGATCTACACGTCCGCGATCACGACCTGCTGCCGCACCGTGAGCGGGTCGTGCCCGGTCACGAGGCCGTCGGCGAGGTCGTGGCCATGGGCCGTGACGTCACCGGGCCGCCCGGGGCCGGTGCCCTGGTCGGCATCCCGTGGCTCCGGGGTACGTGCGGGGCCTGCCCGTACTGCACGAGCGGCCGGGAGAACCTGTGCCTCTCGTCGGTCCACACCGGCTGGGACGCGGACGGGGGCTACGCCGCGTACGCGACCGTCCCCGCGGACTACGCCTACGAGATGCCCGCCGGATACCCCGCCGAGGAGCTGGCGCCCCTGCTCTGTGCCGGGATCATCGGCTACCGGGCCCTGCGCCGGGCGGACCTCCCCGCCGAGGGCCGGCTCGGTATCTACGGGTTCGGCGCCTCCGGCCACCTCACCGCGCAGCTCGCCCTCGCCGAGGGCGCCACCGTCCACGTCCTCACCCGCTCCCCCGCCGCCCAGGCCCTGGCCCTGGAGCTCGGCGCCGCCTCTGCACGCGACGCCCGGACAGGGCCGCCCGAGCCACTGGACTCCGCGATCCTCTTCGCCCCCGTGGGCTCCCTCGTCCCGGTGGCCCTGGAAGCACTGGGCAGCGGTGGAACGCTCGCCATCGCGGGCATCCACCTGTCCGACATCCCGCCGCTGGACTACCAGAGGCACCTCTTCCGGGAACGGACCGTCCGCAGCGTCACCGCCAACACCCGCGAGGACGGACGCGCCTTCCTGGCCTCCGCCGCCCAGCACAGACTGCGGCCGACGCTCTCCCCCTACGACTTCGCCGACGCCGACACGGCCCTGGACGACGTCGCCGCCGGTCGCGTCCACGGCGTGGCCGTGCTCCGCATGCCCGGACCTGCGGGGCGATGAACCCCTCGATCACCGGCTCCGCTCCCTCGGTCGGACATCGGCCTCGGCGCTGCTGCGGCTCTCCGCCACCGTGTGGGTGGTCACCACGGTGACCAGCGGTCGGCAGGCGGCGAGGAACGCGGGAACGGCGAGGGCCGCGCGGTGAGAGGCCGCCCGGCCGGGCGGGGCGTGAAAACGGCTGACGGCGTCATCCGTCAGCCGTCATCACGGTGCGCCGAGCGCCCCCTGGGGCCAGAACCGGGACAGTGTCGACTCCTTGAACGGCTGCGGGGTCACGGTGAGGTCGCCCGCGAAGGGCCGGTCGAGCACCAGGACCAGGAGCAGGCTGAAGCCGATCAGGCCGGCGACGCTCGCCACGAAGAGGAACTGCATCTTCGGATTGCGCAGGCCGTAGAGGAAGGTCAGCGGGACGATGACCAGCGCGCCGCCGTAGACCAGGACCTGGAGCAGCACCGGAAGCTCGTTCGTGGCGATGTTGATCCGTTCCCGCCGCATGGCGGCCGCGTCGTCGAGGCGGCCGACGGCCTCCCCGTAGAAGGTCTCGTCACGCGCCGTGGCCGGATCGTAGGCCTCCAGCGCCTCGTACACCGCCCCGAACTGCTCGGACGTGGCGGCGAAGCTCGGCCGGCCGTCGCGCATCCTCGGCCACTGCACCTCGACCACGGCGTGCACGTACTCACCCACCGCCTTGTCGATCCGGGCCCGCTCCGCGGGCGGGAAGGACCGGGTGACGCGGACGACCGGGGAGAGGTCCGTGGCTTCCTGGGAGACCACGGTCTGGGTGTGGTCCAGCTGCGTCCACAGGGTGACGACCACGAACGCGAGGATGATCCCGTAGATCGCGCCGAACATGCCCAGTACGACACCGACCATCTCGTTGTGCTCGCCCTCGGCCAGGCGGGGGAACCGACGGCACGCGAGCGCGCTGCCCACGACGGCGACGAGCACGATCCCACCGACCATGATCAGGGTCAGCACGAACGTACTCAGGTGGTTGAGCATCCACAGCGCCACAAGCGGCCTCCTGGGACGTGATTCACCGAACGCCGGCAGCCGAAGGCCGGCGACGGCCACCCCGCTCACTCGGCCGCCTCCCGACAGGCTAGGCAGGGCTGCCTCCCTGCCACGACCTCGTAGGCCCGCCTGGCCTAGCGCGGCCCGGCCCCGCCGGACGACTGCGAGCGCCGCCCGACCATCACCCAGCCTGCCGACGTACAGCGGCGGTGTCGCCCCGGGCAGGGCAGAGGCTCCGGGTCGTGGCTGTGCCCCCGCTCCCCGAGGCCAGGGCCAGGTGGACGGGAAGCGTTTCGAGGCCGTAGATGAAGGTGCTGTTGCGCCGGCGCAGCTCCGTGGGGGCCACGGCCAGGCGCATGCGCGGGAATCTGCGCAGGAGGACAGCGAGGGCGGTCTCGCCCTCCAGGCGCACGAGCGGGGCGCCCAGGCAGTGGTGGATGCCGTGGCCGAAGGCGAGGTGGCCTGCCGTTCGGCGGTGGATGTCGAGGCGGTCGGGGTCGGGGAATCGGTTCGGGTCGTCCCGCAGTGCGGCCAGCGGAGCGGATCCGGGGCGCGCGGACAGCCGGCCTGAGGCGTCGGCGCCACCGCCCGCGCCGTCGGGCTGCTGCCGCGTGAAGAGCGGTCCCGCCCTCTCGGTGTCCTTGCTCAGCCGGGGGTCGGTGAGCACGGCGCGTACGTCGTCGTATGGGATACGGGACGAGGGGGGTGCGCGGCCGCCGCGTTGTCGCCGTCCATGGTGAAGGG
Source organism: Streptomyces sp. NPDC004284 (assembly GCF_042874035.1). Classification (NCBI taxonomy): domain Bacteria; kingdom Bacillati; phylum Actinomycetota; class Actinomycetes; order Kitasatosporales; family Streptomycetaceae; genus Streptomyces; species Streptomyces sp. NPDC004284. Next base: position 292,381 of record NZ_JBIAMJ010000008.1, on the reverse strand, counting down.
TTCAGAGGACGACTTTGCTGCCCTGCCAGATGTCGTCCTGCCAGATGTTCCCGTACAGCCGGTTCCCCGGTGCGTCCGGGTCCTCGCTCGTGCAGTACTCGAAGTGCGCCATCAGGAGCCCGTCCAGGCTCAGCCAGCCGTCGTTGTTGCGGTCCAACTTCTCGAAGGAGAGCAGGGCGTCGGTCAGGGAGGCGCCGTACGCCTTGTGGAACCCGACGAACTCGTTGGCCTGGATACGCCCGTCGCCGTCACGGTCACAGATCGCGAACTGCGCCTCGGCCAGCGGCTTGAAACCCCTCGCGTGCAGATCCGGATCCGCTACGAAAGCGTTGCGCATACCGGAGCGCCACTCCAGCGGTGTGATCTGCCCGTCGTGGTTGACGTCGAACTGCGGGGCGATCTACGTCCAGAAGCTCTCGAGCACGGCGAGTTGGCACGGCACTGCCTGGTCTGCCGGACCACGTTCACCACGGCCAGCACCACCAGCCGCCAGGTCTACTGCTCTCCCACCTGCCGCCGCGACGCCGACCGCCGCCGCGGCCTGGCCCGTGACGAAGAACGAGCCCGCCGCCTCGGCGAGAGTCCACCCTCACCACTGCCGCCGCTGCCCGCACTGCCACCGCCGCCGAAACCAGCCCACCGACCGGGAGGATCCCGCCAAGTGCCCCCCGAACGGGACCCGCTGGAGCCCGCCGTGCCACGGAACTGCCCGCACTACCAGCAGCCCGTCACCATCGTCGCCCTGCTGGCCACCCCCGAAGCCGCCCGCCCCGCCATGCCCGTCCGCAGCCCGGACGTCATCCCGCTGCGGAGGACCCCGTGATCAGCCTGTTCAACCACGGCCAGATCGATGGACTGGTCTCACGAACCCACGCCGAGGGCGTCAACGCCTGGCCCTCACCAATCACCAGGGGCCGCCGGCGGTCGGCGGCCCTTCTCCGCCAGGGCTACTTACCGGCCAGACCCAAATTGGCCCCGCTCCGCAAGTCCGCAAACCCCTGCGCGATGACAGCAGCCGGCTCCAGACACGCCTCACGCGTGTCCGCTGCCGTCGGCCCCGTGGCGCATCCCAGGGATTCGTAAGTACGAACTGCAGCTTGGAGCTTCCGAGCAACGGAATCGAGCGTCGCGAAACCTTGGCGCCCATTGATCTCGCTCAAGGCCAGGCCGGCAGCATCGGATGTGGCATCGGCTGCTGCCTTGCACTTCGCGGTGAACATCTGAGGTGACGACGTCGAGCAGGGAGAGTTCGTCCCCGAACCGAACTGCCGTTCATCCGCCGAGACGCGCTCCTCAACGGCGAGCTTCACCTTCTCGGCGGCCTGCGCCTTCGTCGAGACCGGCTCACTCGACGGCGAGGGGGAGGCCGAGGGCTGGTCCGAGCGATTCACGCCTTCGGAATCGCTGCATCCCGTGATGAGTACCCCTGACAGACCCAACATGGCCACCGCTCGCAGCGCATGCCACTTCATCTTTCTCCCCCTCCGAACTGTCACGTCACCCTAACCGAAGGGTCGGACAAGATCAGAGAGCTGTCAGAAACAGGTACTTATACTCCCCACTCTCGCCACATCACCCAAAACCGGAACAAGTGAGGAAGAGAAGCAGCTCTGGCCGATTTCAAGAAGTCTCATCACCGGTCCGCCCACCGAGTGGCAGCGGGCGGCCGGTTCTGCCCGTTCCCTCTCCTCCTCGCAGCCCGGCGGCGAGCCGACTGCCCCCGAGGGCGCCGAGCCGGAACAGCAGATCTCTGCTACAGGAGCTTCGCATGTCCAGAACCGTGTACGCCTCGCCCTGTGGACAGGCGGCGCGACCGTCCTCGCGGCGACGTCCGTGATGGCCTGCGTCGCGCTGACCAAGCCCATCGCCACCCAGGCACCCTACGCCCTACGCCCAAGCAGCCGCCTGCGTGAAATCCGACGGCACGGTGGACCGACAGACGGGCATCGCCGAGGTCACCCACCCGGAGACCGGCTTCTACCGCGTGAAGCCGACCGCGGTGCCACGGCCCCAGGTCACCCGCTCGATCCCGGTGGCCACGCTGCTGCGGGGGATCGACACCACGGTACGGGCGACGGTGCTCCTCTCGGCCAAGCCCACCGCGCAGTGCGGCAACGCAGCCGACACGACCACCACCGTCGTCACCCAGGCAGACGGCAGCGTCATCAACAGCGAGTTCATGCTCGCCATCCACTGACCGGCGACAGGTGACGGCATGTACTGCATCAAGCTCCTCGTCCTCCCCGCTGGTTCCGCGATGTCCTCATCGCCGGCGCCACCCTCGACTCCCACCCCATCGGCCACGGCTCCGGCCGGGCACGCCACTTCCCGGCCAGAGCCCCCGGGCAGCGGCACATCCAGTTCCAACAGTTCCGACAGTCCGCTGGCAGCCACGCCACAACGTGCCGCTGGGAGCGGTGCGGAGCGGTCGACGGAGGGTCCCACGGGGCGCATCCGGAGATTCCCCCGAGAAAGCCCATGCCCGCAGGTCAAGCACCACTTCTGAGCCTGGGATCCGGATGATCCCCCAGCTTGTGGCGCGGGTCCGATTCCCGTCATCCGCTCTTGGACGAAGCCTCCGGTCAGCGACCTGAGGTTTCGTCATCGCCCAGAAGAACACCGTGGCCTCGGCGGAGATCCTCCGCAGGGCCGACGCGCGTCCAGCCCTGCGGGGATCGGCGAGCCTGCGGACTTCACCTCGGCGGTGTCACAGGAGCGGGAGTGCCCACCAAGTCGAGGGCGCCGCGACGGTGTAACCCAGCGACTCGTACAGCGGCCTGCCCAGCTTCGAAGCGGTGAGGGTGAGCGGCAGGTCCGCCAGGTGGGCGAGGGAGCCCAGCATGACGGCCCGCCCCACGCCACGCGACCGGAAGGCCGACGACGTAGCGACCCAGTAGTGGCTGCCGACGCCGTCCTCCACGACGCTGACGCAAGCCCCCACGGCCACGCCGTCGTGCGAGGCGACGAACACGTCCACGCCCGGCTGCTCCATCAGCGCTGTCGGGAACAACTCGCCGGGGCGGTAGGGCATGAATCCGTCCAGCTCGAAGCCCTCGATCACGATCTGCTCGGCCGCCTGAAGGTCCTCGGGCCGCTGTACCCGGAACACGTCGAGCACCGGTTCGCCGACGGGTCCGGGCGTACGCAGCATGACCGGCATCTGCCAGTTGCGCATGCCCAGGTGACTCAGGTCGGTCGAGCCGAACGGATCCTCGACGTTCACCGGACCCGCGGCCCGGCGAACCAGCTCGCTCAGCTCGGCCAGTTCACCCGGGTCGAGGTCGGTCTCCTGGATCAGGACCCGCAGGCCGGCACGTTCGTCGCCGTCGACCGCGACGAACCCACGGCGTCGGATGACCTCATGTCCCCGGCATCGACCGGTCGCGATCCAAAAGGCTGCGGAGTTACGGGCCTGGCGCATCGGCGCCTCGGCCAAGGACACGGACGTGGGCCGGTCCGCTGAAGTAGATCTTGTGTTCATTACGCCTACGGTAGTGCGCGGTTGACCCGCCACACAGGCCAATTCCATACGCGTCGACTGGGCCACCTCCGGGCCTGGCCACCTGGCGAGTACGAGCGGCTCCGTGCTCCGCGCCGACGGCAGCTGCCGCTTGCCGATGCTTCTCCATGGCCGGACCTGCTCGCTCGACGATCGGTCCGGGAATGCGGGGCCGGGGCAAGGTTGACGATCAGATCACGGACAAGATCTGACCTAGCTGCCACCTGCTGTCGTCTGCGGCCAGGCAACGGAAAGGTTCGGCCACCGCTCAGTGCGGTGCTCACCTCAACAGGTTCTGGCTCATCTTCTGTGATCGGCGCGCCTCCATGAGGACTGCATAAGGCGCACGCTACCTGCGATGGATCGCCCGCGAGCCGGGCACAAGGGGTGGGATTAGGGGCGGGATAGATGAGAGCGTTGTGGGCCTGTGGCCTGGCACTGGGCATGGCCGGCCTGGTGGGGCGCACCGGCACGGCGCAGGACGCGGAAGGCGTAGCGCAAACCGCAACACCCTCTCCCGCCATGCTTGCCATCAGCGGCTCGGTCCAAGTCCATCTGTCCATCGACGACACCGGCCCTGCGATCGGCAAGCCCTGCACGCCTCCGCCGAATGCCAAGACACAGATCGGCATGAAAGTCCGTGTTACAGATGAAACCGGCACAACCCTTGGGAGTCAGACGATTCAGAACGGCCTCACCAGGGGCTCCACGCTCAAGGCATGCGGGCTCGACTTCCCCTTCAAGGTCTCCGGCGCACCCGAGAACTACAAGCTGATCGCCGAAAGCTTCCCTCCGATGCCCTAACACCCGCGCAGACGGGGAGCAGAAGGGGATCAAGGGTGGGCGCGGCAGCGATCATCAGCGCCGTCCTGCACGGTGTGACCGCCGTAGCCGTCGCCCACTGGTTTCCATGGCACGCCCGCCGCAGGGCACCGCCGGATGAACCTGGGCCGGGGTCGGAGCACTTCGCGTCGGCCCCCATCACGTCGATGTCGAACTAGTCTTCGCATCATGGCTTTGCGACCTGATGAGTTCTACGACCATGCACTTGCGGCCTCGGACGCCGAGCATCGGCTTCCGCTGGCACGGATGACCGGCTGGGACATCAGTCCGTTCGAGGAGGGGGGACTGCGTGTCTCGCCCCTGCGGCCGCCGGTCCTGCCCGAGCCGGCACGGCACGGCGAGGACCCGTCGGACTGTGATGCCTGCCGCGAGCGTGGTGAGGGGATCTGGTTCAACGACAACTGGCGGCTCACGCGGATCAAGGGCGTCGGAGTGCCACTGGTGCTCATGCTGCATCCGCTCGACCATCACGACATGGCCGACCTGCCGGACGAGCTGGCAGCCGAGCTGGCAGCCGAGCTGGGCGTGTTGACCACGCACATCGTCCGTCACGTGCAGGCCCTGCCGCACATCTCGCGCGCCCATGTGTACCGGATCGGGGACGGTGGGGCGCATCTGCATATCTGGTTCTTCGCCCGGCCCGCGGGGCAGGCACAGTTGTACGGTTCGTGGCTGCCCGTGTGGGACGACCTGCTGCCCGAATATCCGGCGGACATCGCGGACGCGGATGCTGCGACCGTCGCGGACGCATTGACCGCCTCCGCGGGAGGCCGCCGACAGGCCACCGCCGGGGACGAACCCCACGACTGATCCCCGCGGCAGAGCTCCGCGTCTGCTCGCCGAGCCGCACATGAGGCCGCCGCACAAGGCATGGCCGTCGCCGAGGGCAAGGCTCACCGGACTCGACCGACTCTCCCCTCTCGTGACCCTGGTGACCGCGCTCAGCAACGGCGCTTTGCCGGTGCTCGACGATCCCGACCGGGTCGAGCTCACGGCGCGGTCGGCCGCCCCGTACCGGCGGACGGCGCTGCTGAGCGAACTGAAAAGTGGGCGCGGTCCTGGCTCGGCCGTTCGCGGTGCGCGAGCCCGCCGGGGTGAGGGGCGTTTCGGTGCGGGGGCCACGGCCATCGAGGAGGCGATTGCGCAGGGGCGTCTCGTCGCAGAGGGAGTGCTGTGGAAATTCCGGCACGACCTGATCCGCCAGGCCGTGTACGACAGTCTCGCGACGCCGGTGAAGCATGCGGCACTGCGCAGGGAGGCGGGTTCGGCGCCGCATGCGGCCTGCGGCGCCCGGCGAGGGGACACGCAGGCGCTGCGGATCCTGCGGGACACGGCCGACAGGATCGTGGTCGCCGCGCCGGGGGCGCCGACGTTCTGCTGACCCGGCTGGTCGAGCTCGGCCGACGCGGTGACCGGGACCGGGCCGCCGACGTCTGCGGGGCGCTTGCCACCCTGTCGTTCAGAGGACGCATGGACGAGGCGGTGGAACTGGCCGAAGCCGAGTTCGCGGCCTCGCCTGATCCGACCTCCCCGGCCACGGTACGGCACGGTGTCGCGGCGGCGCCGAAGGCGCCGGCCGGACTCCAGGGGTCCTCGCGCTGCTGGGCCTCTCCCTGGCCGATGAGGGTGTACCCCGATCGATCAGGCGCAGTTGTGGTCCTCGCGCGCACACCCTGATCGACGGCGCTCTCCCCCGCGAGCGAAGACCCGAGCCGCGAAGCCGCCGTCACGGCCGGGACCGAGACAGTCCGGCCGGGCAAGGCCTCGGGGTGCGGTGGTGAGCGGCGGCTCGTGTCGAGGCCACAAGCGGATGACCGGTGCGACGACTGGGCCGCTGCATGCGCCCGGGTCCGCTACTCGTACGATCCCGTCCGCCGGACAGAACCTCAGGAGGGACGTAATGACCGACCCCAATAACACCCGACCTGCCGCCGGGGAGGCGCCAGGGGCGTCACGGAGCCGACTGCAGCGCCTGATGCGGTACATCCCCTTGATCGCACCTCTCCTTCTGTGGTCCGTGCCGTGCTGGGTCCTCCTGTACGCGGGGCAGCACTGGCCACTGCCTGTCGTGATGACCGGCACCGCGCTGTTCGCCCTCGGTCTTGTCGCCATGCCGCTCGCGATGGTGCGCGGCCACGGGCGACGTCAGCAGGACTGGGCCGCGATCGTGGGCGACACCTTGCTGGGCAGCATGTGGGTCCTGTTCACCTGGTCGGTCCTGTTCGGCGTCCTGTTGCGGCTCGCCCTGACCGTGGCCGGTGTCGGTGACGGCCAGGACCGCGCGCGCATCGTCACCTGGGCGGTGCTCGGCCTGGCCGCCGTACTGCTCTTGTGGGGGTACGCCGAAGCCCGGCGCGTGCCGCGCGTGCGCCGACTCGAGGTGCCGCTCCCGCGTCTGGGAGTCGGGCTGGACGGCACCCGGGTCGTTCTGATCACCGACACCCACTACGGTCCGCTCGACCGTGCCCGCTGGTCGGCACGTGTCTGCGAGACGGTGAACAGCCTGGAGGCCGACCTGGTCTGCCACACCGGTGACATCGCGGACGGCACGGCCGAACGTCGTCGCGCCCAGGCCGCTCCTCTGGGCACCGTGCAGGCGACGCGGGCCCGTGTGTACGTCACTGGCAACCACGAGTACTACAGCGGGGCCAAGGGCTGGGTCGATCTGATGGACGAGCTCGGCTGGGAGCCGCTGCGCAACCGTCATCTGCTGCTCGAACGCGGCGGTGACACCCTCGTGGTCGCAGGTGTCGACGACGTCACCGCCGAGTCCTCCGGACTGGCGGGGCACCGCGCCCACCTCGCCGGAGCCCTCCAGGGCGCCGATCCCGACCTGCCCGTCCTCCTCCTCGCTCACCAGCCCAAGTTCATCGACCGGGCGGCGGCCCACGGCATCGACCTCCAGCTCTCCGGCCACACCCACGGTGGCCAGATCTGGCCCTTCCACTATTTGGTGCGCCTCGACCAGCCCGCCGTCGCCGGCCTCAGCCACCACGGCGCTCGCACCCTGCTCTACACGAGCCGCGGCACCGGCTTCTGGGGCCCGCCCTTCCGCGTCTTCGCCCCCAGCGAGATCACCTTGCTCGTGCTCCGCTCCCCGCAACGGTCCGCCTCGTCCTAGGTCTCGCACGCGGACCCGCCGCTGATCGGCTCGCTCCCGGAGTCCCGTACGGCCGATGGGAGCAACACGCGTCTCCACCTGCGTACGCCTGCCCGGTGCCCCGCACGGTGCAGGTGACCGACAGCGGATCGACGAGCCCTCCCCGCCCCACCCACACGGGCCGCCCCGCTGGACCGCCCGGATCGACAACGCTTGCCCCACCACCGCGGCCGGTCTCGCACGGGTGTTTCAGCCCTAAGGCCTGGGCGCGCTCCAGGTCCCGCACTGCGAGGTGAAGCGGATCTCCACGGCGGGCCGCCACGGCTGCCGCCGCCGCGTCCAGGATGCGGTGCAGGACGGGCACCGGGCTGGCTGGATCGGCGATGGCTACGCGTGCCGTGTCGGGATCGTGCAGCAATCCTGGAAGGACTCGGGACGGCAGCCGCGGGCTTCGCATCGCGATCTCGCGGACGCCGGCCGCGGGGCCGCTCGGCAGCCGCACCGCGTCGGCCGGTGACAGCCGGGGGTCCTCGGCTACGCGGCGGCGCACCTCGGCTTCCAGGTCGCGGGCGAGTCGCGCGACGTCGGCAGTCGTGGGCTCCGGGTCGTCCGCATGCGGACGACCCGGAGTGCTGGCGAGCGCCGACGGGCTTCGTAGCAGCGCAGTCCGCAGCGTTCGTGCGGCGGCTTGTCTCCGCGGCCGTCGCGGCGATCGTTCCGCAAGCGGCCCGGGCCGAGATCGGTGGGGGAATCGGCCACGAGGTCGTCGCAGAGGCTCTCTTCGTGATCGACCACGATGACATGCCCGAAGTGTGGGCCCGGCCGGGCGTCGGATCGCCCGGAACTCGTCACCGCGTGGCTCCCCGGCCGGATCCAGCCCGGTGAGCCGGCCAGGCCCCTGCACCACGGCGTCTGGCGCCGTACTCGGTGGGACGTCAGGGTCGTGCTGCCGCGGTTCTGCCGTCGCCCGTTCCTGAGCCGCGGGTCCGCTCCGGGGTTATCGGCCTGTCTCCGCGGTGTTCACCATGGCCAGGCGTCGGTTGTACTGGATCACGTCGTACTTCTGGTCACCGGTGACCACAACCTCCCGGCGCGTGGGAGTGGCGGGGAAGAAGTCGTCGGCGTCCACCGGTGTGCGAGCGGCCACGTACGCCTGTCCTTGAGGGAACGTGTACACGTTGAACCGCGTCTGTTCCGAGGCAGGCACCCCTTGGGGGTACTCGTCGGCGCGAGGGTAGGCCGTTGTGTAGAGGGAGACCGACTCCACCCCGCTCGCGGGACGAACGATCCGCGCGTTCGGGGCGAGGCGGGTGTTCACGCCCGCCGGGTTGTGGATCCATCCCTTCTGCCCGCCGAACCAGATGGCCGTCCAGTCGCCTCGCACATCGGCGACCACGAATTCCTGCCCCCACACCGCGGTGGATCCCCAGTCGTCGATGTGGTCGGTTCCCGCCGAACCGTCCGGATGGAGGGCAAGGTCGGAGACGAGCGGGGCGTCGTCGCGGGGCTCCGTACGGACGTAGAGGAAGTTCGAAGGCTGTGTCTGGGTCCGGCACGTCGGGGCGCACACCGTCACCGTCTGCGGGTTCTTGCCGTACGTCGGGGCGATCGTGACCGCCTGTCCGATCGCGATGTCCCCGCCCGTATCCGCTCCCCCGGCCGCGCGCGCCAGGCGGTGATCGGCGTCGAGGAGAGCCATGAACTTCTCCCAGTCCCAGTAGGGGCCGGGGTCCCAGTGTGCGTCCGGCGCGCGGGCCGGCCTCGGCGGGAGGACGTTGTCGTGTCCGATGATGTGCTTGCGGTCCAGTGGGACGTCGAAGCGCCGTGCCAGGTAGAGCACCAGCGCGGCAGTCGCCTTGTACTGGGCCGGAGTGAACCAGGTGGGTCCCTGGGCGGCGTATCCCTCCAGTTCGATACCGATGCCGTGCAGGTTGGTCCAGTAGTTACCGGCGTGGAATGCGACGTCCTTGGTGGCAACCATCTGGGTCGCCTCACTGCCGTCGGCCTTCATCACGTAATGCGCGGAAACCCCGCTGACGGGATCCTGGAACCAGCTGACTCCCCCGTCATAGGACCCTTCGAGGTCATGGATGACGATGAAGTCGACGTCCATGCCGTTCGAGTTTCGCGCGGACACCTGGTAGTTCGAGGCAGCAGCGGGAACGAACCGGCAGTTCAGCTCGCTGGGGCACTCCGGCACTGCCGCCGCGGCCGACGTCCGCAGCCCCAGGGACGCGAGCTGTGACCTCGTCGGACGGACGGACGGCGTCTTCGGCAAGGACACCCTCTGGCCGTCCTTGCGCACCCTCTGCCTGCCGCTGCGGATCGCTTCGAACACCCCGTCGGCGAACCGTCCGGCCGCGGTGGTGTCGGAGGCCTGGCTGTAGTGCGCCACAGCCCCGTACCAGCCACCTGGGTCGAGCGGCATCTCACGGGTGATCTGCCGCTGGTACGAAGCGAGCAGTGCGGCGCCGCCTCGAAGGTTCTGCAGTTCGTCCCGCTTGAGAGTGCGGGGCGCGACGCCGATCATCGTGGCGGCGGCCTGCAACGTGTGCTCGGACGGGTCGTCGGTGCCCGTGGCGTCCACCGGCCCTTCGCCCGGACGATGGTCGTACGCTCCCCCGGACGTCGTGTCCGTCAGGTGCATCGGACCGTATCCCCCCTTGGTGCTGGGGCGTCCGTCATTGGCCTCCCACCACGAGGACTCGTAGCTGACGCCGAGAAGCACTTCCTTCGGCACACCGAATTCCGCTGCCGCTTGCTCGGCCGCCCGCTCGAAGCCTCCGGGCGTCGCGTCGAAGGGCCGGGCATTCCCAGCGGTGGCGCATCCCCAGACCAGGGCTACCGCCACTCCCGCAGCACCGAAACCCCGGTGCCGCCTGCGTCTTCTGGTCACACCATGTCCATTTCTCTATGGCGGTCGTCGTTCGGTCAAGGCCGATGGCGCGGCCGCCACAATCCTTTGGACGGGACCCTCCCGATCCCACCGACACGCCGAACAGACGCACCCCCGTCACCAGACCAGAGCAGCGATCCCGCGCGTTTCGACCGGTGCCCGTACCGCGGCCAGGGCTCGGTTGTCAGTGCGCCGAGTGAGGACGAGTTCACTGCCCGGCGGGCGTTTGAGTCCGGTGGTGCCTCGCAGGCCGGCTCCCTGGTGGGCACGGTCGGCGAGGATCGGGATGCCCTGACGCCGGCAGATCCGGATGACGCGGTGGGTGCGGTGCTTGGCCGAGCAGTCGGCCCGGCTGTCGCCGACGCGGTCGCATTCGGCGACAGCCTCGACAGGAGGACGAACTCCGGATCATGCTCGCGCAGAGTCTTGAGCAGGCCCGGTACCCGGTCGACGAGCAGACCAGTCACTGCGGTGACGTGGGCGTGGACGGTGCCGACCGATGCCCCGAAGCCGGCCGCGATCCGGGTGAGGGTGTCGTGGCGACGCAGGTACACCAGAGCGACGAGCTCCCGCTGGTGCGGCGGAAGCTTGCACCGTCGGCCACCCTCATGGGTGACGATGAGCATCGTGACCCACTCGACCAAGGCATGTAGGAGGTCGAGTGCGGCAGGACAATGAACCGACATGACTCCTGTGCCGCTGGGTTGACACTTCGAACACCTCCACCGACGGCACGAGAGCCTTGTCCGTTGCGGCCCTCACTTCGGTCTCGTCAGCCTCACCCGATCAGCGGCCACACCGAGAACGCTCGCTCATCGCTCATGGTCAGTCGTGCACAGCACCGTGCCGGCGTCAGCGGGGTGGCGGCGGTAGGACGCCGATCCGAACACTGTGGAGAGCGCGCAGCCGGTGGATTTCCCACAGGGCAATCAGGGTTGTTGTTGCGGCCCCGCCAAGAGGGAGCAGCGGTGAGACGTCCGGCCATTGCATGAGGGGGAGCAGCAAGTCCTGCGCGGCCATCTCCCAGACATATCCGATGGTGATCAGGGCCGGCAGGGCGGGGTGGATCTCCATCGTGCGGAACATGTATCGGTGGATGGCCGGTATGGCGTGAATGAAGAAGCCGACCATGCGGGCTGTGGCATAGATCGCGAGTACCGCTGCGGCGATGAACAGCACCGTGCCCAGCGCCACGGGAAAGCCGTCCACCTTGATGTGGCCGGTGATGAAGACGGCCAGTCCGACCCAGAGCGCGCACACGACCAGCAGGTGCCCGAAGAACGCGATGAACGCGGTCAGTGGACCCCACAGGCGGGAAAGCAGTTCGCCGTGGATCTGGTGGCGAACGAGCGTGAGATAGACCGTCACAACGACAAGCGCGGACAGGGCCAAGGCCACGGGCGCCGCAAGGAGACGCAGTCCGGCGTCCGCCGCCCACGTCAGCGCGTGCACCTGGTACTGGAAGGCCAGCGGGACCTTGACCACCGTCATGATCGCCAGCCCCGCCCAGAAGCGAACGGCCGGCAGCATGCTGTTCATCGCCGGAAGCACGGTCTGCGGCAACGGCTCCATCCAACGGCGCGCCAGAACCCCGTCCTTGTCCAGGACCCGCCCCCCGACGCCACGCCGATCACTCGTGTAATCGTCCACGGGCCGATCGTGGCACCAGGGATGGCCCGGACGGAATCGCTCCGCAAAATAGCCCCCTGAGCGGAGACATTCGCAGACCCGGCAGGGTGAGCGTGGCCGGGGCGCGTCATTTCAGCGGGGCTCGTCCTCCTGGTGAGCATGCATCGATGAGCGGTCGTGCGCGAACGAAGCCTTGGCCGCGGTACGGGCACCGGTCGAACGCGGCATGACACGGCCAAGTCATGGCAGATCTTCCGCGGATCCCGCATCAGCCCCAACCGCATGACCGTCCTCACCAAAGCCGTCCTCACCCTGGAGCGGCACCGCTGAAAAACGCTCGCTGGCGGCCGGCCCAGCCGGGTCATCGTCCACAAGGGGAGCTTCCTCGACGCCATTCCGGATGACCTGTGGACCCGCCGGCTGGGAGAGGTGGGACATGCCCTGGGCTCGGCCGAGAAGGAGGAACGCAAGGAGTTCGTCGCCTGGGTGAACAGCCTGGAGCTGGCCCGCTTCGGTGGCAAGTCGGATCCCGCGCCCCCTGAGAACGTCCACCAATTGCGTATCGTCGGCTACCCCGAGCGCGTCATCCCCCTGCCCAAGGACTACGAGAAGTCCGCCATCGGCGCAGACGGCATGCGTCCGGCGGACGGAATGATGGCGGATGCCAAGTACGTACAGGACGCCGGCAACGACTGCAGGAAGAACACCTGGCGCCGCCCGTCCACCTTCGAGAGCGCGCTCGAGAAGTACCGGCAGGCAATGAACGAGCACCGACAGATCCGGGGATTGGGAATCGTCACCAACACCAAGGAAGCCGCGGCGTACCGGCCGACGCTCATGGTCTTCCAGCAGCTCCCCGGCATCGCTCGGTACGTGAATGACCCGCCCCAGGAAGGACACCTCCCATGACGCACGATGACGGCGACCGGACCACGTTCCTGTTCTACGCCCCGGAGCGGGAGCCGCACGCCTGGGGCCTCGACCTGGCCGGCCTGGGCGAAGTCCTGCGGGAATCGTTCCCCGAGGCCCGCTACAAGGTCCGCCAGGACCACACGCACCAGGGCGAGCCCTATCTCGCCTTCTGGGTGGGCGCCGACGACGGCACCGAGTACGACGGCACCGCCACCGTCCACGGCCGGGACTGCGTGATGCTGGCCGATACCACGGCAGGTGAAGCGGCCCCCTTCCTGCTCTGGCTGCGCGACACCTACCTGCCCGCCCCCGGCCTCGTCCGCTTCAGCAGCGAGCCGGCCGTGGAGCGGGGTATCGAGACGGACTGGCGCCTCCCCGCCAACGGCGACATGGCACGAGTGGCCGACGAACTCCGCCACCACCTCTCGGTCGTGGACGGGGCCTGACTCACTCCACCAGAGAGTAGGGCGGTGCACGGTGTTCGTCGGGTGTGGCCGACTCTCAAGCCTGACGCACCACCAGAAAGAGCGTCACGAGCGTCGCCTCAGCGTCAAGACATCGCCCGCAACGCCCACACCACGCATAAAGCGGGCCCGCAAAATAGCAGGTCAGGTGCCATGAATCCTTGTGCCACCACGCCCCCGGCCGAAGCATCTCGCCGAACGCCACCGGAGAGCGCGACAGTGTCGGAAGTCTGCACGCTGCGAGCGTGCGGCTCCCGGCGCCGGGTGGGACGGGCGGTCTCGCGCTCGGGACACGGAGAGTTCCCGCGTCCATGGCGGGGAATAGCGGGTGGGGGTGGCCCCGTTGCGGACTGGCATGACGGCGCACCGCGCCATCCGTTCACAAGGAGGGACTGCCATGAGGATCGGCATCATCGGGGCAGGCAACATCGGCGGCAACCTCACCCGTCGTCTCACCGCCCTCGGGCACGAGGTGTCCGTCGCCAACTCCCGGGGCCCGCAGACGCTCACCGCCCTTGCCGAGGAGACCGGCGCCATTCCCGTGCCGGTCACGGAAGCCGCACGGGACGCTCGGATCGTCGTCGTCACGATCCCGCTGAAGGCCATCCCGGACCTCCCGGCCACCGGGCTCTTCGAGGGCGCCGCCGAGGGCTTCGCCGTGATCGACACGGGCAACTACTACCCGCGCGAGCGCGACGGGCGCATCGCGGCCATCGAGGACGAGGGCCTGACCGAGAGCCGCTGGACCGAACGCCACCTGGGCCACCCGGTGGTCAAGGCCTTCAACGGCACCTACGCGCAGGACATCCTCGACCGCCACCGCCCGGCCGGCGACCCCGAGCGCATCGCCCTGCCGGTCGCCGGCGACGACGAGCAGGCGAAGAAGGCGGTCCGCGAACTCATCGACGAGCTCGGCTTCGACACGGTCGACGCGGGCGGCATCGACGCCTCCTGGCGCCAGCAGCCCGACACCCCGGTGTACGGTCTGCGCGGCGGCGTGGAGGCGGTCGAGCGCGCCCTGGCGGAGGCGTCGCCGGAGCGCCCGGAGGCGTTCCGCGGCTGACCGACGGCCGGGACGGGCCTCCCGACGGGTCCTAGACGAGTCATTCCGAATGATCAGTGGTCGTAGGCGATCAGTGATCGTGTGACCGGTCGGCGGGACTTGTGGTTGTGCCAGATGGCGGCGACCATCGCGAGGATGCGCTGGGCGGCGCCCTCGAAGGTCCGGCCTCCGTGTTGTTCCAGGTCGAGCCGGCCTTTGAGGCTGCCGTTGAGCGACTCGATCGGCTGCCGTACCCCTTCGGGAGGCTCTCGCCCTTGCTTTTCTTCTCGTGCTTGGACAACGGACGCAGCAACTCGGCACCCCGCAAGGCCAGGTCGACCTCTCGGCTTCTTGGCCAGCGGCAACGCGGCCCGCAGCGGCTTGTGCCAGACCGGCTGCTTGGGGTGCGTGCGGGAACATCGTCCCCAGACGGGAAGCCACAAACCGCGGCCATCCCGACTCCGAGGTGAAACCCAGCAGCGCCGCCTGCGCGACGGCGAGGGTGACCGGCTCGGAATCTGTCGACCTCGGCGGTCGGCCCAGCCACCGGGCGCCTCCGATCTCGTCATCGAGCTTCACGTACAGCGCGGTCAGCAGGGCGTCCAGGCCGTCCGTCGCACAACGATCCTGGACACCCTGCCCGTGTGCCCGATGTGACTGATTCAGCAGGCGAGTTGAGTGCCTGCCTTGACGTCCATGGCGGCGAGGGGCCGCCAGTCGACGGGGACGTCCCGCATCACCAAGGCGCTGTCCAGGGTCGCGGTCCCGGGTGGGAAGCGGTCCGGGTCGTCGAAGAAGGAGGACGTGGCGGCGTGGACCTGGACGGGTTCCACGTGCCAGGCGTCGGTGTGGAGTTGCACGCCGTCCAGGGAGCGGCCGGACGGGGTGACCGAGAAGCCCCTTGCGCCGTCTTCGAAGAAGCGGGAGGCCTCGGCGAGATCGGTGAAGAGGCTGCTGCCTCGCAGTTCGTCGGCCGGCTCGACGGTGACGTCCACCCGGGTGTGGCCGTCCCGCGTGGCCAGCGCGATGCGCATCCGGTCGGGTGCTTCGTGGACGTCGAAGTCGGCGAGGCCGTGTTCGCCGGGGAACATGCGCCCGCCGGCCCAGGCGACGATGCGTGACGCGGTGTCGCGGCGTGGGATGTAGACGCCGCTCTCCACACCGTCGGGTCCGTCCCATTCGACGGCGATCCGGTGCGCCGCGTTCTCGCTTCGCAGGCCCAGCGCTCCGGGTGCCCACGTGGGCCGCACCGTGCCGACGCGCAGCAGGCAGATACCCGCGACGGCGTGGCCGCGCACCAGTTGCGGGCGCAGCGGGCCGGGGAGCAGACGTGCCGCGGCGTCCGGGGCGACCCGATAGTTCACCAGCAGCCGCCGTTCCACGACGCTGGACAGGCGTGGTTGCCTCATGACTCCTCGTTCCCCGCCGCGGGGCGGCGGTTGTGACGCATCACTATCTGCTCGGGGCACACGGCGCTGAGGAACCGCCCGACGGAGTTCGCCAGGCGATCGGCGACCAGTGTGTAAAGGATCCGGTTGCCGTCCCGGCGTTCGGTGATCAATCCCGCACTCTTGAGCACGCCGAGGTGCCGGGAGACGGACGGCGCGCTGATGGGAAACCTGCTCGCGATCTCACCGGCCGCGAGTTCACCGCCTCGAAGGTCTTCGAGGATCTGACGCCTGGTCGGATCGGCGAGGGCGCGAAAGGCCCCCGCCTCGTCATGGAAACCTGCCATGGCCCATATTTAGCAGATTCGCTAAGCACCTAACAAGGTGGCAGGCCAAGCCCCTTCCGCCCGCGCCACCCGCCGGTCATCACGCCCGCACTCCCCGAGTGGCGCCCTCACCGGCCGGGCGAAGCACTCACGCCGAACACATCGTCAGCATCCGGAACGGCTCGTCTAGCAGAAGCGTGCCGCTGCCGTACGCACAACCGGCGAGGCCGTCCCCCGGGGAGCGGTGCGGTGGGACGATCGGGCGTCACCACCCACCAGGAGGGGTCATGGGCAGGAACATCCGCGAGCGACTCGCCGAGCTCGGTCTGACGCTGCCGGGGGCGAGCGCCCCGAAGGGGGCCTACGTGCCCGCGGTGCGCAGCGGACGTCTGGTCTTCATCGCGGGCCAGATCCCGCTGACCGACGGGGAGTTGACGGCGACCGGGCGGGTCGGGGCGGAGGTGTCGCCGGAGTCGGCGAAGGAGCTGAGCCGCCAGTGCGCGCTGGCGGCCTTGGCGGCGGCCGACTCGGTGGTGCCTCTGGAGGCGGTGACGGGGGTGGTGAAGGTGGTCGGATACGTGTCCTCAGCCCCCGGTTTCCTGGGGCAGCCGACGGTGGTCGACGGGGCGAGCGAGTTGCTGATCGACGTCTTCGGGGACGCCGGCCGGCACGCGCGCAGTGTCGTCGGCATGGCTGTGCTGCCGCTGGACGCCCCCGTCGAGATCGAGATCGTGCTCGAGGCCGCGGAGGACGTCGCCGTGTGACGTGAAGGGCGGCGTACCGCCCTCCGGCACACCGCCCTTCCGTCGCGTCCCCTCCCCCGGCTCCGTCAGCCGATGGGGACGGCGGTGCCCGTCACCTCGATGCCGCTCGACCCGTCCGCCGGGACGCCCACGGTGAGGAGGCTCGGACGGCCCATGTCCGCACCCTGGTGCACTGTCAGGACGGCGGGCGTGTCCACGAGTCCGAGGGCGCGGAGGTAGCCCCCGAGCGCGGCGGCAGCGGCGCCCGTCGCGGGGTCCTCGACGACTCCGCCGGGCGGGAAGGGGTTGCGGACGTGGAAGACGGTGTCCGACTCGCGATGGACGAGGGCGATCGTGACCCAGTCGCGTCGTGCCATCAGGGAGCCCAGCGCCGCCATGTCGTAGGCGAGGTCGCTCAGCCGGGACCGGGTGGCGGCGGCGATCACCGGGTGCCAGGCGCCGGCGTAGGCGGCCCGGGGCGGCAGGGCGGGATCGAGGTCGGACACGGACCAGCGCAGGGCGGCGAGGAGCTCGGCCAGGTCCGCGTCTCCGATCGCCTCGGTGCGCGGGGCGACGCTGACCAGGGTGGCGACGACGGTGCCGTCCGGGCGGGCCGAGGTGGTCACCGGGACCGGTCCGGCCTTGGTGTGCAGGAGCAGTTCGCCGACGCCGTGCCGGTGCGCGTGGGCGACGGCGGTGGCGATGGTGGCATGGCCGCAGAACGGAACCTCGGTCTGCGGGCTGAAGTAGCGGATGTCGAGCGCCCCGTCGGCGCGCGGGACGGCGAACGCCGTCTCCGAGTAGCCGACCTCCGCCGCGGTGGCGGCCATGGTCGCCTCGTCGATGCCCGCGGCGTCGAGCACCACACCCGCCGGGTTCCCGCCGAGCGGGTCGGTGCTGAAGGCCACGTAACGCAGGATGTCCATCGCCCGAACGTATCCGCTCCGTCACGCGAGCGTCAAAGCCCTTGTGTCGGAAGGCCTTTGGCGATCAGCCGTTCGGAAGCAGCCGGTCGAAGGGGTTTTCAGGCCCAGGTGAGCAGCTGCCCGGTCGCCGCGACGCCCACCGCGAATCCCAGTGCGATTCTACGGGCGCCCCGGCTCGGGCGTACCGCGTGGAAGTAGCGGGGGTCGATGAGCAGGGCTTCGCCGACCTTCGGGGTGATCTCCAGTGACTCGGCGTCCCGCACGACCGCCTCGTCGTAGCCGTACGAGGCGGGCAGCCGGTAGGTCTCGTCCTCGGGCTGCCAGCGGTGCCGCCACAGGACCGTCTCACCGCCCGAAGGCGGCACGCTGAGATAGAGGTTGAAGGCGAACTGGCCGATCAGAGGCGTGTCGAGGAGGTCGTCCTCGTACTCGCGCAGCGAGTCGTCGAAGTGCACCCGGAAGCCCTGGTTCGGCTCCCTGGCCACCCCGGCACCGAGCTCGCGCCCGCCCCTCCGGCCGACCTCCACACCGCCCGGCCAGTGGGCGCCGAGCCCCTCGCGGCAGAGGGCGAAGGGGTCGACGGAGAGGCCGAGGCCCTGCCAGGCCTCGCGATGGCGCTCCAGCGCCGTCCAGTAGCTGTCGGCGACCCCGCCGTCCGCCATGTGGTCGCTGATGCCGACGCCGAACCGCATCACCCGCGGCTGGACGCGGGCGCTGCCGTACGAGTCGAAGGCCCGTTCCTCCAGGGCCGCGAGCACCTCCGCGCACCGCTCCGCGGGCAGGAACCCGGGCACGCGGACGGCCGCGTACCGGCCGGCGGCGAGACCGGTGAGCAGCTCGCGGGTGAAGGCGGACGCGCTGGCGACGCGGAAGAACGGATCGTGCAACGCTGTGGACGGCAGGTCCCGCGTGAAGTTCCCTGTGGTCATTCGTCGGCCCCCGGCAGTCTGAAAGACAACGGAAAACGGTGGCGCCTATCCGGGATGTGCTCCGCTGGTGGTGCGGAACGCGGTCTTCGCGTCGAGTTCGAGTGCCTGGCGTCCGGCTTCCAGGGCCTCCATCGCGACCTGCCGGCCGAACTCGGCCTGCATCTCCTCCAGCTCGCTTCCCGGCGCCCCCCAGGTCGGGGACTCGTCGTCATAGGAGTCGGCGGGGTGAGAAGTCATCGGCGGACCTCCGAACGTTTCAGCAAGGGACGCGTCACACAGGGTGAGGCACGGTCAGGCTACGCGCAAGCCCGCCGGGGCCGGTGCGGTTTCCCGGCATTCGCCGCGACGTGGAGGTTTCAGGAGGGCATCTCCCTCAACCGGTCGAGCAGCGCCCTGACCTGGAGCAACAAAGGATGATCGGAGGGCACCACCCGCTCCAGGTCGCGCTCCAGCGCCCGCAGTGTGTTCACCGCTTCGGGGGTACGCCCGAGCATGCCCAGGCGCACCAGGGCGTGCGTGTAGCGCAGCCGCATCACGAGGTTGGAGTCCTGCGCCTGGGAGGCGTCGCGCAGGGCTCCGCCGATGACCTCCTCGGCCTCCTCCGCACGGCCCTGGGCGAACAGCGCGTACGTCAGGGTCTCCCGGACCCGGAGGGTTTCGGGGGTGGCCGGCGGCCAGTGGTCGCGGCGGCTGATGGCGAGGATCTCCCGGGCCTCCGCCTCGGCCTCGCGGTGGTTCCCGAGGGCGTGCATCGTCCGGGCCAGGGTGTGGCGTACCACGAGGGTGTCGTAGTGCTCGGGTCCGCGGACCTGGTTCTCCGCCTCGACGATGGAGCGCAGCAGGACCTCCGCCTCGCCCTCGCGTCCCTCCTGCTCGTTGATGGCGCGGGCCAGCTTGTGCCGGCTGGCGAGGGTGTCGGCGTGGTCCTCCCCGAGGATCGCCGTGCGCGCCGCCACGACCAGGGTGAGGACCTCCTCCGCCTGGCCGAGCTGCTCCCGGTCGAGGTGGATGCGGCCCTGTTCGTGGCGCAGACCCAGGATCTCGCGGTCGTCGCGGTGGAAGCCGTACGAGGCGCAGTGGTCGATCAGCGGAACCACCAGGGCGGACGCGGGGCTGAGGAGTCCGGCGGCGATGAGGTAGCGGGCGGTCAGCCGGGCGAGTTCGAGGGCGTCGGTGCGTACGGTGCGGTCGTTCAGCTGGAGATCACCGAGCAGGCAGGTCCGCGCGACCTCGAGGGCGTGCGGGGAGAGCGCGGCCCAGAGGGGCCAGTTGGCCGGGTGGTCCGGGTTCCGCGAGTCCGTGGCCGCGAGCAGCATGCGCAGGGCCAGGCCGTGGTAGTCGGCGGGCCTCTCACGGACCTCCGCGTCCTCGCGCAGGACGCCGTGCACGACGGGGTGCAGGGTGAGCAGGCCGGCCAGATCGGGGTCCGGCACGTCCTCGCGTTCATAGGCGTCCACCAGGCCGAGTTCTTCGAGGCCCTTCAGGGCCGGGCTCAGCGAGCCGACGGCACCGGGGAAGAGCGGGGACTGCGCGAGGGCGGGTCCGGAGAGCAGGTGGCGGTACGGGATGGGGGCGATGCTCAGGCAGGCGAACACCTTCAGCAGTGTCGGGGCCTGCGGAAGGTCGTGCTGGGTGAGCAGGTCCATGCCGATGCCGCAGACCTTCTCCACGATCTCCCGGCCCAGGAGCTCGCCGAGCTGGGGCCCGTCCTGGCCGAGGGCGGTGCCGGCGCCCGGCTCCACGACGCGGCGGAAGGTCTCGAAGTCCCTGATGTCGCTGTCCAGCCGGATCCGGCTGTCGTGGACGGCCTTGATCACGTCGGCCGCCTGGCGGAGGGCGAGCGGGAGCCCGCCGAGCTGCCGGGAGAGCCGGCGGGCGTCCTCGTTGGTCCCGCCGAGGCCCGCGGTGCGTTCGAGCAGCATGGAGGCGCCGTCGTTCTCGTCGAGCGGCAGGACCTGGTGGATGCGGCCTGCGTCGCCCCAGGCGTTCCGGCTGCGCACCCGGCTGGTGACGAGCACCGTCCCGTTGGCGTTCTTCGGCGTGCGCAGCCAGCCGGTGCCCCGGGACACCGGTCCGTCGGGCGGGCCGAGCCGCTCCGGATCGTCGGCGTTGTCGAAGATCAGCAGCCACGGGTCGGGGCAGTCGTCGAGCAGGGTCCAGACGAGGTCCATGGCCGTGCCGACGAGCCAGGCCCGTTCCACGGTGATCGACGAGGCGCCCAGGTCCCGGGCGATCATCCGCATGCGCAGGTTGAGTTCGGGGGTCGACACCCACCAGACCCGGTATCCGGCCCGCCGGGCCCGGTCCGCGGCCTCCAGGGCGATCCGGCTCTTTCCGGAACCGCCGAGTCCGGCCACGACATGGACGTGCTGCCGTGCCTCCTCGGACAGCAGGTCCGCGACCAGAGCCAGCCGGTCCTTGCCCTTCAGCTGCCCGTCGGCGAGCTGCCCGAACGGCGGCGGAGGGAAGGCCACGAAGTCCGGGAGCAGTGGTGTCGGGGGAACGGCGAGGCCGGGCCGGGGACGCGGAACGTCCAGCGCCCTGGATTCCGGGGCGGATCCGGCGCCCCGACCAGGGACCTCCCCGTGTTCGCCGATGGACCGGGCGGGGGCACCGGGGGCGACGGCTTCGTCCTGGCCGGGCCCGTCCGCCTCCCGCGCCGCCTGCTCCCCCTGTTCCCGCCGGGCCTCCTCGGCCACCTTGATCAGGGCGCGCTGGACGGCCTGGTAGGCGGCGGCCTTCCGGTCGGCGGGCTGGACGATGCTGAAGTGGTCGGCGGTGACCACCCCGCCCTTGGGGAAAGCGCCCCGGGCCACGACCGGCGGTACGACCTCGTCCGCGGTGCCCCCGTAGGCCAGCACGGGGATCGGGCACTCCTGGTCCGAGTACCCGCGGGCGTGCACCACCGAGCTGAGCACGGTCCGCTGCGCCTCGGTCACCGCGCGGTCGAAGGGGCGCAGCTGCCGCTCCTGCGGGTTGCGCCACAGCGGCAGGGCCTTGCGGACGGTGAGGAAGAACCCGGATCCGGTGTTGGGGCAGGCGAACATGGTGAAGTGCTTGATCCGGGTGAGCTCCCGGCCCTCCCCGTTCCACAGCTTCCGGGCCAGGAACCGCTGCACGACCAGCCCGCCCTGGCTGTGCGTGACCAGGACGATCCGTTCGGCGTCGGCGAGCTCCGTCTCCAGGAACGTGCCCAGCTGGTCGGCGACGTCGTCGGTCTCGGCGACCCGGCGGTCGGGCCGCAGCCGGACGAAAGGGGAGTCGTACTGAAAGGTGTGGACGCTCACCCAGCCGGCGAGTTCCGGGTCGTCCGCGATGAGCGCCTCGAACGCCTGCCACACCTTCCCGGAGGAGAACAGCCCGTGCACCAGAACGAGGTCGACGCGCGTGGAAGCCATCGCGAACCTCCGCAATCAGAAGGGATGCTGAAATGGAGTCAGTTCGATCGCAGATGAAACGGTTGCCGTGTCAATGATGCACGAGGGGCGACTGATGGGGCCACAACGAGACAACGCGACCCTCTGCCACCCCTCCTGCTCACGAAGTACCCCCCACGCACCCCCGACCGTCGCCGGCTCCCGGCCCCCGCAGCCGCGCAGGTGCATATGGAACAGGGGGTCGCGCCAGCCGCGTGGCGGTGATGGTGCGCAGGGGGGCGCGGCGCGGGGTCTGCGTGTCCATGACGGCAGTCCACCAGAGGCGCGGGGCGCCGTGCACCGTGCGGGGTACTCAGGCGGACGGGCGCCGGTACTCATTCCCGGAGGGCCGCGGGCCCTCCGGCGCCCGCAGGACCCTGAGGTCGGAGCCGTACCGCTGCACAGACTGCCCACCGCCGACGCCGATCCGCTGCCGGACGCGGTGCCCGAAGGCCCGCTCGCGGCCCAGTGGCACCGGGACGAGGCCGCGACGCTGCCGGCCGGCGCGGTGCCGTTGCCGACCGAGGACGGCTGCCCACCAGAGGACGTCCGGCCACGTTCCGGCGCGCGCCGCTGAGGACGTGCCCGGGGTGCCGAAATGATGGAGTGGTCCGTGCGCATGCGTCCGCGTGGGCACGGACCGCGGTGAGGATCCGAACGCAAACGGGCGGTGCACGAGCCGGCCGCCGACGAGCAGGAGGGGGCCTTGTTCACGGACGGCATCCGCTGCCCCGTCCATGCCGCCGATCCCGCGGTCGGCCTGTGGAAGCTCGCGGCCTCGGACGAGGCCGACGTCTTCCACCTCGTCGGCACCGACACCCTCAGCCGCCACCGCCGGGCGTGCTCATCGCCCGCCGCGACGGCATCGCGACCTCCTTGCTGCCCGCAGACCGTCGTGCGGACACTCGGCTGCCGGGAGCACTGGACGTGCGCCTCACCTCGGCGCGGTCGAGTGTCTCGGGGTCCAGGGGCAGGCGGGCGAGTTCCTAGACGATCTCGTCGATCAGGAGCCGGGTGCAGCCGGGAAGCTGAAGGGCGGCCTGGTCGATGTTTCGGCCTGCCGCTGGACGGTTCCATCGCCCTGCGTCCAGGCCGGGACCGTGGCGGCAAGCCGCTCGTGGGTTTCGCGGGCGAGCGGGAGGTCCTTGCCGTGCTTGGCAGTGGGGTCGTGGACGACGCTGCCGTACGCCATCTCATCGCCCCGTCAGGATGATGTCGAGCATCGAGGCGCCGGAGGCGAGGCAGATCCCGTGGCGGCGGAGGAACCGACGCTCGGCCTGCCACTCCTGCCAGGTGAAGCCGGCCCGTCCGGGGGACGGCGATGCCGCTGATGCGGGGCTGTTCGGCGAGAGTGCGGATTCGGTCCCGGCCGGGACGGGACTGCGGAGGCTGGGTCAGCAGGCAGTCGTCGAAGACGGTGCCGTCGTCGGGACGGTCCAGCCGTGGTGGTCGGTCCAGCCGTAGTGGTCGGCGACGGCGGCCGCGGCCGCGAGCATCCCGCGTACGGGATCGGGGTTGGGGTCGGGGTCGGGGTCGGGGTCGGGGTCGGTCGCCTACGAGGCAACCGTGGCGGTCGGCGGTGCGGGTTGGTCAGCGCAAGACATGACCGGCTCCTGGCGGCGGGTTCCTCCGGGTGCTCAGGCAACCGTGACGAGGCCGGTCGGGTTCAGAACGAATGCCGGGCATCACCCGGATCAAGCTGCACCAGCTTCAACCTGACTACTGCGAAAGCGAATTAACACAGCTCTCTGCCTCCACTCGAACCAACAGCGCCTCACGGCGCACACAAAAGTTGAGCCAGAATCCGAATCCGAATCCGACCTCCCGCTGATCAGCGGGAGCGATCCGAACCGGAAAGACGCACCGGGGTACAGTCCTGAACATGGTGATCGGCAGGGGCTTCCACGAGGTTTCCGGCGCGGACATCGCCGGGATACTCGACGAGGCCGCCCGACAGGGCATTCCCGCGTTCACGCTCTCCACCGCCGGGCGGACCGACAAGGAGGCGTTCTTCAGGGCGGTGCAGGAGGCGCTTCCCCTGGACCCGCCGCTCGGGCCCCACATGGTGTGGGACGCCCTCTCGGATTCGGTCTGGAGCGGGCTTCATGAGCTGGACTCTCCCCGCGTGGTCATCGTCTGGCCCGACGCCCGGCCCGTCGCGGACGCCGAGGGCGATTTCCGGATCGCGCTGGACACCCTCCGCGACCTGGTCACGACCCTCGCCGAAGCCCGACATACCTGCGGAAGGCCGACCCAGGTCTCGGTCTCCATCGCTCCGGCCCCGAGCGATGGAGAAACCGTGTCGGCGAAGGGCTGAGCGACCGCCTCACCCACCCCCGTCACTCCGTGAAGCGGTCGCCGCCTGGCCTCCAGAGCCGGCTGAAGAGGTCACGGCGACGGCATGGCTGGTGTGACGCTGCCCGTGCTCATGAACAGAGCCGCCCCCCTAGCGCACCCGTCCTTCCGGGCCGGCCGAGGTCGAAGGAAGCGCGGCCGGTCGATCCTCCGCCGGCGTCGTAGGTTCGGCTCATGACCGATGGATGGCGGAGGGACCGGATCGGGGCGGCCCTGAAGGGCGAGAACCCGACCGTATTACGACGGCTGACAGCAGGGTTCGCGGTGATCGGCGACGTGCAGTTCCTGCCGGGATACTCGGTTCTCCTCGTGGACGAGCCAGGTGTGCAGCGGCTTTCCGACCTGCCGCGCAGGCGGCGGCTGTCGTTCCTGTCCGACATGGACCAGCTCGGCGAGGCGGTCGAGCGCGCCTGCCGGCGCATGGACCCGGCTTTCCTGCGGGTCAACCTGGAGATCCTCGGGAACAAGGATCCGTTCCTCCACGCCCATGTGTGGCCGAGGTTCGGGTGGGAGCCGGCCGATGCCGCGTGCGCTCCGGTCTGGCTCTACCCACGCGACCGGTGGAGCGACGAACAATTCAGGCTGGGCCCCCGGCACGACGCGCTCCGGAAAGCGATCACCAGCGAACTGGACCGGTTACGCGCCTGACCGCGCCCAGGCGGTACCGATCGGTCCGGGGTGATCGGACCATCCCTGCGCGAGCGGGGGGACAGCGGAGGGCGGCGGAGTCTCTGGGTGGGCGGATCGCCAGAGGCCGAAGAACCGCGTCCACCACGTGGGCCGCGCTGCGAAGTACCCGGAGTGCCCTCCTCACGGAGCCCTGGCACCGCGTCCGAGGGCCGATCGCGGGAGCCGGGTCGAGGTCACAACAAGCGGCCGACCAGCCCGTCGATGTAGTCCGGGGTGAGCGGGATCATGCCGAACAGGACGCGGATGTACATCGGGGCCAGGATGTGGTCCAGCACGTCGAACGCGTCGGGTGCGTGCTCGCCGCGTTCGCGGGCGCGATCGAGCATGGACTGCAGTTGCCGGGTGCGTTCGGCACGGAGGTCGGCGCCGGCCTGCTGGCCCTGCTGACCGCTGCTCGACAGGGCGACGGCCAGGTGCAGCACTGCCGGACCGTCGGGTCCGGTGATCTCGCGGGCCACTTGGGCCGCGTAAGTGCGCAGGTCGCCGGCGAGGCTGCCGGTGTCGGGCATCGGCGACTGCGCGTTGAGACGGGTGAGCACCACGTCGGTGAGCAGGGTTTCCAGGTTGCCCCACCGGCGGTAGATGCTGCTGTCGGCCACGCCTGCGCGGGCTGCGACCTCGCCGACGGTGAAGTTGCCGTAGCCGCGCTCACCGATCAGGTCGGTGACGGCCTGGTGCACCTGCGCGCCGACGCGGGCGCTGCGCCCGCCGGGCCTCCGGGCTGGCTGTCGCTCGTTCATGCCCTCCACCTTAACGCAGCTATCACTTGCGTTTACGAGACAACCCTCCCTACAGTCTCCTAACGCAGTCGACGACTGCGTTAGAGCGTTCAGGTGTACCGCCGCCCGCGTCGACCGCGGCGGGGCGCGGCTGACGATGGAGAGGAATCCTCATGGCTGTATCGCATGCGGGCTTAGGCAGTCGATCGAACCGGGCCGTGCTGCTCGCGGTGACCTGCCTGGGCCCATTCATGGTCCTGCTCGACAACACGATCGTCGGAGCGGCGCTGCCCGATATGCAGCACCGGCTGCACACCCAGTTGACCGGTCTGCAATGGATCGTCGACGCGTACGTACTGCTGGTCGCCATGCTGTTGCTGTCCGGCGGTATCTTCGCCGACCGGTTCGGCCGCAAGCGGGTGTACCTGACCGGCGTGGCGGTGTTCACCGCCGCGTCGGTGCTGTGCAGCCTCGCGCCCTCGCTCGGCTGGCTGGTCGTCGGCCGGGTGCTGCAGGGCATCGGGGCCGCGGCGCTGAGCCCTGCCTCGCTGGCCCTGCTCGCCGCCGCCTACCCCGTACCGCAAGAACGGATCAAGGCGATCGGACTGTGGGCCGGACTCAGCGGAATCGGTCTGGCCGCAGGCCCCGTGGCCGGCGGCGTGCTGACAGACGCCTTCGGCTGGCCCGCCATCTTCCTGGTCAATCTGCCCATCGGCGTGGTCCTTCTGCTGGTCGGTCTGCGCAGCCTCGAAGAGGCCCGCAATCCGAGCGCCCCCGCGATCGACGTCCCGGGGACGGTGCTGTCCGTTCTGGGGGTGGGGGCGCTGACCTACGGACTGATCGAGGGTGGCGCCCGCGGCTGGACGTCGCCGGTGATCCTGGGAAGCCTCGCCGCCGCGGCGATCCTCCTCGCCGCCTTCGTCGCCGTCGAAGCCCGTCGCTCCGCACCGATGCTGCCGCTGCGGCTGTTCCGGCAGCGGCTGTTCACCGTGTCCAACACCGCCATGATCGTGGTGGGGTTCGCGCTCATGGGCTCGTCGTTCTTCTTCTCCCAGTTCTTCGTGTACGTCCAGGGCAGCTCGATCCTGCGTGCCGGCCTGCAGACCCTTCCCCTCTCCCTCGCCATGGTGATCGTCGGCCCGTACGCCGGCCGGCTCGCCGCCCGGTACGGCTTCCGCATCGTGGTCACCACCGGCCTGGCCCTGGCCGGCCTGGGCCTCCTCGCGCTCGGCATGGTGCACGCCGACACCGGCTACGGAAACGTGTGGTGGCGGCTGGGAGTCGTCGGCATCGGCTTCGCCCTGACCATGTCCCCACTGACGGGAGCCGCCATCCAAGCAGTCAGCCCCCAGGAAGGCGGCCTCGCATCAGGCATCAGCAGCACCACCCGGCAGATCGGCGCGGTGCTCGGCGTGGCAGCACTCGGAGCCGTCGTCCGCACCCGGCAATCCGGTGGCGCTTCCTTCGAGACCGGCCTCGACAGCGCCTTCGTCGCGGCAGGCGCCGTCACCTTGGCCGCCGCCGTGTTCACCGGCCTGTGGCTGGCGAGGTCCAAGCCCGCGGAAGGCTCCGCGGCCCCGCGACGCTCCACCGATCCGGATGCGGTCACCACCTCGAACAAGGCGGCCGCGAGCAGCCCGAACTAGACCAAGATCATCCCATGGCCCGTTTCTGCCGCATCCGGGTCACACCCCAGCGGGACCGGCACGCCTCCGGCCTGACCCTCACCTTCACCGCCACCGGCATCGAGGGTGAGGAGGAACGAACTGCACGCCCAGTCGAATCCGAACCCTGCCCCGGCAAAGGAGCGCGCACCTTGTCGCCCGACCCGACCACCGTCCACCCGTTGCCCGCCCATGAGCGCGTGGTGTTCCTCAGACCACTGGTCACCTCGCCGAACATCGACGTGGGCGATTACACGTACTACGACGACCCGGACGGCGCCACGGACTTCGAGCGCCGCAACGTCCTGTACGCCTACGGTCCGAAGCGTCTCGTCATCGGGAAGTACTGCGCGATCGCCTCGGAGACCACCTTCCTGATGGCCGGCGCCGAGCATCCGACGACGGGGGTGTCCACCTACCCGTTCACCATGTTCGGCGGCCGGTGGACCGAGCAGACCCTGGACATCGTCACCTCCATGCCCAGCCGCGGCGACACGGTCGTCGGCAACGACGTCTGGTTCGGCCACCGGGCGACCGTCATGCCCGGCGTACGGATCGGCGACGGCGCCATCATCGCGGCCGGAGCGGTGGTCACCGCCGACGTCCCGCCGTACACGATCGTCGGCGGCAACCCGGCCAGGCCGATCCGGCAGCGCTTCGACGACACCGACGTCGAGCGACTGCGGCGCGCCGCGTGGTGGGACTGGCCCGTCGAGCTGGTCACCGAGCACGCCCGCACCATCATGGCCGGAACCCCGGCCGACATCGAACTCCTCTCCACCGAGCACGGATTGGACAAGTCCCTTTGAGTCATTCGCTCCAGGTATCCATCGAAGAACACGCGGTGGCCGACTGCGCGGCCGGACCCTACGCCCTCACCACGGGACCGGACGGCGCGCTGTGGTTCACCCTCGTCCACAGCGGCCGGATCGGTCGTCTCGTCCCCGGCGAGGAGCCGACGAGCCGCCGGCTCGACCCCGACTGCGGGCCGACCGTCATCACCACCGGCCCCGACGGCGCCCTGTGGTTCACCGAGTACCGGGCGGACCGGATCGGGCGGATCACCACCGGCGGTGTCATCTACGAATTCGCCCTGCCCACACCCGGCTGCGGACCGTTCGGCATCACGCCTGGCCCCGACGGAGCGCTGTGGTTCACCGAGACGGCCGCCGACCGCATCGGCCGCATCACCGTCGACGGCCGCATCACCGAGTTCCCGCTCCCCGTCACGGGTGCGTTCCCCTCCGCGATCACCACCGGTGACGACGACGGGATGTGGTTCACCCTCAACCAGGCCAACGCCATCGGCCGGATCGACATGAACGGCGCGGTCACCCTCCATCCCCTGCCGACGGAGGCAGCCGCCCCCGTGGGGATCGCGACAGGCCTCGACGGAGCGCTGTGGTTCGTCGAGATCGCCGCCGGCCAGATCGGACGCATCACTCCGGACGGGCACATCACCGAGTTCCCCCTCCCCGACCGCACCGCACGGCCACACGCCGTCACCTTCGATGGCGACGGCACCGCCTGGTTCACCGAATGGGGTGGCAACCGCGTCGGCACGATCACCCCCGACGGCTCCGTCACCGTCCACGACCTGCCCACTCCCCGCTCCGAACCGCACGGCATCGCCCTCGGCCCCGACGGAGCCCTGTGGACCGCGCTGGAGATCGGCGCGCTCGCCCGCATCACCCCGGTGGACAGCGCCACCTGAACAAGCCCGCCCTCCTCACAGCCCATCAGCAACGGTCGCCCGCACGGCGACCGGAGAGGAGCCTCCATGAAATACGCACTCGTGATCTTCGAGACGGGCGAGTCACGCCGTCGGATCCAGGCCGCCCGGGCCGCGTACCGCAAGGAACACGAAGGCTGGATCGGCAGCCTCGCCGCGGCCGGGAAACTCGTCGGCGGCGAGGCCCTGGAGACCGAGCACACCACTCCCGAGACGGTGCGGACAACAGTCGACGGGACACCGGCAGCGGCCGACGGGCCCGCGCAGGCCGGCGAGGAGACCCTCGGCGGCTGGTTCATCATCGAGGCAGCCGACCGCGAGGAAGCCATCGAACTGGCCGGGAACCTCCCCACCCCGGAGACCATCGAGATCCGTCCGATCCTCGAATCCGCCTGAACAACACGGGGTACCGTCCTGACGACACAGCGCCCGGCCACCAGGTCGCCACTGCGTACCGCCCGGTTTCGCATGATCATGCCGCCCGGGCATCACCGTCAGCCGTGACGGGGCGTTGCGTGCGATGACGAGTGATACATGGAGCCTTTTCCAACCCCCACGATGACGTGTGGTGAAGGAAGAGGATGGCCTTCACGATGTCGGTGATGCGGTGGATGCTGCACCGGGGCTTCCGTAGAAGCCGCCAGCTCTTGAGGGTGGCCATGGCCTGCTCACCCAGACAGCGGATCTTGGCGTGAGTGCTGTTGTGCCGACGCTTCCACCGAGGCGATGCCCCGGCACAGGACCCGGACGGGATGGCCGGCACCCTGATATGCTTTTTCGGCATCGCCGATGGCGGTCCAGAGCTTCAAGACCTTGCCCTGCCTCAAGGCAGCGTAGGAGCCGGGCTCCCTCTCAACCGTGTCGGGGTGGGCGGCGTCGAAGGTCACTTCGAGGGAGCTTTGCTCCTTGTTGAAGCCTTGCTCCCAGGTACCTGTTCCGGACCAGGCCAAACTGTCGTACCAGGAGACGGCGACGCAGACTTTGTCGGCGACGAACGTCCCGTCCTTCCTCGGCGTGATGGTGCCGCCGTCAGCATCGCTCCACGTAGTCGTGAATTCGGCCGGCTTCAGGATGACCGGTTCACCTTCGGGCGGCGGCATGACGGTGAGCCTGCCTCAGGCCGTCAGAGGGAGGGTCGAAGCGAGCAAGATCAGCGCGGTACGACGGGAACGCAACACACTCCACGGCGATGCCGTAGAGGCGTGTGTCGGTGACGGTGAGGGTGTCGGGGCGCCCCAGGCGTCGGGCCGCCCAGAGACGAAATCACCGCAGTTCCGGGGAGGCCGGCCCCTGGTGTGGGGCGGCGCGGGCCTGCGCGAGACGCGGTCCGAGCGCATCCGGGCCGGGACCTTCACCGGCAGGTTCCGCAGGAGGTGGGCCAGGCGGAGTGCGTCGTATCCGGCGTCCACGATGACGAGGACGTCCGGATCGCCTTCCTGTCACTGACCCGCAGCGGTCAGCCGCTCGACCAGGTCGCGCACCTGCCGGGCGGTGACGGTGGCCGTGTCGTCCCCAGGCTCAAGACGCGACGCGCCCAGGGGTGCGCCCCACGAGCTGCGGCCGGGTTCCAACGTGCAGACGATCGAGCGGGGTCAGCCGGGAACGGGGATGTGCCGCTCCTTTCCG
Source organism: Streptomyces sp. NPDC004284 (assembly GCF_042874035.1). Taxonomy (NCBI): domain Bacteria; kingdom Bacillati; phylum Actinomycetota; class Actinomycetes; order Kitasatosporales; family Streptomycetaceae; genus Streptomyces; species Streptomyces sp. NPDC004284. Next base: position 261,482 of record NZ_JBIAMJ010000008.1, on the reverse strand, counting down.
CGTCGACCCGGCCCTGGGCGAGCGCGGCGTAGAGACCTCCGTGACCAGGGTGGTGTTCGCCCACCAGCGACAGCTCGACCGGCGACCTCACCGGTCCGTCCCCGCACGGAACAGCGTCCGCCAGCTCGAACAACACATCCGAACGGTCAGTGGGACAGGAGCAGAACGCGCCCCGGAAGCCTGACGGTTCCGCCACCGGCTCTCGCCGGGCAGCGCAATGCGGCAGACCCGCCCCCACGGCCTTCGTACTGGACGTGTGTGTTCCTTGGTCGGAGCACATGTTCAGACGAAGGCCGCTTCCGTGCAAGGCGGTTACCGGACCGAGTGATCAAGTACGACGCACTGTTCGGCGGCGCACGTTAAAGATCGAGATGGGCGCTGTCCGGCTTGTCGGGGTCACCGTTCCGCGGCCTGCCGCGCGCGCCTCCGGGGTGCCTCAGCAGGGGCGGGAGGAGGGGCCGCCGAACCTAGCCCAGATCGGCGTCCAGTCGCGGGTGTAGAGGACGAGGTTGGTGTCGGCCTGGATCCGCAGCCAGGCTCCCAGATCGCCGCACCTGTTCGTGCCCGTGGCCCACATCGGGTTGCCCGCGCTGTCGTAGATGACGACGTTGCCGTCCCGCTGCATCCACAGTGACGCGTTCGAGCCACGGGTTCCGGTCTGCCACTTCGCCGTGTAGAACGGGGCGCCGTGGAAGTAGAGGACGACGTTGCCGTCGCTCTGCATCCACAGCTCGTACCAGCCGCCCGGTTCGGTGTTGACGGCGATGTACGTGTCCGGCGTCAGGCACTCGCCGGGGGCGAGGTAGTCGTGGTACCCCCAGCCCTGCGGGGGTGTGGTGCAGTTGTAATCGGGGAACACCTGAGTCGTCACGCCGCCCGCGGCCGTCGTCGGCCGCGAGAGGAGATGTTTCTGCTGGGCTTCTCGCAGGGTCGGAAGGCCCTTGAGAGACGCGGACGGCAGCGTAGGGACCTTGGTGTCCCCCTTCTTCGGCCAGTCGGACTTGGCGGGCCCCGGGTGGGCCATGCCGGAGGCCGCGTGCGCGGCCGGGTGCGAGCGGCCGGCAGACGCCGCCCTCTCGGCTCCGGAAGCAGTCGATACGCCGGTGGCGCTGAGCGCGATCGCGGCGAGCGCGACGCCCGCCATGGTTCGTCTGAGGTTCATGCCGACATGTCACCGCGTGGTGTTCAAGAGTCGGTCAACAGGCGATAAACGGACCCCGGGCGCGTCATGGCGGCATCGGCAGGGCCGCGTCCGCCGGTCTCCGTCGCCGGCCCTGGCGACATCGAATGAGGTCTCCCCTGCTCGAGCGGAGCCGAGAGCTCGGGGAAGGACGGATGAGCGCGCGAAGCTCCTGGCGGACACGGGTGGTCTTGGTCGAAAACCCGTCCACCAGGAGCTTCGTCGTTGCTCAGGACTGTCCAGTTCGCGGTCGGCTCCGCCGGCTCGGGAAAGGATCAGTACCAGGCACGAGATCCCTCGTCAGACCGCCGGCTCAGAGGCGGAAGGGATTGGCCCCCTTGGCGGCGATGACGTACCAGGCGGTCGCGCCGGTGTGCAGGGAGGCGTAGTAGCGGTCGCCCTGCCCGGTGTCGAGGCCGTCGTGCGAGGCCGCGACGATTCCCGAACCGTCGGCATTCGGGGCGTGGGCCTGAGCCTTCTGCAGGGTGGCCATCAGTGCCGCGGCCTTGTCGGAGTCCCCGGCGGCCGCGCGCGCCTGGTAGGCGGCCAGCAGGTGCGCGGTGCCCTCGAACCAGACGCCGGAGGTGTCGACGGCGCTGAAGCTGACGCCGCTGAACATCGGTTGGCCGGTGGTGGGGTCCGCCGGTCCGTCGGTTGCGGCCATGCGTCCCGCGACCCAGTCGACGGTGCGTTCGTAGGCGGGATCGCGCGTGGCGAGATAGCTCCAGGTCTGGATGTCCTCCGGTACGGCGTCCTCGTTGACGGTGACCCCGTCCAGGCCGGTGCCGGTCCACAGGTGGTTGCCGTCGGCGCTGAGCATGGTCTTGACGAACGCGAACGCGTTGTCCGAGCGGCTCTTCCACACCTGGTCGCCGGTGAGCTGGTTCAGCATGGCGAAGAAGGCTCCGACGTCGATGTTGTGCTCGGTGGCCTTCCAGGTCCGCTTGACCATGCCGCTGCCGTCCTCGGCCGGGGAGATGTCGGCGTAACCGCCGGTGTAGCCCCCGGCTCCACGGTCGTCGGCGGAGTTGGTCTGGATCCAGTTCGCCGCCCGCAGCGCGCCGTCGAGGTACCTGCTGTCGCCGGTGGCCTTGTACAGGTGGCAGAAGGCCATGCCGGCCCAGGCCATGTTCCCGGTGTAGACCGACCAGCCACCGATGTAGGGGGTGCCGACCGGGTAGTCCCGGCCGAGGATGGTGACGAACGGGTCCGGCAGGTAGGACGCCCGTATCCGGCCGTCGTTCACCGGATCATGCGCCTGGGCGTACAGCAGGCTGTTGCCCAGGATCCTGGCGCGGTCGAGGGCCTCGCTGGTTCCCTGCTGGAGGAACGCGTGGATGACGACGGCGTTGTCGTAGGTGAACGACGACTGGTAGCCGTACGGACCGAACGTGGACCCGGGGGCGAAATGGCCGCGCGCGTAACTCTGAGGCACGCCCAGCTTCAACCCCGGGACGGTCGGCGGCGCCGGTTCCGGCTGGATGGGGACTCCCCCTTCGAAGTCCGTTTTCACGATGGAGCTGGACCGGTCCTGGGCATCGATGAGGAAGTCGGCGGCCCGGTTCACCGATTCGCTCCTGTAGTTCGGGTCGTACGTGAGTGTCTGCACCGAGGGCTTCGACGATCCGGGGGTGGCACTGCACCGGAACTCCCGGCCGCCGGTGCTGATCTGGACGTACGCCTGGGTCAGGCAGCTGCTGAGTGCCTGCTGGCCGTAGGCGTTCGGGTGGATGGCTTCCTGTTGGCTGCCCTGGGCGCCCCAGGGCAGGGCCAGGTACGGCACCCAGCGCACCCACTCGGCGTCCGCCGCCGTGAGCGGGGTGGCCAGGCTGTTGGCGGCCGTGGCCTGTTTGGCGTCACTGCTGCACAACTCGTGCCCGGTGAAAGCGTTCTGCAGGTCGAGGGAGAAGGCGTCCCCGCGCCGTGCGGCGCTCTTGAGCATCGTGTTGATGGCCGGAATGATCTGGCGCCTGGCCCAGGTGGCGTCGTCGTCGTAGAAGGGGCATCCGCCCGACTGGTAGCGGTTGTAGGTCTCCCCCGGGTAGCGGTAGTGGTCGGCGTCGGCGATCGGCCCCGGATAGGACTGAGCCACCAGGCGGTAGCTCCTGCGGTCGTAGCCCAGGCCGGACATGGCGTCGTGGATGGAGTTCATCGTGTTCACCACCTTGTCCTCGACGCCGCCGAGCCGGCCCTGGAACTCGTCGTTCAGCACACTGTCGCAGTGCGCTCCGTTAGCCATGAAAGTGGCCGCGCACTTGGCCACCAGCCCGGAGAAGTCCAGGTCGTTGCCGCCCACCGAGAGCACCACCAGCCTGATCCGGTAGTTCTTCGCCAGCGCCCGCAGCTGTGCCACCTGCGCTTCCTCGCCCTTGAACCCGCTCTGGACCACGTGCTCCGTGGTCGCCCCCGAACAGGCCAGGTTGAACCGCCGCTCCCGCGGGATGCCTTCGATCTCGGCACCGGAGATCTCCGACACGTCGGAGCGATCGCACTTGTTGCCCCCGTCGTAACCGGTGTCTCCGTAGACCCGCGCCGAGTCGTGCTGACAGCCGCTCTCATCGGCGTTGCACTCGTAGGCCGCCCGGTCCGTGCCCCAGGCCGAGCCGCCGTTGCCGGTGTTGGCGTTCCCGGCCCACCGGCCGGCCTCGCCGGAGATGTAGCTGTCGCCCATCGCCACGACGGCCAGCGGCTTCTGCTGCACCGTCCAGGTCACGACGGTGTTGTTGCCGACGCCACCGCTCCGGGCGACTTTGAACGCGGACAGGTCGGTGCCCACCTCGTCGTAGCCGTTGGAGCCGATGTACGGGTTGTCCCAATGCAACTGCACCTGGCGGTTGTCATCGCTCCCGGACAGGCAGTTCTCGGTGACGTACCGGACGTACCCCTCCGTCCCGGTCATGATCCCCGCACTCTCCGACGCCCACGCCGCAGCCCGATCCCGGCTGATCAGCGGCGGAGGCTCGAAGGACCAGATGCCGTGCTGCAGGCCCCGCTGCTCCAACGTCAGGTCACAGTTCGTGAGGTTCCGGAAGCTCACACTGGTGCTGCGCACGGCGTCGGGTATCGGCGGCACACAGGGGTCTCCCTCCTCCCTCACACCGAACCCGGCGCAGGGCGGAGCCGGGGCACTGAACTGCACCGCGTAGTGATCGGAGCACGCGGGACTCACCGCGGCCCCTGCCGAGCGCACCTCAGCACTCAACGCCGGGTCGGGATCGTTGGTGACCATGTAGTCATAGTTGGAAACCGGTGCTGGTGGGACTCCGTTGCAAGGGTAGGTGTTGGTCGGGCTGCTCACGATGCGGGCTCCCGCCGGACCCGGGACCCAGGTCGGCTCCCGGTTGAAGTCGCCCATGACCGCCCAGTGCACGCCCGGGTCGGCCGCAGCCGCTGCCAGTTCGACCGTGGCCGGCCCATCGGGACCACCGGGCGAGTTGGTGTGGATGGAGTAGAAGATGCCGCGTTCGCCGGCGGCGTTGCGGATGTCCACCCCCAGCGCGGGCCGATAGTTTCGCGGGTCGGAATCCTGCGGCAACATCAGGATGTTGTCCGCCCGCACCTTGGTCACCAGCGCCAGTGCCCGATTCTGCCCTTGAGTGATCAGCTTGTAGACGTGCAACGGCTGACCGCCCGGGTTCCAGTCATAATGGAACACCCGAAGAGGAGCATTCGGGTTATTTAGCGGCCATACCAACTCTTCGTTGTAGTGCGCGGCGTACGGGGTGTTCCGCACCTCTTGGAGCGCCACTACGTCATTGTCAGCGGCCAGGTTGGCTATGTCGTCGTCCCAGCGCTCGACGGAATTACTGTACCGGATGTTGAATGTCGCCGCCCTGAAGTGGCTGACGGCCTGGATGGCGGGAGTGTCGGCCAGGGCGGGATGTCCACCCAGCACGGCGACCAGTCCGCTGATCAATGAGAGAACGAGGAGAAGACTCAAGCGTCTTGGTCTTCCCCATGGGCTTCTTCTCATCCGAGTTCACGCACCTCTCTATCGATGAGATATGACAACAGGATCCGGGTGTGACCTTGCGATACGACGCAATGAGGGATGAGGCGAAGAGGCGGGATCTGCCCCCGCCCGGACGTCGGATCTTACGAGGCGCAGAGCCGCCTTCATTCCCCACCATCAAGCCCTGCTCGAAAACAGGGGAAGCAGTAGCCGGAAAGCCGATGAATTCGCCATCGGCAGTCGTCTGCGCCCGGCACCGAATGAAGCGCAGAGCAGGCTCTCCAGGTTCCACATCGACCGCACGGCCACAAATCCGTGACACCACCCGACCAGTCGATCCGGTGGTCACGACTTCCCCGGTGCACCCCTTCGGGCAGCGGTGCATCGCCGACGACCTCCGGCCAGAGCTGCTCCGAATCGGCGTGGAACTGGCACGGTCGGACACCCCGCAAGGCCGAACTGCGCGAGTCTCATGAACCCCGCTCAGACAGATCAGCTACGCCCGCCGGCTCCCCTCGCCCGCCGGCCCCACCGACAGATCGAACCACTGCCGTAACATCACCCGTCCGGTACTTGCGTCCGGAACCCCGGCTCCACCCTTCACGCGGACCAGTATCGCGATGGCCTCTTGCGTCGGGCTAACGTCTCACTATCGCGTCGTCGCTGGTCAGAGACCCTGAACGACCTTCTTTCCGCACTGCCCTTGGCCGTCCGTGTCTCGGTCGCCGAACGAGAAACGACGCCCACCGCGGTCGCTGCTTCAAACCTCGACGTCTGCCCGTCGACAAGGCATACGACATACCTGGGTTGCGAAAATGGCTCCGAGGGACACGCATAGGCGTCTGTATCGCACGCAAGGGAATCAAGGGCGGGACTGCAGGGAATGGCTGCACGTGATCAACGCCTGCAATGTCATGGCGAACCGCAGCGTTCAGGGATCCGAGAAACTCGTTTTCAGTCTCTCAGGAGGGCCGCTCCGACCTGGCGATCTGGACACATCCCGGATCAGTCCTCCCGGCTGCGGGCCCGATGCCCACCTCGAGGGAATCCCTTTTATCCTTCTCCCGCCTGGCACACGCCACCGTGTCATCGAAGACATCGCGGCCTGCAGCTCTTCGGCCCTCACCATGCCGTCTGCCGATCCGGGGAGTTCCCGACCACGACGGTCCCGAACAATACTCCGTCCTCGATACAGGAAGGCACGGCGGTATAACTGCTCAAAGAGCCATGGGCCACCCCCTCAAGGTGGCAGCCCGGGACGGCTCCCCCATCAGCGCCTCCGGTACCGCCCGGCAGGCTGAGATGGACCGCACCTTCCTCTACCGCCACCGGGACCTGCTCGCCCTGGTTTACGCCACCGAGCTCGAACCCGCCACGCAGAACCCGGCGAGCGCCACCCCCGTCAACCGGCCTCCGTCCAGGCCGACCCGGCCGACGTCCAGGCCCGCAACACCCGACTCATGGTCCGCATACAGCAGAGGAGCGCAAGGCTGAACTGGAGGCAGTCCGGGACGCCGACCAGAGCCCTGAACCAACGCGAATGGCCAAGCTCTGGGATCCAGAAGAACCTTGACCAGGAGTCCGGTGCCTTTCCCCGAAGGCGGGGCGGCTGCGTATCGTGCTCCGGACTCCGGCTTCGGCAGATCGATCTGCACCGAGACAGGCCGACGATGTCCATGGATGCGCCGACAGCGGCGCCCCGGAGTTCAGGACCGTCCCCGCAGGCACGGGGAGCGGCGATCCGGGCGGCACCGGCGGCACGGGCGCTGCCACGTACAACCCGAGAACTCATGAGAGTTCCACTCGCGCCTGGCCCTCGACCTGAGCCTGTATCACCCCCACCCGGTCTCGGGCCTCAGCACACGGTCAACCCTTGAGGGCGAAGAAACGCATCGGCGAGTTCGGCCGGAACCCGATGCGCGGGTACACGGGCGCTCCGGCGGCGGTGGCGTGCAGGGTGGCCCGGGTCAGGCCGGTGGCCCGGCCTCCCTCGTACAGTGCCTTGCGCGTCACGGCCTCGCCGTATCCGCGGCGTTCCCACTCCGGGGCCGTGGCGACGAGGACGACGAAGAGCCGGCCCTCCGCCTCCACCGTCGCCGCGCAGGTCACGGGAACTCCGTCGCGCAGGCCCAGGTAGGCGTGCACCTGCTCCTTCCAGAGGGTGGAGCCGGCGAGGCCGTCCCGGCCGTCCTCCAGCGCGAAGCCGTACGCCCTGGAGTTGAGGTCGGCGTACGCCTGAAGGTGTTCGTCGGTCGACACGCGTACGAAGGTCAGGTCGGGGTGGACGGGCTCCGGCAGGGGCAGCAGGTCCCCGGCCATGCCCGTGCCCGGGAAGGCGTGCACCAGACCCGCCCGCTCGGCCGCCGCGTCCAGGCCGGCGCGCGCCTCGTCCTCGATCAGGTCCTCGAAGACCCACAGGAAGCCCGGCTGCTTCTTCGAGCGGATGACCTCGGCCGCTTCCCGCAGACGCCGCTCCAGGAGAGCGCCGTCCGCCCCGACCTCGGTCAGGGTGACGCAGTTCCAGAAGGCGAACCGGCAGTCGGCCCAGCGCACGGCGATCCCGGGGAGGTCACGGACGTCCGCGCCCTCGTCCCGGTCGAGCACCATGGCCCGCCAGACCACGGCCAGTTGCTCCATCGATTCGACCGAGTCCCCGAGAACTGTCAACAGAATCCCTCACTTTGCCGAGGTGCGCGGACTTGCGGGCTTTCCGACGAGTCAACCACCTTTCCTCGCTGTGTCCCAGACGGCGCGAACACCACGGCGCGGGCGCCTCGCACCGTCCTGGGAAGACGCACGACGAAGATCGACCCGGCGCCCACGGTGCTGCGGACCTCGACCGTGGTTCCGAGACGTCCTTTGGCGAAGCCTCGCAGGGCGTCCGCCTCGGCCGGATCGACAGTGAGACCCCAGCGGTGCTTCGTGGCCACCCACTCAGACAGGTACCGGCAGCGTGCGGACTCTGGTGAGGCATCCGGGTGTTCGGGTCCTGGTATGTCTTGGTCCGGTTCGACCCTGCAGTCACAGCGACGAGCGAGATCGGGGCGCTCACGTCGTCGGCTGACGTCTCGCAGCGTGCCGCTGTCCACTGAGGCTTTTTCAACCTGACGGTGTTGGCTGCGTGTTGTACAGATCGGTGGAACGGCTAAGTTCCTGGTAGACGGATTCTCTATCAAGATCACTTGCGTCTGCCAGGGGCTTCGCGTGCTCGTCTACCCGTCCTCGATTGATCTGCCCAACCGCCCTTGCGGTTCCTGACCGGGCGGCTGAAGGCCAGGCGGCAGGAGATCGGGACGCGTCGGCGGCGCCTTCCCGCTTCGCGACAGGCCCTGCTCGCCCTGGCTTGCCCGAGGTGCGGTGACACCTACGCCCAGCCGGCCTCCGGGTTCGGCATCGGGACCGTCTACCGATACATAGACGAAGCCGTCGAGGCCCTGACCAGCCCCGCCCCGTCCCTGGCCGAGGCGATGCGGACGATCCGGGAGAAGGCATTCGGAGCCGGATGACGACGCCCGGCCGAGGAGTACGGCCGCGACGGGCGCCATCCCTGCGCCCGGGCCGCGTATCCGGCGCATGGACCGCGGACCACACAGCCGGAAGCCGGCCCAACCCGCCTCCGCCTGGGGGGATTCCCTGGTTCCGGGGTGGGGCTGGCCACACGCCCGGCCCGGGGGACCGTCGGATGTCCCGGTGATCAACGGCTCCGTAGTGTCCTCGTCATGACCAACACCACGACCCGCACCCGCTCCCGGCAGGCGGTGCAGCGCAGGCGAGTACGCCGGTCCCTGGCTGCCGCGACCGCCGTCGTCCTCACCGCCCTTGCCGCCGCCCCGGCGATCGCGGCGTCCGAGCCTCGCCCGGCACAGCGGAGCACGGCGCGGGGGGCCCTTCTCGGTGTCACTCCCGTCGCCGACCTGAACCGTGCCGAGGTCGCCGCGTTCCTCAAGGACGCCGGCATCGACCCGGCGACCGTGCGCCACGGTGTGCGCGGCTATCGGCTCACGTACCGGACCCTGACGCCTCGGGGTGAACCGACCACCGCCACCGGCCTGTTGGTGCTCCCCGAGGGCGGCGAGCGCCGGCTCGACCTGGTGGCCGACACGCACGGCACGATGGTCCACCGCGACTACGCGCCGTCCGTCGCTGAGGACTTCGGCCTGTACGCGCCCTATCTGCACGCCGCCGCGGGCCGCGCCGTCGCCGCCCCGGACTACCTCGGGCTCGGCAAGGGCCCCGGCCTCCATCCGTACATGGACACCGCCTCCTCCGTCTCCGCCTCGCTCGACATGCTGCGGGCCTCCCGCACCGCCGCGCGTGCACTCGGCAGGCCGCTCACCGGAGACGTGTACGGCACCGGGTTCTCCCAGGGCGGCCAGGTCGCCATGGCGCTGGGCCGCGAGCTGGCGCGGGGCGCGGACCGGCACTTCCGGCTGCGGGCGCTCGCGCCGATCGCCGGACCGTACGACCTGCAGGGCGCCGAGATCCCCGCCCTGCTCGACGGCCGCATCAACGACATCAGCGGTGTCTTCTACATGTCGTACTTCCTCACCGCGCAGAACCGGCTGCACCCCATCTACGACAACCCGGCCCAGGCCTTCCGGCAGCCCTACGCGGGGTACGTGGAAGAACTCTTCGACACCCGGCACACCGAGGAGGACATCGTCACGAAGCTGCCCGGCTCGGTGAAGGAACTGCTGACCGACGGCTTCTACGAGCGGCTGCGGCACCCGGACGGCGGTCTGCTGGCCGCGCTCAAGGCGCAGGACGGGACCTGCGACTGGAAGCCCGACGTTCCGGTACAGCTGCACAGCGCGACCGGCGACACGGACGTGGCGATCGCCAACTCCGTCAACTGCGCGACCGATCTGGCCCGCAACGGTGTGACGGCCCCCGTGATCGACCACGGAAAGACCGGCCACAACGGGTCCTTCAAACTGGCGGGGCCTCAGATCGTGCGCTGGTTCGACAAGCTCGCGCGCCCCTGACACGCGGTTTCGTGTGCCGGTCGCGCCCCGTTCGGCAGAAGCCGGTCGACCGGCCTCTCTGTCCGCGCCGCACGCCGCCTCAGCCGCCGGCACCGTTTTTGTGAAAGCCGTTCAGATGACACCCTGCGTGGGGATACAGCGGCAGGTAACGGAGCCTGCTCCCCGCATGTGCAGGGATGGCCGGAGCGAGCTGGTGCCGCCGGAGGCGATCGGGGAGCATATGACCTGCCGGGCGTTCGCGTCGAACGTCGCCGACGGCGACGGCGACGGCGACGGCGACGGCACGCGGAATGCCGCCCTGGCGGGACATCGAGACCGCGCACGATGGTGCCTAGGCCACGCATCGAAAGTGGATCTTCACCCGTAGGGTGGCGGGCGTGGCGGAGGCTCAGATATTGTCGTTCCTCGCTGCAATCCCGGTGCTGCAAAGACGGGCGACCGGGCAACGGAAAACCGGGAGTTCCCGTTGCGTGCGCCCGTACCAACCATCTTTCGTCACAGCCATCCGTTGACGGCTGCGACGAGAATGACTGCTTCGTAGCGGACCGCGAGCTTGTCGTAGCGGGTGGCCACGGCACGGTGTCTCTTGAGGCGGTTGATCCCGCACTCGACCGTGTGGCGCTCGCGGTAGTCGACCGGGTCGAAACACGGCAACCGACCGCCGCGGGAGTCGAGCCTTTGACCGTTGCGCGCCTGGTCGGCTTTGTCCGGTATGGTGCAGCGGATCCCGCGGCGGCGCAGGTAGGCACGGTTCTTGCGGGAGGCGTACGCCTTGTCAGCCCGCACCCGATCGGGACGGACAAGCGGCCGGCCCGGCCCGGTGCGAGGCACGCGGACCTTCTCCAGCACCGTTTCGAACTGCGGCGAGTTACCGCGCTGTCCCGCCGTCACTACGATCGACATGGGCTTCTGGCCCTGCTCGACCGCCAGGTGCAGCTTGACGGTGAACCCGCCACGCGACCGTCCCAGCCCATGATCACGGGGCTCGGTGAAGATGCCGCCCGGTGGTTCCTTCCGCAGGTCGCCCTGCTTACGGGCCCCGGCCGCGTGCTGATGGGCGCGGCAGACCGTGGAGTCGACGCTCAGGTCCCACGTGATCGCGCCCTTCGCATCGGCCAGGGACTGGAGCCGGGTGAGGATCCGGGGCCAGGTGCCGTTCCGCTGCCATCGACGGAAGAGGTCGTAGACCCGGTTCCAGGGCCCGTATTCGACAGGGATGTCCCGCCACGGAACGCCGGTCCGGACCCGGAGCCGTATACCGTCGATCAGCTGACGACGAGGCCGGACAAGCGGCCGGCCCGCCTTCATCCCCTTCGACAACAACGGCTCCGGCACCGCCCACTGCCCGTCCGTGAGATCTCCCCACCCCATGAACCACGATCATTCACGCCTCAAGATCCACTTTCAGCACACGGCCAAGGACGATGCGGTGGAGGGCCGCGTCGGCCGCCCGATCACCGCCGCGGGAAAGGCGGTGCTGGTTGCCTCTGCCACTGGAGACGGGGACCGGTGCGGCTCCGCACAGGACAGCGAAGGAAGCCTCCGGCCACATCCGCTCGGGGTTGCCGCCCACCGTGCAGACCCCGCCCGGTCCGGCCGCTTGCGCGAGGCCGTCCTGGCCAAGCTGACGAGAGTGGTCCTGCTACGCAGTACCGGACTGCTCGGCGCCACGATGCTCAAGTGAGCCGGGGCGGTACAGCACCTCGTCCTGGCCACGGCTCTCATCGGCCTCGGAGCGGCGGTGAACCTGAGCGCACCGACGGGGGCCGCGGGCCGCCGCGTACTGCTTCTCGGGTTGGCGTTCTGGGCCGGGGTGGCCGGGTTGTCGTACGCCGGTGTCCTGCCGACCAGCGGGTGAGTCCGGCGGTCGCCAGGGCTCGTCCGCCTTTGACAGGCCTCAGCCGCGCGGCGTCCAGGTGCGCAGGAGCGCGGCGATCGCCCCGGCACTGCAGGTGGGGTCGCGCAGGAGGTTCCGGAGGGCCACCGCGTCCTCCCTGGTGGGGTGGACCTGGATACCGGAGGCCTCCAGGTACATGACGCCCGTCGCCGCCGCCACGGCCATGTTGGAGCGATCCAGCCAGCGGCAGCGGCCGAGGACGTGCACGAGGGCGGCCGCGCGGGCGTAGGGGCCGTCGTAGACGGGCTGGTCCAGGATTTCGGCGCGGTGACAGGCGACGGCGGCCACCGGTACTCCGTAGTCGTCGGGCGCCGGGTCGTCGGCACCCGCGAGCTCGGCGACCTGGAGGATCCAGGGGACGTCGATGTAGAGCTCCATCAGGCGGCCCGGGCCCCCGTGGCACGCTGCGCCGCGCCTTCCGCCTCGTCGAAGAACTCCTGGTGCTCATCCAGGAAGCGACGTGCCGCGTCCAGCCCACGCCGACGCATGCCGTCGGCGTCGTCCCGCACGAGAGAGGCGATGTAGTCGCCCAGGCTCAGGCCGCGGTCCTTGGCGCGGGCCCTGGCCAGTTCCGCGATGTCGTCGTCGACGCGCGCGCCCAGCTGTGTCTTTCCCATCCCCGGATGGTAACAAGTGTTACCACCGGAGGGAACCCACTCATTGCCGGCTTCGACGGCTCACGGGCCTTCGCATCGCGTGGGATGTCCCGGCCCCCGCACTCAGTCACTTGACTGCGCAGGACTCCCGGAGAGCCTGCCTCGGCCGCACCGACAGCCAGAGCGGGCACGCGGGAGGGGTACCGGGGCGCCCGGATCCGAGTCATTCGACGTTCCGCGGGGACCTTCCCAGCCCCGAATCCGGACTCACAAGCCCAGCACGAACACGAAGGCAGCATCTCGTCGCCGTCCCGTGCCCCCCCCCATCACCGCTCCGGCACACCATGCCGACGACGGCCCGGCATTCCGTGCCTGCCCCCATCACCCCGTCCGAGAGGGAGCGAGCATGCCGTTCATCACCGTCGGCCAGGAGAACACCACCGCGACAACCAGGAACCTCGCCTCGTCACCACACCCTCGCTGACCTGATATTTCGCCCCACAGAAACAGGATGAAAACGACTCACTGGGCACGTTCACGTGTACGCCGACATGTGGCGACGGAGAGCCCCAGAGCGCCCGCCGTCAGTCCCTTCATACTTGCGCTGTACGTAATACTCGCAACCACCCGCCCAAACGGCAGCGTCATCGATCGCACATCGCCGGGGCCGTTGTCCGCCGACCCCACCTCCTTCGTCTACTGCGTCCACGTCGGAAGCCGGCCTTCGTCGGTTCCGCGGCGGACGACTCCGGCTCGCAGCCGCTCCGCCAGATGATCGATTCCCGGGGATGTCGGTGACCGTGTACTGGGGTCCCGCTGGTTCCAGGTGGTCAGGCCGGTCCGTAGATGGCGCTGTCGGCCTTGGTGATCAGTGCCCAGTACCGGTCGCCGTAGGACCAGTGCCACCACTCGGTGGGGTAGTTGACGAAGCCGGCGCCACCCATGGCTCGGGCCAGGAGGTCGCGGTTGCGGCGTGCTCGGGCTGATAGTCCTGAGGCGTCCAGCGGACAGTACTTCTCGTCTCCGGTGCGGTGGCCGTTCACGGCACCGCCCATGTCCAGCTCGACGCCATCGGCATCGATGAGCGTCAGGTCGAGGGCCGCGCCGGCACAGTGTGGTGCCACCTCGACCGGGGAGACGAAGGCGCTGGCCTGGCGCCGCAGGTCGGCAGGGTCGGTGATGCCGGAGCGGCGCAGGCGGTCCTCGTAGAGGGCAAACCGCCGCGCCTGCTCGGTGCTACTGCGATGCCCTTCTATGACGAGGAACCTGACGCCATCGGGAAGCCTCTCGGATGCTGAGCGCAGACGCTCAAGCACGCCGGTCCTGACGCGGCCGTAGGCCCCGGCCTGGTCTCGCTCCCGGGGGTCCAGTGCGATCGCCGGAACCGAGGCGATCTCTGCGAGAGGCTCGCCGCAGTCGTGCACCAGAATAACGATCACCTGGGGATCGCTCAGCAAGAGCATGGATCCTGAGACTAACCGTCGGGGGCCTGCGGCGAGATCCGGCCCCGCGTGCTGCCGGCACGACCGGCCCTCAACGCCGGGCCTGCAGGCCGGGACCTGCCGTCGATCGCGGAAGCGGCCGTTGATGAGAACTCCCGAAATTCCCCGCGCATGCCGACGTTCCCCATTTGGTTGACGGGGCAACGGATGTACGGTCAGCCGGTTTAGGTGGGTGCGTGTGGGTGCGCGACCGAAGGCGTACCGGCCGACGGCCGTGAAGGACGACGGCCAGGCCGGTCGCCATACTTCGGGTGGTCGCGCACGGACACCCGTAAGCCCTGAGAGGGTCGGCGGGCTCCACCTGGAGACGGAGGAGAATACGTCCGCAGAGCGATCCGCCTGCGGCCGACAAGCTGCGATCTTCGATGTCGAACGGGCCACTGGGCTTGCTGGATCGAGGAGGCACATATGTCCCGCAGCGTCGTGGGCGCGCCGATGGGTATCGGACGGCTTCGAACTGCGTGGAAGGCCGCGCACGAGTCGGTGCCCGGGGTCTCGGTGTGGACGCGGCGGCTCGCGTACGCCGTTCCGCTGGTTGTGCTGCCGTCCGGCATCTGGCGGTTGCCGGCAGTGTTCGACAGCGGGTTGAGCGTGGGTGAGCGATTGTACGTCCCGATGCTGTCGGTGGTGTCCGAACTGTTGGCGTTCACGACGATCGGGCTGGTCGCGCGCTGGGGCGAGGTGTTCCCTGGGTGGCTGCCCGGGCTGCGCGGCCGCCGTGTGCCGGTTGGGCTCGCGGTCGTGCCCGCAGCGGTGGGGGCGACGGTGCTGACCGTGCTGTTCTCGCTGTTGACTCCCATTACGACGATCATGGGGAAAACCATCCGCGGCGACGAACTCCCGTCCGACGCTCCCGGGCAGGCCACCGGGATCGCGAGCGTGTGGTTCTACTCCTGCTACACGCCACTGGTGCTGTGGGGGCCGCTGCTGACAGTGCTGACAGTGGCGTACTGGCGGCGCCGACGCGGGGGTGGCGTGTCGGCAGCTGCTCGCTAGTGTCCGGCGTTGGCGATGACCTCCCTGAGGGCTCGGCTCGTGCGCGGCGTACCCGCCCCGGTCAGCGCCAGGAGGGTGGGGAATTTCAGCGAGCAACTCCGGCCCATCACCGAGCAGGGGGTGGGGAGGTTCGAAGAGTTCCATCACCGTGAACGGGAAATCGCCCGCACACCGTGAACGGGAAATCGCCCGCAGGCCCCTGCGCGGAGGCGGCGAAGGAGTCCGGCATCGGTGCGTGAAGACAGAGTCGGACTCCTTCGCGACCGCACTCCGTGTAAAGACCGACGACCTGCTGAAGGATTCGCCACAACTCGCTCCCGGGCGGCCGGCCGTGGGCATCGCGCCGCAGCTCAGCGACGCGAAGCTGGTCACCTTGGCGATGATGCAGGCAAGGTCCGGCTTCACCTCCGAGGCCTGCTGGCTGCGGAGCGCACGCGCCCACCTCCGGCACCTGTTCTCCCCTACCTACCCGAGCAGCCCGGCCGCAACAAGCGGCTACGCAAGGCCGCCGACCTCATCCGCCGCGTCACCCGCTTACTCACCCACGTACTCGCCCGCGACACCACGCTGTGGACCGACGACGTGTGGATGGTCGACTCCACTCCGGTCGAATGCGGACGCTTCCGCGAGACCGTCGAACGCTCCGAGCCGGCCGGGTGGGTCTAGGGCGTGTCGTGAAAGTGGATCAAGGTCTTAGATGATCACGGTTCGTGGGACGTGGTGATCTGACGAACGGCCAGTGGGAGCGGCTGGAGCCGTTGCTGCCGACGGGCAAGAAACCGGGTCGGCCTCGCACCTGGACCCGGCGGCAGCCGATCGACGGGATACGGTGGCGGACCCGGACCGGCGCGCCGTGGCGTGATCTCCCAGAGCGCTATGGGCCGTGGGACCGGGCCTACGACCTGTTCCGGCGGTGGCAGCGCGACGGCACCTGGAAACGGGTCTTCGAGCAGTTGCAGGCCGAGGCAAAAGGTCTGATCGCGTGGGGCGTAAGCGTGGACCCCACCGTTGCACGCGCTCCACCAGCATGCTGCTGGAGCGCGTAAAAAGGGGATCTTCAAAAGGAGCCTCCCGGGGGCGTCGACGCCGAGCCCGACGACCACGGGCTCGGGCGCTCGCGCGGCGGGCTGACCACGAAGCTGCACCTGGCGGTCGAGCAGGGACAGAAGCCGTTGTCCCTGCTCGTCACCGTCGGCCAGCGTCATGACAGTCCCCGGTTCCAGCCGGTCCTCGACGGTATCCGAGTGCCCAGGACCGGACCCGGCCGGCCTCGCACGAAGCCGGACAGGGTTCGCGCGGACAAGGCGTACGGCTCCCGCGCGAACCGCTCCTACCTGCGCCGACACGGCGTGAAGTGCACCATCCCGGAGAAGGCGGACCAGATTCGCAACCGCCCAAAGCTCGGCTCCCACGGTGGCCGTCCGCCCAAGTTCGACAAGGACGACTACAAGCAGCGGCACGCGGTCGAGTGCGGGATCAATCGACTCAAGCGCCACCGTGCGGTCGTGACGAGGTACGACAAACTCGCCGTCCGCTACCACGCGACGGTGCTGGTCGCCGCGATAAACGAGTGGCTGGGAGACACCTGCCGCTGCGACCATGCGGCAGTGAACGCAGATCTCCCTGACGGATGGACGATCGAGCGGGTCCGTTGCGTATCGGGCGACGCCAAAGCGGACCTGCTCTCGCTTGAACGACTCGTCGTTGTCGAGCAGTACGGCTCGGCCGACTACGACGTCCTCCGGCCTGACGTCATTCTGTCCTTCCATGACCTGTGCCTTGCACGCGCCGACGACGACTGGTTCATGGGACAGCTCGACACCGACGGTTCAGTCATCTGCTGGGCTTCCTATGGCCCTGACCTGGCCGAAGCCATCCGCGGGTTGTGAGCTGTCAGGCAGCGAGCTCGATCATTTTCACAACACGCCCTCGTACGGCTACTGCGCCGGCCACACACGGTACTTCTGGGGCCTGCGGCTGCACCTGGTCTGCACCCGGGGCGGCCTGCCGTGGCATTCGCGCTGACCGAGGCCAGGGCCGACGAGCGCGAGACCCTGCTTGACCTGCTCTCGGTTGAATCGCAGCTCACCGCCGAACGCCCGGGGCAGGCGCTGATCGGCGCCAAGAGCTGCTTCGGCCGCGAGTTCGAGCAGCAGTGGGCCGAACTGAACATCCGGCTGCTACGGCCAGCCCGGAAGGGCGGGCCCGAGCGGATCGGATCACAGCTGTTCAAGACGCTGTGGGAGGTCCTCGAATCGAACTACGAGACCTTCAAGGGCCAACTCGACCTCGAACGACACCGCGGCCACACCCCCGGCGGAGTGGCCGTCGAGGTCCTGCAACCCGTCCTCGCGCTCACCGCCGCGGTCTGTCACAACGACCCGCACCGGCCAGCACGTCATGCGCGCCCTGATCGCTGCTGCTGGTAGTGAAGCGGCGCTACCGCTGTCCCGGACGTAAACGGCTTGGCCAGCGCAGAGCCATGTGCGGGATCCGGTGGGAGTTCCTGCCGCAGGAGCTGGGCTTCGGCTCCGGGATGCCCTGCCGGCGGCGACTGCGCGACTGGAAGGAGGCCGGCGTGTGGCAGCAGTCGCACGAACTCCTGCTCGCCGAACGCCGAGCCGGCGACGCCTTGGGCCTGTCCTGCGGCTCCGTCGGCGGTTCCCGTCTACGGGTCCTGAAGGGCGGAGACGCCACCGGGTCCGCGTCAGTGGACCGGGGCAAGACGGGCAGCAAGTACCACATCATGGTCGACGTCCACGGCATGCCCCTGGCCGCCACCGTGACCGGTGGCAACCGCAACGACGTCACCCGACGCCTGTCCCTGATCCACGCCGCACCGACGTCCACCAGACCTTCCCCGCCTTCGGCTGCGCGGTCATCTGTCGGCGACGCCTCGAAAAGCAGTGCTAGTCTGAGCCCTCAGCCCGAACCGGCGACCAGTGCCTCGCCGAGCGGGGTGCGCCGGTAGAGCACCGATCGTCCGGACCGGGCGCGGACGAGCAGCCCCGCGCCTCGGAGGATGGCGAGGTGGCCTCCTACCGCGCCGGGTGCCATGGCGAGGCTTCGGGCGAGGTGGCTGGTACTGGCCGGGGCGTCCAGCGCCAACAGCAGTCGGGCTCGGGCCCGGCCGACCAGAGCGGTCAGCGCGTCCGGTTGGAGGGCGGTCTCCTGTTCGCCCCACAGGGCGGCGGTACCGCGGGCAGGATAGACCAGGGTCCTGGGCCAGGGGTCTTCCAGGTGGGCGGCGACATGCCCGACGAAGACCGAGGGGATCAGCAGGAGACCGTCACCGGCGAGGCGGACCGTTCCGCCTCGGAAGAAGCCGATCTCGATACCGCCGTCGTGCCAGGCGATGCCCGGGTGCAGGCTCTCGATGGTCGTGGCCCATCCGTGTTCGCCGATCACACCCACCCGGTGCACGACATCGCGCTCACAGATCGCGCGCAGCTGCGGCCAGTCCGCAGCGAGCAGCTCATGCCACGCCCGGTCCATCACCTCGGCGATCCTGGAGACGGCGTCCGGCGAGTCCAGCACTGCGCGTACGCGGGGATCACGGGCGGACGGGCCGGTCGCGGTGGCGGCGAATTCATGGCGCGCCGCTTCCAGCGATGTGGCCCGGATCATGGCCAGGTCGTCTGCCCAGGTCTGGTTGAGGCCGCGCGGGGGCGGGGCGACGAAGTTCGGTCCGCCTTGCGGGGTATGCAGGGCGAGGGCGGCGTCCAGTTCGGTCTCGCGGCGAAGCCGTTCAAAGGCCGGCATGAGCCGGGCGGCCCAGGCTCGCGGCAGCGGTCGGCCTTGACCGACGAGCGAGCGCAGCAGCAAGCAGAGGTCCAGCGCGGGCGACAGCGCGAAGCGGCTGCGCAGCAGGCCCTCGACGGAGACTTCGAAGCGCAGCACCCTGCGATGCTACCGCGGGACGCCTGTTCAGATTCGTCCAGCGACGAATCATTGGTGAGTGGCATGGGCGTACGGCGAGGCTGGGCATCATGCCCCCAACCGCCGAACCCGCGCAGCTCAACCACCGCGCCACCTACCGGGAGGTGCTGGCCGAGCCGCGATTCCGACTTCTCTTCTCGACCCGCACCGTCGCTATCACCGCGGGCGCGCTGCGGATCACGACGTTCTCGTTTCTGGTCTTCGCGGCCACCGGCTCCGCGCCGTTGAGCGCACTGGCCTTCGGCATCGGCTTTCTCCCGCAGTTGTTCGGCTCGCTGCTGCTGGGCTCACTGGCCCACCGACTGCCGCCCCGCGCGCTCATCGCCGGCGGCTACACCTTGGAGTGCGCCGCCGCTCTGCTGCTCGCTCTGGTACGGATGCCGATCGCGGCAAGCCTCGGTGTCGTAGCGCTGGTCGCCCTCGCCACACCGGTGTTCAGCGGCGCGTCGAGTCGGCTGGTCGCGCAGTGGCTGAAGGGCGACGCCTACGTACTGGGCCGTTCACTGAACAACATCGCCGCCTCCGGCGCCCAATTGTTCGGTCTGGCGCTGGGCGGTGCGGTCGTCGCGGTACTCGGCCCGCGCCGGGCGCTCGCGGCAAGCGCCGCCCTCTACCTCGGCTGCGCGCTCGCCATCCGCATCCGGCTACCCCCACTGCAGCCGGGAAAGTTCGGCGGCACGCCCGCCGACGCTCGGGCCGATGGCGGGGCCGTCCGGGCAAGCCTGTACGGTGCCGGCCTACTGCTGCGCGGACACACGGTGCGACGACTGATACTGGCCCAGTGGCTACCACCCGCGTTCACAGCGGGTGCGGAAGGCCTGATCGTCGCCTACGCGGGAGGACGCCACTTCGCGCCCGGCTGGTACGCGGTGCTGATGGGCTGTCTGCTGGTCGGCATGCTTGTCGGTGACCTGCTGGTGGGGCGCCTGCTACGGCCGCCCGCACGGGAGCGACTGGTGATCCCGCTGATTGCACTGATGGGACTGCCACTGGTCGGCTTCGCCGCCGAGCCCGGAGCGGGCGTCTCGTCCTGTCTGCTGCTGCTCTGCGGCTTCGGATTCGCCTACGGTCTCGGCCTGCAAAGGCCCTTCCTGGACGCCCTGCCGGAGGATGGCCAGGGCCAGGCCTTCGGCCTGCTCGGCTCCGGAGGCATGACGCTTCAGGGCATCGGGCCGGCCTGCTTCGGCGCGGCGGCCGCAGGCATCGGAACAGGCGGCGCAATCGCCCTGGCAGGCGGCGCGGCGGCGCTCACCGCCGGCTGGATTCTCACCTGGCACCCGCCCGCCTCCCCGCTCCCGTCCCGAACTCCTCCACGGGATCAGAGAACGGCACCGAGCAGCATGCGTGTAGTTCTCCTACGCAGTAACCGTCCAAACGTCGCAGGTCGGGCCGGCCGCGAGCCGTCACGCACCCCACCCCCGCACCTCTCCGACAGACAGTCATTCCCGGTAGCTCCTTGTACGAGAAGTCCTCAGCCTCGGCTCTGCCAGCCGCTGCGGAGCACGTACGGGATCTTGAGACCACGAACAGCCCATGGAAGGTTCATGCCCATGATCGATGAATTCGCGAAGGACAACCTGCACACAAGACTGCGGCGGGACCGCAAGGCGCTGCTCTGGAAACTCGACGGCTTGTCCGAATACGACGCCCGCCGGCCTTTGACGGCGACCGGGACCAACCTCCTCGGCCTGGTCAAGCACGTGGCCACCGTCGAGGCCAGGTACTTCGGCGAGGTCTTCGACCGCCCTTCCCCGGAACCGCTGTCCCGGTGGCAGGACTCCGACGGCAGCGATCAGTGGGCGGCCGAGGACGAGTCCCGCGATCAGATCATCGCGTTCTACCGGCGCACATGGGAACACTCGGACGCGACGATCGACGAACTCCCCCTCGACGCCCCCGGCCACGTGCCGTGGTGGCCGGAGCCTTGCCCCAACACGAACCTGTTCGCCGTCATGGTCCACGTCCTCGGCGAGACCAACCGGCATGCCGGGCACGCCGACATCCTGCGCGAGGGCCTCGACGGCCGGACCGGGATGCGCCCCGAACACGAGAAGCGGATCGACGAGGAAGCCCGTGCGGCTCGCTGGGCGAAGATCGAGCGGGCCGCCAGGTCGACCACACCCATCAAGGTTCAGCAAGGATCTTCAGAGGGATCACCGATCGGGTGACGGCCAAGGGCGGATAGCAGGCGAAGCCTTCGGGCAGTGGTTCGAGATACCTGACGTCTCAACCACCTTGACCGGAGGCCTCGTTGGTTCCACATCCTGCCGCACGCATTCGTGGAGTGGGTCACGATGCCGATCGTCTCCCGAAGGAGAACCGCCGGCGCAAACTGCGGCCCTCGCAACGCGCCGTCATCGCCCCGGCGTACCCACGCGAGCACACCACCTACGCGAAACTCGCCGCAGGCTTCCGGATCAGGGCACCGCCCACGCCTACGTACAGAGCGTGACCAGAATCCTCTCCCCAAGAGCACCGTCCCGACCCGGGCACTGCGCCGCGCCCGTCCCGAGTACGTCCTGGTGGACGGCACCATCGCCGAGTGCGACCGCGTCGGCAACCATGAGCGCGACTACTCGGGCAAGGCCCGACGGCACGGCGTGAACATCCGAACCGTCACCGGCCCGGCGGGCGAACTGATCTGGTACTCACCAGCGCTGCCCGGCCGCACGGCCGGCATCACCGCCGCCCGCACCCACCGCATCGTCACCGTCTGCGAACGACTACGGATCCCCGTCCTAGGTTCTGTCGTCAAATGTCACGCCCACATCAGGAGTGAGGCGAGGGTGACGGCAGCTTCGTAGAACTCGGCGGTCTTGTCGTACCGGGTGGCGATGCCACGCCACTGCTTCAAGCGGTTGAAGCACCGTTCCACGACGTTGCGACGCTTGTAGATCTCGCGGTCGAAGGCCGGCGGGCGGCCTCCTCGGCTGCCGCGCCGGGCCCGGTTGCGGACCTGATCGGCCCGCTCGGGAATCGTGTGCGGGATGCCGCGGCGGCGGAGCCAGGTGCGGATCGCTTTCGAGCTGTAGCCCTTGTCGCCCAGGACGTGATCGGGCCGGACCCGGGGCCGCCCCGGTCCGGTCCGGGGCACCCCGATCGCCTCCATCACGGCGGTGAACCGGGTGCAGTCGTTGGTGTTGCCGCCCGTGACGACGAAGGCGAGGGGACGGCCCCGCCCGTCGCAGGCGAGGTGGATCTTGCCGGTCAGGCCGCCTCGGGACCGGCCGAGGGCCGGGTCGCGGAGCCCCCTTTTCGGGCCCCGGCCGCATGCCGGTGGGCGCGGACGATCGTGGAGTCGACCGATACCAGCCAGTCGATGTCGCCGGCCGCGTCCGCTTTCGCCTGGGCGGCCCGCAGCATCCGGTCGAACGTCCCGTCCGCCGCCCACCTGCGGAAACGCGTATGCGGCGTGGCCCACGGACCATAACGCTCGGGCACGTCCCGCCAGGCCGTCCCGGTCCGGAACTTCCACACGATCCCGTTCAGGACCCTGCGGTCGTCCAGCCGCTTCCGCCCCCGCAACGACTCGGGCAGCAACGGCCGGACGAACTCCCACTCGGCATCGGACAGCTCATGACGACGTATCACGACACCATGATTCACCAGCCAAGATCATTTGAAGACACCGCCTAGGAGCATGTCCCGGTAACAGGCAAGCGGCTCCGCTCCCGTGATGGGCGGATCGGTCGCGGCGGTCCCGTCAGGGCCTGTGTGGGGCTCCGGCGGGGGCCTGCCCGCCGGGCGTCCGGCCGGCGGGGCTCGCGACGTGGCCGGGGAGGCCCGGCCGGCCAGTCGGCCAGGACGGCGGGCCCTGCTGTCCCGGCGTGGCGGAAGATCTTGCGGAGGTTGTGGCAGGCGGCGAGCAGGCGCCACTCGCCGTGGGCGCCGTCCTCGCCGCGCAGGAGGAGCTGGCTGCCGTTCTGGCAGGTCATGATCTGGCCGAAGACGGGTTCGACGATGGCCTTGCGACGGCTATAGGCCTTCCGGCCGGGCTTGGTCCGCAGCTTGCGGACCATGCGCTCCTTCAGGGTCGCGTCCTCGGGATGCGTCCGCGTGGTGCGGGTGGGACCTGTTCGTCGTGACCGAGTCGGCTGGTGGCCATGAACGTGCTGATGCCGCAGGCTAGTTGGCGATCCCGAGCGGCCTCAAGGTTCGTCTCGGAGCAGTAGCCGGCGTCGACCAGGGCCTGCTTGGGACGGGTGCCGGTGTTCTGCGCGGACTGGCCGAGCATGGCGGTGTGGTTCGGTGCGTCGGAGGCGTTGCAGGTGACGTCGGCGGCGGTGATGACCTGGTGGGCCTAGTCGACGACGGTCTGGGTGTTGTAGGCCTGGATGAAAGCGCCGTCGCTGTTCTTCACGATCCGCGAGTAAGAGTCGGTGGAGTTGGCCTGCGCCTTCGGCTTCGGCCGGGCCTTGGCGGCGGCCTCGCCGGTCTCGGCGACCGCCTGCTCCTCGCTGGCGTGGGCGCGCTCCTGTCGGCGGCGCTCCTTGTCCTCGGCATGCCGGCGGGCCTTGTCGGCGGCCTCGGCCTCGATCTGGGCGCGGGCGGTCTGCAGCCTGGCCAGGCGCTTCTCGCGCCGGTCGTGTTCGGCGGGCAGGTCCATGTCCTTGCCGTCGACACCGAAGGTCGCGTCCTCGGCTTTGTCGGCTTCGTCGGCGTCGGCGAGCAGGGCGGCGGTCTTCGCCTCCAGGTGGGCGATCTCGGCCTCGATCCGTTCTTCCTTGTCGACGAGGCGGCCGTAGCTCATCGCCTTGCGCTTGGAGGCGTTGGCTTCGAGCTTGGTGACGTCCAGGGCGACGCGCCCCACCTTGACCATGCCGGGCTTCTGGGCGAGGCGCAGGGACTGGGTGAACAGGCCGGCCAGGGCGTTCAAGTGGCGGCAGCGGAACCGGGCGATCGAGCGGAAGTCCGGGGCCTGGCCGGCGGCCAGGAACCGGAACGCGACGTCGTCGGCGCACTTGCGCTCGATCGCCCGCGAGGAGCGGACGCCGGTGGTGTATCCGTAGATCAGCAGCCGCACCATCAGCCTGGGGTCGTACGGCGGGTAACCGCGCTTCTCGGTGTAGTCGGCCATGATCGGGGCGAGGTCGAGTACCTCGTCGACCAGGTCCGCGACGAACCGGGCGAGGTGACCCTCCGGCAGCCAGTCGTCCAGCGACGGTGGCAGCAACAGGACCTGATGCGGGTCGAACGCCCGGAAAGTCTTGTCTGCCGCCGCCGGACGGCGCTGCGGCCGCCTCGCCTCGACCTGCTCGGCCTCGACCAGCCCATCCTCACCACGCATACCGGGAGCATCCGGCGCGAAAGATCACGAGACGCAGGCTGGTTGCCGGTCACAGAGGCACGCTCCTAGCGGCGCAGGAAGGTCCCGCCGTCGATGACCCAGAGGTTGGCCGGAACCGCGCCGCACTTGACGACTTCGGAGTGCATCTGGGGGCTGGTCCGGGCCCAGCCGACCCGACGCTGGTGCTGCTCGTCGGTCGGGTAGAAGGTGAGACCAGCCTCGGGGTGCCGGCCCTCCTCGAAGAGGTACGGCTCACCCCCGAGCGGGGTGATCACGGTCTGCGAGATGGGCCCGGTCACGGTGATGGCGCCGTTCCCGTCGACGGTCAGACAGTCGGCGTCGAACTCGGCCCGGACGGTGCCGGACTCCTCGAACACGTGCTGCACCACGACGTGCCCCCGGATGTGGCCGTTGACCGTACGGGCGCTGACCCGCGCGGTGAGCCGCTCGCCCGGGTTGGGGCCCGGGCCGTACTCGTTGAGCAGGGTCCAGCTGTGCAGCGCGAGGTGCTGGGCCGGTAGGGGGTTAGCCGGCGCGGGCACGGCCGCGGCGGTGCCCGCCGTCCCGGCCGCGAGGGCCACGGCCGCAGTGGTGAGCGCGATGGCGGTGGTGAGCTTTCGCATGGTCAATCCTCAGCGGAGAGAAGGGAGTCGGGCTGTTTCCCGACTGCCTCCAACCTC
This sequence comes from Streptomyces sp. NPDC004284, assembly GCF_042874035.1. NCBI lineage: Bacteria > Bacillati > Actinomycetota > Actinomycetes > Kitasatosporales > Streptomycetaceae > Streptomyces > Streptomyces sp. NPDC004284. Next base: position 236,468 of record NZ_JBIAMJ010000008.1, on the reverse strand, counting down.
CCATCTCACCCCCGGTCGCGGCCTCCGCCGCAAGGAGGGACCAGCTCCTCCCGGCGGGGGAACCGCTCATCCCCCGCCCGACTCACCGCGCGGCGTGGTGTATCGCGTCGAGGGCGAGGGTGGCCGCGGCCAGGGTGGTGGCGAGGCCCGCTGCCGCTGCCGCTGCCGCTGCCGCTGCCGGGGCACGCTCCCCGGTGACGCCGAGGAAGTCCAGCCCGGAGACGTGGTTGACCATCCCGTACCAGAGCATCGGGTCACCGGCCACATCACGAGCCCTGCCGACCGGACACCCGGCGGGCAGGCCCCCGCCGGGCCCGCCGCGACCGATCCGCCCATCACGGGAGCGGAGCCGCTTGCTTACTACTGACCCACTCTCCTAAGGGTTGTCCCGTAAATGATCTTCGAGTCGCCTCGGGCATGCTCGGTGGTCGTGCAGCCCGCGGGCCTATCCGGCGAGGGCGAGGTTGTGTATCCGGGCGATGCCGAGCATGGCGTGGTGGACGCCGTCTCCTTTGAGGCGGCAGTCGCGGAGGATCTTCCAGGTCTTCATGCGGGCGAAGACATACTCAACCCGGGCCCGGACCTGCTTGTGGGACCTGTTGTGTTCCTCTTTCCAGTCCGGGAGCTCGGTCTGGCCGCGCTTTCGGCGGTGCGGGATGACGAGTCCGGTGCCCGGGTAGCCGCCGTCGGCGATCGTGAGGGTCTTGCCGACGACGGCCTTGGCACCGGACTCCTCCCACGCCTTGCAGTCGTTGCGGTTCCCGGCCAGCGGCCGGCCGACCACGACGACCAGCCGGGTGTCGGCGTCGATGACGACCTGATGGTTGGTGGAGTACCGATAGTTCTTCGACCGCTCGGCAACGGTGTGGTCCCGGGTGGGGACCAGGGCGCCGTCCACGATGAGCACGGTGTCCTTGGCGAACCGTTTGCGGGGCTGGAGCGCGAGCATCGGCCCGAGGTGGTCGATGATCCGGTCCGCTGCCGACTTCGAGATCCCGAAGAGAGGGGCGAGCTGCCGCATGGTCAGGTTCGTGCGCCAGTACGCTGCGACGAGCAGTGCCCGGTCCTCCAGCGGAAGGCTCCACGGCCGGCCCCTGCGGACCGCCTCCGCACCCTCACGCCGCAGAACCGTCACCAGCTTCCCGAAGGCACGCGGGCTCAGCCCGGTGAACGGGGCTATCCAGGACGGCGCCGACGCCGTGATCACACCAGCCACATCAAGATCATCCCAGTTGCCGGTCGGCCGACCAGAGCTGGCTGCACCATGAAAATCGGGCGACCGGGCCCCGGCGCATCGTCCAGGATGACCCCATGAGCCAAGATCTGGTGACGTTCCTCCACGCACGGCTGGACGAGGAGGCCGACCTGGCCCGACGCTGCAACGGTGACGGATGCGGGGAGTGGACCGCTCAAGGGCACACCGTCGACTTCTGCCAAGGAGAACTCGCCGGATTCCATCCCACGATCGCCCTGCATGTGGCGCTGCACGACCCGGCTCGCGTCCTGCGGGAGGTCGAGGCCAAGCGACGCGCGCTCTCCCGTCATGTGCTCAGTCCTGCCACGGGCGACCCCGAACTGCCGTGGGATAACCGCGATGACTGCGGGTATGACGGCGATCCCTGGCCGTGCGATGACCTGCTCGACCTCGCGTCACCTTACGCCGATCATCCTGACTACCCCCGACGTCCCTGAGGCGGAGATCGTTTACGGGACAACCCTTAGGCCCTGTATCGAAAGTGGATCTTGAGCGTGGATGATCACGGTTCATGGGGCGGGGAGATCTCACGGACGATGAGTGGACGGTGCTGGAGCCGTTGTTGCCGAAGGAGAGAAAGCCGGGGCGGCCGCCGGTCTGGCCTCGGCGGCGGCTGATCGACGGCATACGGTTCCGGGTCCAGACCGGTGTTCCATGGCGGGACGTGCCCGTCGAGTACGGACCGTGGAACCGGGTCTACGACCTCTTCCGTCGATGGCAGCGGAACGGCACCTGGCCCCGGATCCTCACCCGGCTCCAGTCCCTGGCCGACGCGAACGGTGCGATCACGTGGGACCTGAGCGTCGACTCCACGGTCTGCCGCGCCCATCAGCACGCGGCCGGGGCCCGCAAGCAGGGCGACCTGCGGAAGGAACCACCGGGCGGCATCTTCACCGAGCCCCGTGATCATGGGCTGGGACGGTCGCGTGGCGGGTTCACCGCCAAGCTGCACCTGGCGGTCGAGCAGGGCCAAAAGCCCATGTCGATCGTAGTGACGGCGGGACAGCGCGGTAACTCGCCGCAGTTCGAAACGGTGCTGGAGAAGGTCCGCGTGCCTCGCACCGGGCCGGGCCGGCCGCCTGTCCGTCCCGATCGGGTGCGGGCTGACAAGGCGTACGCCTCCCGCAAGAACCGTGCCTACCTGCGCCGCCGCGGGATCCGCTGCACCATCCCCGACAAGACCGACCAGGCGCGCAACCGCCAGAAGCTCGGCTCCCGCGGTGGCCGGCCGCCGCATTTCGACCCGGTCGACTACCGCGAGCGCCACGCGGTGGAGTGCGGGATCAACCGCCTCAAGAGGAACCGTGCTGTCGCCACGCGGTACGACAAGCTCGCGGTCCGCTACGAGGCGACCGTCCTCGTCGCGGCCATCAACGAGTGGCTGTGACCAGCACGTCTACGACTCGGGCAAGCGTGGCGAGTCGGTCAGCGACTTGAACAGGTGCACGTCTGCGTGCCCGCCAGGGACACCCGGCGTCCGACCGGTCTCGACAAAACCATGGCGCTGATAGAAGCCAGGAGCTTGGAATGTGAAGGTGGAGGTGGAGAGGTGATCGCAACCACGCCGCCGTGCCTCAGCCTCGGCTGCCTGCAAGATCCTGCTACCCCAACCATCCTTGCGACTGTCCTCGCGCACCCACAACAGCTCGATGCCGCAGAGGCCGCCCCAAGTTCGCGCGGTCAACCCACCGACCAGTTCACCTGCTTCATCGATGACCTTGATGGAGAACGTACCGCGGTCGGGAGCGCCTGTGGCGGCGCTGTTGAAGGCGATCAACGCTTCGGTCAATCGGTCGTTGAGCTCAGAGTCACGCTCGCTGATAGTCAGGGCCAGGCCGGAGCTGTGGTCAGTCATCACGGCGCGGAGTATGTCAGTCAGCCTGGCTCCGGAGCACGCGATTACTCAGGACCTTGATCTTCTTCCGATACACGCCCTAGTACTCCAGTGTGACTTCGTGATTCCACGTCACGTTGGGCAGGCGTGGTGGCTACCGGGCGGTGTCCTGCCCGATCGCACGGAGGACATCGGCAAGCCAGACCAGGTGGTGGCCCACGGCCCGATCCGGGTCGGCGAGTAGATCCTCAAGGTGCTGCCATGACTCGGAGAGCTGGCCGATTGTGATCGTGCGCGGTTCATTGGGGACGGCGTAGAGCTCGTCGCCCGGGACAGACCAGAAGTAGTCACGTTCGAGTGCCACTGTGCTGCCGGCCGACGCTTCGATGTGTTGCAGCGCCAGCTCGAAGACGTACCGAAGCTGGTCAAGCGGGATCTGAAGAGGTTCGCTGTCCATACGCTCATCTTGCCGATCAGAGCCGTCGGGCCGAGCGAAGAGTTCGGCACTGCCTTGGACCTGGCCGGGGATGGGAACGGCCACCGCGTGATCATCGGGGGTTGTGTGGACTCCTGAAGATCGTGCGGTGGCCGCGGGCCATAGCGTAGAACCTGCCCGCTGGCGGGCGATGTTCGACCAGGCGATGGCCCGGATCGCGGGGCGGTTCGGACGAGTGGAACCCCGGGCCACCGCCCGCGCGTACCTGCTCGGACTACTCTCCGGCGTCGAGCGCAAGAACTGCTGGCGGCTGGCCGAACAAGCTGGTCATGCGCGGCCCGGGCCGATGCAGCGTCTGCTGCGAAGCGCCCGCTGGGACGCCGATATGGTCCGCGACGAGGTCCGCGCCTACGTCGTGGACCACCTCGGCATCGCAGGCGGGGTGCTGATCGTGGACGAGACCGGCTTTGTGAAGAAGGGCCGCGCATCGGCGGGCGTGCAACGGGAGTACACCGGCACCGCAGGACGGATCGAGAACAGCCAGGTCGGCGTGTTCCTCGCCTACGCCACCAGCAGGGGACGGACACTGATCGACCGCCGGCTGTACCTGCCCGAGCACTCTTGGTGCCAGGACACTGAGCGCCGCCGCCGCACCGCGGGAATCCCCGGCGATGCCCAGTTCGAGACCAAGCCCCGCCTCGCCGGGCAGATGATCACTGCCGCGCTGGACGCCGGAGTCACCGCCTCGTGGGTGACCGGCGACGAAGCCTACGGACAGGCCCCCAACTCCGCGCCGCCCTGGAGGCACGCGCGACCGGCTACGTCCCGGCCGTCGCCTGCTCCACCCGGGTGCGGATCGAATCCGGCCGCACCCTCGTCCGCGCGGACACCGTCACCAGCCTTCTGCCCGCCACGGCCTGGCACCGGCAAAGTGCCGGAGCCGGGGCGAAAGGCCCGCGCTGCTACGACTGGGCCTGGATCCAGGCCGGCAAGGGTGACCACCGCCACCTGCTCATACGCCGCAACCCCGTCACCCAGGAACTCGCCTTCTACCTGCGCTGGTCACCCACCCCGGTGGCCCTGTCCGAGTTGGTGCGCGTGGCCGGCATCCGCTGGTACGTCGAGGAATGCTTCCAGGCCGCCAAGGGCCAAGTCGGCCTGGACCACTACCAGATGAGGCACTGGACGGCATGGCACCGGCACATCGCTCTCGCCATGCTCGCCCTTGCCTTCCTGACCGCCGTCGCCACCAGCACGACACCGCCCCGCGCTGTCGACCCGGATCACCTCGCCCGAAGCAGTGAACCACTCGACCTCACAGTCCCGGAGATCCGCCACCTGCTCGCAGCCGCATTCAACCCACCGCTCCAGTCCCCAGTCAGGCTCCTGCACTGGTCAAACTGGCGCAGACGCCACCAGGCAACAGCCCGACGCAGCCACTACCGAAGACGGCTCACCCCCGCAGTCCGCACATAGATCGCGAAGCCAGACTGGAGTACTGGCCGACAAGCCCTACGCCGACACCGGCGGAACCTTCCAGGTGCCCTTCAAACGCCACCTCGGACGCCCCCCTCACGCCCAAGCAGGCTGCCGTCAACCGGGCGCATGCCCGACTCCGCTCCCCCGTCGAGCGGACCTTCGCCCGCCTCAAGGCCTGGCGGATCTTCCGCAAAGCCCGCATCGGCCCCGATCGGCTCACCTCAATCACCAAGGCCGTCCTCACCCTGGAAAGGCAACGCTCTGGAAAGGCAACGCTGAAGATCCTTAGCTTTTTCTTCAAGGTCGGACCGGGCCAGTGGTGACATGCGGCAGGATCGCCAACCGCCCCGAGCAAATCCGATGGCACCGACAGTCTTCCGACGACAAGACTGCACCGGTGAACACCCTGCCACCACCGCCCGACCCGCTCCTCCTGCCGGTACGGGACCCGCGCGCCCGCGACCTCGTTCTCGACTATGCAGACATGCACGCCCTGGTTGCCGACCTGGTTATGCCAGGCGATGCTTCGATGTACGTCATGAGCGCACTGGAAACCTCCCGCGAGCTCATCCGACACTCCTACTACCGGTACGAGTTCGCCACCGTCGCCGTCACGCATTCCCTTTTCGCCCTGGAACACGTACTCGCCGAGCGTCTGGCCATGAACGAGCCGCTCCACGACCTGATTGAGCGGGCCACCGACGCAGGGCTCATCACGGCCGGACTGGCCGCCGAACTCGACCGCAGCCGACTGCTGCGCGACAGGCTCACGCAGGGCGCCGAGTCAAGTGCCGCCCTCCGCCCGATCCAGGCCGTCGCAATGGTGCGTGCCGTCTTCGATGCCGTCTCCCTGCTCCTTCGCCCACCGTCCGTGGCAGAGGCGACCGCCGCCGACGTGGGCGGAACACAGCCCGAAGGCCGACTCGCCCGACTGTGGGAGAACCACCTGCGCGCGCTGTTCCCCGACGGCTTCCGCGGCGTGGACTTCGACGGCGTGGACCTGGTCCTCCTGGATGCCGACGTCGCAGGCCTCGTGCAGAGGGAACTGAAGGGCGGACTCGACGACAGCGGCATCGCCCACCTCTGGGGCTGCATAGCCGACCTCGACAAGGTCGTGCCCCTGATCAACGAGGAGTACTGTGCCTCCTACTTCACGAAACTTCGGACAATGGCCCAGGTCGCAGCAGTGCGCTACATCCCCACCGCGACCTGACCGCCAGTGTGGAAGCAGAATCGGGGTCTCCCACGGCCCTCGTCAGGGTCTGGCTCGGTCCCGTTCGATCAGGCTCTCTGGGCGTTTGACGGTTCTGCCCACGTCGTAGTGGGTTGCGGGATGCCGGTTCTTCGAGCCGGGCGGGTGTCCGGGGCCGGGCCGGTCGGGTTTCGGCGCACGGGCCGGACAGGGCAGGTTCGGGCGGAGGTTCCTGAACGCCGGCGGACCCGGGCCGGGGTGAGCCGGCCGGGCTCGGCTGGCTTCTCCCACGGACGACGAAGGTCGACTACCAGGGGCCGGGCGAGGCGGAGTTGAGTGTGGGCGGAGATGATCAGCCAGGTCCACCGGTCCGCCGCCGCGGGGGTACGGAGCTTCGGACGGGTCCAGCCCAGCGTCTGCTTGATCATCCGGAAGGCGTGCTCCAGATCGAACCTGCGCAAGAACGCCTGCCGGCGCAGATCGACGTCCTCACCCGACAGGCCGGTCGCCGACGACCGCAGCCAGACCGGCAGCGGATCGCGGCCGCCGGGCAGACGGTCGACCTCCAGAAGGATCAACACGCCTTCTAAGACAAGGAGTTCGCCGGTGTGATCGACCCATGCCGAGCGCGTGGTCAGCCTCGGGTGAAGGCGGTCCCAGGCCATCACGCGAGCGGTGCCATAGCCGTCGGTGACCTGCACGGTCTCCGCGTCGGGAACGCCCCATGAGTCCGGCTTGGCGAAGCGGAACTCCTTGCCGTGCTTCAGCGGTCGCCCTCCCTGCGGCGGAGAGATCCACGGGACTGGGACGGGCTTGCGCATCACACGGCCCGTACGCCTCCGCCCCAGGACCTCCCCCGGCAACCCGGCCAGGAGACGGGACATACGCGGAGCGTCGTATCCGGCATCGAAGACGACCAGAATGTCACGGTCACCCGGTTTCCATCGGCCCATCTCGATGAAGTCGGTGACCACCCGGCGGACCTGAGCGGCGGTGACCTCGACGACACCATCGGCCGACCCTAGCCGGAACGCGTCCAGGATCTGACACCACGAGGTCCGGCCCGACTTCAGCGTGGCGACGAACGAACAGGACCAGCCGGGGACGAGCTGGTCCGACGAGCGTCCACTGCGGCCGTAGACGTGACAGAACAAGCGGTCCGCGCTGGTCGGCGCGTCCGACCGTAGTCAGTGGGTGACATCCACGGCCAGGACCAGACGCCCGTCAGCGGCCTCGGGCTGCGGCAGCCCGGCCAGCGCCTGCCGCAGCCGCGGCACCTGGACGTTCCCGCTGTTCAAGGCTTCGTACATCGCGCCGTGTCCGCGGCGGTGCTCGGCGGTCAGCGTGAGGTCGACGGCCCGGCCGAGGCCCTGCCACAGGTGGAACCGGTCGGTAACCTGCCCAGCATCGGGAGCGCCGCGCCGGGCGTCTTCCGCGTAGGCACCGGCCCGGTCCCGGGTCCGGTTCCCCGCCGACGAACGGCGCCGAGGCGCCCGGCCAGGGCACGCTGCCGTCTGGTCTGGCGCTGCAGGAGCCCGCGCGGGCATGTGTGCCGTGCGGGCAGCCGGTGGCGCGGAGCCCGTACGACAGCTGAGGTCACCGCCCACCCGTGCGCGCGGACGGTTGAGTCGGCACGCATACGCAAGCGATCGCGCGCGGATCGCCAAGCCGACCGGTGCGGGCGTGGTCATGATGGGCGCGCATCGCTCACCACAGACCGATCACCCTGCAGAGAAGAGGACTTCGCTCATGTTCAGCAGGAAAGCGTTCGTACTGGCAGCCGCCTTGGTGATGGCGGCGTTCCCGCTGGCCGGCACCGCATCGGCGGCCACGCCCCTGCCGTGTGGTTCGGGCTTCAGCTGTGACGAGTTCGATCCCGGGCTGGCGAGCTGGGACCAGAAGGACACCGACGACCGGGTCAACGGCTCGGGCTGCTCGACGATGGAGCTGCGCTCCGGCAAGAACAACGGCATGTGGTACGCGTGGGCGAGGGCTACGGTCGGGTCCGTGTGCGGCAAGTACGACGTGTGGATCGACCGCAGCTTCGACGGCGGCAGGAGCTGGAAGCTGATGGGCTACTTCGAGATCGACGACTACAAGGGGTCCGATTTCGGGAACATGGTCTACTGGCCCGACAACGCGGTGGTCAGGCTCGGCACGAAGGGCCACTGGGAGCCGTTCAGCGCGTCCAGGCTGACCCGCTGGCACTGATCCGCGCGGTGTCTCCGCCTGCTCGGCGCACGACGTGGCCGCCGCGCGCCCCGAGGGCAGTCCCGAGTGGAGCCCGAGGGGGTGCGGCGGCCACGGTGCCGCAAGCACCGAAGGGGTGTCGAAGGTCAGTTCCAGCCGGTGCAGTTGATGTTCACGCCCCACTGGGGGCTGCCCCAGGGATCACCGTGACTCCAGCTCACCCCGCAGGCCCGGACCCAGTAGCCGGGGCCGTCGTAGGTGGCGCTGTTCGTCACGAAGAGGGCGTCGTCGCCCGTCCAGCCGAAGCCTCGCTGCGCACGCCACGGCCAATGGCCGTTGCCCGACGTGTTCGACACGTCGAGATACAGCTCATCGCTGGTGTGATAGAGGTACGCCTCACCCCACGCGTAGTCGTGCAGCTTCCCGTCGGGGCCGTAGTCCAGGTAGACGTGCATCCGCACCCTCTGTGTCAGGCCGTCGGGGGTGGTCCAGTACGCCCATCCGGTGGTCCATTCGCTAGCACCGGAGATGCGTCCGTCAGCGCCCTTGGCGCGGGAACCCTCCTTGATCTGCTGGGCGACCTGCGGCGAGACCGGCCGCGGAGCGATGGTCACGTGTCGCAGCGCGGGCCGCGCCGTGTCGGCGGGTCCCACCCGATCGGCCGCGCTCGCCGGTGCCACCGCGCCACCGACCAGTGCAGCGGCGGCGATCGCCCAGGCGGTAAGGGCGCGCCGCCCGCCGCGTACGGTCTTCCATGAGAAGCCGGACATCGTTCCTCCCCGTTTCGTTCCGCTGCCGCCCTGAACCCGGGAGCGGGCGGGCGGCGTATCTGATGGATGCTCACATCGTGAGGGAGGGCCCTCTCCTCGGCTTGGCTCTGAGCGCTGGGTGCCTTGGCGTGGAGCGCTGATCGCCCCCTGGGCCCACGGAGCGACCGAAGACCCGCAGAGATCCGAGGCGAGGTGCTCACCGGTCTCCTGCGGGGAAAAGACGGGGTGGGGCGGAAGCCGGAGCGGAAGGCCGTCGCAGGGCGGTGGAGTCCGGCCCGCTCACCTGTCACAGAGTCAGCCAGAGCGGGTCGTCGAAGCACATGTCCGTAGAGGTCGCGGGCTCCAGGGAGCCCTGCCGGACTCGACGACGACGGCGTCGTACGACTCTGGGGCCGCATCGCCGACCTCGACAAGGTCGTCCCTCTGCTGAACGAGGGATACTGCGCTTCCTGCTTCACGAAGCTCCCGGCCGTGGCTCGCATCGGGGCGGCGCCCTACGTACCCACCGCGACCTGACGACCGGGGCCGCGGCAGGCCGGGACCGTTCGCCGTGCGGGCAGGGGCCCAGCGGTCCACAACCATACTCCTGCTGGTCACGCTGCGACGTACCGTCAGGCGGTACGTCAGGCGGTACGTCAGGCGGTACGTCAGGCCCCGCAGGTGTGGTCATCGATGACGGCCACCAGTTCCTGAGCCGCCGTCCGCACGGCGACGTTCCTGTCACCGGCCAGCCTGTCCGTCAGGCTCCTGTCCTTCCGTACGGCCTTGGTGGGAGGCGTACGGAACGCCGAGGCGCGAAGGGTTGACCTGCTCCAGGATCGTCAGGAGAAGCCGCGTCGCATCGGCGCGGACGGCGACCGAGTCGGTCACCGCGAGATCCCACAGGAACGGCACCGTCACGGCAGTCGCGCCGAAGACCGACCGCTCACTCGTTGGCGCCCGCCGAGCACCGTCTCTCGTTCCAGCTGACGCCCTCACGGCGCGGATCGACCGCGAGCCCAGGCCGGGGCGCGGGCACTGCGGGGGTCGGTACCCGGTCTTGACCGGAAGGATCCTGGCACACTCGCGCGCGCGTTCCCTACCGTGTGCGGGTGTTCGCTGACCGCCCTGTAGAGCCGTCCGGTTCTTCCTCCGACTCCGACCAGGAGTGCGCCGATGACGGTGTGCCGGTGGTGACGCTGAGCAGTGACGCCGTAGAGGCGAGGGACCGATTCGCCTGGTACTCCGACCAGGTCCAGGAGTACATCTTCCCCATCACTCTTACCACCCCGCACACCGAGGACTTCCGGTCCGAGGTGTCCGCGCTCCAACTGGGTGCCGTGCAGGTGGCCCACTTCACGTTCCCGCCGCTGCGGGCGGCCCGTACGGTGCGGCACATCCGGCGGGCCGATCCCGATACGTACCAGTTGGGGTGGATCCGGCGCGGGACCATGGGCTGCACCCAGCTCCGTAACGACGGGTTCTTCACCGCGGGCGACCTGGTCCTCTTCGACACCTCCCACCCCCTGGAGGCCGACATACGGAACCGGGCCGCCGCGGCGGAGGTGACCGTGCTCCGCATCCCGAGGAGCTCCCTCTCTCTGCCCGCCGCGCAGACCGACCGGCTCCTCGCCCGGCAGTTGCCCCACGACAGGGTGAGCGGTGTACTGCTCCGCCAGCATCTGGACACCATCGTCACGCAGGCGTCCCGGCTCGGGCCTGCGGAAGCCCACCGACTGGGCAACGTGACCGCCGACCTGGTGACCTGCTTCGCCGCCGACGTCCTCGACAGAAGTGGGCTCGCGTCGCCCGAATCGCGTACGGCGGAGCTGCGCGCCCGGATCGTCGCCTTCATCGGCCTCCACCTCGCGGACCCCGAGCTGCAGCCGGCTTCCATCGCCGCCCGCCATCACATCTCGCTCCGGACCCTCCACACCCTGTTCCGGCACGAGCCCACAACGGTCGCGGCGACCATCCGTCGCCTCCGGCTGGAACGGTGCCGCTCCGATCTCGCCGACCCCCGACTGCGCGACCTGCCGATCGCCGCCATCGCCGCCCGCTGGGGGTTGCTGCTGCCCGCGGGGTTCAGCCGATCCTTCCGGGCCGCGTACGGGATGACGCCGGGCGAGTTCCGCGCGGAGGCGACCCGAGCGCACGGGGCCGGCCGTCGACGACCGCGGTGAGCACTACCGCCGCACGCGGGGCTGAGCCCGCAGGGACCTTGGCCCCCGGACCCCGAACCCCGGAACTCAGAACTCGGACTGGGGTCACGGATGTCGGATTGTGGCAGAGGGTGGAGCGAGAGTACCTCCGTCCCAAGGATCGGCGATGGCGGATCCTCCGAGTGCCCCCTGAGTTGCCGGAGCGCGTCCGCTGGGCCCGGGCCGGCCCCCTCCCCCTCTTCATGGGCACGGACACCAAGCGCAAGATCACTGCTTCCCGTGCACGCAGGAGACCTCCGTGGAGGAGGTGTTCGATGCGCTGCTGGACGAGCCAGGCTTCCCTGAGGTTGCCCGCTCCGCACTGCAGCCATGAGGAACGACGTCTAAAACGTGTTGCAGAAGGTTACGTTCGGGCAGGTCAGGGCTGGTTTCCGGGCTGGCCTGCTTCATGCTGCCATGGCGAGGTTGTTCATGTGGGCGACGGCCTGGACCGCGTGGTGGAGGCCGTTGGCGCGCTGGCGGCAGTCGTGGAGGATCTTGCAGTGCTTCATCCGGGCGAAGGCGTGCTCGACGCGGGCCCGTACTCTGCGGTGCTCGGCATCGTCCTCCTCCTTGCCGGGCAGCAGGGCCCTGCCCGGGCGTTTGCGGTGCGGGACGACGAGCCCGGTGTTGATGTAGGCGCCGTCGGCCAGCATCGTCAGGCCCTCGCAGACGGCGGCCGGGCCCGAGTCCCGCCGGGCTCTCGCGTCCGCGGTGTTGCCGGGCACCGGCCGGGCCTCAGCGGTCACCAGCTTCGTGTCGGCATCGATGATGACCTGCACGTTCGCCGGGAACCGGTAGTTGCGTGAGGAGATGCCGGTCTTGCGGTCGCGGAACGGGATGAGGGTGCCGTCCACGATCCACAACCGCTCCACCGCGTCGGCCGGGCAGACAACGGACTCGATCGCCGGCAGCGGCCGCAGCCGCTGGATGACCCGGCACACCGTCGCCGGCGAGACTCCGAACAGCGGCGCGAGCTGCCGCATCCGCAGACCCGTGAACGTCTCCGCCCACAACGGCTCAGCCCTCAGCACCCCACCCATACAGGGAAAACGCCCGAACCGGAGCCTTCTGCGACGCGCTGTAAAGCGTTGCCCTGAAACGGCGGGTCGCAGGTGCGATGACCGGCTCCTGCCGTCAGTGTGCTCGCGGACTGCTGACAGCGCCCGCGGCGGCTCAGTTACGCCCATCTGGACCTGCCCCGGGCGGGAGGCGACCACTGGCGGGTGTGGGCGGTCCTGAGATTCTCGGAAGGAAACGGCTGGCAGCGGGGGCTCGCTGAAGGCCCAGCCGACGCTGAGCGGCGAAATGGTGGCGTGCGGGATCGACGGAACAGGGTAACGTCTTTGTCATGTTCTTCCAGACGCCGATTCACGAGTGAGAGCGTGACGGGCCCCTGCTGACGTTCTTCGACGTCGCTGCCCGTCCCCCACCGCTGAATCCATAGATCACTTCACATCATTACCGGGAGAACCCGTGACCGACAGCAAGAACATCAACAACCCCGTGGGCCAGGGCGGCGGCCAGCGCAAGAGGCTGTCCCGCGCCGAACGGCAGAACAACGGTCCGCACCGCAACCTCGACCGCCGGAACGCAGCGGACAAGAAGGCGGAGCTGGTACGCAAGATGCGCGAGAAGACAGGCGCAGCTGAGGGCGCCGGGCAGACGGGCGACGAACCCGCACAGAGCTGACGCACCGCCGCCGCAGGGCGGCACCGCACGGGGCAGGGCCCGGACCGCGACGCGCGGTCCGGGCCCTGCTGCCGTACCGAGCGTGGCCGATCCCGCTCACCGGACCACGTCCACCCCTCTGGCTGGGCGGATTCGCCTCGTTCGAGATCGTGTACACGTGGCGTTGCGAAGAAGGGTGGCGGGTGCACCGCGTTGCCGAGGCTGTTGGTTCGGTGGAACCATCGGGCTCATGGTGGAAGCCGGCAGGCTCTATGGAACGGCTTCGCTCCTGCTGGCCCCGGCCAGTCCGCACACAGTCCGCAGAGCACCCGATCACGACCGTCGCCCCCCATCGCCAGTCAATAGCAAAAGGCCAGGTCAGAGACCTTCGTCCATCATCGCCGCAGGTTACCGACCCGCCCCGTCACTGAAGCGTGTTGCAGAAGGTTGTGTTCGGGCAGGGCAGGATCGCTTTAGCGGTCATCTCATTTGGCCAGCTCAGTAGGCTGCGGGCTGTGATGGGGGTTGTCGAGCGGGTGGTGCCGGAGGTTCCTTCGCGACCCCAGGGCGGCGGCCGGCGTCGGCATGGTGACTGGGAGGTGCTCGCCGCGATCGTGTTCGTGGCCACGCCGGGCTGCACGTGGCAGCAGTTGCCGTCCGCGTCGTTCGGGCCGTCGGGAGCGACGGCCCACCGGCGCTTCTCTGAGTGGACGAGGGCCAGGGTGTGGGCCAAGCTCCACCGCCTGGTCCGCGACGAGCTGGGGTCCCGAGGCGAGCTGGACTGGTCCCGCTGCGCGATCGACTCGGTGAACATGCGGGCCTTGAAAAGGGGGACCTGACGGGTCCGAATCCTGTGGACCGGGGCAAGTACGGCTCGAAGATCCACTTGATCACTGAGCGGATGGGTCTGCCCATCTCTGTCGGGATCTCGGCGGCGAACCTGCATGACAGCCCAGGCCCTGATCCCGCTGGTGAAGGGCATACCGCCGATCCGCTCCCGCCGCGGGCCCCGGCGGCGCAAGCCGGGCGGCTGTTGTGGGCCTCGCCCGCGCTGCCAGGCTCGACGCATGACCTGACAGCGGTGCGTAAGCACGGCATGGTCGACGTACTCGCTGCGGCCGACCTGAAATGCCGGGCGGACCGGGCCTATCAGGGCGCCAGCCGCCCGGTCCGGGTGCCGTTCCGGGGAGGTCGGCTCAACCGGTGGCAGCGTCGATACAACAGCACCCGCGCCAAGGTCCGTTGCGTCGGCGAACAACTGAAGCTGAACTCGTGATGTCGGCGCAGGCGGGCGGGGGTGTCCGGCTGCAGGCTGCGGTCCCGGCTTGGCGCGTGGGCCGGGCACCTTCATTCAGGAGCCAGTTGGCCGCTGAGTAGTCTTCGGACCATGTGGAGAGAAGCGATCCTTGAGGTCTTTCCTGGGGCAGGGTTCCGGAGTCCTGCGCAGGTGGCGGCCCTCGCTGACGCAGAGCGCCGTCTCGGATGCGGGCTGCCTGCCGAGCTGAGGCAGCTGCTCTTGGAGAGTGACGGGATCATCGGGCATACCGCAGTGGACACCGTGTGGCCCGTCGAACGAATTGTCGACCGGAACCTCTTCTTCCGATCTGACAGGTCCTTCGCTCAGCTGTATATGCCCTTCGACGCTCTTCTCTTCTTCGGAGACAACGGAGGCGGGGACCAGTTCGCGTTCGTTCAGACACCCCAGCGTCCGGACATCTTCGTCTGGGAGCACGAGACCGACAGTCGCCGGTGGGCGGCAGGAGACCTGAGGGACTACCTGGACCGTTCACTCTCCGAGGGCGGCGACGACTGGTACCAGTAGGTCGTCAGTGTCGTCCCGGGACGCTGACCGGACGACTCGCGATCCGGACCTCGCAGACGAGAAGGATTACGACGAAGGCGGTCGGGGATCGGATGGAGCTGTCACGTTCACTCCGCCGGGGCGTTTCGAGCACCTTCGCGGCCCACGTTGCCCATGATCAGGCCGGTGCCGGTGAGGCAGCCGTCGGCGAGGTGGGGGCGGTACTGGATCTGCTTGAGCTTGCGCTTGACAGCTCGGGTCAGTTGGCCAAGGTCAGCGCTGGCGAGGTTGCCGATGTCGCGCTTGACCAGCGACCAAATGCCCTCCTGGGGGTTAAGGTCGGGCGCGTAGGTGGGCAGTTGGAAGACCGTCAGCCAGTGGGTACTGGCCTCGAAGAACGCCTTCAACGGCGGCACGAGGTGGATCCGGGCGTTGTCCCAGACGAGCACGATCGGGCCGCCGAGCTGGATGCGGGCGCGGACGACCAAGTCCCGGAAGTCGCGCCAGGAGAAACCCTTTGGCTCGTCCTTGCGGCCCCGGTACTCGCGGATGGCGTATATCAGCCGGGACCGTTCGCCTGGTCTGTACTGAACTTGATTGGGTGATGTCGGAGCTGTTCGCCTGACGGCGGCCGGTCCGCTCCGGTAGCCCCTGGACCGTGAGATACGCACAGGGCGGCTGGTTGACCGACACCAGGAGGGCCGCGAGGGAGCGGGTCCGGCCGCAGGCCGTGGAACGCTTCGAGGGCGGGTAGAAGAACGGGGAGATCGCTGCCGCGCTGCGGGTCAGTGAGCAGTCCGTGGGGCGGTGGCGGCGCCAGTGGCGCGGGCGTGGCGAAGCGGGGGTCTTGTCGAAGGGATCGCCGGGGCGGCCGAGGCTCAGCGACGCGCAGATCGCGAGGCTGGAACGGGAGCGGGAACGCGGCCGCTGGTTCGCGGTGGGGCCGACCAGTGGTGGACGCCGGCGCGGATCAGGACGTTGATCGGCCGGCTGTGCCACGTGAGCCGCACGGTGGAGGGCACGTGGCTGCGGCTGAAGCGGCACGGCTGGTTCTGGCAGCAGCCCGTCCGGCGGGCGGTCGAACGTGACCAAGCGGCGGTCGTGGTCTGGAAGAAGGAGACCTGGCCGCGGGTATGAGCGCGGCGGCGGCGCGTGACGGCTGGATCGTCTTCGAGGACGAAGCCGGCCAGTCGATGACGCCGCCGCGTGCGAGAAGCCGGGGCCGCAGGGGTTCCACGCCAGTGGTCCGCGGCCGGGACTCGGGCCGGATGCCCATGGCCGGGCCGACCTGCTACAGGCCGGCGAAGCGGTCCCTGATGTTCTACTCGGTCCGCGAAGTACCGGGGTCGCAAGGGCGAGCCGAAGGGCATCGGGTGGCGCGACCCGTGCGGCCTGCCGGTCGGAGCGCGCATCCAGCTCGGCGGCCCGGTCGTGCTGGTCTGGGACGGGACCGCCTGCGCATGCACCCGGTCGAAGCGATGCGCGAGTTCATCGCCGACCACACGGACCGGCTCACCGCCTTCCGGCTTCCGGCTTCCGAGCCGTTCAGCGGACTTGAACCCGCAGGAGGGCATCTGGTCGCTGGTCAAGCGCGGCATCGGCAACCTCGTCGCGGTCGGCCTCGGACAGATCACCCGCGCCGTCAGGCGCAGGATCAAGCAGATCCCGTACCGCCCGAACCTGGTCGGCGAGTGCCTGGTCCGCACCGGCCTGAGCGTGGACGACTGACCGGCATCACGCATGCGGAGTCGGCACCGTCCACCGCATGGCTGTTGGAACATGATCACTGCGCCACTCCAAAGGGCATGCCCGCGGCGCCGGCCCCATCCTGTCGGCACGCCTTCACTCTCTGGACGCCGGAGCCTCGAAGCCGCCGAAAACGGATGGCCGGCAGCCTCCCGCCCGGTCATCCTGACTCGATGGGAGACAGAGCCAACGTCATCGTGGTCCGCGGGAACGGCACACACGAGCTGTACCGGACCGGCTGGGCGGTCGGAATCGACCTCGACCTGTTGGAGGGGCCGGCGCCGGTTCTCGCCATGCTTCCTGGACTCCGCCAAGACGGCTGGTGGTTGGACGACACCATGGCTCAGGGCGGGATACTGCTCGACCTCGGCCGGAAGGTGCTCCTGTTCTTCGCCTGGGAGGGGCCCAGCACTGAGCTCCGCCACCGCGCGGCCATGTTCGAGCTGATCCGAGCCGCGTGGCCGGGCTGGGAGGTCCGCTGGCTGTACGACGGCCCGGCCGAACTGCGTGAGTACGTCGGGCTGGACCCGGAGTACGTCCGCTGCCGCGATTCGGACCTCTCTTTGGCCCCGCTCCTCGCCCCCGACGAAGAGGACTTGGCCGGGCCCGACCCAGGCGGTGTGGTGATCACGGTCAGCACCGGCCGCTGCCACGTCGCCTCCGACGCCTTCGACCACCCTGTCCGCGAGGGCGCCGCCCTGCTCGACCGCCTGGCGGACGCCCCCGGGCACGGAGACTGCGACCTGCACGTCAACTCCGGCATTCACCTCGACCCGGAACGCCGCCACCTGGGCTGGTGGTCCCTCTACTCCTCGCCACAGGCTTACCAAGTACCGGAGTTGTGGCCGGGATGGACGGTGGAGTTCTGGCAGGACGACTGGGAACGGCACGTCGGAGCCAGCGACCGCTTCTCTCCGGCGGCGTTCGACGCCGGAGAGGGAGCCAGAGCCGCGGTGCTCACCGAGGCCGGGGAGCGCCGGGCCGTCCGGGCCCAATCGCGCCCGGGTCACCCGTCCACGGACCGCACCGGCTTGATCCCCGGCGGGATGACCTCAACCGGCCTGGTCATGGACGGCTGGCCGACCTCACGCATTCAAGCTCAGTAGCGGAAGCCGAACCTGACTCGCTACGTTCCAGCTACCTTGCCGATCCCTCGGGAGGACGTGCTGTCCTGCGGGGTTCGACGGCTCCAGCTCTCGTCGCCGACTGAAATCAGCAACCCGGCGGCCTTTGGCTGCCTGAGTCTTCCGCGCAGGTGCCTGCCCGCATCGACCCGATGGCTGTGTCTGCCTCATCGCCGAGGAGGTCTACGGCGTCACGCCACCAACCAAGTACGAGCTGTCCGGCGGGAGTCCGGACGAACGGCAGGGAGCCGGTCGCGGCCATAGCCCGGATCAGTGACCGATCGGATCCCACCCGGCAGGTGCCGGGCGCGGTGCTGGACCTGTGCGCGGGCACCGGCCGGGTCCCGGCGGACGGGCTGGAGTTCATGTGAGCGGGGCGGTCGTCGCGTCCCAGTCGATGTGGTGGTCGAACTGCCAGGCCATTTTCTCCGGGTTGATCAGCTTCATGGTGGCCGGCATCACGAGGTCGCGCAGTACGCGGCCGATCGGGCCCGCGGTCTTGTTGCTGTTCGTGCGGGCGCCGAGCTTGATGATGCGTTCGACGCGGGGGCGGCGCAGTTGTTCGTACGCTGCGAAAGCCTGGTCGTAGGGCAAGTCCCTTAGACAGCGGGCCAGTTCGACGGCGCTTTCGGCGGCGATGGAGGCACCCTGCCCGGAGCTGGATGAGGCGGCGTGGGCCGCGTCGCCAATCAGGGTCATGCGGCCGCGGGTCCAGTTCGCGACCCCCGGCATGTTCTCCATCGGGCCGGTGATGAGGAGGTCGTCGGCCTTGGTGCGGCTGATCATCTCGAGGGCGGGGGTGCGGTCGTCGGCGAAGGCGTTCCGCAGGATGCGCATCCACTCGTTCGCGCCGATGGCCTGGGCCTCGGAGAGTGTCATCGGGGCGCGGTGGGGCAGGTTCACGAACCACATCGCCGAGGAGTCTTCGAAGACCTGGTAGCCGAAGAAGGCGCGCTTGCCGAAGCACATGTACATGACGCCGTCGGTGGAGGGCATCCCTGACTGGTGCATCCGCGCTCCGAAGCAGACCAGGCCGGCGTAGTTCGGCTGCGCTGCGGCCGGGTCGATCAGGGAGCGGACCGTGGAGCGGATGCCGTCGGCGCCGATGAGGACATCGGCGCTCGCCTCCGTACCGTCCGCGAAGTGCGCGGTGATGCCGGAGTCGGTTTCCGTCGTGCCGGTCAGCCGCTTGCCGTGGTGGATGGGGACGGAGCGGCGCTCCGCCTCGTCGTAGATCGCCCGGTAGAGATCGGCGCGCCAGACGAACTGCAGGGACGGGAGGCGGGAGGGCGGGGCGAACTGCGCGAGGTGTCTGCCCGTCCAGCTCCGTAGCCCCATGGCGGTGACCGGTGTTCCGATGGCGCGGACGAGGTCGCCCGCGCCGATCGCATCCAGGGCGTTCTGGCCGTTCGGAGCGATGGTCATGCCGCCTCCGGCCCCATCGGCCGTGGAGTCGTACGCCTCGTGGACGGAGGCCTCGATCCCTGCCTGGCGGAGGGCCATCGCGGCGACCGGGCCCGCGATGCCGCCGCCGATGACGAGCGCGGTGCGGGTCTTGCCGGTGCGGGTCACGACTGGTGTCCCTTCGGGTCGTCGATGGTCGGTACGCCGCCGCTTCTGTGTGCGTGGCGCACATCCTGGAAGTACGCGCGGGAGAACATCGCCGACAGGATCGCGACGCCACCGCGGTGGATGCGGATCTCACTGTTCGCCGCGGAGCCGGACAGACGGACACGGCGGCCGGCCGTCGCGTTGCGGGTGGACGAGGGCTGGGAGTCCTTGACCTTGCCGCGGGCGGTCCACCTCAGGTTCCAGTGGTCGATGGCGGTGGCGTCGTCGACGAGCAGCTTGACCACGGCCCGGTCCATGTCGAGGTGGATCTCGACGTCGTCGGGAAGGTCCGGGGAGCGGAGGTCGAGGACAGCGGTGCCATGGCGGGCCTTGATCTCGAAGTGGCCGGCCTCGGTCCAGTTGCCGAGGTGCTTGACGAGGTCGTGGTCGGAGTGGATGCGCTCGGTGAGGGACATCTCGGTGGTTCCTCTCGGGGCTGCGTCGCGCTGACGATTTGATAGTTGCACTGAAACTAGTTTCTCGTCAACTAGTCATTCCGGGGCTAAAATCGTGTCCATGACCGCATCCGCTCCCCGCAGCTCCCCCCTCGCCCTGACCGTCCTGGCTCTGCTGCACTACAAGCCGCTGCACCCGTACGGCATCCAGCGACTGGTCAAGGACTGGGGAAAGGAGCAGGTCGTCAACGTCAGACAGCGTGCGAGCCTCTACCGCACGATCGAGAGACTCAACAGCGACGGGCTGATCACGGTCCGCGAGACCGGGCGCGATCAGCAGTACCCCGAGCGGACCGTGTACGAAGTCACCGACGCGGGGCGTGAGACCGCCCGCGCCTGGCTGGAGGAGATGCTCTCCACGCCCAAGCAGGAGTTCCCGGAGTTCCCGGCCGCTCTCTCGAATCTGCTGCTGCTCGCGCCCGAAGAGATGGGGGACGTACTGCAGCGGCGGGCCGACGCCCTCGCGGCGCAGCTCGACGGACTGGAAGCGGCCATGACCGCAGAGGCGGAGCAGGGGCTGCCGCGCATCACCCGCCTGGAGACCGAGTACCTGCGGGCGGTGACGGCCGCGGAGCTGGAGTGGGTACGCACGGTGGTCGAAGACCTGCGAGCCGGCCGGCTCTCGTCGTCGAAGGAGCAGCTGGACGCCCTCGCGGCCGGGTCGGCGCAAGAGTGAGCGACGCTGCCGGGGTCTTCAGTTGTCGGGCCACTTGCCCTGCCGCCACCGGCATTCCAGCTCGGGCTGCGGGAGGCGGGGCGCTTCTGGAAGGCCGTGGGGGGCTGGGACTGTGGACGTGGACGGGTGCGCGTGAGGCGAGACGCTCGATGTCGATGTCGATGTCGATGTCGATGTCGATGTCGATGTCGATGTCGATGTCGATGTCGATGTCGATGTCGATGTCGATGTCGATGTCGATGTCCATGGTGATGGCGATGGCGATGCCGGTCGGCACGTGCTGGACGCGGGTTTCGCGGAGGGCGTGGTAGCGGCTGCGGCGGGCCCGGTGGCCGTTGTCGAGTTCACGGATGGTGCCTTCGACTCCGGACCGGGTGGCGTAGAGCCGTTTCCACCAACGGGTTGCACGGGGTGGGATGGAACCGGGCGACCGTGTGCGTGGGGGGCATGGCCAGGGCTTCGATCCAGTTTCCGCTGGTCCGGCCGTCGGGCAGGCGACCTGGCTGCGGTCGAGGTCGATGGTGAAGTCGTGCCTGGTAAAGCCGGTCTGTTCTTTGCGCTGCCAGGCGCCGCCGACTTGGCCGGTCCGATGAGCTGGACCTCGTGGTCTCGTGCGGAGCGGCCGAGCGGGGCGGGACGATCCGGAGAGCGCCCTCGGAGTGTCCGTCCTTCTCGGTGCGGGGCCGAAGGGTGCCATGGGTGTCGAGGAGGAAGTTCCGCACCATGATCTGCCGCAGGGCCTCTGCGCGGGGACCGCGCCGACGGGGCGGCAGGCGTTCGAGGAGTCGGCGGGCATGCGTCCCGGCCTGCCGCATCCGGTCCAGGGCCAGGGACAGGAGCGGGTCCGCGCGGTCGTCCTGGGACAGCCGGTCCCGGAAGTCTGTCGGCACGCTGTGGTGACAGCCGGGATCGTCCGTTCCACGGCCAGGGCGTACGTGAAGTCGATGCGGCACCGGACGGCCTCGGCTGCTCGCCGGTCCGGGAGGTCGAGCAGGAACCGTAGCCCGCACACGGTGGCCGGCTGAGCCGGTGAGAGGCCGGGCCGGTCGAGGCGCGGATGCCAGCAGACGAAGACGGAGTCGCTCACCGGCAGCCGCCGCACCGGCAACGCCACGCGTGGGACGGTCCCCGCACACGGGAGTGCTTGAGTTCGGCGGCGGACGACGGGTCCCGGCGGTGATGGTTCCGGCGGCCTGGCATGTGGCGCTCCCTGAACGTCGGCGTTTCGGCCAAGCCCGCCTCAGCACCGTCCTCTTGTGCCGCAAGGGTCGGTGTAGCACGCACGTTCGCTGCTCCCTGCAATGCGGGGAGGGCGCTCCGACCGAAAGACGTGTGTTCGAAGTGCCGGGCCGCGTCGTTGGGCCACACGAACACGCGATCCCTCTTCACGGAGCCCTCCATGTACCCCCTGCCCTGTCTCGAGACTCCTCTGCCTCCAGCTGGCCTTCCCGGTCGGCGTCGGGCTGTCGCAGCGCCCGTCCGGCGCATGGCCGGTGCCTTCCGCGCGGCACGTCCCGATATGAGGTGGGGGGCGTGACGAGCAGTGACAGTGACCCGCTGGCAGCCGCCGCAGGAAGCCCGTCGGACTCCGAGCAGCTGCTGTTCGGGGGCGAGCTCACCTACGACTACGGGTGGGGCGCCCACGACGGTGCCTGGCTGAAGCTGGGGCTGCGCGCGATGGCCGGTTCGCTGCCGAGGCAGGTCGCGGTGGCGGTCCGGCTGGCGCGCGAGGCCGACCCGCGGGCGTTCACCACGGTCGCGGTGAGCGAGGTCGTCCGCGGCATCGCCCAGGCGGTGTCCCTGATCGCGGTCAACTCCCTGCTCGTCGAGCTGCTCGCCGTCGGCGACATCACGGACCGGCTGCGTGCGGCGCTGCCTTCGCTCGTACTGGTGGCCGTCCTCGCGGTGATCGGCTCGGTGTGCCGGTCGGCCTCGTCCGCCGCCACGGGGATCCTGGAGCCGAAGGCCCAGCGGGTGGCGACCGAGCGGTATCTCGGCCTGGTGGCGCGGGTGGAGCTGGAGGCGATCGAGGACGACGCCTTCCACAAGCTGATGGACTCCGCCCAGTGGGGCGCCGACTCGGCACGGCGGATGGTCGGTTACTGCACCGCGGTGGTCACCTCCGCCATCTCGCTGATCGCCGCTGCCGGCGTGCTCACCGTCCTGCACCCGGTCCTGCTGCCGCTCCTGGTCCTCATGGCACTGCCGAGTGCGTGGGGGTCGCTGACCATGGCCCGGCACCGGTATGTCAGCTGGCACCGTTTCGTCCAGCACGTCCGGGCCGCCAAGCTGATCAGCCAGCTGCTGATCAATCAGCAAGCAGCCGCCGAGATCCGCGTCCACGACGCGGCCCCGTTCCTCCTGAAGCACTTCCGGCAGATGGCCGAGACCAGCGAGCGGGAGCAGACCAGGCTCGCCTGGACCGGCGCCCGCACCAGCGTGGTCGCCGACTCGACACGCGGCGTCGCGACCGTCGCCACGTACGGCGTCCTCGGGCTGCTGTTGTGGAACGGACAGATGGGCCTCGCCGTCGCCGGCACGGCGGTGCTGGCGATCCGTACGGGAGCGGCGAGCATCACGGACCTGGTCCTGCGCGTCACCGACGTCCAGGAGGAAGCCCTGTTCGTCGCCGACCTGGAGAAGCTGTGCGAGGAGGCGGTCCGGCGCGCCATCCCCTCCGGCGGGCTCGCCCTGCCTGAGGACGCGGAGCAGATCAGGTTCGAGAAGGTGACCTTCACCTACCCGGGCGCCGACAAACCGTCCCTTGACGAGGTCGACCTCGTCATCCCCCGGGGCAGGACCGTCGCCCTGGTCGGGAGGAACGGCTCGGGCAAGTCGACCCTCGTCCGCCTGCTGAGCGGCGCTCGGCTCCCCGACTCCGGCCGTGTGCTGTGGGGCGGCGTGAGCACCGCCGAGGCCGACCGCGCGCAGGTCTTCGATCGTGTCGCGATGGTCGCCCAGGACTTCTTCCGCTGGCCCTTCACCGCCCGCGTCAACATCGGCATCGGCCGCAGCCACGCCGCGATGGACGACCGGGCCATCGAAGCGGCAGCGGCCTACGCGGGAGCCGACGAAGTGGTAGAGGGTCTCCCCCGCGGCCTGGACAGCCTGCTCGCCCGCGGCTACAAGGGCGGCCAGGAGATCTCCGGCGGGCAGTGGCAGAAGATCGGCCTCGCCCGTGCCCGGCACCGCAACGGCACCGTCCTGATCGTGGACGAGCCGACCAGCGCGCTCGACCCTGCTGCCGAGCAGCGGGTCTTCGACCAGATCCATCAGCTGGCCGGCTCCGGCCAGACCACGGTCCTGATCACCCACCGCCTCCACAGCGTCCGGCACGCGGACCTCATCTACGTACTCGACGAGGGCCGGGTCGTCGAGTACGGCACCTTCACGGAGCTCATGGATCCCACCACCGGGGCCGGTGCGTTCCGCGAGATGTACGAGCTGCAAGCCCGCCAGTTCCTGAACCCGCCGGTGCCGGCGCAGTCCGCCCCCACGGAGGAGAGGTCGAACCAGTCGACCGAGGCCGTCGGCGAGGGGCAGGCGCGGTCATGACACCGTCCGTCTCCGAGTACCCGATCTCACGGGTGGCGTTCCTGCTCGCCACCGACTCCGGCATCGTCCCCGCCTCGGTCGCACCGGGCCACACGGGGACCGCGACACGCGACTGCGTCGCCGTCGAGCCCGACGGCACGAGGCGGTTCGCCATGGCCTGCCCGGCCGGCACCGCGCCGGGACGTGTCGGCGCCGCCGCCCGACTCGGCGAGTACGCGGGCCTGTGCCGGATGCCGGTCGCCGCCGCTCGCCCCACCACCGGCCAGGACCGTCAGGCCGCCGCCCTCGAACCGCTCCTGGGCGAACGCTCCGTCGGTCTCCACGCGGTGGCGGCCGAGGCCTTCGCCCTCGCGTTCGACGGCTACCGGGCAGACCAGGTCACCGGGCTTGCATCCCGGGTCCGGCGTGTCTGGATGTCCGCGAAGGTGGCCGGCTGCCTGCGCAGTACGGGGTTCGCCCGCCCGGCCCTTCTCGGCGGCAGCCATGCCCGCTTCGAAGCCGAAGCCTGGCGACTGTCGGAGCAGCGCGGCGAGCGCAGCAATCGCGGCGAGGACGCGGTGTTCGCCGTGGCCGTGCTGCTCGCCCGGCGTCCGGGAGGCGGCGCGTGAGCGGCGGGCGGCACACCGTGCCGGTGGACGTACACCTGCTCGCCGTCCGCGACGGGGAACAGGGCCCGGAGGTGCTGCTGTCCCGGCGGGCCGGGGACGTGTACGCGGCGGGCCTGTGGCACGCGCCGTCGGGGCACCTGGAGCGGGAGACCGTCGTCGCCGCCGTCGTACGCGAGACGCTGGAGGAGACCGGGCTCGTCGTGGATCCGGCCGATGTCCGCGCGGCCGTCACGGTGCACCACCGGCCCCCGGGCGGACAGGCGAGGGTCGGCTTCTTCTTCGAGGTCCGCCGCTGGCACGGCACACCGCAGGTGCGCGAACCGGACAAGTGCGACGCGATCGGATGGTTCCCGCTCGCCGACCTGCCCGAGCCGATGGTCGCCTACTGCCGGGCCGGGCTGGACGCCTACCGGGCCGGTGCGCCGGTCGCACTGCATTTCCAGGATCCCGGTGACCCGATCTCCTACGACCCGGCCGTCGACCGGCTGCTCCTGGTCCCCGGCCACGGCATCCGCGGCGCCGCCCCGGAGGAGGCGGTGCGCGCCTTCACCGAGCGGGCCGTGGGCCGTGTCGCCGGCTGGACGGACGTCTCCTGGGCCCGCGAGGAGAGCCGTGTATGGCAGGCGCGTGGTGCCGGAGGCGGCACCTGGTACGTCAAGATCCACCAGAACGACCGCTTCCACCGGCGTGAGGTGACGGCTCTGCGCGAGTGGGTCCCGGGCCTGGGCGGCGGCGGTCCCCGCCTCGTTGCCGCCGACCCCGGTCTCCTGGCGGTCGTGGTGACCGCCGTCGAGGGCCGTCCCCTGCACGGTGCGGTCCTGCCCGGTGTCGAGGAACGCGCTGTGTTCCGGTCCCTCGGCGTGCTCGCGGCCCGCATCCACGCCAGCGCCCTTCCCCCACCCCCACCGACACCGACCATCACCCGTGCGGACCGGTACGGGAAGGTGGACCGGCACCTGGAGGCGGCCCGGCCTCATCTGGCTCCCGGTGACGAGGAGCACGTGCGTGCGGTCGTGGAGCAGGCCAGGCGCCTGGAGCCGCTGCCGCTGGTGGTGACCCATGGGGACTTCCAGATCCGGAACATCCTGCGTGCGGCCGACGGCAGCCTTCGCATCGTGGACTTCGAACGCTCCGAACCTCAGCCCGTGGTGCGGGACCTCGTCCGCCTCCTCGACCGCTTCGACGGCCGGGAAGACCTCTGCCGGGCCTTCTTCGACGGATACGGCCGGCCCTTCACCGCGCTTGAGCGGGCGCATCTGGCGACGGAGGCGGTCCTGGACGCCGTGTCCGGCATCGGTTACGGCGCCGCCCACGGTGATCCCGAGCTGGTGGAGCGCGGTCGCCGCACCCTTGCCCACAGCCGCGCCGGCACGCTCGCCCCTTCCCCGACACCACCCGACGGAGGCACCCCGTCATGACGCCCGACACCGGTACACCCGCCGCGGCTCCCGCCGTTCGGCCGGCCACGCCGGACGATGCCGCCGAGATCAGCCGACTGCGCTCGGCCCATGTCCTGTCCGAACCCCTCGACGAGGAGTGGCTCGACAGGACGCGCGATCACCTCGCCGGACGGCTCGGCCCCGCGGGCGACGCCCGCGCCTACGTCGTCGACGCACCGACCGGCGGGCTCGCCGCCTGCGCCCTCGGCCTCATCCACCCCGTCCTGCCGGGCCCGCGCTACCCCAAGGGTCTGGCCGCCCGCATCCATCTCGTCGCCACCGACCCCGCGTACCGTCGCCGTGGGCTCGCCCGGGCGGCCGTGTCCGCGCTGCTGGACCACCTGGGGCGGGACGGGGTCACCCTCTTCGAGCTGCACGCGAGCAAGGACGCGGCGCCGCTGTACGAGGAGTTCGGGTTCGCGAGCGAACCGGCCCTGATGCGGATGACCCGGCTCGCCCCCGCGCCCGGAAAGGAGAGGGCGTGAGCTCGACGTGGCTGTCTCCCGAGGAGTACGCGGCGACGCCGCCGGAGGCCACGCTGTTCGGCAGCGTGGCCTCCGGCGGCGAGTCCGACCGGCCGGTGCACCTGCACGCCGTCCACAGCGCGGAGCACCCCTGGCAGTGGCCGGGCGGCACGGCCGAACCGGGCGAGCCGCCGTGGGACACGGCCGTCCGCGAAACCGCCGAGGAGACCGGGCTCGTGGTGCCCGGTCCGCCGCGCCTGCCGACGGCGGTCTTCGGACTCCCCGGTGCGGCATGGCCGTTCGCGACCTCGGGCCTCGTCTTCGACTGCGGCCGGCTCACGGACCGACAGCTCACGGGCATCACCCTGGCGCCCGACGAGCACGACGAGGTCCGGGTGCTGCCGCTCGCGGACTGGCGGGGGCTGATGCCGGAACGGGACTTCGCCCGACTGGCCGCCGTCATGGAAGCCCGCCGCACAGGGATGGCGGCCCACTTCGACACCTGGGACTGGGACGCGTAGCAGACGGGGCCGGCGCCCGCCGGCCCCGAGCCGGCTCGACTGGATTTGCCGAGTGAGGAGATGACGGATGTATGTCGTGCGATCCGAATGGGAGGAGCACTATGCCGACGGGAGGGGGTTCCGGCTGCTCGGTGACGACGAGCGGGAACTGCTGGCCCGGCGCGTCCCGGCCCCCGGCGGTGGCGGCCGGGCGCTGGACGCCGGCTGTGGGAAGGGCGACCTGGCCCTGTTCCTCGCGTCGGCCGGGTACCAGGTGGACGCGGTCGACTTCGCCGACAGCGCTCTGACCCGCGCGCGCGAGGAGCACGGCGGGGTGCCGGGGCTGCGGTGGCTGGCCTTGGACCTGGAGCAGGACGACTGGGCCGAGCTGGGCGAGGAGGGATACGACCTCATCGCGATGCGCCTCGTGGTCCCGTTCCTCAAGGACCGGGCCAGGATTCTGCACGCGCTGGGCGAGCGGCTGCGGCCCGGCGGAAAGCTGCTGATCATCACGCCGACCGTCGGATCGGTGCCGGTGGAGAAGCGCGGGATCGCCCTCGACGAGGAGGAGATCGCGCTGATCGCGTCGGGCTGGGAGCGGTGCACGCGGGAGGACCTGGACGGGTTGGCGGTGCTCACCCTGCAAGGGCCGTGTCACAGCGCCACGCGTGCGGTGGAGCACCGGCTCCCGCCCGCCGGGCCGGCGATGACCGCGGCGTGCGCGGTGGTCACGGACGCGGCCGGGCGGGTGCTGCTGGGCTCTTCCCGGCGCGGGCATCTGGAGCTGCCGGGCGGGAAGACGGAGCGGTCCGAGTCCTTCGAGGCGGCCGCCGTGCGCGAGCTTCTGGAGGAGACGGGGCTCGTCGCGAGGGTCGAGGACGCGCACGTGGTGGCGATGCTCGCCGACGACGGCCGGGGCGTCCCCCGCCTCTCCGCGGTCGTGCGGGTCACCGCGTGGTCGGGAAAGCTCTCCGACCCCGAGCCGGAGAGGTTCGCCGGCTGGCAGTGGTACGACCTGCACGCGCTGTCCTGTCTCGGAGAGGTGTTCGCGCCGAGCGCGCAGGCGCTCGAGGCGGTCTGGCCCGGCACGATCCCCGGTCTGCCGCCGGTCCACCGCTACCCGGTCGCGTCGGAGCAGCCGCCGGTGGCCGGGGAGCCGGCCGAGGCCGTCCGGCGCCGGACCCGCATGGCACAGAGGGTCATCGACGGTGGATGGGCGCCCTCGGCGAGCGTGCAGGAGGCGCTGCGGACGGTGCCGAGGCACCGGTTCGCTCCCGAGGTGTCCCTCGAGACCGCCTACGACGACGACCTCGCGGTCGTCACCCGTCGCGACCGGACCGGGCGGGCGACGAGCTCGGTGTCCGCGGCCTGGCTCCAGGCCGACATGATCGAGGGCCTGGATCTCGCGCCGGGCGCATGCGTGTGGGAGGCGGGCTCCGGCGGCTACAACGCCGAGCTGCTCGCTCATGTCGCCGGCCCCGGCGGGCGGATCGTCACCAGCGACATCGACCGGACGGTCGTGCACCGCGCCCGCCGCCTCCTCGCGGAGGCAGGAAGCGGCCGCGTCACCGTCGTCCACGGCGACGCCGCCCGGGGCCTGCCCTCCGGCCTGGTCCCGCGTGACGGCTTCGACGCGATCGTGATCACGTACCGCTGCCGGGACATCGCGCCGGTCTGGCGTGACCTTCTCGCCGACGGCGGACGTCTGGTCCTGCCGCTGGACATCCGGGGCTACACCCGTTCGATCACCTTCCAGCGCGACGGGAACGTACTGAACGCCCGGAAGTTCACGCACTGCGGGTTCGTCGCCGCCCAGGGCGAACATGCGCACACCACACCCGTCGTCGACCTCCTGGACGGAGAGCTCCGGCTCTGCTTCGAGGACGGCCCGGCACGCCCCGTCGACGGGCTGGAAGAAGCCCTGCGCGGGCCCCGGTCGGAGACCGCCACCGCCGTCACGATGGGACCGGACGTCTCCTTCGGGTCGCTGCAGCTGTACGCGGCGACGACGCTGCCCGGCTTCTGCCGTCTTGCGGTCCCGGCCGGCTGTGAGACATCCGTCGCGACGATCGCGGCCGGATCAGACGTTCCGGCGCTGGCCGACGGCGGGTCGCTCGCATACCTCACGCACGTCCGGACACGGCAGAGCGAGGTCCGGGAGGAACGGCGATGGGAGTGGTTCGTGCACGCGTTCGGCGACCAGGGGGACGCCCTCGCCGACCGGCTCGTCAGCACCGTCCGGGCGTGGGACCAGAACGTGCGCAGCGACGGCGGGCCGACGGAGGATCCAGCCCTGTCCGTGCATCCGGCCGACGCCCCGGACCGGCTCCTTCCTGCCGGCGATGTCGTGTCGACGCCGCATGGCCGGATCGTCGTGCAGTGGCCCGGCCGTGACGCCCTCCTGCCCGCCCTCGGTGGCCAGAAGGCGGTTCGGCCTGCTGCAGGGGAGGGCGCGTGAACGCCGAACTGCCGCCATGGGCGCCGGAGATGATCACGGTTCCGGCTCGTGCCACGGGGCCGACGCGCAGGCGGTGTGTGTTCACGCCGGCGGCTCGCCGTCTCCAGGCCACAGGGGCGGGACCGGAAGTGGTCGCGTGAACGGCCCTCAGCCCTCTGGCGTTCTGGTCCGTTCCTGTGCGGTCATCGTCAACGCCGGCGAGGTCTGCCTCATCCATCGCCGTCGCGCAGGGGGTTGGACCAGTACACCCTGCCTGGTGGCTTGCGTCACGGCGGCGAGGGAACGGCAGCGGCCCTCGCCCGCGAGCTCGAGGAGGAGCTGGGACTCGACGCCGCCCGGTTGCCCGCGCCACCGGTACTGCGCTGGGTCCAGGACCAGATCACCACACGCCCCGGGTCCGCCGAGCCGTTCCAGCGGCTCCACCTCATCCACACCCTCGACGTCACCGACAGCACCCGCAGCCTGATCGCCGCCACCGAACAAGACGCGGACGACACGACCCAGGTCGTATGGATCCCTCTCGCACAGGCAGCCGTCCTCCACCTGTATCCCGCCGTCGGGGCCGTGCTCGCCGACCTTTCCGACCTGCCGGGCGGGCCCGTCGGACTGCCACCGATGGTGGACGGGACCTACGTCTGGCGGTGACTCACCCTTTGTCCGAAGGACCGCGGCGTGACCAGCCCGGCCTGTCCCGAGAAGGAGTGCCTGTGTCCGTGAACAGGGCGAGTGCTGAACCCCGACCGGCGAACGTCGAGGTCGCGGCGCTGGCCCTGCGTCCCGAGCGCGGCCGACCGAGGGGGGGAAGTCGACTCTATCCATGGGGAATTACGCAAAGTTCCACACGCTCGCGGGCGTCGGTTCCCGAAAGTTGATCACACTTCGATCACGAGGACCGTGCGCAATGCCGCTTCTGTTCGTCTATGCATCCTCTGGTGTCTTCCCGCCTTCCTTAAGTTTTACCTGATCAACACCATCTGATGAGGGAACACATGAGGGGCATGAGACATCGGAGAGTCGCCCTCTCCGAGCGGCATCCGCTGCCGTCACCTGGACGACTGAGACGAATAGCCCTGGCCACGGCCGTGGTGATGACGTTCGGACTGCTGGAGGGGGTCGCGTCCGCGGAGCCTCCCGGTGCTCCCGTCGCGGAGCCGCAGGTTCAGGGGCCGGCCGAGGCCGAGGATGCCGCTTCGGCATCGCTGATGGCGCGGTTGCAGAACCGACGGATCGAGGTCACCGGTGAGCGGACCGAGGCGACGACGAGCTGGGCGAACCCCGACGGCTCGATGTCGCTGGAGTCGTACACGGGGCCGGTCCGGTTCAAGGACGACAACGGCACCTGGCGCAAGGTCGATCCGACTCTCGCCGAGGCGCCGGACGGCGGGGTCCACGCGGCCGGGCATCCGCTCGACCTGACGCTGGCCGGCAAGTCGTCGGCCGCGGATGTCGCGCGGATCGAGGCGTCGGGCGGCGAGCCCGGCGAGAAGACGACGCCCGCCGTGCCGCTGGTCTCGCTCGACAGCGGCGAGGGTCACGAGATGACCCTTTCGTGGCGTGGGGCCCTGCCCGACCCGACCGTGCGGGGGACCGAGGCTCGCTACCCGGGCGTGACGACCGGCACCGACATGGTGATCGAGTCGACCCGGACGGGCTTCGAGCAGTTCCTGGAGCTGAAGGACCGCAGCGCCGTCGACGCGACCGGTTCGGTGACGATGACCCTTCAGGCCAAGGGCCTGAAGGTCAGGGCGAACACGGACCGTTCGGTGTCGTTCCTGGACCCGGACACCGACAAGAGCGTGGGCGTGCTGCCCGCTCCGGTGATGTGGGACGCGACGGTCGACCCGAACACGGGCGAACACGAGAACAAGGCCGACGTCGGCCTGAAGGTCACCCAGAACGGTGACACGGTCGACCTCACGCTGACCCCGGACGCCGCCTTCCTCGCCGATCCGGCGACGAAGTTCCCGGTGACGGTCGACCCGGCCGTGAACCTCGGAACGAGCTTCGACACCTTCGTACAGCAGGGCTACACCTCCGACCAGTCGACGTCGACCGAACTGAAGCTGGGCAACAACGGCTCGGGCCAGATAGCCAAGTCCTTCCTCTCCTTCCCGATGTCGAAGATCACCGGCAAGGTGATCAAGTCGTCCAGCCTGAACCTGTGGAACTTCCACTCCTGGTCGTGCAGCGCGCGCAGCTGGGAGGTCTGGGACACGGGCTCCGCCTCCACCAGCACCCGCTACACCGCGCAGCCGAACTGGAACAAGAAGTGGGCGACGTCCACGGCCACCAAGGGCTACTCGTCGACCTGCGCCGACGGCTGGGTGAGCACGGACATCACCAGCCTGGCCGCCACCTGGGCGGCGAACGGCGGCGCGACCAACACGCTCGGCATCCGGGCGACGGACGAGACCGACGAGTACGCGTGGAAGCGGTTCAACTCCGGTAACGCGGCCTCCAACACGCCGTACATCTCGGTCACGTACAACACCAGGCCGGGCGCGGCCACTCCGCTGTCGCCGCTGACCGGCACGGCGACGAACGACACCACACCGACGCTGTCGGGCAAGGCGACCGATGCCGACGGCAACACCGTCCGGCTGACGTTCGAGGTCTGGGCCTCGAACGGAACGGCGGCCCTGCAGTCCGGCACGTCGACGTACGTGGCCTCCGGCGCCACCGCGACCTGGACCCCCGGCACGGCGCTCGCGCCCGGCTCGTACAAGTGGCGCGCCGCGGTCTACGACGGCCAGGACTGGAACGGCACCTGGTCGGCCTGGCAGAACTTCACGGTCGACACCACCGCGCCGGGCGCGCCCTTCGTGTCCTCGACCGCCTACCCCCAGGACGGTGCCTGGCACGGCAGCGGCGGTACGCCGGGCTCGTTCACCTTCACCCCGGCCGTCGGCACCACCGACCTGGCCGGATACGTGTACTCGCTGGACGGTGCCGCTCCGGTGACGGTGTCGGCGACCGGCACGACCACGGTGTCGATCACCCCGTCGGCCGACGGTCACCGCACGCTCAAGGTCCAGACGAAGGACAAGGCGGGCAACGTCTCGACGGCGGTGCTGTACGACTTCCTGGTCGGCCAGGGCGCGATGGTTCGGCCCGCCGAGGGTGCGGTCAGCGCGCGGCGCGTGCAGATCGCGGTCGACGCGCAGCCGAAGTACACGCGCGTGACCTACCAGTGGCGCCGCGGACCCGGTGCGAGTGTCTACGACGTTCCACTGGCGAATCTCACGAAGCAGGACAACACGCCGATCACTTCGGTGAAGGCGCGCCTGTCGGAGGTCGGCGAGTACGCGAACTGGTCGGTTCTGGAGACCCTCGGCCAGGTCGGAGGCGTCGTCCAGGTCCGGGCGATGCTGTACACCGACAACGACGCGGACGCCCCCTACATCAGTGAGTGGCGCGGTTTCACGGTCGACCCGAACGCGGACGGTGCCTCCTCCGACGAGATCGGGCCGGGTTCGGTCAACCTGCTGACCGGCGACTACTCCGTCAACGTCTCCGACGCCGACGAGTTCGGCCTGGCGTCCTCCCGTACGGCCTCGTCCCGGGGCACGGACCGCGGATGGATGCCGCAGGGCCAGCGCCTGACGGCCAACCAGCAGGACGTCTCCACCGACACCACCGGCTTCACCGCCACCACGGCGACGCTCACCCGGGACACCGCACTCGGCCAGGACGGGTCCCCCGACTCGCTGAAGGTCGTGCCGACCACCAACGCGAACGGCGACTCCTTCGCCATGGTCGGCGGCGACCAGACCGCCCTGCGGCTGGGGATGAAGCCCGGTAGGACCTACCGGTTCTCGGCCTGGGCGTACGTGCCCTCCGCGACGGGCCTCTCCCCGCAGCACACCCGCGGCCTGCGGCTGTACGCGGGCTTCTCCACGCCGGGCGGCTTCGTCGAGCCGACCTCCCGGAAGGTGCCGTACACCGACGCGTGGGCGGAACTCTCGCTCGACTTCACGGTCCCGGCGGACGCCACCACGGCCTTCCTGCGGCTCTACAACGGCTTCCCGGCGAACTCCGGCAAGGCCGTGTACTTCGACCACCTCTCCCTGCGTGAGCTGGTCGCCCCGTTCGGCCCGGAGTGGGCGGGCGGCGCCGCGGGCGGCGTGACGGACAACGAGCTGAACTCGCTCACCTTCCCGGGCAAGGACGTCGCGGTCCTCACCAACTACGACGACTCGACGATCACCTTCGCCAAGAGCTCGGACGGGTCGTTCAGCCCCGAGCCCGGTTCCGAGGGTCTGCTCCTGAAGGCGTCCGGCAGTGACTACCTGCTGACCGAGGACGACGGCACGCTGACCCGCTTCAAGAAGCAGACCGGGTCCGACGTGTATGTCGTCGACAGCGTCTCCGGTACGGACGAGGCGTCCACCAGCCGGTACGTGTACGACACGACCGACGGCCGCACGCTCGTCAAGCGCGTGATCGGCGAGGCCGAGCCGGGCGTCGACGACGCCGGGCAGTGCGCGGGGAGCGTCCCGGCGCGCGGCTGCGAGGTCCTGGAGTACGTCTACGCGACGGCGACCACCGCCACGGCCACCACGCCCGGCGACTTCACCGACCGGGTGAAGGCGGTGCGGGTCTGGTCCTGGGACCCGGGCGCCGGTGCCGAAACGGCCGTCGACGTGGCCTCGTACCGCTACGACTCCCTCGGCCGGCTGGCCGAGGCGTGGGACCCGCGCAAGGGCTCGGCCGACGACACCGCGGTCTTCAAGACGCTCTACGCGTACGACAGCGGCAACCGCCTCACCAAGATCGACACCGCGGGCGAGCTGCCCTGGTACTTCGACTACGGCCCTGCCGGCGCCGACCAGGACCCGGGCCGTCTGCTCCGGGTCCGCCGTCCCGCGCTGAAGCCGGGCAGCAAGGACGTCGCCGAGGGCGAGACCGCCTCCACGGTGGTCTACGAAGTCCCGCTCACCCGCGGTGCCGGCGGGCCCTACGACCTCGACGGTGCCAGCGCCGCCAGATGGGGTCAGGCGGATGTGCCCACGGACGCGACCGCCGTCTTCGACGTCGAATCCACCCCCGCGACGAACACGGCCACGGCGACGACGCCGGGCAAGGACGGCTACCAGCCGGCCACGGTCCACTACCTCAACGCCTCGGCGCAGGAGGTGAACACCGCCACCTGGTCCCCGACCGGTGCCGGTGACATCGACACCGCGGAGTTCGACCGCTTCGGCAACACGGTCCGCACCCTCGACGCCACGGGTCGTCTGCTCGCCCTGGGCCTGGGGGAGAACCTCGACGAGAAGGTGATCGAGCTCGGACTGCCCGACGACTCCGCCGCGCGCGCAGGCCTCCTCGACGCGCGGAACGTCTACAGCCGTGACGGCCAGGACCTGCTGGAGGAGACCGGGCCGGTCTTCCGCGCCCTCCTGGACGAGCCGGTGCCGGCGCAGGCCGACCCTCCCCTGCCGGCGCTCGCCGTCGGGGCCTCGGTCGTCGTGCGCGAGCACACCGTCCACAAGTACGACGAGGGCAAGCCCGACGGCGCGGCCTACCACCTGGAGACCACGGCCCTCGACGGCGCCAGGATCGAGGGCTACACCGACGACGTCGAGGTCCGGGTCACCAAGACCGGCTACGACACCCCGATCGGCGGCACCTCCGGCTGGACCCTGCGCACCGAGACCTCGGTGACGACGGACGCGGTGACCGGCGGGGCGAACCTGACGGCGCTCATCAAGTACGACGCGGCCGGCCGCGCGGTCGAGTCCCGCAGGCCGGGCTCGAACGGCACCGACACCGGCACGGTGAAGACCGTGTTCTACACGGCCGGCGCCAACCCTGCCGACGCCGCCTGCGGCAACCGTCCCGAATGGGCCGGCAACCCGTGCGTCACGCTCCCCGGCGGGGCGGTGACCGGCGCGGACACCGCGCGCATGCCGGACACCCTGCCGGTCAAGCGGATCACCCGCTACTCCCGCCACGGCGACATCGAGGAGGTCACCGAGACCAACGCGGGCAAGACCCGCACGTCGACCACCGTCTACGACGCGGCCGACCGGATCGTCTCGACGAAGATCACCGGTGACCTCGGCCAGGACCTCCCCGAGGTCACGACCGAGTACGACCCGGTGGCCGGCAACGCCGTCAGGACCACGGCCGGCGGGAAGACCATCACCAGGGTCTTCGACGCGCTCGACCGCCTGCTCTCCTACACGGACGCGGACGGCGGCACGACCACGACCGAGTTCGACAAGTTCGGCAAACCGGTCAAGGTCAGCGACGGCACCGGCTCCACCACCTACACGTACGACCGCGCTCAGGAACCGCGCGGCATGGTCACCTCGGTGACCGACAGCATCGCGGGCACCTTCACCGCCAAGTACGGCCCCGACGGCCAGCTCACCGAGCAGACCTACCCCGGCGGTTACGTCCGCAAGGACACGTTCAACGCGAGCGGCGCCGCCACCGGCCGCACGTACAGCCGCGTTTCCGACGGCGAGGTCGTCTACGGCCAGCACCTGGACATGACGACCCAGGGCGCCGTCGCCGCCGACACCAACTCCACCGACAGCAAGGAGTACACCTACGACCGCCTCGGCCGCCTGACCAAGGCGACCCAGACCACCGATGCCGGCTGCACCACCCGCGCCTACGCCTTCGACGAGGCCGGGCGCAGCATCGCCGGCCGCATGAACCGCACCTCCAAGACGGTCTTCGCCGCCGCCGAGGACGGCTCGTGCACCAGCACCGGCGGCACGGTCACCGCCAGTTCGTACGACAGCGCCGACCGGCTGCTGACCGGCGGCTACACGTACGACGCCTTCGGCCGCACCACGGCCACCGGCACCGGCTCGGTCAACACCTACTGGGACAACGACCTCGTCGCCTCCCAGACCGTGGGCGACAAGCGCCAGTCCTGGTCCCTCGACCCGGCCCACCGCTTCACCGCCTTCACCACCGAGATCAAGCAGCCGGACGGCACCTGGGCCAACTCGACCAGCAAGCTCAACCACTACGGGGACGACTCCGACGAGCCCCGCTGGATCATCGAGGACACCACCCAGGGCACCCTGACGCGCAACGTCTCCGGCCCGGACGGCGACCTCACGGCCACCACCTCCGCGACCGGCGACACCGAGCTGCAGTTCGCCAACCTGCACGGCGACATCGCCGTCGCCCTCGACACCGCGATGACCGCGCCGAAGGTCTTCACCTTCGACGAGTTCGGCATCGCCGCCGAGGGGCAGACCACCCAGCGGTACGGCTGGCTCGGCGCCAAGCAGCGCTCCTCCGAGGCCCTCGACGAGGTCATCCTCATGGGAGCCCGCCTCTACAGTCCCGAGCTCGGCCGCTTCCTGCAGGTCGACCCGGAGCCCGGAGGCAACGCCAATCCGTACGACTACTGTGCGGGCGACCCCGTCAACTGCACCGATCTCGACGGGAACTGGGGCTTCAGCTTCAAGAAGATGTTCAAGCGCGTCGCCCGCGTGGCGGAAGTCGCCTCGTACATCCCCGGCCCCATCGGAAACATAGCCTCCGCCGTCGGAGCCATCTCCTACGCCGCCACCGGCAACTGGCGCAAGGCCGCCGAGATGAGCGTCGGCATCGCCTTCGGCTCGGCCGGCCGCCTCGCCGTCAGGGGATTCAAGGCGGCACGGGCCCTGCGGAAGGCGAACCGGGTCAGACGCTGGGCCTCCCGCGCGAAGCGGGCGTCCCGGTACACGGGGTGCAAGCGCCGCTGGAACTCGTTCGCGCCGGACACACCCGTCCTGATGGCCGACGGCACCTACAAGCCGATCGGTGACATCCAGGTCGGCGAGTACGTCACCGCGACCGACCCGGAGACCGGCGCCTCCGGTCCGCAGCCGGTTCTCGACGTCATCACCGGTTTCGGGACCAAGCACATCGTCGAGATCGACACCGATCTCGATCCGACGACGCCTTCGCTGCACGCCACGGCGGAACACCCCCTGTGGGTGAAGGGCCGCGGCTGGACGAACGCCGTCGACGTCGAACCCGGCGACCTGCTGATGTCGTCCGACGGGAAGACGAGTTCCGTCACGGAGGTCGACGACCGCGGCGAGGTCCCCGACCAGTTCGTCGTCAACCTCAACGTCGGCAACGTGCACACCTTCAGCGTGCAGAGCGGTTGGGGAGAGATCCTCACCCATAACTCCGCGTGCGGGTACCACGGAAATTCGCTCAAGTGCACGTGCCCGGCCTACGTGTATTCCATCTACCGCAACGGAAAGGTCTGGAAGTACGGCGAAGGAAAGGGCAACCGCGTCCAGAGCCAGGTCAACAAGAAGAAGCGGACGCACCCCCAGCACTCCTGGTCGTACAGAATTCACCACACGTACTCCTCCGGGAAGAAGGAGGCGCGGTGGATGGAGGGCTGGCTGATCCGGAGATGGAAGCGGCTGAACGGCGGCAATCGCCCGCCGGGTAATCCGGTCGACAGATAGCACCGATCAGCCCCGGTAGTCCTGTAGTGCCTGGTGAGTCGGAGGGGTGCCCCAGCGGCGCCCCTCCGACTCCCTGGTCCCTTGTTCCGTTTCGGCGTGTCGAGTAAGTTGCCTCGCAGCCGTGATCCAAGGAGTGAAAGTTGAACGAGTCCGAGTTCTGGGAAATCATCGAGACGTCCACCGACGCCGATGCCTCGATCCACTGCGGAACGATCTCGGCCAGGCTGGCCGACCGTTCACCGAGCGAGATCACCGCGTTCGCCGACGCACTGGCCGAGTCACTTTTCCGGCTCGATCTCAAGATTCTCGCCGATACACCGGTCAAGGGGGCCGTTTCCCGGTCAGGGCGGCCCGTTCCGCTGTCCGAGGACGGATTCCTTTACGCCCGCTGCGCCGTGATCCTGGCAGGCAGGAAGGCGTACGAGGAAATCCTCGCGGATCCGGCGGGGGCCGACTTCTCTCCCTACACGAGCGACGAGGCCGCCGCGGCGGAAGAGTTGCTCGAAGCCGCCCCGACCGCCTTCGGGCGGGTCACCGGGACGGAGTGGGAGCACGTCGAGCCCTTCGACTACGAGACCGGCAGCAACGAGGACGGCTGGGCCTGACCCGACTGCCGGAGCTGTTACGAAGGCCCAGGTCAAAGACCCGGGCCTTCGTCGTCGTCCGGGCCTGTGACTCAGGCCGACAGCGCGTCCAGGGCGGCGAGGTCCTCCGGGGCGAGACGCAGGTCGGCTGCCGCGGTGTTGTCCTCCACATGGGCCACCGAGGAGGTGCCGGGGATGGGGAGGACGACCGGTGACCTGGCCATCGTCCAGGCGAGTTTGACCTGTTCGGGAGAGGCTCCGTTCCGGGCGGCGATCCGGGCGAGCGGCTCGGACGGTTCGCGGCGGCCCAGGGTTTCCAGGGAGAAGAAGGGCACGAAGGCGATGCCCTGCCGGGTGCAGGCGTCGAGGACGTCCGGGTGCCGGCGGTGGAAGAGGCCGTACATGTTCTGCACCGCCACCACCGGGGCGATCCGCTGTGCCCTGGCGAGCTGGCCGGTGGTCGTGTTGCTGAGGCCGAGGTGCCGGATCAGTCCCTCCTCCCGCAGGGCGGCGAGCGCACCGAACCGTTCGGCCACTGTCTCGTCGTCGTCCTCGTGGAGCCGCAGATGGACGAGGTCGAGACGGTCCCGGCCGAGTTCCCGCAGGGTGCGGTGGACCCCGGCGACGAGTTCCCGGGGGCCGGCCGGGGCGCCCCAACTGCCGTCGGGGTGCCGGACCGGGCCGACCTTGGCCGCCAGGACCAGGTCCTCGGGGTAGGGGTGCAGGACGCGGCGGATCAGGCCGTTGGCCGAGAGCCCGCCGTGGAAGTAGAACCAGGCGGTGTCGATGTGGTTCACCCCGAGCTCGACGGCCCGCCTCAGCACTGCCGCCGACGTCTCCGGGTCGTTCGCGGGACCGGCGATCTCGCGGGCGGGAAGCCGCATGGCACCGAAGCCCATGCGGGCGACGGGAAGGTCTCCGCCGAGAAGGAAGACGGCGGACGGATTCTCATGGGCTGTGGTCATGCCTCCAGATCCTCGGGAAGCCTCGCGCCGGAGGCCAACGACTGGCAGTTTGATGCCATGACGGCGAAAGACATCGTGACGCTACGGGGCGAGGCCGAGCTGGCACGGCGTGCGGGTGCCCTGTTCGAGGGAGCGCGGCGGGAGTTCCTCTGTGCCGCCGGGGAACCCGAAACATGGTCGGCCGCCGCCCCGCGCGCACGTCGCCCGCTCCCGCCCGGTCTCGTGCTGCGCAAGCTGTACGGGCCCGGCGTCTTCCAGGACCTCGGCGGCCGGGAGTTGCTCGACCGCCTCGCCGGGGCCGGCGCGGAGATCCGGATCTCGCCCGCTCCCCCGGCCCACGAGGCGATCGTCATCGACCGGCGCCTCGCCGTCCTCGCGGCCCCGCGGTCCGCCACAGGCGAACCCCGTACGTACAGCGTCGTCCAGGAGCCGGACGTGGTGGCCGGGGTGCGCGCCCTGTTCGAGACGGCCTGGGAGACCTCGACGGACCTCGCCACGTACCGCCGCACCCCGTTTCCCCAGCTCGGCGAGGCCGAGCGGACCGTGCTGCGGTCCCTGGCCACCGGGCACACGGACGAGACGGCGTCCCGCCTCCTCGGCGTGTCGCTGCGGACCTACCGGCGCCGGGTCGCCGCCCTCATGGAGGCCCTCGGCGCCCGGTCCCGTTTCCAGGCCGGCCTGCGGGCCCGCGAGATCCTCGGCCGCCGCACGGACTGCTGACAAGTGCCGGGGCGGCCGACGGCGGACACCACCTGTGCCACAACGTGCCGGCAGGGGCGGCGGATCGAAGAGCGGGCGCTCGGTTCGGCGACGGGAGCTCCCGGCCGGACAGGAAGCGTCCCTTTCACACCACCCCGCGGTCCGCGCCTCCGGGTCAGCGGGCGGGGAGCCAGCCTTGCTGGACCGAGCGGACTCCTGCCTCGAAGCGGCTGTGTGCTCCCAGGCGCTCCATGAGATCGCTGGCCAGGCGGCGAGCGGTGCGCGGTGAGACACCGAGCCGCTTGGCGATGGTGTCGTCGGTGTGGCCCTTGGAGAGGAGGTCGATCACGCTCTGCTCCTGGGGGCTGAGGCCCAGATCGCTGACGTCGGCCGCCTCGCCCAGCGGCCGCGCGCTCTCCCAGACGTGCTCGAAGAGGGCGCAGAGCGCCGTGAGGGTGCCCTGGCCGGTGAGGACGACGGCGCCGGCGGCGGTGTCGTCGCTGCTCACCGGGATCACGGCGATGGTCCGGTCCATCAGGATCATCCGGGTGGGCAGCGAGGGAACGGTACGCACCCGCCCGCCGAGTTCGGTGAGCCAGTTCAGGTACGCGACGGTGTGAGGACTGTTGCGCACGCTGTCGAGGTAGACGGTGCGCATACGGACGCCGCGCTCCAGCAGGTCTCGGTTGAGAGGCCGGGCCGCCTCGACGTGCTCGGGTTTCTGGCCGCCGTCGGGCGCGAACGTCATGACCTCCTCGCGGAGGTTCCGGGTCAGCCGCGCGAGGCCGTCGCGGATCTGGTCGATGCCGATGAGCTGCTCGACGCCCGGGTGCATACCGGTGGGCCGCAGATCGGCGTACTCGGCGATGAGCTGGGCCGCGGCGGCGCGGGAAGCCTCGATCCGCAGCTGCTGGGCGGCGAGCTCCTCCTGCTGTCGCGCCATCAGGATCTCCATCCCGATGTCCGGGGAAACGGCCCGCAGCGTTCCCTCGTACTCGCCGGAAGGGCGCAGCAGAGACAGCTCGCTCAAGGTGTCCAGGGAGTGGCGTATCGCCGTCTCCGTCGTCCCGAGACGCGCGGCGAGGGCGCTCACCCCCTCCTGCGGGTGCGCGAGCATGCTGCGGTATACGGCTTCCGACATGGCATCGAGGCCGAGTGCGGTGAGCATTCGGTTCCCCCCTTGTGACAGCTGGCGACTACTCCAGCCCGGGATCATCGCATGAATGCGCGATATTGCCGCCCGAGCGGACGGTGGACGGTTACGGCCACTGCCGGAAACGGCACCATTTATGACCTGTGAAGCTGTTGGCCACTTTGACAACCTCGCTCACATGTATCTGATTCACACCGCACTCAGGCCGCTCGGGCCGGACGCGGTACTCCCCCCACGCCTGAGCGAGTTGGTCCTCTCCATCGCCCGCGCCGACGAGCGTGTCGAGCACGTGGTCACGCACGCCCACGCCCGACCGCATCCCGTCATCGGCGTCTTCCTCCTCGCGGGCTCGCTGGGCGAGGCGGAGGCACGAGCGGAGGCGCTCTGCCATCGCGTCCTCGAAACCCAGCCGTCCCTTGCGAGGTGGGAACTCGTCAGCGCCACGGTGCCCTTGGTGGCCCCTTTCCACGAGCGTCTCCTGTCCTCTCCCGGCCACGGTGGACAGAACCGTCCACTGCCCTTTCCGTCCACCTGATTACTCTTCCACCCCGTCTGAACTGCGACGAAGCTGTACTCGTCAGCCAGGGACACCACCCCGGACGACACCACCGGAGCCCAGCGCCACCGCGGAACGCGAAGCACCGGAAGCCAACCCCCGTCGCACAGAAGGACCACGACCATGCTTCGCATCATCCTCGTCAAGGCCGCCGCGGTCGCCGCCCTCTCCCTCGTCGCACTCGGCACCGTCCACGGGCTCCAGTCCGAGCGGGCCGAGAGCGACTCCTCCGCCTCCGTGGCCTTCGTCGCCTCCGGCCCCAGCGGCGACGTCATCTGGGGCTAGTCGCCGGGGCAGCGCCCGACACCCACCTGTCATCGGCCCTCGTGCGGAGGAAGCAAGTCATCATGAAGTCCGTCAACTCCGACCCTCGTTCGTCCCGGCGACTCGCCGCCGCCGTTCTGCTCGTCGCCGGGCTGATCGGCTCGCTCGGCGCCTGCGCCGGTTCCGACCCGACCGTTCCCCAAGCCCGTCACGCGGCCGTCACGGCCACCCCGGACTCCGGCGCCGGCAGCGCGGACCACGGGGCGGCCGCCCAGGCCTCTCAGGCCCCCAAGCCCCTGGATGCCGGACCGACAGGCCGCGCGTCCGATCCCCTTCCGACGCCGAGCACGGCATCGGGAACTCCACACCGCGCGGAAACCCCGCAGAACCCGTCTCCCCCCGCGTCCACCACTCCCCGACCCACCACACCCCCGTCCGCCGGGCAGCAGCACCTTCCCGAAGACCGGCTGACCGTGACCAAGGCCGCGCGACTCGCCGTGGACATCACCGGGCTGCCCGCCTCGCCGCGGTTCGTGCCCGGCGGTGCACCGGTCGAGTTCACCGTGACCATGCGCAACACCGGTGACACCGACTACCCGCTCATCGCACCCGTGGTCCGCTTCGACCAGTACGACGGAGGCCTCGCTCCCCTCGGCTCGGTGGCCGGACGCCTGGAGCGCCTCGACCCCGCCACCGGCAGCTGGCAACCCGCCTTCCTGCCGCAGGCCTCGGGCATGGACTTCCTCCTTGCCGCCACCGGCGGAGCGCCGCTGCCCAAGGGCGCCACGACGACGATCCGCTACCGGGTCGCGGTCGACACCGGTCTGCGCGCCGGAGTCACCGAACTCCAGGTGTACGCCGTTTCGCAGCCGGCCAACCAGCAGGCCGGGATGGCCGCGGCGAAGGTGACGATCGCGCCCTGAACGGCATCGCCTGATCCACGGGACCACCGCAGGCCGCACCACCTCTGATCGACGACACCACCGTCGACCGCACCACCCCTGATCGACAGCACCACCGTCGACCGCACCACCCCTGATCGACGGCATCACTGCCCGATCACCGCGCCTTCCGCGGCGCGCCCCCTCCTCACTTCACCCGGCACACACGTGCCGAGGACTTCAGCATGCCTACTCATAGGAGACATGACGTGTCAAAGGTTTCGATTCGACGCACCCTGCAGGGAATGCTCGCCACCGCCCTGCTCGCTCCCGCCCTGATGCTCTCCGGCGCCCAGCCCGCCTCCGCCAGCGTGGGTTCCACGATCATGGGGATAGCGGAGCAGAACCTCGGCAACGGCCCGTGCGACACCAACAGCGCCGGAGGGTCCGGTTACTACGGGAGCTGCGGAGAGGCCTGGTGCGCCGACTTCGCGAAGTGGGTCTGGTCCCAGGCCGGCGTCGACGTCGCCGGCCTCACCGCGGCCGCCGGAAGCTTCGGCCAGTACAACGGCGGCCTGAAGAGCACCCCGCACGTCGGTGACGCGGTGGTCTTCAACTACAACGGCGCCGGATACGCCGACCACGTGGCCCTCGTGAAGTCCATCAACGCCGACGGCACGATCACCACGGTGGGCGGCAACCAGAGCGGCGCCGTCACCTACGGCACCATCACGGCCGACGGCT
The DNA here is from genome assembly GCF_042874035.1 of Streptomyces sp. NPDC004284. Lineage (NCBI taxonomy): Bacteria > Bacillati > Actinomycetota > Actinomycetes > Kitasatosporales > Streptomycetaceae > Streptomyces > Streptomyces sp. NPDC004284. The sequence goes on along the minus strand of NZ_JBIAMJ010000008.1, from coordinate 192,740 downwards.
ACTACTCCAGCCAGCGCGTCAGCGGATACGTCTCGCCGATCGGCGGTGTGGACCGGGACCCTGCGATGGCGGAGGGGATGTCGCCGATCATCGGTGTCGGCGACATCAACAAGACGGGCGTGGCGGATTTCGTGGCACGCGGTTCGGACGGCCACCTCTACACGTACATGGGCATCGGTGACGGGTCGTTCTCCGGCCGCACCGACCTCGGCGGCGGCTGGAACCAGTACGACATGGTCATCGGCGCCGGCGACATCAACAAGACCGGCGTGCCGGACCTCCTGGCACGCGACAAGACGACCGGCCACCTCTACTCCTACATGGGCACCGGCGACGGCAAGTTCTCCGGCCGCACCGACCTCGGCGGCGGCTGGGACCAGTACAACCTGATCGTGGGCGCCGGCGACATGAACTCCACCGGCGTCGCCGACATCATCGCGCGTGACGGCAACGGCGACCTGTGGATCTACATGGGCATCGGCGACGGCAAGTTCACCGGCCGCACCAAGATCGGCTACGGCTGGAACCAGTACGACACCATCGTCGGCGTCGGCGACATCAACAAGACCGGCGTACCGGACCTGGTCGCACGCGACAAGGCGACCGGCCACCTCTACTCCTACATGGGCATCGGCGACGGCACCCTGTCGGGCCGCACCGACCTCGGCGGCGGCTGGGACCAGTACACCGCGATCGCCGGACCCGGCGACATCAACTCCACCGGCGTCGCCGACCTGATCGCACGCGACGGCAACGGCGACCTGTACACGTACATGGGCATCGGCGACGGCAAGTTCACCGGCCGCACCAAGACCGGCTACGGCTACAACATCTACAGCTGAGGGTGACCGGCAGGCGCGCGGGGGTCTCTCCCGCGCGCCGATCCTCCCCTCCCCCCTCCCCTCTCTTTCCCCTCTCGTCCTTCCCGTGCCGTGGTTCCCCGTGCCCGGCGCCCCCGACTTCCCGGAGATCTCCATGCAGCGTCACCTGCCCCTGTCCCGAGCGCGCAAGGCCGCCGGTGTCCTCGTCGTCGCCGCCGCCCTCGCCGCTTCCGCCCTGGGCGGCGGCACCGCCGGCGCGGCTTCGCTCGCCACGTGGGACAAGCTCGCCGAGTGCGAGAGCGGAGGCAACTGGAGCCTCAACTCGGGCAACGGCTACTACGGCGGAATCCAGTTCAGCCTGAGCACCTGGCAGTCGATGGGCGGCACCCAGTACGCCGCCTACCCGCACCAGGCCACGAGGGAGCAGCAGATCACCATCGGCGAGAAGCTCCTCGACACCGCCGGCGAGAACCAGTGGCCCGTCTGCGGCCCGCAGGTGGGGCTCGGTTCCGACCCCGCCGACCCGTTCCCCACCACGCCGTCCGAGCCTCCGATGGCGGAGGGGATGTCGCCGATCATCGGTGTCGGCGACATCAACAAGACGGGCGTGGCGGATTTCGTGGCACGTGGTTCGGACGGCCACCTCTACACGTACATGGGCATCGGTGACGGGTCGTTCTCCGGCCGCACCGACCTGGGCGGCGGCTGGAACCAGTACGACATGGTCATCGGCGCCGGCGACATCAACAAGACCGGCGTGCCGGACCTCCTGGCACGCGACAAGACGACCGGCCACCTCTACTCCTACATGGGCACCGGCGACGGCAAGTTCTCCGGCCGCACCGACCTCGGCGGCGGCTGGGACCAGTACAACCTGATCGTGGGCGCCGGCGACATGAACTCCACCGGCGTCGCCGACATCATCGCGCGTGACGGCAACGGCGACCTGTGGATCTACATGGGCATCGGCGACGGCAAGTTCACCGGCCGCACCAAGATCGGCTACGGCTGGAACCAGTACGACACCATCGTCGGCGTCGGCGACATCAACAAGACCGGCGTACCGGACCTGGTCGCACGCGACAAGGCGACCGGCCACCTCTACTCCTACATGGGCATCGGCGACGGCACCCTGTCGGGCCGCACCGACCTCGGCGGCGGCTGGGACCAGTACACCGCGATCGCCGGACCCGGCGACATCAACTCCACCGGCGTCGCCGACCTGATCGCACGCGACGGCAACGGCGACCTGTACACGTACATGGGCATCGGCGACGGCAAGTTCACCGGCCGCACCAAGACCGGCTACGGCTACAACATCTACAGCTGAACCACACCTGACCCACGGCTGAATCTCCGGCCTCACCGCCGTCGAGAACGCCGTTCCTCCCGTGGCACGGGCGGCGGGACCACGCGGACCGCTCCGGAACCCCGCCGCCCGCTCCACCCTTCTCCCCCGACTCTCCTCAGCGAAGGATCCTTCATGTCCATACGTCGCTCGCTCCATGCCGCTCTTGTCGTCGCGATCTCGGCGGGAACGCTCACCCTCGGCGCGTCCGGTGCGCACGCCGCCGAACGCCCCGACTTCCAGCTTCCCGCTCCCTGTGGAGAGACCTGGACGGCCAGCACCTACGCCGATCACAACCCGGCGAACTCCGTCGACCTCAACCGTTATCCCGGTGACGACACCGGACTGCCCGTGGCGGCCAGTGCCGCCGGCACCGTCGAGGTGGCCGGAGACAGCGGGGGCTGGGCGGGCATACACGTCCGCATCAACCACGGTGGCGGCTGGACCACCCACTACGCGCATCTGTCCGCCGTCGACGTCACCGCCGGTGCCTCGGTGAGCGCGGGGCAGACCATCGGCAGGGTCGGCAACACCGGCAACTCCCAGGGCGCCCACCTGCACTTCGAAGAGACCCTCAACGGCGCGGGCCAGACCGTCACCTTCGACGGCGTGACGTACAACGGCGGGACGCAGGAGTTCGTCAGCAAGAACTGCGGCGCGCCGGAGCCGGCGATGGCGGCGGGGGTGTCCCCGATCATCGGTGTCGGCGACATCAACAACACCGGCGTCGCCGACTACCTCGCCCGCGGCACCGACGGCCACCTCTACTCCTACATGGGCAAGGGCGACGGCACCTTCACCGGCCGCACCGACCTGGGCGGCGGCTGGAACCAGTACGACATGGTCATCGGCGCCGGGGACATCAACAAGACCGGCAACCCCGACCTCCTCGCCCGCGGCACCGACGGCCACCTCTACTCCTACATGGGCACCGGCGACGGCAAGTTCACCGGACGCACCGACCTCGGCGGCGGCTGGAACAAGTACAACCTCATCGTCGGCGCCGGCGACATCAACAACACCGGCGTCGCCGACATCATCGCCCGCGACGCCAACGGCGACCTCTGGGCCCACATGGGCATCGGCGACGGCACCTTCACCGGACCCACCAAGATCGGCTACGGCTGGGACCAGTACGACACCATCATCGGCGCCGGGGACATCAACAAGACCGGCAACCCCGACCTCCTCGCCCGCGGCGCCGACGGGCACCTCTACTCCTACATGGGCAAGGGCGACGGCACCTTCACCGGACGCACCGACCTCGGCGGCGGCTGGAACCAGTACAACGCCATCACCGGCCCCGGAGACATCAACAACACCGGCGTCGCCGACATCATCGCCCGTAACGCCAACGGCGACCTCTACTCCCACATGGGCATCGGCGACGGCACCTTCACCGGAGCCACCAAGATCGGCTACGGCTACAACATCTACAGCTGAGGACTCGTCATGCGCATTCGTCGAACCGCGATCGCCGGCGCCCTCGCTGTGGCGGGTCTGATCGCCCCACTCGCCCCCTCCGCCCAGGCGGACACCGTCAACACGGCCTCCGCGCCCGTTCTGCGCTTCCTCAGCTACAACATCTGTGGCAGCTGGGAAGGGTGCAGCTCCACCGCGGACGAGGTCGCCAACCGCGTCCAGAAGGTGTACGACGAGACCGTGGCCTGGAAGACGGACGTCGTCCTCCTCCAGGAGGTCTGCCGCACGCAGTTCACCGGGTTGGAGCAGAAGCTGGGCTCTCTCGGCTACACGGGCTCCTTCACGGTCACCCAGACCCCCGCCGGGGACACCTCCCAGGACCTCTGCAAGGACAACGCCGTTCCGAACGCGGTGGAGGGCGACTACGGCCTCGCCGTGTTCACGAAGGGGACCGCCACCAACCCTCAGGTCGTCGATCTGGCCACGGGTCTGGAGAAGGGCACGGAGCGCTGGACGACCCTCTGTGTGGACGCCCCCCTTCAGGGACGCGTCACCCGGAGCTGCTCGGTCCATCTGTACTCCGACAGCACCTCCGTCGCGAAGCAGCAGGCCGAGACGCTGGCGGCCACCGCGAACTCCTGGATCGACCAGGGCATCCCCGTCGTCCTGGGCGGCGACTTCAACCCCCGGTACAGCGGGGGCCAGGCCAACGCGCCGCTCTCCCCGGTCCTCGACTCCTTCTACAGCCACTCCGGTGGCACCGGCCGCTTCACCGAGGTCGACGAGACGGACGCGAGCCGGTTCACCGCCGCGTGCTCCTCACTCAACCCGCCTTCGGGGCACTGCCGTTCGGGTGCTCCCACACTGATGGCGAAGAGCCCCGACCCGGAGGCCAAGCTCGACTACATCTTCCTCAGCAAGGACCATTTCAAGAACGTCGCCGGCGACGCCCTGCCGCAGGTCTCCTCCATCTCCGACCACTACGCCTACCGAGGCGCAGCGACCTGGTCGTTCTGCAACAACCCCGATGACGGCATGGCGGACATGCTCCGCCGCGACGCGGCGGGTGATCTCTGGCGTCACTTCGGACGTTCCAACGGCGTACTGGCCCCCATTCCCTGCAAGGTGGGCGCCGGCATGGGCGATCTGCGCCTGATCGGGCGGGGCGTCGACCACGACGGCGGCGGCGAGGACCTGTACTCGATCAACAGCGCCGGGGACCTCTTCTTCCACCCCGGCCACACGAGTGAACTGTTCTTCTCCACTCCGCAGAAGGTCGGCTGGGGGTGGCAGGCGGCGACGGCGCTGGACTCCAGCCCCGACATGAACGGGGACGGCAAGCCGGACCTGCTCGTCGCCTTCGACAACGGCGACCTCTACCTCGTCCCGGGCAACGGTGACGGCACGGTCGACGCCAAGATCCGCATCGGGCAGGGCTGGGGCGTCTACGACACCGTGCTCGCCCCGGGCGACGTCACCGGCGACGGCAAGGCCGACGTCATCGCACGCGACACGGCCGGAGCGCTGTTCGTGTACCCCGGGACCGGCACGGGGACGCTGGGGACGCGGACGCAGATCGGCCACGGCTGGCAGATCTTCAACACGGTGTTCGCCCCGGGCGACGTCAACGGGGACGGCAAGCCGGACCTGCTCGCCCGGGACGACGCGGGAACCCTCCAGTTCTACGCCGGAAGCGGGACGCTGAACGGAAACGCCACCTTCGCCGCCATGGTCAAGGCCGGTTCGGGCCTCTCCAGCACCGACCTGGTGCGCTGAGACGGCGGTGGCACGGCGGCAAGGTCATCGCCCGTGCGGGCGATCTGAGGGACGGTGATCCCCCAGCTGATGGCGCGGGTTCCATTCCCGTCATCCGCTCTTGAACGAAGGCCCAGGTCAGCGACCTGGGCCTTCGTCATTGTCCAGACCTCCTGGGGTCCGCCGTGCCCTCCGCCTGCCCATCTCGCGAGAATGCCCGGCCCAGAGGGCACACGGCGCACCGCCTCGCACCGCCCGCGTTCAGGAGGCCGTCGACGCCAGGGGCAGGTGTGCGCGCCGTGTCGATGCCGGACGGGAGCGGGGCGAGACCCGATCATGAGCGGATCGGCCCGCTCACTCTTGATTGGTACGCCGCCCATGCCGGACCGTGGACCAGGTAGGAACTGCTGCTCCCCGTCCCGGGGCGGGACGGGACGGCGTACGGTCACGCCGGGGGCTGCGGTGGCCGCGGCCGGCGGGCGCGCCGACGGCATGGTGCGGATTCCCGGGGGCGAGTTCCTGATGGGGTCGGAGGACGGCTGGGCCGTGTCCGGGGAGGGGGAGGGGCCGGTTCATCCGGTGCGGCTCGCGCCCTTCCGGATCGGCTCCTGTGCCGTCTCCGACGCGGAGTCCCAGGATTTCTCCGACGCCACCGGATACGTGACGGACGCCGAGCGCTACGGCTGGTCGTTCGTCTTCACCGGGCCGCTGCCCGCCGACTCCCCCGGCACCCGGGCGGTCGCCGAGGCGCCGTGGTGGCGACAGATGGACGGGGCGTGCCGGCGCCACCCGGAGGGTCCCTCGTCCGATGTCCGCGACCGCGCCGATCACCCGGTCGTCCACGTCTCGTGGAACGACGCCACGGCCTACGCGGCCTGGGCGGGGAAGCGGCTGCCGACGGAGGCGGAGGGGGAGTTCGCCGCGCGGGGCGGGCTCGAACGGCGCGCGTTCCCCCGGGGCGACGAGCTGGAGCCCGGCGGCGGGCACCGGACGAACGTGGGGCAGGGCGGCTTTCCCGCCCCCAACACGGGCGCGGACGGCTGGTACGGCACAGCGCCCGTCACCGCGCATCCGCCGAGCGGTTACGGCCTGCACCCCATGTGCGGCAACGTCTGGGGGCGGTGCGCGGACCGGTACGCGCCCGGCTGCTACCGGTCCAGTCCCCCGGACGACCCGCAGGGCCCACCGGTCGGCCCGGGCGGGGTGATCCGCGGCGGATCGTACCTGTGTCACGCCTCCTACCGCCGCCGCTACCGTGTCTCGGCCCGGAGCTCCGTCGGGCCCGACGGCGGCACCGGCAACCAGGGTTTCCACTGCGCCGCCGATGACACACCGGCGGGGGCCCGGTGAGCGGCGGCGGGTGGGCAGGGCCGGCCGTGGCCGTCGTGACCGCGGGGTACGCGCTCGTGTCCCGGCGGCTGTCGACGACCGCCGTGTCGGCGCCGATGGTGTTCACCGGCTGCGGGGTGGCCATCGGTCCGCTCGGGCTCGGCCTCCTCGACCTGGGACACGACGCGGGAACGATCCTCCCTCTGGTCGAGGCGGCCCTGACGCTCGTCCTCCTGACCGACGCCATGTCCGTACGCGGTCGTGACCTGCGTGCCGGGGGCTTCCTTCCGGGCCGGCTGCTGGGCATCGGACTGCCGTTGACCATCGGGGCCGGCTGGCTCCTGGCGTGGCCGTTGCTGCCGGGGCTGACGGCGTGGGAGATGGCGCTGGTCGGGACGATCCTGGCGCCGACCGACGCGGCTCTCGGCAAGACCTCCGTCTCCAGCCCGCGGGTCCCCCCGCTCGTGCGCCGTGGCCTCACCGTCGAGAGCGGCCTCAACGACGGCATGGCGCTGCCCTTCTTCGTCATGTTCCTCGCGGCGCTGCCCGGAACGACGGCTTCGGAGGAAGGGGTGACGGGGGTCTTCTGGCGGGCGCTCGTGCTCAGCTCCGCGCTGGGTCTGGCCGTGGGAGGGGGCGGCGGATGGGTGCTGCGCCGGTCGTACGAGAAGGGCTGGGTCACCGACGAGTGGCGGCAGATGTTCGTCCTGGCCGTGGCAGCGGGCTCGTACACGCTGGCGGTCGTCCTCGACGGGAGCGGATTCATCGCGGCCTGGGTGGCGGGCTTCGCCCTTGGCGTCTCGCTGAGGCGGAGCACCCCCACGGTCGCGCCGTCGGGCGGCGAGGACACCGCCGGCCTCGCCGAGCATCTCGCCGAACTGCTCGCCTCTCTGAGTTTCCTGGTCTTCGGCGCCGTCCTGCTCGGTCCGGTGCTCGAGCACCTCGACTGGCGGATCGTCACCTATGCCGTGCTGAGTCTCACCGTGGTGCGCATGCTGCCCGTCGCCCTCTCCCTGGCCGGCACCGGTCTGGCCCTTCCCACGGTCGGCTACATCGGGTGGTTCGGACCGCGCGGCCTCGCCTCCGTCGTCTTCGGGCTGCTCGTGGTGGAGGAGCACGTCCCGGGCGTGCAGCTCCTCGGTCGCGTGGTCACGGTCACCATCGCGCTGAGCGTCCTCCTGCACGGCGCGTCGGCGGTCTTCCTCGCGAACCGGTACGGCGCCTGGTACGACAAGGCCGCTGCCGCGCGGCCACGACTGCGCGAAGGTCTGCCCGGAGGAGACGGAACCGACTCCTCGCCCTCCGGATAGGACCCGCGTGACGGCGTCCCGAGCCGGCGCCGGCGCATGCGCTCCGGCGAGTGCCGGGAATCCGCGCGTCCGGTGCGCGGCGGTCTCCTCGCCGCGCCGGAACGGGGAATGCTCACATGTACCTGTGCCCCCAGTCCTTGCACAGTCCCCAGATGACGAAGACGCTGATGCCGATCGCGATGATCGCCCAGCCGGGCGCGTACGGCAGCCACATGAAGTTCGCGATGATGATGAGAGACGCCATCACGATGCCGCCCACCCGGGCCCAGTTGAGGCCCCACAGCAGTCCGAGGCCGACGGCGACGGCGATCACGCCCAGGGCCAGGTGGATCCAGCCCCATGCCGTCAGGTCGAACTTGAAGACGTAGTCGCCGAAGTGGGCGTAGACCTCGTCCTTGGAGATGGCGGCGATTCCCTGGAAGATCTGCACGACGCCCAGGACGCTGAGCAGCACCCCGCCGAGCACCGTGCTCCCGGCCGCCCAGGCGTGGCCGGTCGCCGGTTGCGGTTGTTGGTTCATGGCACGACTCCTTCCGAGACCCGGGGCCTGTCAGCCCCTCGCCATGCGGTCCGATCTCGCCGTCGGCGTCCTTCTTGACGGACGTCTGACCGAGGATCCGCACCGTGCCGCCGGTCACGAGGCCCCGCGGCTCCGGTGCGATGCCTCTCCTCGGAACCGGTTGCCGGGAAAGGCGTCGACGACGTACTCGACAGTCCCGCGTCCATGGCTGTGCCCTTCTTCCCGCCGTCAGTCGGCGAGCACGTCGTCAGTCGGCGAGCACCTTCTCCTTGGCGCGCGCGTACTCCGCCTCCGTGATGTCGCCGCGGTTCCTCAGGTCGGCGAGCTTCGCCAGCTGGTCGGCGTGCCCCGTGGACCCGCCCCCGGTCGTGGTGGCGGCGGCCCGGATGTACTCCTGGAACTCCCGCTCATTCATGCGTGCCCGCTGCAGCTCGCGCTGCCCCATGCCCTTGCCCCGGGCGATCAGGTACACGAAGCAGCCGAGGAACGGCAGGATGACGACGAAGACGCACCAGCCGGCCTTGCCCCAACCGTTCATGCTGTCGTCGCGGAAGATGTCGCCGATGATCCGGAAGAGCAGCATGAACCACAGGACCCACAGGAAGACCCACATGATGGTCCAGAAAGTGTTCAGCAGCGGATAGTCCACAGTTCCACTCCTCTCGCGACGCCCCGGGTCACTGACGGCCCATGGCGATGCGGATGCGGTCCTCCGGCCGGATGTGGCGGTCGGCGTCGTTGGGGCCGGCGGTGAGTTCGACCCAGTGGTTGTCGCCCGTGAAGGCACCGTGCTCGGTGTCGTAGTCGGGGACGACCGGTGTGCCCGCGTCCACCCCCACGTCCGCGGTCCCGTCGGCGGAGAAGATCAGCGGGAGCGTGCGCTCGGCACGGCCCTCGCCCACGGTGTCGCCGTCGTAGTACAGCGACACGGTGCCGCCCTGGGCGAGGATGGCGCCCGATACGGGACCCCCGGCGAAGGCGATCTCGGCGCTGAACCGCTCGGCGGTCCGGTCGTCCAGCGGCAGCACGTCGTAGCGGGTGGCCTCGATCAGCTCGACAGCGCGCCCGCGCTCCTCGCCCCTCCCGGGTGGCGTGCGGCGGGACGTGAGCCCCCGTTCCGTCCACGTCGACCGGCTCGACGACGGGCGTGCGCACCAGGGCTCCACCCAGTCGTACGAGAAACGAGCGGTCGAAAACGCGCGGCGCAGGTCCGCACCACGAGGCCGCCCGGCGGCCGGAGAAGAGGGCACCGGTACGGAATGATCAGAGGGTCCCGGGGCAGCGCGGCCACCCCCGGCCGTACGCCCCGATGAGGATGCGGGATCCGCTCGGGCACTCGTGAGACACATGGGCAACACCGCCGAAGAAGCTGGACGGGTGTGTCTTGGCGGATCCTGCCTGGACCGCCTCCCCGATGGAACTGGCCGTGTCATCGATTCTGCTGCCTCCACGATCGCACGGTTGGCCGCATGCCGCCTCGTGGTGGGCCGGGACGGACCGACAGGCGCTCCATTGGGCCCAATGGGCCCCCTGATCTGCCCTTCCGGCCTCTGGCGGCCCCGCACGCACCGCTCCGAGGATCAGGGGTGAAGGTCAGACCGCCTCACTGGCGCGGAGGCGAGAAGGCGAGGAGGCGAGAACGATGGAAGATCTCGGGCGAGCGGAGTGGTTCGCCATCGGCGTGGCCGGCATGGCGCTGGCCGCAGCGGCTCATGCCGCCGTCGGTACGGCACACATCGCCAGGGAGATGCTGCGGGCCCCGACCAGCGGAAATCCCGGATCGGGCGACTCCGACTTCCACGTGGACAGCGGCCCCGGCGGCTGGATCCTGTTCGGCACCCTGCTCATGGCCGTCGGAGCCATTCAGCACTTCGTCTCCGGCGCCAGGACGACCGTAAGGGAGATCGTGCACGTAACGGCTCAGTGACCGGGCCCGACCCGACGCGAGCACCACGAAGCCGGCCACAACGTGCCACGGGGGCGGTGAACAGCGGTCGGGCGCGGGCCTCCAGGAACCGCCAGGACTGCGTCCACGCCTACCGCTTCCACCGGTCGGGCATGATCCTCCGGGGCGACGTGCCCTCCGCGTGCCGCATCTCGCAGAAATACCCATCCCCGAGGGCACGCGGCGCACCACCTTGCACCACCGCTCCAGAGTCCGGCCGAGAGAGACACTGCCCGTATCGGGAGTCGCCCCATACATACGAGGCCGACCACCTGGCCGGCGTGTGAACTCATGGCTGATGCCGCACCCACGCGCCAGCGGGTCGACGCCGAGGCGGCACCCTGGCCTGCGTGATCGCCGCCACCGACGGCGAAGGCCGCATCGAAGGCGTCAAGGGGCCGAACCTCAAGGTGCCGGCCGACCTACTGGACCGGGCCGGCATCCCCGTCTCCCTCGCCCCGGCACGATCACCGTCCACCGGGCCTGTGCCGTGAGCGGACGACCACCGCGGGCGGTCGTCTCGCTGTCCCCCCTGACGGTCTGGACGCCGACTTCGAGCCCGCTCTGATGGCCCTGGCCCTCACCCTGTCCGGCCGAGGGCCGCGCGGTCACATTCCGCGCCCGGAGAGGCGACGATCATGCTTGTGCGTCCACGCGCAAGGATGTGCGCGCCACAAGCGGCAGTACTCCATTGAGCGATCACGACTACACGCCTGGTCGCGCGGCGAAGGGGCAGACAGACGCCCACCTCCCGCCACGCTGCGAACCATCCATGCCACCCCGCAAGAGCCGCACACTCGGGACTCCCGCGTAACCCTCGTCGGCTCTGCCGGCCCGCCGCACCGCTCACAGCCCGATGGGAAGACCGTGTCTGGACAACCCCGATCCTCGTGCCCCCTCCGTGCCCTTCAGGGCGGTGAACAGCGGTCGACACGGGTGTCGCCGAGGCCTCGGGGAACAGCACTCCAAGAGCACGTTTCCCCTAGATTCAGACACCAGGTGATCCAGGTTGACGTCAGTGATTCCCGAGCTTATGGCGCAGCTTCGACCCCCGTCATCCGCTCTTGAACGAAGGCCCAGGCCGGCGACCTGGGCCTTCACCGTCGCCCAGACCACTCAAGGCCCGCCACGCCCTCCCCGTGCCCTGTCTCGTGGAAATGCCCCGCTCGTAGGACACGCGGCGCAGCTCGGGCCGCGCTCAGAGGCCGAGGGCCGCCCCCGCGAGTTCCGTGCAGCGGAGACTGGCCTCGATCTCGGCGAAGGCGAGGTGGCAGAGGTGGAGGTGTCATCGGTGAACGGCGCGAAGCCGTCGTCGCAGGTGCCGAGCCGGACGCACTCGCGCAGGTCAAGACGCACTCGCGCGGGTCCAAGTGACCTTGGCCCCACCCACCAAGTGCCTCCTAAGCATTTGGCCGCAGGTTCGAGTCCTGCCGGGGCGCATGGGCCAAGACCTCCTTCAGGAGGGTATTTTTGCCGGGCAGAGGCGGTTTTCGACCGGCGGCGGGAAGGGCGGGGGGTACCTCTTCCAGCGAGATGCCGGCCAAGAGTCCGGGTGCGAGGGCGACGGTGTGCGGTCGGTCGATGGCGCGAGTCCGCCCCTGGGCCCCCTGGGCACAGAACGCCGCGACGACGATCTCGGGCCCGTCGAAGGAGAACGCGGGTTCCACGCGGGTGTCACGGGCGGCCGGCCGCGTCCGCCGGCCTGCCGACGAGAGGGCCACGCCGACCTGGTCGGCGAGAACTTCGCCGTCGCCTGCCAGGTGGCGACGGGCCCCAGCACATCGGGTCGGCTGGAAGGAAGCGTCGCGATGATGCAGGTACAGGGCGTCTTCATGCGGTTGGGGTTCTGAGCGGTCGTCCGCGTCGGCACGGACGCGGAGGCGTATCCCGTCCCTTGGGCTTCTTCCTGTCCGCCTCCGGTGAACCGCGTCCCTTGTCATCCGATCCAGGCATTCGACAGCGGACCCCGCACTTTCGGCTTCCACGACAGTGGATCTGGTCGTGCGGGGTGAGCACGCTGCGGGCCGTCGGAGACTGGAGACTCCGCCGCCGGCACGGGTGGAGAGAGGCGCTGCGCGCCGTGCTGTCGCTGAGCCGGGCCGGACCGGACCGGACCGGGTCAGCCTGCCAGTCGGGCGAGGGCCAGTGCGTGCGCGCGGTCGAGGGAGTCGGCAGCGGCGCAGGGGATGTCGGGCTGCACGCCGGTGCCCTCCCAGTTCGTGCCGGAGACGGGGTTGACGGCGCGGCCGACGGGGACGGTGGCCTCCAGGTGCGGGTGCACGGTCCAGCCCTGGCACGGATGTGCGCCGCCGCGGGTGGGCTCGCCGACGACTTCGGCGCGGCCGAGCTGCTGGAGGTCGTACGCCAGTTCCTCGGCGGCGGAGAAGGTGCTGTCGCTGGTCAGCACGTACAACGGCTTGCTGCCGCCGAAGCGCGCGCCGGGAACGTGCGGCAGGCTCCAGGACTGCTCGCTGCGCTCGCCGTCGCGCCAGTACATGGTGTTGAGGTGGGTGCGCTCGTCGAGCAGGTAGCTGCAGGCGAAGGCGACCGTGTCCGGGTCGCCGCCCCGGTTGGCGCGAAGGTCGACGATCAGAGCCCGGGCCCGGGAGGCCAGGGTGAGCGCGGCGCTCAGCGGTTCGGCGGCCCACTCCAGCGGAAACAGCATCGGCGCCAGCTCCACCACGGCGACCCCTCCGTCGAGCAACTGCACACGGGGTGCACCGCCCAGCGAGGTGTCGAAGTCCCGGCGCATGGCCTCCAGGGTGGCCGCCCCCCGCTTCGGGGGGACCTGATCGGCGTGGTGCTTCAGTCTCAGGTGTCGGTCGCCGTTGACGGACTGCAGGTCCACGGTGACCAGCCGGGCGAGCTCCTCGGCGTCGTCGACGTCGTAGGCCCCCTCGGCGAGGCGTCGTCGCAGCAGGCCGGCGAGCTGCTCGGCTATCTCGGGGAAGACGTAGTGCTCGGTCAGCAGCCGGGCCGTCTCATCGATAACAGGGCTCGGCGAAAGCTTCGTTGAAGTCGTCATGGCAGGAAGTAGAGCATCGCCCTTGCGAAAGCGTCAAAGACTTTAGACACTTTGGTATGCGTGATCAGCCTCCCTATCCGCCGCCTCCTGAGGACGTCCTGGAGATCGGTGCGCCTGAGCAGTTCGCGGCGCTCTCTCATCCCTTGCGCCAGCGGTTGCTCTTCGCCCTGGGCCACCGGCCCGCCACCACCAGCCAGCTCGCGGCACAGCTCGACGCGAAGAAGGGCAACGTGGCCCACCACCTCAAAGTGCTCCGCGAAGCCGGGCTGGTCCACATCGCCGAGACCCGCCAGGTCCGCGGCGGCACCGAGCAGTACTACCAGCGCACGGCCCGCCACATGGTCGTCGCCGAACCCCAGGCGGCGGGCACCGCCGCGATGCTCGCCGCGGTCGCCCAGGAGCTGCACCGCTCTCCCGCCGAACCCCACCTGACCCTGCGCCACCTCCGCCTCAGCCCCACGAAGGCAAGAGAGCTCGGCGAGACCCTCGCCAAACTGGTCGACGAGGCCGAGGAAGACGCAGAGGACCAACCCCTGCACGGTGTACTGGTGGCGCTCTATCAGCAAGCCCTGCCGACCAGCACCACCGGTTCCGCCTAGCGGCACCAGCCACACGAGACAGCACACCCGGCCCACGCGAGACCAGGTGGCGCCTCTTCGATCACGTGAGATCCATTCGGCGGCTGACGGCAGCGGCCCGTCACGGGAGTCGACGGCCAGAAAAATGTGTCGAACGCGGAGTCGTCCTCTGAGAAGGTCGTGAGTGCTTTGGAACTGCTGCGAAAGGAAGCCCGTGCCGCGTGCTGTCACATTGATCCGCTCTGCCTCCCTGTCCGATGTCGCGGAGTACGCCTACGCGGCCACGGCTCCGGCCGAGTCGCGGCTGATCTTCCTGGCCGGAGCATGTCCGCTGAATGAGGATGGCTCCACTGCGGCGATCGGAGACGTCGCGGGGCAGGCGGCCAGGGCCGTGGAGAACATGCGGACCGCTCTGACGGACTCCGGCGCGTCGCTGCACGATGTCATCAGCACCCGCGTCCTCGTCGCCTCCCACCGACGGGAGGACCTGGTGACCGCGTGGGAGGTCGTCCGGGACGCGTTCGGCGACCACGACGTGCCCAGCACATTGATGGGTGTCACCGTGCTCGGCTATGACGGCCAGCTCGTAGAGATCGAAGCCGTCGCCGCCGTGCTCGATTCCTGAGCCGACGTCCATCCCCGCCGGGGGCGGACAACCGCCCGGCCCAGGTTTTGGCTCCGGTCACGATCGGAGCCAAACGAGGAGGGCGACAGCGGTGATGGTGCCGAGATGGATGCGTCCGCGTATGTCATAGCGGGTGGCGACGGCTCTGAACTGTTCGAGCTTTCCGATGGCCCGCTCCACCGTGTCGCGACCTTTACACCGGTCCGTACTGAAGCCCGGGGGCCGTCCGCCACCTGACCCCCGGCGCAGGCGGGCGGCTTTCTGGTCCTTCTTCTCCGGGATCACGTGCCGAATACCGCGCTTGCGGAGGTGGGCGCGGATCTTGCCCTTGCTGTACGCCTCGTCGACGCTCACGCCATCCGGGGCGCGGCGGGGACGCCCGAACCCCGCGCGGGGAACGCAGATCTTGCCCATGACCGGCTCGAACCGGGTGCAGTCAGCCCGTTGTCCCGGGGTGATGAGCAGGGACAAAGGGCGGTAGTGGCCCTCCGCGGCCAGGTGGATTTTGGTCGTCGGTCCGCCGCGGGAGCGACCAAGGGCTTCACCCCACGCACCGCCTCCTCCAGGAGGAGCCCCAGGGTGATGTGCGCGTGCAGCAGAGCTGATCTTCGCGGAGCCCCTTTTGAGGCTCTTGTGCTCCATCTGTGGGTCGGTCCAGAGCGCCTGACGCAGTACACGCCGTCCCCTGTGCAGATCTTGAGGTGTCTAGGCTCGAGATCGGTCGCGCAGGGAGAACGGCGTGCGGTTCACCACGCTGTTGAAGTCGCTGGTCGGATGCGAGCAGGCGGTGCCGGAGGCTGCCTGGTTCGACGAGGAATCCCAGGTCATGGTGGTTGCGGTGCGACCGAGGTCCCAGGCGCGTCAGCGGTGCGGAGTCTGCCGCGACCGCTGCCCCCGCTTCGACGCAGGAGCCGGCCGCAGGCGGTGGCGGCACCTGGACGCGGCCGGGTTGCCGCTGTTCCTCGAGGCGGATGCGCCGCGGATGTCCTGCCCGCGGCACGGGGTGGTGGTCGCCGCGGCGCCCTGGGCCCGCCACGACGCCGGACACACCCACGGCTTCGACCAGCAGGTCGCCTGGCCGGCCACCGAGTACTCCAAGACGGCCACCGCCCAGCTGATGCGGATCGCCTGGCGCACCGTCGGCACCATCGTGCCCCGCTACCAGTGTGACGCGGACGCCGGGATCGACCGCCTCGCCGGCCTGCGGCGGATCGGCGTCGACGCGATCTCTTACCGCAAGGGACAGAAGTGCATGACCGTCGTGGTCGACCACGACACCCGGCATGTCGTCTGGATGTCCGACGGCCACGGCAAGGACGTCCTGCGGTCCTTCTTCGATGCCCTCGGCGAGGACAGAGCCCACCGCCTCACGCACATCAGCGCGGACGGCGCGGAGTGGATCGCCGACGTGGTCGCCGAACGCGCACCGAACGCCGTGCGCGCCATGGGCCCTTTCCACGTCGTGGCCTGGGCCACCGAGGCACTCGACGAAGAACGCCGCGAGAGCTGGAACCGGGCTCGCCGCCACGCCGCGGACCCCGACCTGGCCCGCCGCCTCAAGCACTCCCCCCACGCGCTGTGGAAGAACCCGGAGGACCTCACCGACCGGCAAACGGCCAAGCTCGCCTGGATCGCCACCAACGACCCGCGTCTGCACCGCGCCTACCTCCTGAAGGAGGGCTTGCGCACGATCTACCGGATCGCCCGGACCGGGGGCGCGCCCGCCGCCGCCCAAGCGCTGCACGGCTGGCTGTCCTGGGCCAGACGCTGCCGCATCCCGGCCTTCGTCGAGCCGGCCAGGAAGGTCCGGCGCCACCACGACGCCATCCTCCACACGATCGTCGAGGCGTTGAGCAACGGGCTGATCGAGTCCACCGACACCAAGACGCGCCTGATCATCCGACGAGGGTTCGGCTTCCACAGTGCCGACGCCGTCACCGCGCTCGTCATGCTCTGCCTCGGCGGCAACCGCCCCATCCTGCCCCGCCGTCAACTCGCCTGATCACACCCACAGGTCCAGCAGAAGAGCCCTTTTTCACGAGTGTGGTGTTTCCTGTATGCCGTCGACCGGAGGGCTCATGGTGCGTTTCCTACGGAGTTCCTCCGCGACGTCGTGTGCCCCGGCCGGGTCGTAGACAGTTATCGTTTTGGACGGCGAGGACAGCGCGGCAGCGCGGGGTGTGAACGTATAAGTGTCGATGCCGTGGCGGACGACCAGCGCATCGACCTCGCTGGCGGGCACGTGCCACAGAGCGGCCAGACCTGCTTCCGAGTACCACTCGTCGGGGCACACGAAGTTGCGGTCGATCTCCGTCCGGTGCTCCACCGCTATGCCGACCGGGCTTAGTTGGCTGGTCAGCCAGTCGAGCAGTGCCTCCGCACCGACTCGGGACATCGGGCCCAGAGTTCCCGGCTTGCACGTCACCTTGCCTCCGCGCGTGTGCAGCACCACTTCGAGCGACTTTCGTTGGTCCCCTCTGAACCGTTCGGAAAGGACGACGCGCTGCAGATCAGCCGCCGCAACGGTGGAGGAGCGCAGGAAGTACGCGATCACGAGTTGCTTCGTACTCCCGTGAGGGCGGAACTCAATCCACCGCACCGCTTCGGTCAACTTCATGAATACCACGGTCGGGACGACCACGGTCATGGCCAGGGCTATCAGCCCAAGGGCAGCCCAGAGGATGGCCCAGGAACCGGTGCCCAGGGCGATCCCCAGGATCGGTATCAGGAGGGGGGTCGCGATCACCGGCGGTACCAGGACGCCGAGGACGATTTCGGTACCGACTTCCAGGACTCGACGTGGCACGAACACCAGCCGCTCACCCGCTGCGATCGTCGATACAACTCCCGCCAGTGGGTGCGTATTTGGGGCGGTCATGAATCAAGTGTAGGCAGTAGCCGACAAATTGGTAAGGACCTGGACAAGGCAGCTCCGCGCCCGCGAGGGACTCCTCCACGCCTCGACGACCACCAGGCCGGGGCAGCTCGCGTCCCTGCTCGACGAGGCCACCGTCTCCCAGGTCGTCGACTGGCTGGAGCGCACCCGCGAAGCCGCCCTCCACCTGGCACCCGCCCCCGCGAGGCCCGCCTACCGCCGTCCCAGGCCCGACAGTCGGCCCCAGCGCACCTGAAGGGCGGGCACCCGCGGGCCGGTCCTGCGGGCCCGCCGACCGGCAGGGTCCGGCGGCCCGGCTCAGCTCGTGGTGAAGACCCCGTCGGCGACCAGGACGCCGGCGCGGCCGTCGACGCCTGGACCGGTGGCTGCCGTGGGCACAACGCAGCCGCATCGAGGCGTTCGTCGGGCTCGGCCGCAGGGTCCGCCGCCACCGCGAGGCCATCGTCAACGCCCTGGTCGAGATGCTGCCGAACGGGCTGATCGAGTCCACCAACACCAAAACGAGGCTGATCATCCGCCGGGGCTTCGGCTTCCGCACCGCCGACGCGGTCATCGCCCTGGTGATGCTCGCCCTCGGCGGCGAACGCCCGACACTGCCGGGACGCCAAGTCGCTCCAGCATGACCCACACATCAGTCACAAGAGCCCCTTTTGAGGGGCTGGGCGGGGCGGGTGGCGGGTTCTCGGGTGTGCCGACGGCGTGCCGGCGGGCCCGCACGGAAGTGGAATCGGCGTTGATGTTCCAGTCGAGGTCGCCCTCGGCATCGGCGGCGGCCTGGGATGTACGGGAGGGGCCTCTCCCGGGTGTCGTCGGCGGAAGACCGTGCCTGCCGAAGCCACATCACTGATCCCACCTGCCTTTGGCCAACTCCGCGAGCATCGTGAGGCCGTGCCCGAGGATGTCCCGGGCCTGCTGGAGCGACTGGGCGAGGTGCCCGACCCGCGCGGTCCGCGCGGTGTGCGCTGTGTGCGGCGCTCTCTGGTCGCCGTGCTCGCGCTGACCGCGTGCGCGGTGCTGACCGGAGCGACCTCCCTGCTGGCGGTCGGCGAGTGGATCGACGACGCCCCGTCCGCTGTCCTGGAACGCCTTGGCGTACGGCCCGGTCCGCTGTGCCCGAAGCGGTGCCTGCCTGCGGAATCGACGGTGCGGCGGCTGCTGGGCCGCTTCGATGGCGACGCGTTGGACCGGACGGTGGGCCGCTGGTCGGCCGACCGGCGTGCCGGCGTCAACGGCCGGCTGCACGGCCTGGCGGTCGACGGCGAGAGCCTGCGCGGAGCGGCCAGGACCGAGGGCCGGAAGATCCACCTGCTCGCCGCCTGCGGCCACGTCCTCGGTCTGGTGACGGCCCAGCTGGATGTGGGCGAGAAGAGCAATGAGATCACCTGTTTTAAGCCGCCGCTGGAGACCGTTGCCGACCTGGCGGACGTGGTCGTGACCAGCGGCGCGACGCACACCCAGCGCGCGCACGCCGACTACCTGCTCGGCCGGGGCGCGCACTACATCGTGATCGTGAGGGGGAATCAGAAGAAGCTCCGCGAGCAGCTCAAGTCCCTTCCGTGGAAGCAGATTCCGCTGCAGTCACGCACCCTCGACGCCGGGCACGGTCGGGGCGAGATCCGCCGGATCAAAGCGTGCACGGTGAACAACCTGCTCTTCCCCCCGGGCCCGTCAGGCCGTCCAGCTCAAGCGCCGCCGGGTGGATCGCAGGACCGGGAGGATCAGCATCAAGACCGTCTACGCGGTCACCGGTCTCACTGCCGAGCAGGCCATGCCCGCCGAGCTCGCGAGCTTGATCCGTGACCACTGGAAGATCGAGGCCCTGCACCACGTCAGAGACGTGACGTTCGCCGAGGACGCCTCTCAACTGCGGACCGGCGTCGCACCTCGCGCCATGGCCGCCTGGCGCAACCTCGCCATTGACGCTCTCCGCCTCGCAGGGAGCACCGACATTGCCGCCAGCTTGCGGCGCAGCGCCCGCAACGCCGGCAGGCCGCTCGCCCTCCTTGGACTCGCATGATCACGAAACGGGCGGCACATCACTTCGCCGAAGACCTGGCCGGGGCCCGCCCCGCTTCCTCGGCAGGACGGGCCCGTGGCAGTTGACGCGATCAGCGTGCTATCGACGTGGAGGACAGGTCGCTGCGACGTTCAGCCGTCCTTCGTGTGGTCACCTCGGTCGGGATTCCACTGTAGATCGACCGGGTCGCCGTAATCGCTGAAGTCATCCGTCCAAAATCCGCTCATAGCCTCCTTCGTGGTCCGCGACTGCAGGAATTCGCGCAGCGGTGCGGGCCGGTTGCTCGTCGTTCCGGCCGGAGGAGGAAGGACGATGTGCAGGGTCTGGTCCGTGTTTTCCCAGAACCTGACAGTTACGCCGTTCGGCAGATCCAACCGGGACTGGAACTCGTTCAGGACGTTCTGGGTGTCGTTGACGAGTCTCCAGCGAAACTCGTCGTCGGCCATGGCCACCGCGATCAACTTGAACAGGCCTTTATTCTCATACCGGGCGTCTTGAACGATCAGACCCTGCTGGAGATGACGCAGCATGAATACGTCATCCTTGTTCATGGCGTTGCCCGATGAATAATTTGCGGGGCGTGAATCCCGCGATCCGGCGCCACCTTGATCAGCGTCCATCACGTTTCTCCTTGGATTTCCTGGGTGATCCGGAGCAGACCCTCGCGAACCAGCCTGCTGACGAGGTCGAGTTTGTCTTCGACGGAGAGCGTGTCGGGAAGCTCGCGCACGGTGAAACGCTCACGCTCCGCGATGAACCGGAGTGCCGGTTCCAGAAACTTCGGTCCCGAGACGAAATTGGTGGGAAATTCGATCAAGGCCTCGTCGGAGGTGGACCGCACCCGGCAGAAAAGACTGGGGGTACGGTAGACCTGCGAGGCCTCGGTCAGCCTCGAGATTTCATCCAGGGAGCGGAAGTTTCCCGCGCCCATGGCCTTGGTCCCCCGGAACAGCCTCGTGCCGAGCCGTACTTTGGCGAGCTCCGCCAGCGCTCCGTCCTTCAGTGCATCGGCGAGGCGTTCTGCCAGCTCGGATGCATGTTCGGGCTTCAGGTGATCGTGCAGGAAGCCTGGCGGCAGCGTGCGCCTGAGCCGCAGATCCTCGCCGGCCAGTGCGTCGAGGGCCTCGGCAATGAGATCGACCCATCGATAGGCGTTGATGCCGACTGTCAGATGGACCGAGGAGGAGGTTGACGTCAGGGCTTCATGCGGAAATCCGCGCGGAAGGT
The DNA here is from genome assembly GCF_042874035.1 of Streptomyces sp. NPDC004284. Classification (NCBI taxonomy): domain Bacteria; kingdom Bacillati; phylum Actinomycetota; class Actinomycetes; order Kitasatosporales; family Streptomycetaceae; genus Streptomyces; species Streptomyces sp. NPDC004284. The sequence continues at coordinate 171,922 of NZ_JBIAMJ010000008.1, read as the reverse complement.
AGAACGTGTCGCCGGGGTTCAATGTGAACTCTTGGAAATCGCGAAGTTCGACCGGGCTCTTCTCCGCATCGGCGAGCGGCAGTTCCTTGGGCGGGCTGCCCACGTGCCACTTCTTGGTTCCGTGCAACTGCAGGATGAAGACGTCGTGCGTGTCCACGTGGGGCGGGAGACCTTGCCCGCACTTCGGAGTGAAGTACAGGTTCACGCCCACCGGGTGGTGGAGCACGGCTTCCAGGTTACGGCTGAGATCTGCGATCACGGCGGACCGGCAATGAATTCGGTTGACGACGACCGTGAAGCCGTCATGATAGGCGCCGTAGACGTCCTGGATGTCTGGAATACCCTTGGCATCCAGCCTGATTCCGCGCTCTCTCGGGGTGCCGTGCTCGCTGCGAATGAGATATGCGTCTTCTTTCGACCGGGTCCTTCCGGCCGATGTTGCGGTGATCAACTCCTCGATCGAGTCCAGTCCCGGCAGGCCAGCAAAATAGGCCGGGTCTGTTCGCTCGACCAGGAGGGGCTCACTCTCCCAGTTGGTCCGGAAGAAGTCGGATTCCGCAACGGGATGCAAGAGCCAATCGAGGCTCAACGGTTGCACGGCTGGGGAGCTGCGAGTTGCCATGTTCACAACTTCTAGCCGCACAGTTCAGTGGATGCATTGACCGACCCGGCGCGGTACAGCGGAACCACCCGTTTGCCGAGGCCCTGCCTGGACGACCTGATCAGCAGAGCCGGGCAAGCCGGTCAGATCCGAACCTTGCCGAAGCCCTGCTGTCAGACGCGGGTGTCATGATCCGCTGCATGGCTACCTGGCTCGACAGCACCGACTTCGCCCGCTACGCGCTCATCCCGGAGGAACTCCTTCCGACATGGGAGGGGAGCGAGACGGACGACGTGATCGACGAGTACGTCTCGGCCCTGCGGCTGGCCAACCACGACATCCTGACGCTCGGCGCCGAATCCCTGTCCGTCACCTGGCTCGCCGAGCACCTCACATTCGCACGCTGGTGCTACGCCGACGACGACACGGGGCTGCTGCCCGCCGTGCACGCCGCCGGATCCGCCGACGGCTGGAAGGATGTCCTCTCTCTCGAACTCGGCGGGCGATACGTCCTGACCGACGCCGTCTACGAAGCCGGCAGGATCCTCGACTCGCTGCGGGACACACAGCGGCCGGCGGAGGCACTCCGCGTCGAACTGCCGCCGGGTCGCTATCGCGTCCAGTCGCTGGTCGTCGATCCCGACCCGAACACGCAGTTCATGCTGGACCGGTTGCTGCCCGAATAATCGGTCCGTCGGCGGGCCCTCCCTCTGGTGGGATGCGGTCATGTACTACGACGATCCCAGCCCCTACGCCTACCTCACCGCAGAGGACGGCGATGTGTTCACCGAGGTCGGCACCGGCCTGCGGTTCGTCACCGTGCGGGATGCCTACCGACGGCTCAACATCGGCTGGCTGGAGACGGGACGGCCCTGGCCCGCCGGGCCTGCACCCTCGGAGTTCACGCCCAAGCTGCTGACCGTGCTGGAGACGCAGGCCGTGAACGAGGCCCTCGGCCTGCACGAGTGCGACCTGTGCCCCGAACCGCTCGACGACGCCCGTCCCTGGCACGAGCCCCGGCGGGGCACCGGCGCGCCGGCGCCGGTACGGGCGAGACCCGGGTGCCCAGGGAGCCGGGGACCGCCTACGCGGCGCCGCATCTGATCGGACACTACGTGGTCGATCACGGCTACCTGCCACCCCGGGAGTTCATCGAAGCAGTCCTCGCCTTCGACCTCCAGGACCGCTCGGCCGCATACCCCTCGATCGCCTTCCCTTGGATCCCCGACGACGCCGAGCTGTACGACGCCGGGTTCGAGTGACGGCACGCTCCGGGACCACGGGCGAAGGACCAGGATCACGGAGACACAAGCAGGGTCGGCTTCGTACGAGCGGTGCTCACGGGAGCCGGAGAGCCGACGGTGCAGGGGAGCGTCCGGGGTTCCTCGATGCGTCGCTGGAGCTCGGCGATCTGGCCGGTGACGTATCGGGCGTACGTGGAGAGCAGGACGGGGACACTGTTGCGGCCAAGTCGGTGACCTGTACGGGCGGGATGCGCCGTTGTCGAGCCAGGTCGTCAGGCGGGTGTGGCGGAGGTCGTACACGCGCTTACCGATGAGCGACTTGAACCCATGCTCGGACAGGAGGGCCTCACGGGCCTTGGCCCAGGCCCGCCGATAGACGGAGCTGTCGAGGAGGCCGTCCCTCTCGCCGGGAAAGAGGAGATCGCCCGGCCCGTCGCGGGCCGCCCCGGCCGGCCCCGTCGCAGGCCCGACGTCCTGCTCGGCGGCAAGGGCTACAGCCCCCACACCCACCGCGCCGAGCTCCTACAACGGCGGATCCTGCCTGTCATCTCACACAAGGGAGCACCGAACTTCATGGCGCCTTCGTCTCCCCCGCCCGCAGCCTCATCTGCTGGGGACGTCTCATGAAGACCCCCTCCTGATCGCGCCCCAAGTGATCACGCGCAGCGCAGTACCGTGAGAGGCCCCAGGGCTACCGGTGCGGCACGTACCTGGTTCCGGTGATGCCTCGGAAGTCACAGACGCCCGCTCCGAGTTCGTGGGCGTCGGACATCATCCGTCACTGGATGGCGTTGTTCTGAGGCTTCTTGATGTTGCGGTGCCACTGCTGGTTGAAGTCGCGCCGGATCTCCTCCGACGACCGCCCGGCGGAGGGAACCTGGAAGACGTAGCGCGGCTGGCCTGCGGCGAGGCCGTCCTCACCACCGGGCTCGGTCTGCTGCCAGCCCATCCGGCGCGGCCGGTCGGTGACGCCGAAGGCCCACGGCTCGTGCACGGTGGCTTCCGCATCCCGTAGTCTCCGGGCCTGCGGGGCGGCGATCGCGGCCTTGACCGCCTCGGCGCTCCAGCGGCGGGCGCCGACGGGCGGTCCCGTCTTCACCGAGAAGGCGCCCTGCTCCTTCGGGTACGCGAGCATCGGCTCGAGCCGCCGCTCCCGATCCGCCGCGGCCCAGTCGGTGACCGGGCCCTCGGGCAGACAGGCGAGGGACCTCTTCAGGTTCGGCAACGGCCTCAGCAGTACCAGCCCAGCCTCGACGAGCCGGTCGCCGTCGTCGTCGAACCAGCCCAGACCCTCCGCCCGTCAGCCCGGCTTCGTATCTCCACGGAGGGGAGTTCAGCCGAGCTGAGCGGCGTCGAGGGTCTCGGCCGCGGGCGGCACATGAAGGGTGAAGGGCTTGCCGTACTCGCTGAGGACGACGCCGGCGGGATCGCCCTCGTCCATTCCGTGGATCTCCAGGGGATAGGGCTCGCCGGTCCGGGCGACATAGAACTGGGAGCGCCCTTCCCGGGGGTCGGTCCTGACCAGTTCGAGCGCCGGGAGCCCCCGCACCTCCCGCTGCGCGCCCTTGCTCACGGTGACGCCGCCGGAGTCCTCGGTCATGGAGTCGGCGACGGCCGCGATGTCGCAGGTCGCCGCGAGCGAGCCGAACTCGGCATTGCTGGAGTCGGTGACGATGTAGCGATTCCCGACCAGCGCCTCCACCTGGGCGGCCTGAGTGCCGACCGACTGGACCCAGAACGCGTGATCGGGCTTGAGCCAGACCTTCTCGCCCTGCTTGACGAGATCTACGTTGGTCCCGCCCTCCGTGATACGCCCCTCGCAGTTGCCGGAACTGTCGATGCGCAGATCGATCTGACTCTTGTTCACCGTGCCCGCGAGATGGACGGACGGTGCTTTCCGCAGCGCCTCGGAGGCGGAACGGAGCACCTGTGCCCCGGTGAGACCATCGATCCCGTTGAAGTTCGGCACGGTGGGCACGGGCGCCGACGGAGAAGGGTACGCAGGCCCCGGCTTCGCACCGAGGGCCGAGCATCCAGAGGCGGCTGCCAGGGCACAGATGGAGGCGACGGCTATGCCCGCCCTCCGGGTGATCTTCATGCTCTTCCTTACTCACATCACACGAACACGGCCCGCGCTCACCCCGGAGGTCAGATCAGAGGGGTGAGCGGCGTCCGACCCCCGCCAGACTGCTGGCTCCTGGCGGCTTTCGCATGAGTACTCCCTACTCATGCGGCTCGATCCTCGACGGCAGAAACGGTGACCACGGCCTGCCAGGCGTTCAGGCCGGCGGTGAGCTTCGTCGGGCTGACGTCACCGGCACGCCGTGTCGATGGGGCCGTTCGGCCCCTTCTGCCAGGGCAGGCCGCTCGCGTTCACTGCCTGTGGACCTCCGGCCCGCCGAGGCTCCGGAACGAGGCCGGGGGTCCGCCGGGCAGTTCTCACGCGAAAGGCACGTACATGGGCGGTCAGGTCACACCGGAACCGGGACACATCGTCGTCGTCGGGGGAGGCGTCTCCGGTCTGGCGGCCGCCCACCGGCTCGTCGAGGCCGGCGCCCGGGTGACGCTCCTGGAGGCGTCCGGGCGGCTGGGCGGGAAACTGCGGGCCGGGGAGATCGCGGGCGTGCCGGTGGACCTGGGCGCTGAGGCGCTGTTCGCGCTGCGGCCCGAGGCGGTCGACCTGGCGCGTGCCGTCGGGCTCGGGGAGTGCCTGGAGCCGGCCGTGACGACCTCGGCGGCCGTGTGGAGCCGCGGCACGCTCCACTCCCTGCCCCGGGGGCATGTGATGGGGGTGCCGGGCGACGGGGCGGCGCTGGGGGGCCTGGTCTCCGCGGAGGGGGTCGCGCGCATGCGGCGGGACCGCGTCCTGCCGCGTACGCCGATCGGGGACGACGTCGCGATCGGCACGTATGTGGCCGAGCGGTACGGGGCGGAGGTCGTCGACCGGCTCCTGGAGCCGCTGCTCGACGGCGTGTACGCGGGCGACGCCTACCGGATCTCGATGCGGGCGGCGGCACCCGCCCTCTTCGAGGCGGCCCGGAAACACGCCTCGCTGCTCAACGCCGTCGCCTCCCTGCACCGCGAGCCCGCGCCGTCCGCGTCCTTCGGCCCGGTGTTCATGGGGATCACGGGCGGCGTCGGCCGGCTGCCGGGCGCGGTCGCCGATGCCGTACGGGCCCGGGGCGGGGAGATCCTCCTCGACGCCCCGGCCCTCTCGCTGGCCCGGACCGAGGACGGCTGGCAGCTGCGCACCACCGACCGTTTCTTCGTGGCGGACGGGGTGGTCCTGGCCGCGCCGGCGTGGTCCGCCGCGGGCCTGCTGGCGGCCGAGAGCCCGGCCGCGGCAGCCGAGCTGTCCGGGATCGAGTACGCCTCGCCCGCGCTGGTGACGATGGCCTTCCGCCGGACGGACCTGCCCGTGCTGCCCGGCGGCAGCGGATTCCTGGTCCCGCCGGTGGAGGGGCGCACTATCAAGGCGGCCACCTTGCTGACGCACAAGTGGCGCTGGCTGCGGGAGACGGCCACCGGTCTGTTCGTCCTGCGGGCCTCGATCGGCCGGCACGGGGACGAGCAGGCCCTCTACCTGGACGACGCGGATCTCGTCGAGGCCGCGCGGCACGACCTGGGCGAGATCCTGGGCCTGACCGCCGCGCCCGTGGCGTCACGAGTCAGCCGCTGGCACGACGGGCTGCCCCAGTACGCGGTCGGTCACACGGCGCGGGTCGGGCGGATCAGGGAGGCGGTCGCGAAGCTGCCGGGGATAGGGGTGTGCGGAGCGGCGTACGACGGGGTCGGCATCGCCCACTGCGTGGCGAGCGGCCGGCGCGCGGCCGACGAGGTGCTGGGCACCGCGTGACGGCGCGAGCCCATTGAGCCGGGGGACCGGCCGTCCGGGACGGAGTGCCCGTCGTCTTCTCTCCCTCCCCCGGACCGCGCGATGCGGTCGTCCCCGCAGCGGAACGCTCCGGGACCCGAGAGGGCCCGGAGCGTTCCGCGTACCAGAGCGGCGCTCTGCGTGACCCGACCACCGTCTCCCGGCCGGAGGCGCCGACCGATCATGCGACCGGAGCCCCCCTCCCCCGCGTCTTCGCGTGGCTCGTGGTGACCACCGGGGCGCTCGACGTCCTCGCCTCGTTCGTGATCATGCTCGACGAGTTCCGCCTGCTCCAGGCCCCCGTGTTCGTGCCGCCCTGCGACCTCGGCCAGGTGCTGTCCTGTGGGTCGTACCGGCCGTCTGGTGCGGGAGCGTGCTGATGGCGACCCGCTTTCGGGACTGCCGGCAGGGCCTGTTGCGAGTCGGCGGGGTGGGGCCCTTATGGCACCACCCCGCCGCGGCCCGGGCGTACCGGCCACAGGCCTGGGGGACGGCCGGGCCGCACCGGGGCCGGCACCCCGGGTCGCGGAGGTGAGTCGATCACAGGGGGGCGGACCGCCTGATAGGGCCGAACGGCCCTATCCGATGGGGCCGGACGGCAGAGGGACAGCGGTGCAAAACTGATGCGTCTTCCGGTCATGGCCACGGCGTTGTCGCTGCCGCCGTGTCCGTTCGTTGGACGTCTGCGTCCACGGTGTGTCATCCCCCGAGACGGCACTGGAGAGGCCCCGCCGACGTCCGCCGGGCGCGGGGCGGAGACGCGGGACATACGGCAGGGAGAGAGAGCCAGCCCTTGAGCACCATCACAAGCAACGCGTACGACGAGTACCACGCGCTGCTCGCGCGCCAGGATGCGATGCGGCTGCGCCAGCAGCTGCTCCACCCGGCCGGGGCCGTCAGAACGGCGGAGGCCGTCAGAACGGCGGGGGCAGGGCACTCCTTCGACTGGATTCGCGATCAGGAGACGATCAACCGCCATCTGCCGTCGGTGACCCCCTTCGGTGACCTCATTACTCACCTCTACCAGGCGATGTTCGAGCAGCACCCGTATCTGCGCGGGCTGTTTCCCGACTCGATGGCCTTCCAGCAGGCTCATCTGGAACGTGCCTTCTGGTATCTGATCGAGCACCTGGACCGGCCGGACGAGGTGGCCGCGTTCTGCGCTCGCCTGGGCCGGGACCACCGCAAGCTGGGAGTGCGGCCCGTGCACTACGAGGTGTTCGAGTCCTCGCTCGTCGCGGCTCTGCGCCGCAGCGCGGGCGAGCGGTGGGTCGAGGAGCTGGAGCAGGCTTGGGTGCGGATGGTGAGGTTCGCCGTCGCGTCCATGGTCGAAGGCGCGCGCGAGGCATTGGGCGAGCCCGCCTACTGGAACGCGACGGTGACGGAGCACCGGGTGTGCGGTCCCGGTGTCGCCGTCCTCCGGGTCCGCACCGCAGAACCGTTTCCGTACAAGGCCGGGCAGTACGCCAGGCTTGAGTCCCCGCTGCTGCCGCACGCCTGGCGACCGTACTCCGTCGCCTGCGCGCCCCGGGCGGACGGAGAGTTGGAGTTCCACATCCGTCGTACCGGCCCTGGCGGGGTGAGCGATGCGCTGGTGGCAGGCACCCGCGTCGGCGACCTGCTGCGCCTCGGACCGGCGCAGGGATCCATGACGCTGGAGGAGGGCCTGCCGCGCGATGTACTGATCGTGGCGGGCGGGACCGGATGGGCCACCGCCAAGGCACTCCTCGACGAGCTGGCCGTGCGCGGTCCGCGCGGCCGCAGCGCACACCTGTTCCTCGGCGCCCGCACGCTGGACGATCTGTACGACACCGCCGCCCTCTCCGAGCTGGAGAGCCGCCACCCCTGGCTGCGTGTCGTTCCGGTGATCGGCGAGGGCTCCGGGGCCTCCGAGGACGGCTCGCCGGCCGACGCGGTGGCCCGGCACGGCGACTGGTCCGGACACGTCGCCTACGTGAGCGGCCCGCCCGGCATGGTGATCGACACGGTGCAGCGGCTGACGGCCATGAACCTGCCCGCGAGCCGCATTCACTACGACCCGGTCGACGGCGCATCTCTCCCTGTGCCTGGCGAGTCGGTGCAGGGATGGGCGGAGCTTCCCCGTATCGGTGTGGAGCGGCTTGCCTGAACTCAGTCAGGAAGCAGGTCGTGAAGAGGCCGATCGGCCCTTGCCGGTCTTCCGCCTCATGCTGGTGATCGTGACCAGGTCGCTCAGGGGGCAGGGACAGTCCTCGGGCGTGTAGGCGCAGAAGTACATGATCTGGCTCGGGGCGGCGATGGAGCGGCGGATGAGCAGCCATCGGCGGGGGTGGTCGGTGGTGATCCACGCCCTGTCGTAGGAGCGCCGGCCCTTCGCGCCCGCTCCACGCGAGTGGCGGTTCCCTTCTGTCCGGCTCGACCAGGTGCAGTGTCTGGTCCGCGTGCATGCGCCTGCCGTCGGAGGTGGTGAGCTGGTGGTCGACGGGCATCGCGAGCACAGGGCCGATGTCGGCGCCTTCCAAGGACTCGCTTCGCTCCCGGCCGCGTTCGACGTCGCCGACCGGCTGCGTCCGTACACCTCGTCCCCGGTCGTCCGCTTCGGTCTGATCCCGGTGGCCGGCGCGCGTTTCGCATGCGCGAGGGCGAGTGCCGGCTTGGTGGCGAATGCGTGATCCTTGGGATGCCGCTTCCGTCTGCTCGGGATCTGCGCTGCGGCGCAGTGCAGATCCCGAGCCGTGGTCACCGTGCGGGGGCTGTCACCTCCGATACTGCTGCGCCACCGCCGCGAAGGCGGCCTTGGGTTCCCATTCCATGTCGGGGTAGGTCTGCCCCCGGCGCCCTTCGAGGAGTTTGACGATGCCCAGGCCGGCCCGGTCCAAGTCGTCCCGGGGGTCGCCGTCCGGGCGGTGCGGGTAGCCGGGCAGGGCGAACAGGAACACGAACGCGCTGTCCACGCCCTCGGTCTCGAAGATCTCCAGCAGTTCGCTCAGATAGGCGGCCTGGCCGGCCTCGTCACGCTCGTATATGCCGTCCAGCCGTACGGGGGCCTTGGTCTGCGGGTCGTACTCGACCACTTCCAGCACCCGCCCACCGCGGTCTCCCGCGCCGCGGTAGGCCGCGGTGCCGAATCCGGTGATGGCGAGCGGCTTCGGGCCTTGGGCCAGGGTGCGCACCGCGTCCCGGAACCGGTCGGCGACCTCGGCGGAGCGGATCAGTTCGAACGTCACCAGGTCGAAGGGAGTCCAGTCGACCTGCTCGAACTGGATGGATGAGTAGGTGAGTTTGCCCTGGAAGCGCTCGCGGACCGTGGCCGCGGCGTCGCCGAGGAATGCGTTGATGCGCACGCCGAGCTCACGCATCGCTTCGAGTCGCCGCTCGGGGTGGCTCATCAGCTGCTCGACCCGCTCTTCCGGGCTCTCTCCGGGGAGGAACCCCCGGTTCATCACGCTCAGCTCCACCCCTGCGACGAACACGACTGTGGCTCCCTGCTGCCGGAGCCGTTCCGCTCGCTCGGCACAGTCACGGAAGAGCGCGAGGATCTGCTCCGGATCCAGCTCCAGCGGATAGGGCGAGAACCAGACCTCGAGGCCGAGCTCGGCGGCGGCACCGGCGGCCAGCTCCAGTCGGTCCGGGTCGCCGCCGATGATCTGGACCGCGTTGCAGTGCAGGTCGTCGCGGATGATGGCGAGCTCGCGCCGGACCACCGCAAGGTCGAAGTCCTCGCGGGACATCCGGCCGTGGACGACGAATCCGGTGTCGTAGGTCATTCCTCTTGCACGCATGGTGACGTCCTCTCTGTCGGTCTCGGGCGAATCGAGGCTGACAGGAAAACTGCGCACACGCAAGTTTTCGTACACGCAAGTTTGCGCGCGCGCATTCCTGCGTGGGAGGCTGACATCATGACGACACCGCCATCAGGGCTGCGGGAGCGGAAGAAGCAGGCCACGCGCGAGGCGCTACGCGAGGCGGCCCTGCGCCTGGCCGTGGAGCGCGGACCGGACCAGGTGCGGGTCGAAGACATCGCCGAGGCGGCCGGGGTCTCACCGCGCACCTACAACAACTACTTCGCCAGCCGCGAGCAGGCGATCGTCTCCGCTGTCACCGCGGACCGGGAGGCACGGATCGCGGCGGCGGTCGCGGCCCGGCCCGCAGGAGTACGCCTGGCCGACGCCGTCACGGAGGCAGTGGTCGAGCAGTACACGAACACCGGTGAGCGCGAACACCAGGCACTGCTGCTGATCACCACCCGGACCGCGCTGCGCGACGCGTTCCTCGAGGCCACCGCCGGCATCGAGCACCCTCTCACGACGGTGCTCGCCGAACGCCTGGACGACGCCGGAACCCACACGGCCCGCGTTCTCGCGGCAGGCGTGGCCGCGGCGGTGCGCATCGCGCTGGAAGGCTGGCTCCAGCCGGCCGGAAACGCAGAGGCCGCCGGAAGCTTCGGCGCCGGAGGACTGGTCGTGCCCTCCGGCTCACTGCCCGACCAGCTCCGCGCGACGCTGGCCCCACTCGCGCCCGCGTTCGACGCAGCCGAGCGACGCACCCAGCCGTGAAGTCGACCCGCCCGGGGCATCCGCTGGACAAGCAGTAGAGACGGAACACGTCGACGCGCCCGGCTTGGTGACGGAGCCTTGAGGATGGGCGTCCGCCACGGGTAACCGCTCACGGAACCGGCCCGAAGCGCTTTCCATGTGGTGGGCAGCCGTTCACGTCCGTCGCCCTGAAGCCTCTCAGGAAAGCACCCATCGGGGCGGGTGTCCGGGGTCGCCCGGGCAGGTGAAGACGTGCAGGTCCCGGTCCCGGCCGAATCGGAGCCGAGTGGGCGTGCCGACGGACCGGCCGCCCAGGATCGAGGCTTTCCCTTCCAGGGACGGGTCTCGGTCCTCCAGAGGCACCCAGCTGTGCGAGCCGGCGTCCATCTCGTCGCCCCCAGCGGTCAGTAGCAACCGCATCGGGGTCGCGCAGGTCGCGCAGTCGATGGCCATGGGGCCCGTCGACGCCCAGCTGGGAAAGCCACCGACCCGCCAGCCGGGCGGGATCGACAGGTCTCCCTGGTAGCTCGGGGCGTCGGGGCCGTGCTCCGCCATCTGGGCGTCCTCCCAGGCGTCGATGAGGTCGATCAATGGGGCGGGCAGCGTGTCGTCCTCCGCCCAGGGGTAGGTGTCCACCTCTTCGGGGTGCAGGACGCACGGTTCGGGGAGTTCATGCTCCCATCGCAGCATGGGCACTTCGGGCGGGGCGACGAGGAAGCGTTCCGCGCGCTCGGTCTCCGCGGCCTGCCGCCACCGCAGGAGGTAGCGACGCTCCAGGTACGGGCCGTGGGTGAACGGGCAGCGGAAGAGCTGAACGAGGTCCGCACCGTCGGGCCCGGCCGTCAGGCCGGGGATGTCCCGGCGGAAGAACTGGGCAAGCCCCGCGAACGGCACCGGCCCGTCCTCCCCGGGAGCACCTGCTCCGGGCCACGGTCGGCTCCGCGGCCGTACGCCCGCAGCCCGGGCACTGCGGATCTCGGCCGGCGCGTACCCCTCGGTCTCGGGCCGGTGCGGCTCGTCGCAGACCGGCCACGGCTCGCCGTACGGCCACAGCATCGGCCCGCCGACATGACTGTCGCGCATGCCGGGCCGCCCCGGCCTCGGGTGCAGGCGGGTCGTCCGGCCCCGCTGAGCGGCCAGTTCCGGGAACACGGCCTCCACGGATACCGGCCTGGCCGGCGTGGTCCTGGTCATGCGCAGACCGTACGTGGCCGGGAAGACGCCACGCGAACGGATTCCGCGAGTCACCCGAGCCAGGCCCTCCGTGGTGTTCTTCGCCTCCGGCGGCGGCCCCAGGCTGCTCCGATGTTGAGCAGCGGTTCCAGGGGATGCGCGGAACCAGACGCGTCGAGCGCAAGCAGGGGTAGGGCAGGTGGCTCCAGCGCGCCCCGCCCGGGCTTGGGCCTGCGGTCGCCCACCCGTCCGCCCGTCCGCCCGGCCTCCCGCAGTCGGCGCCGAACCCCACCAGCCACACTGAGCGCATGCGATACGAAGAGAAGGCCAAGCTCGTGTTGGTGAAGGCCCTCGTCCCGGTGGCCGTTCTCGTCTGTTCGCCGGTACTGCTGGTTGCGGGAGCGCCGATCCGCCGCCGGTACCTCCGCCACGTCCACCGGGAGGGGGCTTCGCAGATCCTGGACAAGGAGGGGGGCCGGGTCAGCGCCCACTACTCTGTGGTCACCAGCCCCCTTCTCAGATGGCTCTGCGGGCCCACGGAGACGCTCACCCGTCTCGTCTCGCGCCGAGGCCGGGAGGCGGACCGGGCGTCCTGGGGAGGCGGTCGACGGTACGAACCGGGCGGACCTGCGGGAGCACCGCTCATGTGGCGTGGGCATGGTTCTGAAAAGTTCATGTTCGGCACCTTGATGCGTCAAGTTCTACGCGCGTATCTTCACGCCTGGATCTGATGTGAGACGCCCGTCGGCGTCCTTCATCAACACTTTGACGACCTCTCAGCGACCTGGCGCGCCGGCGCGGCGGCCGGGTCTTGTCCTGTCATGAAGGAGCTCCGCAACGGTGCCCAGCCCCATAGCCACTCGCCGCTCCCACCACTTGCTGCTGCGTGCCGCCCTGCCTGTCGCGGTCACCGCGTCCCTGGTGCTCGTCCCGCTGCCCGGCGCCGTCGCCGCCCCGTCGGCGGGGGCGGTCATCGCGGAGGTGTACGGCGGCGGCGGCAACTCCGGCGCGACGCTGAAGAAGGACTTCGTCGAGCTCGCCAACCCGTCCGCGGCCGCCTTCGGTCTGACCGGCTACAGCGTGCAGTACCTGCCGGGCAGCCCCAGCGCCACCAGCAAGTGGGGGGTCACCCCGCTGAGCGGCTCGGTCGCCCCCGGTGGCCGCTACCTGGTCGCCGAGGCACCCGGCGCGGGCGGCACCGTGGACCTGCCGGCCGCCGACGCCGCCGGCAACCTGGCCCTGTCCGCCACGACCGGCACCATCGCGCTCGTCAACGGCACCGACGCGCTGACCTGCAAGACGGCCGCGGACTGCGCCGTCGACCCGCGGGTCGTCGACCTGGTGGGCTTCGGCACCGCCGTCGTCCACGAGGGCTCCGCCTCCGCCCCGGGCGCCTCCAACACCGCCTCGGTGGCCCGCGCCGCGTCCCTCGCCGACACCGACGACAACGCCGCCGACTTCCAGGCCGGCGCGCCCACGCCGGTCAACAGCAAGGGCGAGTCCACCCCCGGCGGCGGCTCCGACAGCGGGCCGACCGAGCCCGGCACGGTGCGGATCCACGACATCCAGGGGACCACCCGTCTTTCGCCACTGGCCGGCAAGACGGTCACGGGCGTCCCCGGCACCGTCACCGGCGTGCGTACGTACGGCTCCAAGGGCTTCTGGATGCAGGACCCGAACGCGGACGCCGACCCGGCCACCAGCGAGGGCGTCTTCGTCTTCACCGGCAGCGCCGTCCCCGCCGTCAAGGTCGGCGACTCGGTCCTCGTCACGGCCAAGGTCAGCGAGTACTACCCGAACAGCTCGGGCGGCTCGCAGTCCGTCACCGAGCTGACCAGCCCCAAGGTCACCGTGGTCTCCTCGGGCAACCCGGTGCCCGCGCCGGTCGTGCTCGACGGCTCGAACATCCCGGCGGCGTACGCCCCGGACGCGGCGGGCGGCTCGATCGAGCCCCTGCCGCTGCGGCCCGGCGCCTACGCGCTCGACCTGTTCGAGTCGCTGGAGGGCATGGACGTCGAGGTCCGCGACGTGCCGGTGACGCAGGCCAGCAACACGTACCACGAGCTCTGGGTGGACGCCCGCGAGCAGGACCCGCGTTCGTCCCGCGGCGGTGTCGTCTACCTCGGCTACGACCAGCCGAACTCCGGCCGCCTCATGGTCCAGTCGCTGGGCGCGGCCGCCGACTTCCCGGTCGCCGATGTCGGCGACCGGCTCACCGGTGCCACCGGAGGTCCGCTGGACTACACCTCGTTCGGCGGCTACGCGGTGGCGGCCACCCGGGTCGGCGCCGTCCAGTCGGGCGGGCTGCAGCGGGAGGTCACCGAGTCCGGCCTGCCGAGCGAGCTGAAGATCGGCACGTACAACGTCGAGAACCTCGACCCGGGCGACCCGGACGAGAAGTTCGCCGAGCTGGCGGCCGGCGTGGTCACCAATCTGCGCTCCCCCGACATCCTGGCCCTGGAGGAGATCCAGGACGACAACGGCCCGGTCCAGGACGGCACGGTCTCGTCCGACGCCACCGTCGCCAAGTTCGTCGAGGCGATCAAGGCGGCCGGCGGCCCGGCCTACGACTGGCGCTCGATCGACCCGGTGGACGGCAAGGACGGCGGCGAGCCCGGCGGCAACATCCGGCAGGTCTTCCTGTTCAACCCGGCCCGCGTCTCCTTCACCGACATCCCCGGCGGCGACGCCACCACTCCGGTGGACGTGGTCGGCACCGGCAACCGCACCTCGCTGACCGCCTCCCCGGCGCGGATCGACCCGGCCGATGAGGCCTGGACCAGCAGCCGCAAGCCGCTGATCGGCCAGTTCAGCTTCCACAACAAGCCGGTCTTCGTGATCGCCAACCACTTCAACAGCAAGGGCGGCGACCAGGGCCTCGACAGCCGCTTCCAGGCCCCGACCCGCAGCTCCGAGGTCCAGCGCACCAAGCAGGCCGCGGTGGAGCAGGCCTTCGTCGCCAAGCTCCTGGCCGCCGACCCCCGCGCCCGGGTCGTCTCCCTCGGCGACTTCAACGACTACCAGTTCTCACCCGCGCTCCAGACCCTCACCCAGGACGGCGTCCTGCGTGACCTGGTCGCCGAACTGCCCGAGTCCGAGCGCTACTCCTACGTCTACCAGGGCAACTCCCAGGTGCTCGACCACATCCTGGTCAGCCCCGCGCTGAAGCCGCAGCACGTCCGGTACGACGTCGTCCACATCAACAGCGAGTTCGCCGACCAGGCCTCCGACCACGACCCGCAGGTGGTCCGGATCAAGCCCTGACACGGTGAATCGCCGCAGCTCCTCCGCCCGGTCCTCCGACCGGGCGGAGGAGTTCGTCCACCGGTCGGCGAACGGGCACCCGATGCGGGTCCGGTGGTCGAGTTCCCACTCGCCGGTGACCGCCGCGAGCGGTCCGTTCGGCGGCCTGCGGGCGACGGGCGGGCGGCTCCGGGAGGGGGCGTCAGTCTGGGCAGGTGTTCCGGTGGCCGGGGGCGGGCAGGTAGCGGCTCCCTTCGTCGGGTTCCAGGCCGCCTCCGGTGACCAGGCAGGCCGTTCGGGTGTGCCGGCGATGTGGACGAGTTCCTGAAAGGACGGTCCGGGGCCCTCCTGGTGCCCGTCGATGGTGGCCGGATGGCCGTGCAGATCCCACTCGGGGATGGGCGACGAAGTACTCGGTTCCCAGCTCGTCCACGACGTTGTGGTCCACGATGACGACGCTGTGGCCCTCGGCGAACGGAAGGCGGAAGACCGGCCGTCGTTCCTCGTCGGTCAAGGCCGCGTCCGCCGCGTCGGGGTCGGCCCCGTCAGCTCCGAACCAGAGCGGGTCCGGATCGTTCTCCGCGGACGACCGCCCTCGGAGGGCATGCGATCCAGCGGCGTCGGTTCGGGCTCGCGGCCCTCTTTCGCGCTCGTTCAGGTCTGGGTGACGAGCGCGACGCAGAGGGCGGTGAGGCCGAGGGTGAGCCAGGCGAGGTAGTCGCCGAGGTGTCCGGAGTGCAGGCGGCGTAGTGTTCGCACCGCGCGGACGACCGGGTGGTGGGGGGACAGTGCGGGGCCACGATGGTGGACCGCGGCGGTCGCCAAGGCGGTCGCGAGGAGGGTGGACAGCAGGCCGAGGAGCACTCCCGGTACGGTCCACTCGGATTCCGGTGCCGTCACGGCGGCCGGTGGCGCGCCGGGCCCGGTGAGGACCGCGGCGGCGTAGTGGGCGGGGTCGGTGAAGACGGCCGCCGCGTGGGCGAGGGCGCCGGCGACGGCCGGGAGGCAGCCGATGAGCGCCGCGAGGGCCAGCAGGACGCCCGGGATCACGATCATGGTGGGTGGCAGGGTGCGCCGTGGTGAGCGGATCTCGGGTTCCTCGCCCTCGCCGGTGGTCTCCTCCTCTCCCGGACGGCTGCGGGGTACGGGACCGATGCCGAAGAAGACGCGCAGGCCGGCGCGGAGCACGGCGGCGCCGGTGACGGCGGAGGCGGTGACGAACACGGCGGGCAGCAGCCACGGCTGCCCGTGTCCGGCGGCGTCCTCGCCGAGTGCTTTGCCGAGGCCGGTGCCGAACGGCGGCAGCCCGGCCAGCGCCAGGGCGCCGGTCGAGAACAGCACTCCCACCAGGCGCAGTTCGCGGGCCTCGCCGTGCAGGCCGTGTTCGTCGACGGAGCCGTAGCGGTCCAGGAGCACTCCGGCGAGGGCGAAGAGCGCGGCTTTGACGCAGCCGTGCGCGGCGACGTACACCGCCGTGCCGGTGATGCCCGCGGGGGTGAGCAGGGCGATGCCGATGAGGAACAGGCCGACGTGGCTGACGGTGGAGAACGCGAGGAGTCGCTTGAGGTGGCGCTGCTGCCAGCACATCAGGGCGCCCACCAGCGCGGTCAGCACGCCGAGGGCGGTGAAGGTGGTGCGGAAGGCGTGCGGGGGGATGCCGCCGGGGCCTGAGAAGACGGTCCAGTACACGCGCCCGATGCCGTACACGCCGAGTTCGACCATGACGCCGGACATCAGCATGCACACCGGGGTGGGGGCCACCGCGTGGGCGTCGGGCAGCCAGAAGTGGAACGGTACGGCCGCGGCTTTGACCAGCAGGGCGGTGCAGATGAGGGCGAACGCGACGACGGTGAGTACGTCGGTGTGGTGGGAGGCCAGGCGCAGCCCCAGGCGGGCGAGGTTGAGTTCACCGGTGCGGGCGTAGAGGAGGCCGATGCCGAAGAGGGAGCAGTAGGCGGCGAAGGAGGTGACGATGCCGAAGGTGAGGGCGCCGTGGAGGGGGCGGGGGTCTTCGATGCGGTAGCCGGTCAGCGCGTAGGCGGCCGCTCCCATGAGTTCGAAGAAGACGAAGGCGTTGAACAGGTCGCCGGTCAGGGCGAAGCCGGCCATGCCGGCCTCGAAGAGCATGATCAGGGCGGGGAAGGCTCCGGCGTGTTCGCCGACGGGCTCGTCGAAGTACCGCCAGGAGTAGACCACGACGGCCAGCACCAGGACGGCGACCAGCAGCGCGAGGCCCGCCCCCACCGGGTCGGCGGCGAGCACGATGCCCAGGCGGGCGGGCCAGCCGCCCAGGTCCGCGGTCGCGAGGTGCCGGCTCTGCGGCCAGAGCAGGGCCAGGCAGACCACTTCGGCGGTCGCCGACGCCGTCGCCAGGATGTCGCAGCCGAGACGGGGCAGCGTCCGGCCGGCGAGGGCGAGCAGCGCGGCGCCGAGCAGGGGGATCGCCACGGCGAGCGGCAGCAGGACGGTCTCGGTCATGTGTCAGCCCCGGAGGCCGGTGAGGGACTGGGGGTCGACGGTGTCGTGGCGTTTGCGCAGTTGGATGGTGAGGGCGAGCAGCAGGGCGGTGACGGTGGCGCCGACGACGACGTCGGTCAGCGCCAGCGCCTGCACGACGGGGTCGACGACGGGCCGGCTGCCGGGCGTGAGGTCGGAGTACACGGGGGCGGTCGCGCCGCGGCGGTAGCCGACGCCCAGCAGCAGGAGGTAGGTGGAGGACTGGGCGACGGCCAGGCACCCGATGGCGTGGACGAGGTTACGGCTGGTGACCAGGCCGTACAGGGCGATCAGCAGGACCCATCCGGCGGCGAGGTAGGGCCACGTCCCCATCAGTCGTCCCCGTTCTCGTGCCGGTCGGGATCGGTGAGTTCGACGGCCTGGCTGAGGAAGTGGGCGAGCAGGACGATCAGGCCACAGGCGACCTCGACGCCGACAGCGGCGTTCAGCACCGGAACGGTGCCGCCGGAGGTGATGGTGTTGAAGGTGCCCAGGGGCAGCACGTTCTCGAGGAACGCTCCCCCGGCGACCAGGCCGGCCAGGCCGATGAGGGTGTACGAGGCGGCCGCGAGCGAGTCCGCCACGTCCAGCGCGGTCAGTGGCCGGAGCCTCTTCAGGGCGCGGTGGTCGGCGGCGACGTAGGCCAGGTGCAGGGCGGTGGCGAGCACGACGCCGCCCTGGAATCCGCCGCCGGGGCTGAGCTGTCCGTGCGCGACGACGTACACGCCGACGACCAGGGCGATGGGCAGCAGCAGGGTGCCGAACAGCCGGGTGGTGGGCATGACGCGTTCCGGCTCGGCTCGGCGGTGGCGTTCGTCATGGGCCCGGCGGAGCAGCAGGGTCGCCGCGAGGACGGTCCCGAAGAGGATGGACTCCTCGCCGAGCGTGTCGAAGGCGCGGATGTCGAAGTTGACCGCGGAGACGGCGTTCGCGGTGCGGTGGGCCAGGGCCGCCGCCACCGCCCGGTCGCCGTAGGGGTGGTCCGGTGTCCCGAACGGCGGCAGATCCGCGCACGCGGCCGTGAAGAAGCCGGCGAACAGCACGGCGGCGAACAGGAACACGGCCAGCCGGGCACGCGCCGTCACCCCTGCTCCTGCCCCTCGGTGCTGCCGTGTCCGTCGGCGTCGCCGTTCGCGCGCGTGGGGTGACGGGTGATCTTGCGGACGGTCAGCAGGATCAGCAGAGGCGTCAGCGCGGTGCCCACGGCCAGCTGGGACAGCGCCACGTCGGGGGCCTGGAGGACCGCGAAGAGGATCGCCAGGCCCAGCCCCAGGACGGAGAGGACGACGGCCTGCCGAGCCGGGTCCCGCGTGAGGACCGCGACGGTCGCGGCGAGGACGACGAAGGCGGCGGCGGCCCCGACGAGCCACTCGTTCACGGCTTGCCCCTCTCCTCGGCTTCTTCGGTCTCGACGGCGGCGCGGCCGACGGCGATGGTGGTCACCGTGCCGCCGACGGCGAAGAGCAGGCCGATGAACAGCGTCTTGGCGGCCGCCCGGCCCACCCCCTGGTCGACGGCCACCGCCGCGGCGATCAGCGGTACCCCCGCGCAGGAAGCGGGCGCCAGGGCGTGCAGCCGCATCAGTGTGCCGCGCAGGCGCAGCACCGCCACCGCGGACAGGAGCGCGCACGCCACACCGCTCCACAACAGCACTTGTACGAGCACGTGATGCGCCGTCAATCCGTGTTCCCTCCTGGGGGGCCGGGGTCGGTGTGGTGCGGTCAGTTCTCGGGCACGGAACCGTGTGACCGGTGGTGGCCGCCGGCGACGAAGCGGGTGAAGACGAGGGTGCCGGCGGGGGCGAGGACGCCGAGCATCAGCGCGAGGTCCTGGTAGGAGGACCGGTCGAAGGCCTGGGGCAGTACGAGGAACACCGCGCCGGCCACGCCGGAGAGCAGCGAGGCTCCGACCAGACGGCGCACTGTGCTGCCCCGCGCCGCCACCCACAGGCACGCCGGCGCCGGGACGGCCAGGAGGACCAGGGCCGCCGCCTCCCAGGCGTTCACCGCGCACCGCCCGCGCGGGCCACGGCTCGTTCCATCGGGCCGGGCCCCCGGCTCAGGGTGTGTACGAGGACCTCGTCGTCGTGCGGGACGTCGAGCACGCAGGTGTCCGGCGCCGTGGCGAGCATCGTGCCGGCCCACCCTGCCCCCGCCCCGGGCCTCAGACGGATGCGCCGCACGGTCGCGCCTCCCGGATCGGTGACCAGGGCGGCCGTCAGTACGGCCAGACCGCGCACGACCGAACCCGGCAGGGCGACGAGCGCGCGCACCGCGCCCCGGCCTCCCTTCGCCCGGCCGCCGACGGCCAGACGCACCCTGCGGGCCGCGAACGCCCCGGCCAGTGCGGCGAGGGCGGCCACCAGCAGTTCGACGGGGGACACGGTACTGATGAACACCACCGTCGCCGCGGTGAGCACGGCCCACCACACCACGATCTCCGACACCTCGCGCACTCTCGGCCTCCCGTCGCCCGTGAGCATGGTCTCCGCTCCGCGGCGTACCGGCACGGGAGGCACGTCCAGGGTCACCCGCCCGGCCCAGCCCCGGTGAGGGGGACCGCCGGCCGGGCGGCTCCGGAGGCCCGGGCCCGGCTCTGCCTCCCCGATCCTGCGAGGCGGGCGGCCGACGCGGGTCAGCCTCGCAGCGCGGGCAGAACCCGCTCCCGGTAGGCGTCGAAGAAGGCTTCCTGCTCGGGGCCGATCTGCCCGACGTACACCTCGTCGAATCCGGCCCGCGCATAGGCGCGTACGGTCTCGACGTGCTCTTCGGCCTCGTCGCCGCAGGTGACCGCGTCGGCGACCATCTCCCGGGTGACGAGCTCGCTCGCCTGCTCGAAGTGGGCCGGGGTCGGCAGGACCTGGGCGAGTTCACCGGGCAGCAGCTCGGTCGGCCACAGGCGGTGCACCAGGTCGACGGCCTTGTCCCGGTCGCCGCTCCAGCACACCTTCACTCCGCCCACCACCTTCTTGTCCGCACCGCCGTTCTCCCGGAAAGCGCCCACCAGGCCGGTGTCGGGGGCCATGGTGACGAAGCCGTCCCCGATCCGGCCGGCCAGCTCGGCGGCCTTCGGCCCGAACGCGGAGACGTACACCGGCAGACGGCCCTCGGGGGCGGTGTAGAGGCGGGCGTTGTCGACGGTGTAGTGCCGGCCGCGGTGGCTGACCGGATCGCCGGTGAACAGCCTGCGCATCACCTCGACGGCCTCGTCGAGCATCTCGGCCCGGTCCTCGAACGACGGCCACGCATCGCCGTGGACGTGCTCGTTCAACGCCTCTCCGGTCCCCACGCCCAGGGCGAAGCGGCCGCCGAGCAGGACGCTGGAGGTCGCGGCGGCCTGAGCGGTGACGGCGGGGTGCAGACGCACCGTCGGACAGGTCACCAGTGTGGTGACCGGCAGGTCCACGGTCTGGGACAGCGCGCCGATCACCGACCACACGAACGCGCTGTTGCCCTGGGCGTCGTTCCACGGGTGGAAGTGGTCGGAGATCGCCAGCCTGGTGAACCCCGCCTGCCGCGCCCACCGGGCCTGGTCGATCAGCTCCCCGGGAGTGAACTCCTCGCACGACAGGAAATAGCCGTATTCGGTCATCGCCATCCCGCTCCTCTCCTTGTCCCCCCTCGCTTCCCCGTCCGCCCGAGGCGGGCGGCCGTCTCGAGCATCAGCGCGTGGACGAAGGCCTGCGGCAGGTTGCCGCGCAACTGGCGCTGGGCGACGTCGAACTCCTCCGCGTACAGGCCCGGCGGGCCGCAGGCGGCCCGGTCGCGTTCGAACCACCGCACGGCCTCGACGTCGTCGTGCTGCTGGTGCTCGGCCGTCGCCAGGGCGACGCCGCACAGCAGGAACGCGCCTTCGGCGTCCTCCAGCGGCCGTCGGTCGTGGCGGAGCCGGTAGACGAAGTGATCGCGGGCCAGGTCGGTGCGGACCGCCCGCAGGGTCACGAGGGTGCGGGGGTCCTCGGCGGGCAGGGCCCCGCGAAGGGCGGGGAGCAGCAGGGCCGCGTCCACACCGCCGTCGGTGCGCGATGCTCAGTCGCACCGTCAGGCGGGCTTCGCGGTCGACGGCCAGGATCCGGCGCAGCACCACGGCGCGATGCGGATCACCGGGATGGACCAGGGCCTCCCGGCATTCCACGACGCCGTCCGGCGTGATCCAGCGGCTGCGCCAGATCAGGCTGCCCGGCTCGTAGTAGCCGCCCCGCACGAACGGTCCGTCGGGGGTGGCGCCGAACCGGCCGTCGCCGCCGATCAGCGCCGCGAAGACGGCATCGTCGTCCCAGGCCGGTGCGCACATCCACACGACATCGCCGCGCGGCCCGACCAGTGCGCCGCGCTCGCCGTCCGCGAGCAGGGCGTAGTCCCGCAGCGCGTGCGGGTCGGGTCGGCCGCGGCGGGCGGGCTGGGTCATCGGCGCGTCCCTTCTGGGCCGGTCGGCCCGGTTCCGGCCGATGGCCCACGGACACGGTGTCGATCCGCGACGTCGGGCCGGATCGTCAGGCCCAGGCCCGGCTCCCCGCCCCGGCCCGGTCGCACGGTGCCGCCGGCCGGGTCGAGGACGCCCTCGAACAGCAGGTTCTCGATGCGGACGTGGTCGTGGAACCACTCCTGGTGGCGGAGGTTCGGCACGGCGGCGGCGGCGTGCGCGTGGAGGTGCGGGGCGCAGTGTCCGGACAGCTGCAGGCCGTGGGCCTCGGCGAGCGCGGCGGCGCGCAACCACACGGTGATGCCCCCGCAGCGGGTGGCGTCCGCCTGCAGACAGTCGACGGCCGGGATCATGCGGGCGAAGTAGGGCAGGTCGTAGCCGTACTCGCCGGCGGCGACGTCGGCCGCGACGGTGTCGCGCACCTGGGCGAGGCCGGTGAGGTCGTCGGAGGAGACGGGCTCCTCGAACCAGCCGACGCCCATGCCGTCCAGCGCCCGCCCGATCCGGACGGCCTGCTTGCGGGTATAGGCCCCGTTCGCGTCCACGTACAGCTCGGCGTCGTCGCCCGCCAGGGCCCGGGCCCGTTCGGTGCGTTCCAGGTCGCGGCGCTCCCGGGTCCCCCGGCCCTCACCGATCTTGATCTTGAAGCGGGTGATGCCCTGGCCCGCCCATCCGTCGAGCTGCTCGGCGAGCCGCCGGTCGGTGTACGTGGTGAAGCCGCCGCTGCCGTAGACGGGCACGTCGGTCCGGGCTCTGCCCAGCAGGTCGGCGAGCGGCAGTTCCAGGAGGCGGGCCTTGAGGTCCCACAGGGCGATGTCGACCGCGGAGACGGCTCCGGCGACCAGGCCGGGCCGGCCGGCGTTCCGCACCGCCCGGCTCATCGCCTCGTTCGCCGCCGGGACGTCGAGGACCGGCCGGCCGACGACCACGTCGTGGAGGAGCCCGGTGATCACGCCGGCGGTGGCCCGGTCCCCATAGGCGTAGCCCAGGCCCGTCGCGCCGCCGCCGTGGGCCTGCGCCAGGACCATGGTCGTACGGTCCCAGGCGAACGTGCCGTCCGCCTCGGGGACATCGGTCGGGAACTCGAGGACGCGCGCCCCCAGGGCCTCGACCGTCGGGGCGCCGGTGGTCGTGGTCTTCGGCGCGGGCCCGCGCCGCGCCGCTTCGGGCGGGGATCTCATCGTGTCGTGTCCCTCCGGGTCCGGCGGCGCTCGCGGACGGCGAGGACGCCGCGTACGGCCAGACCGGTCATGGCGCCGACGAGGCCTGCGGTCAGCAGGCGAGGCGGTGCCGGACGGAGCCGGGGGCGCGGAGCCGCCTTCTCGGGGCGGTCGGCGGGCAGCGGCCCGTCCCGTGCCAGGGCGAGGGCCTCGGCCAGGTGCAGGGCCCTGCGACCGGTCGCGGCCTGTTCGATCTGGGTGCGACAGCTGAATCCGTCGGCCAGGACGAGGGCGCCGGGCGGGGTGTCGCGCACGGCGGGCAGGACGCCCTGTTCGGCGATCGTCAGCGACAGGTCGTAGTGGCCTCGTGCGAAGCCGAAGTCGCCGGCGAGGCCGCAGCAGCCCTCGTCGAGCACGTGCGCGTCCAGGCCTGCCCGGCGCATCAGTTCCCTGTCCGGGTCGGCGCCCAGGACGGCGTGCTGATGGCAGTGGGTCTGCACGGTCGCGGCCCGGTCGACCGTGGGCGGCCGCCAGTCGTCGGGGGCGTGACCGACGAGGTGCTCGGCGAAGGTCCGGGTCCCCGCCGCGAGACGGGTGATGTCCTGGTCTCCGGGAAGCAGTTCCGGGGCGTCGGCACGGAAGACCGCCGTACAGGACGGTTCGAGGCCGATGATCGGCGTCCCGGCCTCCAGCCAGGGTCGCAGCACGCGTGTGGTCCGTCTCAGGACGCGGCGGGCGGTGGCGAGCTGTCCGGTGGAGATCCACGTCAGACCGCAGCACACCGGCCCGTACGGCACCGCGACCCGGAAGCCCGCGTCCCCGAGGACACGGGTCGCGGCGTCGGCGATGTGCGGCTGGAAGTGGTTGGTGAAGGTGTCCGGCCAGAGCAGCACGGTGCGCGCGTCGCGCGGATCGGGCGGCGTGCCTGCGGACCGGTGCCAGGCCTCCTGGAACGACTCGGCGGCGAAGAGCGGTACGTCGCGGCGCGGATCGACGCCCGCCAGAAGTTTCCCCGTCCGGCCGAGGCCGGGTGCGTGCAGGGCGGCGTTCGCGAACCCGGGTGCCGCGCGGGCCAGCCGCGCCCACACCGGCAGCCAGCCCATGGCGTAGTGGGCGGGCGGGCGCAGTCGGCCCTGGTAGTGGTGGGCGAGGAACTCGGCCTTGTAGGTGGCCATGTCGACCCCGACCGGGCAGTCGGACTTGCAGCCCTTGCAGGCCAGGCACAGGTCGAGTGCGTCGCGGACCTCGGTGGAGCGCCAGCCGCCGGTGACCGGCGAGTCGTCATGGCCTCCGAGCATCTCGAAGAGCAGCCGTGCCCGGCCTCGGGTGGAGTGCTCTTCCTCTCCGGTGGCCCGGTAGGAGGGGCACATGACGCCGCCCTGGTGGGTGCGGCAGTCGCCGATGCCCACACAGCGCAGCACCGCCCGGCCGAAGTCGTCGCCGTCGTCGGAGTACGCGAAGTGCGTCCGTTGTGGCTCGGGCCGCCAGGCGGCGCCCAGGCGCAGGTCGTCATCGACGCGGTGGGGGTGGATGACCTTGCCGGGGTTCATCCGGTCACCCGGGTCGAACAGTGCCTTGACCTGGCCCATCGCCTTCATCAGGGCGGGAGTGAACATGCGTGGCAGGAGCTCGCCGCGGGCCTGCCCGTCGCCGTGCTCGCCCGACAGCGACCCGCCGTACGAGGTCACGAGGTCGGCCGCGTCGAACAGGAACGCCCGGAACACCTCGACGCCCTTGCCCTCGCGCAGCTCGAACGGGATCCGGGTGTGCACACACCCCTGCCCGAAGTGTCCATACAGGGAGGCCTGTTGGTAGCCGTACCGGTCGAAGAGCCGCTCCAGGTCGCGCAGGTAGTCGCCCAGCTTCTCCGGGGCCACCGCGGAGTCCTCCCAGCCCTCCCAGGTCTCGGAGCCGTCCGGTGGGCGGGCGGTCACTCCGAGGCCCGCCTCCCGGGCCTTGAGCATCTCCCGCTCCCGCGGGGGGTCGTCGGAGAGCGCCACTCCCGGGTCGTCCTCGTCGCGGCCCAGCGACCGCAACAGCTCGTACGCCTGCTCGTCCGCCTCTTCCGTCGTGTCGCCGGTGAACTGGATCAGCAGCCAGCTGTCGCCCTCGGGCAGGCTCTCCAGCGAGTCCGGACAGGCGTGTTCCTCGCGCATCAGCTGCGCCATGCGCCCGTCGACGGCCTCCAGTTGGGTGGGGCGGCTGTGTTCGAGCAGGGCGGGGACGGCGTCGGCGGCGGCGTAGATGTCGTCGAAGCCCAGGACGAGGAGCGCTTCGGCGGCCTGCACCTCGACCAGGTCCAGCTCGGCCCGCAGGACGGTCACCAGGGTGCCCTCGCTGCCCACCAGGGCCCGGGCCACGTCGAACCCGTTCTCCGGCAGCAGCGCGTCCAGGTTGTATCCCGAGACCCGGCGCGGGATCTTCGGGTAGCCCTCGCGGATCTCGGCCAGAGAGCGCCCGACGATGTCCTTCAGGTCCTGGTACAGCCGGGCGCGGGCCCCGCCTTCGGCCGTGATCCTCGCGAACTCCGCCCGGTCCGTACGGCCGGCCCAGAACCGGGTTCCCCCGTAGGTGAGGACTTCCAGGCGGCGGACGTTGTCGGCGGTCTTGCCGTAGGCCTGGGCGGAGGCCCCGCAGCTGTTGTTGCCGATCATCCCGCCCAGCGAGCAGTGGCTGTGGGTGGACGGCTCAGGTCCGAACCTCAGCTTGTACGGGGCGAGTCGCCGGTTCAGCTCGTCCAGGACGATGCCCGGTTCGACCACGCAGGTCCGCGCCTCGGGGTCCACCGAGAGGAGTCGGTCGCAGTACTTGGTCCAGTCGATGACCACCGCCTCGTTGGTGCACTGGCCTCCGAGGCTGGTGCCGCCCCCGCGGGACAGGACCGGCGCGTCGAACCGGGCGCACACGCCGAGCGCGACGGCGCCCGCTTCCACCGTGCGCGGCACGACCACGCCGAGCGGGACCTGACGGTAGTTGGAGCCGTCGGTCGCGTACGCCCCGCGGCTCCCCGGATCGAAGCGGACCTCGCCGTCCGCCTCGGTTCGCAGGGCTCGTTCGAGTGCGACGAGCTCGGCCTCCTGGCTGCCGGACATCGGTCAGCTCCGTCCACCGCCGGGCAGGAACTCCTGGATCTTCGCCTTCACGCCCCGCTTGACCATCGACGCCCGGTCGCTGTCGCCCTTGAGGGCCGACAGGGCCGCGGCCTTGATCTGGTCCCAGGTGGCGTGCGGCGGGATCGGCGGCACCGCCGGGTCGGTGCGGAAGTCGATGACGAACGGCCCGTCCGCCGCCAGGGCCTGACGCCAGGCCGGCTCCACGTCCTCCGGCCGCTCCACCCGCACCCCTTCCAGACCGAGCAGCCGCGCGATGTCGGCGTAGCGCAGATCCGGCAGGGCCTGCGAGGGCTCGAACTGCGGGGCACCCTGCATGGCGCGCATCTCCCAGGTCACCTGGTTGAGGTCCTGGTTGTTGAGCACCGCGACCACCATGCGGGGGTCGGACCACTCCCCCTGGTACTTCGCGGCGGTGACCAGCTCCGCGAGGCCGTTCATCTGCATGGCGCCGTCGCCGACGATCGCGATCGCCGGGCGGTCGGGGTGCGCGAACTTCGCGCCGATCACGTACGGCACTCCCGGCCCCATGGTCGCCAGGGTGCCCGACAGCGAGCCGCGCATGCCGTCGCGCATCCGCAGGTGGCGGGCGTACCAGTTCGCCGCCGACCCGGAGTCCGCGGCCACGATCGCGTTCTCGGGCAGCAGCGCGTCCAGGGCGTGCACGACGTACTCGGGGTTGACCGGGTCAGCGGAGACCTCGGCGCGGCGTTGCATGACCTCCCACCAGTGGGCGGCGTTGTCCTCGATCGTCTTGCGCCAGGTGCCGTCCGTCCGGGGTTCGAGCAAGGGGATCAACCGGCGCAGCGTCTCGCGGGCGTCACCGACGAGGTTCACCTCGAACGGGTAGCGCAGGCCCACCATGGACGGGTCCAGATCGATCTGCACCGCCCTGGCCTGGTCGAACTCGGGCAGGAACTGGGTGTAGGGGAAGCTGGAGCCCACCACCAGCAGGGTGTCGCAGTCCCGCATCATCTCGTAGGAGGGACGGGTGCCGAGGAGGCCGATCGCCCCGGTGACGTACGGCAGTGTGTCCGGTAGCGCGTCCTTGCCGAGCAGGGCCTTCGCCACGCCCGCGCCGAGCAGCTCGGCGACCTGCTCGACCTCCGGGCGGGCGCTGCGCGCGCCCTGCCCGATCAGCATGGCCACCTTCTCGCCGGCGTTGAGGAGTTCCGCCGCCTTCGTCAGCTCCTCCTCGGCCGGGACCGGTGTGTAGCGGGGGGTACCGAGACTCGAGGGGACCTGTTTGAACGCGTGGGCCGGCGGCTCGTAGTCCAGTTCCTGCACGTCCGCCGGGACGATCACCGCGGTGACCGTGCGCCGGGTCGCGGCCACCCGCAGCGCCCGGTCCAGCACGTTCGGCAGCTGCGCGGGGACGGTGACCACCTCACAGAACTCCGAGGCCACGTCCTTGTACAGACCGGCCAGGTCGACCTCCTGCTGGTAGGAACCGCCCATCGCGCTGCGATCGGTCTGGCCGACGATCGCCACCACCGGCACGTGGTCGAGCTTCGCGTCGTACAACCCGTTCAGCAGGTGGATCGCCCCCGGTCCCGACGTGGCCGCGCACACCCCGGTCCGTCCGGAGAACTTCGCGTACCCCACCGCCTCGAACGCCGCCATCTCCTCGTGCCGCGCCTGGACGAACCGCGGCCGGTCATCGGCTCGTCCCCAGGCGGCCAGCAGCCCGTTGATGCCGTCGCCCGGATAGGAGAAGACGTACTCCACCCCCCAGTCGCGCAGCCGCTCCAGCACGTAGTCGGAAACCTTCATCACCCGACTCCTTCCCTGCGGTTCCGGGCCGCGGGCGGGCCTACAAGCGCGGCTAACCGCTGACGACGCGCTGAAACCTGCCTCGGCGGCAGCGCGGCCCCTCGATGGTGGCGGCCCGGCTGCCGAGGCGCTTCGAACGGGCCCTGGACGCCGGTTCCGGAAGCGGTGATCTCGCGAAGCCCCTGGCCGGATGGCCGGACGAGCCGACGCCGTGAGGGCCGTCGATTCCGATCCGGTCCTCACCGATCGAGCTCAGGAACCGACTCCTGCCGCGCTGCCCGCGGCCTTCGGCGCCGCGGATGCGCCGGCCGGTTTCCCCACCGTCCCCCACGACGTCATCACGTGCGTCGCCACGATCCACCACACACCGTTCGCCCGGACCCCGTCACGTCTTGCCGGTGAAGAGCGGGGCCGCGCCGGTCATTTCCAGCAGGCGCATCACCTGGGGGCTGGCGGCTGCGATGGTCAGGGTGCGGTGCTCGCTCACAGCTCGTTGGCGCGCACGCAGCAGGACGTTCAAACCGGTGGAATCACAGAAGGGGACCTGGGACAGGTCCAGGGTGAGCCCGCCACCGTCCGCGCAGGCCGCCATGACCTGCAGCAGACTCGTCCGGAGATAGGGGGCGCTGCTGAGGTCCAGCTCTCCGCGGATGCTGACCGAAGCGCCGCTCTCGGTCATTCTCGCCGAGACGGCGATATCGCCTTCGGCCTCTCCGTCCAGTATGAGAGCGCGGCCGAAGGCGTCAGAGACGGAAGTCACTGGATCTCCTGGGCCGATCCAGTCCTGAAGTCAGAATTATCTCATTTACCGGATCGCATGACAATAATTGCCTGAAATCCACTTCGCGTACTTGCGGGGCCCTTCAGCCCAGGCGCACCATGCTCATATGGGCGATACCAGAGGCACTCACTCGGAGTGGACCTTCCTGACCAGCCACGCCCGAGTGCTGTTGGCGATCGCCCGTGATCCCTGCGTACGGCTCCGTGACATCGCAGTGAGCTGCGGCATCACCGAGCGGACGGTGCAGGCCATCGTCACCGACCTGGAAGAGGCCGGCTACCTCACCCGCGACCGCGCGGACGACGCCCGCCGCAACCGTTACGACATCGTGCGAGGCTCCCGCTTCCGGCATCCCGCCGAAGCCGACCACGAGATCTCCGGCCTCCTCGCCCTCCTCGCCGACCCGCACGACACTCCCTAGGCGGGCAGCGGCCGAAGGCCGTCCGGCGCATCGGCGGCGCCCTTCGAGGCGTGGGAACCGCCCGGCGCATCCGCCGGAGCTGCGCACAGGCCCCACCCCGCCGATAATGGACATCTCCCCCTTCGCCGCGCTCTCCGCGCAGAGCGGCCTCGCGCAGGGGCGGCCTCCCTCGTCCACGGAAGGAGACGGGCATGCTGTTCAGCCACGAGTACGAGGACGGCGTGCTACACCTCTCGCTCCACCGCGATCTCGACGTCACCAGTCGCGCGGCTGTCGCCATGCACGCCGAGATGCTGCTGCATGCCCACCGGCCGCGCCTCGTCCGCTTCCAACTTCCCACGGCTGAACCATCACCCGCGTCCCTCAGCGTGCTCGCCCGCTTCCGACGCCTGTGCGAGGCACTCGGCACCCCCATGGCCGTCTGCGCACGAACCGCTCCACCCTCGTCGTCGCGACCAGCCGCCGCATAGCCTCCCGGCGGTGGACTCCGGTCTCAGAGCCCGTTGCGCTCGGTTGACGCCGCCTCAGACGCCGACAGTCCGAGAACAAGCCCTCGCCGTGAACTCACCCTTCCCCCCTCACCCCTGAGGCACGGCACCGGCCGTGCCGGGCACGATCAGAGATCACGGGAATCTCGGGGAGAACGCGAGGTAATCGGCATCCGGGCCGGAAGGTACCGTCGTGTAACTGGCCTCGGGCAATTCGTTCCACACGCCGGGCAGATCGCCCAAGGGCTCGGAGACCACGATGCGGGTCTCATCAGAGATCTCCCTCAGGTAGTCCAGCTCCGGGTGAAGATGGCGGACGGTCTCCGCCCTGCTGCTGTAGAAGAGCGAGCGGGACTTTCCCTCGCTGGAATAGCGGAAGGCCCACACGCGCTCACCGTCGCTCACGGCCACCGTCATCTGCAGGGGATCCGGTACGCCGTGTTCCTTGCCGATGTGCTCGATCAGGCCCACCGTACTGGCCACCGCTCCCGGAACGTCCTGGTCGAGACCGAAGGTGACAGCCAGGTAGAACATCACCTCGGAATCCGTCGATCCCTCCATGAAGGGAAAAAGCACCGGATCGACGGCCATGCAGAGGTCGCGCTGCAACCGGGGGAAGTCCGCGATGGCTCCGTTGTGCATC
The DNA here is from genome assembly GCF_042874035.1 of Streptomyces sp. NPDC004284. Classification (NCBI taxonomy): domain Bacteria; kingdom Bacillati; phylum Actinomycetota; class Actinomycetes; order Kitasatosporales; family Streptomycetaceae; genus Streptomyces; species Streptomyces sp. NPDC004284. The sequence continues at coordinate 141,979 of NZ_JBIAMJ010000008.1, read as the reverse complement.
CAGAGCCAGCGGCCGTGGCGGAACGGGTGGCAGTTCGTCTGCTGGACCGCGGAACCGGTCGAGGCGCGGACATGGGCGAAGAACAGGCGAGAACGGACGTGAGCGGCGAGCTCGCGCAGGTTGCGGTTGTTCCAGGCCGGACCCACATCGCGGAAGACCGCCGGCGTCCCGTCGCCGTCCGAGCTGTACCAGCCGACTCCGAAACCGTCGCCATTGGTCGTCTCGACGCCCATCCGCGCGTGGAGGCTCTGGTTGATCAGTGAGTGCTCCGGGCGGTAGAGCACCGCGTCGAGCAGCAGGGGCGAACCCGAGTAGGCGAGCCAGCGGCACATACGCACCATCCCCTTCAGCGCATAACCCGAGCCTACGCCGGAGCGGGCGACGGAACGCGACGACTAGCACGTCGGATGCCGGGTAGACGACCCGCTGTCCAGAAATGTCTGTGCCGGAACAAGGAGAATTCTCGTGGGCATGGCGAAGGATTCCGTCAACGCCGGCGTACCCCTGCACCACGTGTACGGCCAGTGGACGCGGTTCGAGGAATTCCCCCGCTTCATGGGGTGCGAGTTCGGCACCGAGATCGCCGACCGACCACCCGCCCATGTTCCTGGCCATGGACTTCCAGCCGGAAGGGTCTGCCGAAACGGCGGGCGACGTGACGAGAGTTCAGACGAAGCCGACGAGCTCGGCCGAGTGGCGTGGCAGCCCGGGAAGGGCGGGGCGCCGGTACTGGACGAATCCCGCGCCTGGCTCGTGGGCCGGATGCAGAAGCTCGTCGAAGGGGGAAACCATGTCGGCTTCCTTCTCGCACCCGTCACTCAGAATCCGCCAGGCCGCGTCAGGCCGCCCCTGCTCCGGCTCAGAGATGTGAAGCGCTCACAGAATCGGAGGACACCATGATCGTCCTCGGCATCATCCTGCTCGTGATCGGCCTCATAGCCGGAATCAACATCCTCTGGACCATCGGGGTCATTCTCGTGGTCATCGGTGCCGTCCTCTGGATTCTCGGCGCGGTCGGCCATGCAGTCGGTGGGCGCCGCCACTACTGGTAGAGAGTCGGCACTCGGCACTCACATCGAGGGAGTGGCAGGCGCCTCGGACCCGTCCCGTTGAAACCGCCGCTCGGATCCGCGAACGCGACCGGCGCGCAGACTCCTGCCGGCCTCGACGTCCGCGGGGGCACCGCACGGCTCGCCGGATCCGTGAGCGCTTCGAGCCGCGGTTTCCCGACGTCGCACCGCATCGGGGCCGGCACACCTTTGCCATGGCCACCCTGGAGAAGCTGGTGGAGGGCCACTACCGGCAGGCCGCCCAGCTCGCCGCGGCGACCGGCGATGCGTCCGGGTTGGCGCTCCACCTGCTGAAAGCCGATCCGCTGCTGATCCCGCGGGACCTGTTGGCGCATTCCAGCGTGGCCACGGCGGAGGTCTGCCTCAAGCGCCTGGACGTCCACCGGACCTACCGCGCGGCCTGGGAACGGACCCGCGCGGTCATCGGTGCGGCCGATCCGACCGAGGGCCTCGCTGCCACGGTCCATCCCCATGGGCCGCTCGCCAAGCTGACCACGGTGAAGAGCTTCGCTCACACCCTGCGCCGGATGGTCCGGGAACTGGCGGGGGACGGCTTCACCGGTTCGGCGGCTGAGCTGACCCGAGCCGTGCTCGGGGCGTTCTGGCTGCGCTCGCACTACCTGATCGAATACCGCACCCGACGATCCTCCGGGCCTTGGACACCCGGCATCAGGTGCTGCCGGAGCCGGTGCGGCAGATGGCGTCCGGCAAGAACCACACGCGCCCCGCCCTCAGCGGACCGCTTCCTCCCTGCGCGCCGGCCGAGTGGAACCGGCTGATCGACCTCTACGGGCAGGAGGTACGCCCCCGGGGGAGGCACAGCGGGCGATGGTCGTGCTCGCCCAGGGCGGGCAGGATCCGGCGGTCGGCGGCTGGAGCGAGGTGAACGGGGCCTGACTGATGCTGCGGATGGGGCCGGTGACGCGGACGGAGGTCGCCGCTCATCTGGGCTTGACGCCGAGGACGTTCACCGGGCGGCATCGGGGCATCGAGCGGGCCAGGGCGGCGCTGTTCCCGTCCCACGAGGAGGCGATTCCCTACAGCCGCTGGCGGCCTGGACCGGCATTGTCCCGGACGGACTGACCGGTCTGCAGGTGTCCGGGATCCACTGGACCGGGAGGCAGGCGACGCTGCCGTCCTACGCCAAGGGCCGCACGGCGGACGAGAGCTCGGTGTTGTCGCCGCGGGCGTCGCGGCTGCTGGAGCAGTGGCTGCAGCACAGCGCCCTGCTGCGCAGGCATGCCCCGGCCGAGCCGGCCGAGCACGTGTGGCTGGTGACGCGGCAAGGCGGGCTGGCCCGGCGCGGCCTTCGAGGAGTACATGATGCGCGGCTGGGTCAAGGCCCGTGATCTGCGCGGGGACGACGGCAGTCTGTTGCCCATCGACCGCCGGCGGCTGCGCGTGACCGGGGCACCGTCCCGGACCCAGGTGGCGATCAGGACGGAGCCCTTGGACGACGAGGTCCTGCGGCCGCTGCTGACGGCGTGCTCGCACCTGGTCGGCGTGCTCGGACCGCACATCGTGGACCTGCGGACCCAGCTGCAGACCGAGCGCGATTCCTGGCGCAACGTCGAGTGGTCGAGGAATCTGCGGACGGGGCAGCCGCTGCCGCGGATTGAGGACTTCCAGATGACCAAGCGCCTCCGCTTGGGGTGGGCTCCGAAGGATCCGTTGCTGACAGCCAACTTCCAGCACCCGCTACGGCTGACGGGACACCGGGACATTCACAAGGCTCTCTTCGCCCAGGCCCGGCCGCTCTGGCCGGCACCGCCTGGTCAGCAAGGGCGTCTACGGGGCGGCGAGGTCGACGAGTGGGTCGTCATCGAGGGAGTCGTCCGTGGCATCGCCCTGGCCGAACAGCTCACCGACTCCGGGCCTGGACAGCCGTTGTTCGGCGCGTTCAACGGCTTCGATTCCAACGGGGCCATGACCTGACTGCGGCAGTGGGTCGCCTCGTCCGCCGGCCGCCGCATGGGCCTGGAGCCGATCCCCGACGAGCCGGTGCACCCCGCCGCCTGCCGCGGACGCTGTCTGCCGAGTCGGCCGCCCGCCCCGGGGGACTGCTGGCCGTCGAGGCGTACCGGCAGTTCGGACAAGACCAGATGCCCGCAGGCCCGGGAGCCGACGCGCTGCCGGCTTCCTTCCGCGCCGTCGAGAAGGAACTGGCAGACCACGAGCCGGGCCCGGCGAAGGTGGTCACCGACCGGCAGATCGAGCTGCCGCCGGCCGGGCAGATCCCGCCCGGCGGCGCCTGCGACGTCAAGACGCTCGCCCACGAGGCGGACGACTCCCGCGCCTCCCTCCACCGGACCTGGGGCCACCTCAAGGGCGAGTTCGAGGAGCGGCGGGCAGCAGCCCGACCCCCGCGAGGCCCGCACCACCCGACTGCGGGACCTCAAGCAGCGGCTCGCCGGCAGACTCGCCCGCACACACACCGCGCTCACCCAGCTCATGGAGCGACAACGGCTCTCCTTGTCCGTCTTGGCCGCCGAAGACGACGAGCTCCAGCGGCTCCGCCGCGAGCTGAGCACGTTGAGCCGCACATCCCTGGCTCCCATCCCGAAACGGCGGGAGGACGCCTCCACGGGCGCCCTCCCCATGCACCGGACCCGAGAGGGTTCCGCATGGATCCGACTGGACCTCGGTCAGTCGATGCCCTCGACGATGCGGAAGTCGCGCTCGACGCCGTCGGAGAGGGCGGCCAGCGCCTCCTGGTAGGCCGCGCTCTCGCGTGCCGCGACGGCCTGCTCGAAGCTGTCGAACTCGATCAGGACGGTGCGCTCGGCGATTCCGGCGTCATGCGCCACGACCCGACCGCCACGGACGAGGACCCGGCCGCCGCCGGCCTCGACGGCCGGACGGGCCAGCTCGTTGTAAGCAGCCAGCTTCTCAGGGTCTGAAATGGTGCGGTAGACGCTGACCCAGTAGCCCTTGGGCATGGAACCTCCAGTGTGGGGACGAGTGCATCTGACTCACGGGTTGGTCTCGGACGAGCGTCGGCGGGCGAGAGCGAGGCTTGTCAGCGTCGTGATCGCCATGGCGCCGATGCCGACCAGCGCCGCGGTGGTGTAGGCGCCGTCGTCGGGGAAGAGGTGGCCGGGACCGGTGCCCGCGGCGAGGATCAGGCCGCCGATGGCGCTGCCCAGGGAGTACCCGACGCTGCGGACGACGTAGTGGAAGCTCATGGCGCTCGACGTCTCGCTCTTGGGGGTGACGGCCAGGATGACGCCGGGCATCGCGGCCGAGAAGCCGCCGACGCCGAAGCCGAGCACTCCCATCGCCGCGAACAGCTCGGCCAGGTCCGACCGGGCCGCCGCGAACAGGGCGAACCCGCCGCCGACCACGACGGCGCTGCCGGCCAGGACCAGGGGGCCGGCGATCCGCGTCCGGACCCGCGGCGTGAGCTTGCCGGCGACGAACCCCAGCACCGAGAACGGGATGAGGACCAGTCCGGCGACGAAGGTCGTCAGCCCGAATCCGTAGCCGGCGCCGTGCGGCGTCTGCGCGTACCGGGTGATGAGCGTGAGCAGGAGGTACATGCCGATCCCGCCGACGAACATGGCGAGGTTCGCCCCGGCGACCGCGGGGTGCCGCACCGCCCGCACGTCGACCAGGGGCGTCGTGCTGCGCAGCTCGATGACGGCCCAGAGGCAGAGCAGCACCACCGCGACGACGGCGAGGGCCACCGCCACGGCGAGGTGCCGACTCCACAGATTCCGTTCGCCGGCGAGGAACAGCACCAGGAGCAGCGCAGCGGCCAGGACGACCGCGCCCGCCACGTCCACGTGGGCGGAGCGGCCTGCGGGGGCTTCGGGCATGGAGCGCCACGCGGTCAGGAGGGCGGCGGCGGTGACGACCAGGCCGAGGCCGTAGGCGGCCCGTACCCCGCCGAGCTCGGCGAGCAGTGCGGCCAGCGGGTAGCCGACGCCGGCCCCGATGATCGAGACCACCGAGATCAGGGCGATCACGGCCGCGCTGCGCTCCTCGGGGAGGTGGTCCCGGGCCACGCCCATCATCAGCGCCGTCAGCCCGAGCCCGACGCCCTGGGCCGCCCTGCCGGCCAGCAGCCACGCGAACGGCAGCGGCAGCACGGTGAGCGCGCTGCCGACGACGACGACCGCCAGCGTGGCGAGGATCGTGGCCCGCCGGTGCGGGCCGGCTCCGAGCCGGCCCAGGACCGGCGTGGCGACGGCGCCGCTGAGCAGCGCGACGGTCAGCGTCCACTGCGCGCTGCCGAGCGAGACGTGGAACGAGGTCGCCACGCTGGTGATGAGCGGCGTCCCGAGGCTGGCGACCGCCGCCACGACCAGAGCGATGAACATCAGGGCCGGGACCAGCAGCCGCGCCTCGGAACGCGCCACCGGGAACGCCTTCACCGCGGCCCCGCCGACCGGCTGCCCGGTCACTGCTTCGGCCCTTCGCGGTCCTGCCTTTCGAGCTCTGCCAGATGCGTCAGGGCCGGAAGGGCCGCCACCAGCGCCTCGACCTCGTCGCCGGTGAGCTCGCCGATCAACCGCTCGAACGCGTGGACACCCGCCTGGCGCCGCGTCCGGACGTAGGAGGCACCGGCCTCGGTCAGGCACACCAGCGTGACCCGCTTGTCGGACGCGTCACCCCGCCGCTCGACCAGGCCGGACTCCTCCATCACCCGGACCAGAGCGGTCATCGCGGGCTGGGTGACGCCCTCGACCGCGGCCAGATCGGTGATGCGCCGCGGGCCGGTCCGGTCCAGGGTGGCCAGGGTGGCGGCGGACGTCAGGCTCATGTCCCGGGGCAGGCGTCTCGCGGCCCTGGTGGCCAGGCCGTAGAGGGCTGCCCCGATGGCGGCGGACGCGCCAGGAGCGGTGTCGTGACGACTCATGCCAGAAGCATAGCGTTTTTATATTCATCACTTATGGAAATGGTCGACCGGCGCCGGCTCCACGGGCTGCGCCCAGGGGTCGAGGGCAGCATCGAGGGGGCCGCGGACGGCCACGCGGACGCCGGTGCCGCTACCGCGGCCTCGCGAAGACGCACGTCCAGCACGTCCTGACCGCACTCGCGATCACCGTCGAACGGCTGAGCCTTCAAGAACCCGCCGACGGGCCCCTGCCGGCCGCGCCCCCCCATGGCGTTCCAGCAGTACCTCGACAAACGGCGCAACGTCGGCGCTCTACAACCGAGACGCACGAGCGTCACCTGGGGCACTCGGAGAGATCCGACGTCCCCTCGGAATCGAGACACCGAGGAAGGTGGACACGGCTTTCGCCGCGTTAGCCCCGTGGTCGCGGACCTCCCCGGCGACCGCCTCCGCCTCCGCTTCCGCCTCCGGGACGGTGCCGTGACGGGTGAGGTCGCCGACGAGGAGGAGCAGGTCCGCGCGGAGCGGCAGGTTCTCGAAGGACGGGCGCAGCAGGCCCCGGCAGTCCGTGCTCAGACGGATGCCGCCCACGGCCGCCACCCGGACGACGGTCCGGTTCCGAGCGGGCCGGGAGGTCACGACAGTTCCTCGGGCCGGTCGGGCGGGGCGGGGCCGGGCAGGCGACCAGGAGGTCCGTGTGCACCGGGATGCCGGTCAGTCCGGTGTCGGCGGGGCGGAGGATCTCGTCGCGGCGGTCGGCCGTCGGGGGTGTGCCCGTCAGGACGACGGCCGCGCCATGTGCCTCGACGCGCACGCCGAGTTCGGCCACGTCCTCGTGTGCGAGGCGTTCTCCGAACCGGGCGATCCGGTGGTGCCGCTCTCGCCGCCGTTCATCGCGATGCTCCGTCCGGGGAGTCCGACAGTGCCTTGCGCCGCAGGCGGTAGGGGACGACGTACCAGCAGAGCACGAACCACAGCATCACCCCGCCGACGACGATCCCGGCGGCCAGCGCGTCACCGAGGACCACGTTGAGGATCAGCATGAGCGTGCAGGCGATGGTCAGGGCGAGGAGGACCATGCCGCAGACCATGAGCCGCCCGGCGGCGGTCACGGCCTCCTCCTTCAGCCGCAGCCCGGAGAGGTAGCGGTGGAGGGAGACCGGGGCGATCAGGGCGGCCGTCGTGAAGGCCGCGAGGACGATGGTGACGACGTACAGTCCGTGGTCGAAGTCGCCGAGTTCACGGAAGCGGGCGGTGAAGGAGAGGCTCAGCAGGAAGCCGAACAGGATCTGCACGCCGGTCTGAGCGACCCGGGTCTCCTGAAGGATCTCCTGCCACCGTCTGTTCACCCGTTCCCGGGCGCCTTCCGGTGGGCGTGGTGCCTGTGGCCGACGCGCTGTCTCCTCCTTCTCGGTGCGCCGCTCGGCATCCGTCAGGCGTCTCATCGCGGTCATGACGTCCTCCTCGGCTCAAGGCCCGCCCCGTTCTGGGGAGTGCCCGTCGGACGGTCTCGTGAACAGGCAGGAGCGAGGGCGATCCGGAGGCCGCTGCGGGGCGCGGTCGGGATCCGTCGCAGGGGGATCCGCAGGTCTTGCGGGGGAAGCGTCCGGTCCTGCCGGGCCAGTGCGCGCGACAGGGCCGCGAGGACGGCGACCGTGATGTCCTCACCGGGGCAGCGACGGCCGGTACGGGTGTCGCCGCCGCCCTGCGGGATCAGGGCGTCCGGGGGTGGTGGCCGGGCGAGGAAGCGCCTGGGGTCGAAGCGGTACGGGGCCGGCCAGAGGGCCGCGTCGTGGTTCTGCCCGTACACGTCGAGGAGGATCAGCGCGCCCTCGGGGATCGGTTCGCCGTGCCACTCCAGGTCACGGGCGGCGATGCCGCCGACGAACGGCACGAAGGGGTAGAACCGGCGGACCTCGTGGGCGAAGGCCGTGGCGTAGGCACCTGGTCCGTCCTCGCGCAGGCGCTCCCGGGTCTCGGGCCACCGGTGCAGCGCGTGTCCCGCGAACGTCACGAACCAGGCGATGGCGATCGCGGGACGGGCGATGTTCAGCGGCTCCACGGCGGTGGTGTGGAGGTCGAGCAGACCGCCGTCGGCATCCCGGTGCCGGACGAACGCGGCGAACGGCGTGTCCGCCGCCGGTGCCGCCGCCACCCGCGCCTCCTCGACCGCACGGGCGAGGAAACCCTCCTGGCGGGACCGGGCGCGGCGGGCCCGCGGGGGGCGTGGGCCCGGGGTGGCGAAGCCGTCGACCATGGCGACACAGTCCCGCGCCAGGCCGCCGACGCGTGCGTCGTCGTACGGCAGCCCGGCCCAGTCCCGGACGCCCCGCGCGAGCACGAGCGCCGCCTCGTCGAAGAGCACGGCCTCGCGCCGGACGGCACGGGCGTCGAACGCCTCGCGCCAGGCGTTCTCGGCGTGCGCGACGAGGGAGGCGACGGCGGCCGGCCCGGTGAGCCGGCCGCCGAAGAGCGCCTTGCGTACGCGGTGGTCGGCGCCGTCCAGGGTGTGGACGGCGCCCCGCCCGAAGAGGGTGCCGAGCACGGGTCCGGGCAGCGCGCCGGCCCGCCGTACATGGGCTTCGTCGTAGAAGAAGCGCACCGCATCGGGTCCGCTCGGTCCGACGGCGGCCCGGCCGATCAGCCGGGTCCGGACGACGTCGCCGTTCGGCGCCCGGCGGCGCGCGTCGGGCAGCCGGCCGTATCCCTGGAGCAGCAGCGCGGCGGTGCGGTCCTGGATCAGCGGGTTCATGCCCCTGCGGCTACCCCGTCGAAGCGGGGGCACGCGCGCGTGTCGGGCGTTCGGTCCCCAGGGGGCGGCCGCCGGGCCCGGGAAGGTCGTGCCGCAGGGGGCGAGACGGGAGCCGTGGCACGGGCACTCCCCGGTCTGTCGGGCCTCGTGCATCGCACGCTCGTCGCCGACCGGTTCGAGGACGGCGCCACGATCGCCCCGGCACTGGAACGCCTGGGCGAGCGCGGTCGCTCCGGCCGCCCCGGGCGCGGTCGGACGCGCGGTGCCGCGCCTGCTCCGCGGAGGGCGGACCCTCGGGTGGTCCCGCTCGGCACCACCGAGGCCGGCGGCAGCGGCGCGTCGTCGGCTCGTCCCGCCTCCGGGCGGCCGATCCCCCAGGTCCTGGCCTCCGTACGGCCCAGGGCGATGTCGTACGCGCGTTGGCCTCCCCGCACCGGGCAGGCCACCTCGGAGGCCGCCTGGTCGAGCGGCAGGGTGGCGATCCGGTGCTCTCCGGGCCACCCCCGCCGCCGGGTGGGTCGTCGAGGCGCTGCGACCCCCTTCTCGTACGTGTCGGGAGCTCTCGGGTACGGGGAGCACCGTACGAGCTCGACGGCGACGACGGCGACGACGGCGACGACGGCGACGACCGCTACGGCGGCGACGACGGCTACGGCGATCAGGGGCCGTCCGCATCGCTCGCTCCGGTCATGTGGTTCGTCTCCCCACGGTCCTGAAGGGGCTGGTGTGGAGGTGGGTGAGGAGGTCGGCCGGGTCGTCGTACACGGCGGCGGCGCCCGCCTCGGTGAGGTCGGCGCGCGGGATGCCGCCGCACAGCAGCCCGGCGCACACCACGTGGGCGCGGCGCGCGGCCTTCATGTCCCAGACGCTGTCGCCGACGAACACGGCCCGGCCGGCGGGCACGCCGACGAGCGAGAGGGCGTGTTCGATCGGGTCGGAGGCGGGCTTTCCCTTCTCGACGTCGTCGGCGGTGGAGGTGTCCGTGAGGGCGTCGTCGGCGTCGACGGCCCGGCGCAGGGCGTCCAGCTCCCGGTCCTGGGCCGAGGTGACCAGGACGACCTTCCAGCCGTCGCCCGCGAGGGCCCGCAGCAGTTCGCCCGCCCCGCCGAAGGCCTGCAGGCGCTCGAAGAAGGTGCTGTAGAGGGTGTCGTGGGCGGCGCCGAGCCGGTCGTCGTCCGACCGGTCTCGGGACCGGCCGAGCAGGTGGTCGATGAGCTGCTCCCCCGGCAGGCCGATGGCCCGGTGCACGGCATGGGCCGGCACCCGGTGGCCGTTCTGCCGGAAGGCCTCCCACCAGGCCACGACGTGCAGGTGATTGGAGTCGACGAGGGTTCCGTCGACGTCGAAGAGTGCGGCGCGGTCCATGTCCGGGCCCCCTACAGGTCGCGGAGGGCGGGCGGCGAGGCCGTCTCCGCCCGGTGGTGGAAGGGCATCTGGTGGGCGCCGCCGACCGGGACGAGGGCGAGGCAGGTGAACCCGGCCTCGGCGAAGGGACGGTCCGCCGCCACGGCGGCGTCTGCGCCCCCCCCACGGGGGATGCTCGCCACGTCCTCCGGCCGGGTGTGCTCGGAGGCCTGGTCGCACCCCGCCGGGAACGGGAGTTCGGCGCCGAGGAGTCCGCGTTTCGGCTCGGTGGTGATCACCACGTCGGCGTGGCGGCCGTGCCGTGTCGCGTACTCGCCCGTGAGCAGGGCGCGGATGATCCGGAACCGGCCTTCGGAGCGGAGGCCGCATCCGGCCCGTTCCGCCTCGGCCACGTGTCCGACCGACTCACGGGGGCCGGTCTGCCCGGTCGTCATCGTGTACTCGATGCGCGTCGTGTCCCGCGACGTGCCGCGATCGAGGCGTCCGGGACGGGAGCGGGCCGGCCCCGATGAGCCGGCCCTCGCACCGGGGCGCGGGAGACGAACGGTCAAGGCGTGTCCGGTCCATCGTCGGGCGGCAGCCTCCAGGTCTGCGTCCCCCGGGCCGTACGCGGTCCGGGTGTCTCCATCGGGCCGGGTGTCTCCATCGGGCCGGGCGGTTCCCTCATCGCTTCGGGCCCCTTCTCGGCGGCCGTGTCCATGGACGAGCCCGTTCCCCCGGCTCGCCTGGCGCTGTCGGCCTCCTCGGGCCGGATCCGGCCCCGCCAGCCGCCGGTCGCGTCCCCGCGCGCCTCGATGAAGCCCTTGAAGCGCTTGAGGTCGCCCTGGACCCGCCGGTCGAGGATCCCCAGCGCCGCGGCGGCCTTCCCCGCCATGCCGTCGGATCCCATGTCCATCATGAGCCGCACCCGGGTGTGCCCTTCCTCCAGGGGCTGGAAACTGACGACGCCCATCTGCCGTACGTCGCCTCCCGTCGTGCGCCACGCGATGTGCTGGTCCGGAAGCTGGTCGACGATCTCGGTGTCGAACTCACGCCGGACCCCGGCGACCTTGGTCCGCCAGTGGCAGTGCCGGTCGTCGATCTGCCGGACGTCCTCGACGCCCTCCATGAAGCGCGGGAACTCCTCGAACTGCGTCCACTGGTCGTACACGTTCCTCAGCGGTACGTCCACATCGATCGTCCGCTCCACCTTGCTCATGGTGCGGCCTCCTTCGTGTTGTCAGGGCACTACTGGATCCGGACGCCGGGACTCGCCGTCAATGGGCGGCGGCTCCGAACTCGGCGTGCTGAGTCCGCAGGGCGAAATCGGGTTCCGCCCAGGTCGGTCGGCCGAGGCGGCGGTGTCGGGCCTCGACGCGTGCCTCCTTCATCAGCGCCCGGAACTCCCTGTCGCCCGTCCCGCCGCTGTCGGGTTCCGTCCTGTCGTCGGCGTTCCCACGCATGGGATCCGCCTCCTTCCAGCCGTGCTCTCGTCCCCGCGGCCACCCCTGCCGGGGTGCACGCGGACGGAGTACGGCCTGTTCGTCGGCGCTCGGCGCGTCGAGCGGGTTCTCCGGCGCGTCCTCCTCACGGGCGACTGCCCACTGCGGCGCTCCCGAATCGCCCTGCGCCGGCCCGACCGCGCGTTCACAGGGCGCCCACCGCGATACGGAGGCCGGCGAGGAGGCCCGCGTACGCCTCCTGCCGGTCCCGGACCCGCCGTACGGCCCAAAGGCGGACGGCCGCGAGGACCCGGGTGCCGTTCCCGGCGCCGGGCAGCGGTCTCGGCGCCCCCGGGCGGTGCCGACGCGAAGTCGGGGCCGGGCAGGGCACGGCCTGCGGTGGCGCCCGAAGTGACCGCCGGCCCGGGCACCACGGGGCGGAGTCCGGACCCGGGCGGGCGGGCACGGGGCGTGCGGGGCACCGGCATGGCGGGCCCGGGGGCGGGTAGACGCGCGCCGAGACGAGGAGCCCGCGATGAAGATCCTGACGATGGGTGTCGAGGAAGAGTTCGTACTGGTCGACCGGGTGACCCGGGCCCCGGTCAACCGGGCGCCTGAGGTCATCCGGCGGGCGGGCCGCGAGCTCGGCGAGCAGATCCAGACCGAGTTCTTCAACGCGCAGGTCGAGATCTGCACCGTGCCCACCGCGAGCCGCCGGGACCTGCGCGACGAACTCTCCTGGCTGCGCGCCACGGTGGGCGCGGCCGCGCGGGACGTGCGCTGCGTACCGGTCGCCTGCGGCACTCCCGTACTGCCGCCCGAGGAGCCGCTGACCGTGACGGACACCGAGCGGTACCGGCTGATGGCCCGGCGTTTCGCCTCCCTGGTCACCCGGGAGGACGGGGTCGCGCGGGACGACGGTCTGGTCTGCGGATGCCACGTCCACGTCGGGGCGCTCGACCGCGAGCGTGCCCTCGCGCTCGCCCAGCACATGCGGCCGTGGCTGCCCGTGCTCCAGGCGCTGGCCGGGAACTCGCCCTACGCGGGCCGGCACGACACCGGCTACCAGAGCTGGCGGGCCGTCGAGCACGCGAGGTGGCCGACCGTGGGCCCGACCCCGGTCCTCGACGAGGCCCAGTACCTCACCCATGTGGCGCGCCTCGTCAGGGACGGGACGCTGCTCGACAGCCGCATGGTGTACTGGCACGCCCGGCCCTCGGAGCACGTGCCGACCCTGGAGATCAGGGTCGCCGACGCCAACGCGGACCTCGACACGGTGGTGCTGCTCGCGATCCTGGTCCGCGGGCTCGCCGCCGCCCTGCTGTCCCGCGTCGACGCCTCGGTCCCGCCGCCCCGGGTCCCCGAGCCGGACCTGCTCAGGGCCCACCGGCTCGCCGCCGCCCAGGGCATCACGGGCATGGGCCTGGACCCGGTGGACGGCAGGGAGCGGCCGGCCGCGGCGCTCCTGGACGCGCTGATCGCCCTCGCCCGGCCGGCGCTCGACGCGACCGGTGACGCCGACTGGGCGCGCGAGCAGTGGCGGCGGATCCGCACGGACGGCGGGGGCGCCGCACGGCAGCGCGCCGTCTTCCGCCGGCACGGCCGGCTCAGCGCGGTGGTCGACGCACTGGCCGCCGCCACGATGAGGAGCTGACCCCCGTGGCCGTCACCGCCTCGCTCCCCCGGCTCTCCGGGCCGGGACGCGTCGGCGGATTCCGGATGTGCCGTCTTCCCGGGGTGTACGCGCCCCAGGCGGACACCGCCCTCCTGGCCGCCCAGTTGCGGCGCGAGGAGCTGCGGCCCGGGGCGCGCTCGCTCGACCTGTGCACCGGCACCGGCGTCCTCGCGGTCCTCGCCGCCCTGCGGGGCGCGCGGGCCACCGCCGTCGACGTCTCGCGCGCCGCGATCGCCGCCTCCCGGGTCAACGCCCTGCTGTACGGCTGCCGGATCCGGGCGCTGCGCGGAGACCTGGATGCGCCGGTGGCGCCCGAGCGCTTCGACCTGGTCACGGTGAACCCTCCCTATGTACCCAGCGAGGAGACGGAGGCGCCCGCCCGCGGTGCGCGGCGGAGCTGGGACGCCGGGACCGACGGCCGTCTGCTCCTCGACCGCGTCTGTGCGCGGGCTCCGGTCCTCCTGGCTCCGGCCGGGGTCCTGCTCCTCGTCCAGTCCTCGCTGACTGGGGTCTCCGCCACCCTCGACGCGCTCGCGCGCGGCGGGCTGCGGGCCCGTGTCGTACGGCGGCGCACCGAGCCCTTCGGCCCCGTGATGGCGGCCCGTGCGCACTGGTTCGAGGCCCGGGGGCTGATCTCTCCGGGGACGCGCTCGGAGGAACTGGTCGTGATCCGCGCGTGCCGGGAGTGATTCGCACGTGCTGGAGCGATTCGCACGTGCTGGAGCGATTAGGGCGTGCCGGAGTGATTCGGGCCTGGTGGGGTGGGCAGTCGCACGGTACCTACGCGGTTCGATGCGATGGGCGGTGTGTGTGATGTCTGTTTCCCCGAACGAGAACGCCCCGCGGGTCGGGGAGCGGCAGGACGGCGGAGCGGGCGGGGACGGGCGCGGTCGGGCCCGCACGGAACCGCCCCGTCTCCGGCCGCTCCCCGAGGGACCGCTGCTTCTCGAGGGGCCCGCGGAGATCGTCATGCCGGACGGGTCGGTGGTCCTCTGCGAGCGCCCCGTGATGGCCCTGTGCACCTGCCGTCGGAGCCTGCGGGCGCCGTTCTGCGACACGAGCCACCGGCCGCGCCTGCGGCGTCGCCCCGGTGGTCCGGCCGAGGAGGAGGCGACGTCATGACGATGCTCCGGGCGGCCGTCGCGGCGCGGGCAGAACTGCCCGGGGCCCGCGGCGAGGTCTCGGGCGCCGTACGGAGCCGGCTGCTCGGCGGCGGCCCCGCGAGCCTGCCGGGGGCCGCCACCGTCGCGCGCTGTTCACCGTACGGCGAGGATCTCCAGCTCGCCCTCCACCTCTGCTACGAGCTCCACTACCAGGGCTTCGCGCGAGTCCCCGACGGCCTGGAATGGGACCCCGGCCTGCTCGGGGTCCGGGCCCTCCTGGAGCACCGTTTCGAGAGCGCGCTGCGCCACGACTGCCGGGATCGCCCCGACGTCGACGAGGCGCTGGCGGCCCTGCTCGTGGAACCGTCCGACGGCAGCGGCGTCTCCCACTTCCTGACGTCCCGGGGCGAGTCGTGGCACCTGCGCGAGTACGCGGCCCTGCGCTCCGTGCACCAGCTGCGGGAGGCCGATCCGCATCTGTGGGTCGTCCCCCGGCTGCGCGGCCGCGCCAAAGCGGCCATGGCGGCCGTCGAGTACGACGAGTACGGCTGCGGGCGGGCGGAACGGATGCACTCCCAGCTCTACGCGGACCTCATGTCCGGCCTCGGTCTCGACCCGTCGTACGGGCGGTACACGGACGCCGTCGGTGCCGAACTCCTGGCGGCCTCGAACCTGATGTCCCTGTTCGGCCTGCACCGGAGGCTGCGCGGGGCGCTCGTCGGACACTTCGCCGTCCTGGAGACGACCTCGCCGCCCGCCGCCTCGCGCATCGCCGCGGCGATGCGCCGAACGGGGGCCGGACCGGCCGCCGAACGGTACTTCGACGAACACGTCGAAGCCGACGCCGTCCACGAGCAGCTGGTGCGCCGAGAGGTCGTGAACGGTCTCCTGGACGACGAGCCCGACCTCGCACCCGACGTCTCCTTCGGCATCGCCGCGACCTGTCTCGTGGAGGACCGTTTCAGCACTCACACGGTGAACGCCTGGTCCCGGGGCGAGAGCGCCCTGCGCACACCCCTGCCGCCGCTGCCCGGGGACGAACGGTGAAGCCCCGGGCGACTGCCGGGGACGTACTCCCCGACGGCCTGCGGCCCTTGGGCTCTGCCATGACTTCGGCAGTCCCGATGATGGCGTGGACGGCGTGGACGGCCTGATGCCCCCATGGGCACGGGCGGACGACGATCCACGTCTCGTACGAGCCCACCGCGAGGACGCGGCGGCCTTCGAGGCCGTCGGGCACACCACGTTCTCCGGTCACGTCGGCGTCTGCGCCGCCTCGTCCGCGGCGGGCTCCGTCCGCGGCCCGCCCGGAGATCACCGACCTGCCCGTACGGCCCGTCGCCCTCAGGCCCGGGCGGCCCGAGGCCGCAGCGCGCGGGCCGCGATGACCGCTGCCCCCACGACCGCCGACAGCAGGAAGCGGTGCCGGGCCGCCACGGTGTACGGCGACCGGGCGGCGGCCTCCGGGCCGAACGAGCCGTGGGCGCCGTGGTCCCGGCCCCGGGGGCCGTCCAGCGGCTCCCACAGGTTGTGCGGGGCTCCGGGCCGCGCGGGTTGGGCGGTCTGCTGCGCGTCGTATCCGGTACGGGCGAGACAACGGTCCAGGAGGACGGGGACGAACCGGTGCGCGAGGACGCTCCCGGCCGTGGACGCCCCCACCCGGTACTCCGCACGGCCCGGACGGCGGGCGGCATGGAGTACGGCGCGGGCCGCCACCTCCGGCTGGTAGACCGGCGCCACGGGGCGCGGGCGGCGGGGCAGTCGGGACAGCACCCAGGAGAACTGGGGGGTGTTGAGGGCGGGGAGCTGGACGACGGTCACGGCCACGTTGCTGCGCTCGTGCCGGAGTTCCATCCGGACGGAGGCGGTGAAGCCGTTGATCGCGTGCTTGGCCCCGCAGTAGGCGGCCTGGAGGGGCACGGACGCCTCGCCGAGCGCGGAGCCGACCTGGACGACGACCCCGGAGTCGCGCGGGCGCATGCGCCGCAGCGCGGCGCGCGTGCCGTTGACACAGCCGAGGTACGTCACCGCGGTGACCCGCTCGTACTCGTCGGCCGTCACATCGGGGAAGCGGGCGAAGACCGAGGTGAACGCGGAGTTCACCCAGACCTCGATGGGACCGAGGACCTTCTCGACCCGTTCGGCGGCCTCCTCCACCCGGGTGGGCTCCGCCATGTCCACCGGCACCACGAGGGCCCGCCCGCCGGCCCGCTCCACCTCCTCCGCAGCGGCGTCCAGCCCGCGGCGCCCGCGCGCGAGCAGCGCGACGCTCGCCCCCTGTTCGCCGAAGACACGGGCGACGGCCCGGCCCACGCCGGCGCTCGTCCCGGTGACGACGACGGTCCGACCGGCCATCGACGGCCCTCCGCGTCGGCGCGCGTGGATCACGAACAGGCCTTCCATGAAAGTCCCGAGAGCGAGGCCCGCACGGCGGGGACGAGGAGCTCGCGGGGCACGCTTGCGGGGTGTCATCGGCGTCCTCTCCATCGGATGGGGGGGATACGAGGCCGGATGGGGTACGAGGCCGGATGGGGTACGAGGCGCCTGCCCGTTCCGGCAGCGGACAACCACGGCGGGGGCGGGATCCCCGGAAGTGGCTTCGGGAGGTTCCCGGGGGCCCGGGGCCAATGCAGTTGCTTCAGCGTCCCGGCCACCTGTTGCCCCGTGCAGCTCACCGGACGACTGCTGACTGACCTTCCCCGTGGGGTCGGTTCTGGCATGAAGCAGCAGTCTTCGTTGCCAGGTTGAGGCAATGACCGAGGAAGCTTGCCCTGGCAGGGTGTGACCCATGGGCGAGAGGAAGCTGACGGCGGGAACGAAGTGGGCCCTGCGGGCGCTGATCGTCCTGGTCGGGGCGTTCGCCATGGCTGGCGGGGTATCGGCGAGTCTGCAGGCGTGGGAAGAAGCCAGGATCGGTATGGGCTTCGACGGGAGACCGGGTCGGTTCGTCGCCACGGCCTGCAAGACCGAGAGCAGCGGGCGTGGCGGTTCAAGCACTGTTTGCACCGGGACGTTCACCCCCGACGACGGGCGCACAGTTGTAGCGAGTCGCCTGAGGTCGGGAGACGCGGGCATGGCGGTCGGGGACTCTCGCAAAGTACGGTGCGACGACGATGGCACATGTGTGTTCGCCGGACAGACGGCTGCGGTGGCGACGGTCGGGGGCGCTCTGGTGCTCCCCCTCGTTACGGCCCTCGTGCCTATTGCGACGTTCTCGCTCGCGCGGCACGTTGGATCCCGGCGTAAGCATGTCCGTTGGTCCGAGAGGTGACCGGGAGAGATCTGCTAAGCCGGCGCCGGGGTTCGCGTTCCCTTGAGCACCGGTTTTCCGGCCCGGCGGGTACTCTCCGGCTTCGCGGTTGGGTTGTGGGACCACGGTCGGGTTGGACGGTGCCACGTCTGGCGTGGGTCCTCAGCACACGCCAGCGGTTCGGCTTCTTGATCGCGCGTGGGCAGTCCCGGCTGCGACGGGTCGGTAGGAGGCGGCTGGGTGCTTCCTGCCCGGCGCCGGTGTAGGAGCGGGTGAGCTTGGTGGCGGTCGATCCGAGTAGGGACGGGATGACGCGGACGCACTTCAGGCAGGAGACACGGTCGGCGTCCACCGTCGGGCGGGCGAGCGCCGCTGTGTGGGCGAACCGGCGGATCGCGTGGTGGACGGCGAGGCAGGCCCGCAGTTCCTGCCGGACGCCCTCCGGTGTCCGCGACCTGATCGGCCCGCCGGGGCCGGGGGGTTCTTGATCTCGTCGAAGGCGAGCTCGCTCTCCCAGCGCTCCCGGTAGAGCGCGACCAGCTCGGCGGCCGGGTACTGCTCGGGGTCCAGCAGCGTCGTGCCCAGGTGGGCGACCTTGCCGTCGTTCGCGAAGGTGATGACGCGGTAGATCACGTGCCGGGACAGCATCCGGCCTTCCCACGCGGCGCGGAGCCGGACCTCCTGCCCGGCCGCGCCATCGACAGGTACGAGCCGTCCGGAAGTTCTTCCCGGGCGGTGCCGAGGTGGCTGGACTGGAGCCTGACCAGCAGATCCGCGCCCGCCACGGTGAAGACGTGAGCGAACTCGACCGCCCAGAAGCCGCGGTCGGCGATGACCAGGCCGCCGGGGCCGGTGGAGCCGGCCAACGGGTAGGCGAGGCTGCGCTCGCCGTCGCGGTAGCCGCCCAGGCGGGCATCGAGACTCCGCGCGCTCCGATCTCGGCGAGGACCACCGCCCTGACCTGGGGGAAGCCGAAGGGGACGCCGCCGGTGGCGGAGGGACCGTCGAAGGTGTCGCCGTTGCTCGTCGAATCCGGGAGATCGAACTGGGTGCCGTCCAGGCGAGGAGTCGCAGCCGCCGCCACCACGCTCCGGGCGTGTCCGGGGTGGCGAGCGGGCCGGCCACCTGGCGGAACACGGTCTCCAGCACGTCCTCCCCGGGCCGGGCGCGAGCCCGGCACGACGACGACCGGTTCACCCGCGCGAGGGACCGGCCGCCCGGGATGCCGCTGGTCAGCACCCGCAGCACCTCCCCGTACGACTCCCTGACGAACAGACACAGGGCCAGGACGAAGTACACGACCAGCCGCGCCGGCAGGAGACGACGGCGCCGCTCGGCTCGGTCGTGCTCGGCTGTCGCCGCGTGCACCGGCTCGGCGGTGAACACCTTCGTCAGGATCCCGATCCGCACCCGCTGGCCCGCGTCCCGCCCCGTCACACGCGGGGCAACGATCCCCGTAACTCAAAGGCAACTACATTGGCCCGGGGGTTGCCGGGGGGTCCCCCCGGGGGGCCCGGGGGTCGGTAGACGCAGTTCCCCTCCGAGAGCGGCGCCTTGGGCGAGGAGCGCGAGGCTCCCGACCGCCCGGTCGACGCATGGCATGGCGCCCCACGGGCAGTCGCCCATACAGAGGCCCCGCCGCAGAGGAGCAGCGCCATGTCGACCGACGCCATCGTGAAGGCCAGAGAAGAACACAAGATGATCAGGAAGCTGATCCGGGCCTACCGCTCCAACCGTTACGACGCGGGCACGGACGAGACCGACCCCCGGGCGAAGATCATGGACCAGCTCGTCGAGGCCGTCACCGTGCACCAGTACGTCGAGGACGAGGTCATGTACCCACGGATCCGCACCGCGGCCCCGGACATACGCCCCACGACCCTCGAACTCCACGAGGAGCATCACGTCTGCGACATGCTGGCCGGCGAGCTCTCCTCGATGTCGCCCGAGGACCCCGCCTACGACGCGAAGGCCCGCGTCATGATGGACACCATCGAGCGGCACCTGCACAGGGAGGAGCAGGACTGGTTCCCCCGGGTACGCGAGGCGGTGAGCCGCAAGGAACTGCAATCGATCGGCGTGTCCATGGAAACGGTCAGAGAACAGGCCCCCCATCACCCCCACCGTCCGCTGCTCCGTAAACTCTCGGACGCCATCGCCGCCTGACCGGCGCTCCAGGCGGTTGCCGCAGCGCTCGGCAGCCTGGTCGAGCAGGGCGATGCCGGCGGTGTTCTCGTGGGCGGAGGCGGCCAGGACCACCACGCCGATGACCAGGTCGAGCACGTCCACTGCCAGGGCGCGCTTGCGCCCCGGTGGCTTCTCGGCCGCGTCCAGTCCGGTGCTCCTCTTCGGGTCCTCTTCGCCACTCCGGCGGCCGTCCGCAGCGACTGGGTGTCGCTGACGACCAGGGACGGGTCCGCTAATCGGCGGACCCGCTCGCGCACCTGGCAGCGCAGCAGTTCCTGAATCTGCTGGTCCAAGCCGTGCTCGCGCCACAGGGTGAAGCAGTAGAACGCCGCCGACCAGGCCGGCAGGTCATGGGGCAGGTAGCGCCACTGGCAGCCGGTCCGGTTCTGAGGGAACAGCGCGTTCACAACCTCCCGCAGGTCGCACGAGCCCGCATCGCCGGTCGCCGACCGCGCCACTCCCTCCTGCTTCCACGACGTGATCACGGGCTCGATCAAGGCCCACTGATCATCCGCCGGATCACTCGGATACGCATGTCGTCCTATGGCAACTGTGGCGCCACCTGGGATCCAGCAGGCCTTCCCCGGAACCACAGTGGACACCACGATCGAGCGATACCGAACCGTCAAAAACGGCACTTACTGACTTCGGCTCGTCAGGGTGAACCTTCGCGATGGCCCTGATGGGTCTGGAGCGGTGGCTGTATCCGGTGGCGTGTGAGATATGCGGATGGGGGCGGGCTGACCGCCGCGGGCCGTGAGCGCCGGGAAGTGGTACGGATCCAGGCGGCCGAGCTGTTCGAGCGGGGAGTCAAGGCACCGGAGGTCGCGCGACGACTGCGGGTGAGCCCGAAGTCGGCCTACCATGCGAGGGGGGTCCCCGTGGACGGGACGATCACGGCGGACGCCCGCGAGCGCGCCGCCGGACGGACGAACGGACGGCGGACGGCATGAGCGAGGTCTGGCGAGGGCTGCAGCCCCTGCGCGTGGCACCCGGCTGGCGGATCGACATCAACAGCCTCTACGCCGTGGACCCTTCACCGGAGACCATCGAGTGGTTCTACGGCTCCGCGCTGGTGAGCGGCCACCGGGTGCACGACGGGCTCTGCTTCGACGCGCGCTGGGAGCCGGAGGGCGATCCCAAGGGGGCCTACGGCGTCGACTTCCTCCGGCTCGCCGGATTCGGACGGAAGGGACGGAGCACCCGCGAGCCCGCCCCTCTCGGCACCTGGACCACCAGGAGCCGGACCGCGCTCGTGACGGCCCTGGAGGAGTTCATGTTCACCGGGAACCTCCCCGCCGGCCACACCGCTCCGCCGCCGTTCCCGAACCATCACGATTGACTACCTGACTTCGGCTCGTCAGGGTGAACCTTCGCGAAGGCCCTGATGGGTCTGGAGCGGTGGCTGTATCCGGTGGTGTGTGAGATATGCGGATGGGGGCGGGCTGACCGCCGCGGGCCGTGAGCGCCGGGAAGTGGTACGGATCCAGGCGGCCGAGCTGTTCGAGCGGGGAGTCAAGGCACCGGAGGTCGCGCGACGACTGCGGGTGAGCCCGAAGTCGGCCTACCAGTGGCACCAATGGTGGCGGGAGGGTGAGGCCGGGGCACTGGCCTCCCGCGGCCCGAGCGGATCTCGATGCCGCTTTCCCCGCGCTGCCTGGAGAAACTGGCCGTGTACCTGGAACAGGGCCCAGCAGAACACGGTTGGGTGGAGGACCAGGTGTGGACCGCGGCGCGGGTGGCCACGCTGATCGGCCGGAAGTTCCACGTCTCCTACAGCGTCTCGGGCGCCACGAGGCTGATGCACCGGCTCGGCTTCAGCCCGCAGGTCCCCGCGCGGAAGGTCGCTGAGCGCGACGAGCAGGCCGTCACTGCGTGGAAGGAGGCGACCTGGGCGGAGGTAGAAGAGCGCGGGCGGCCTGCGGGGGCTACATCTGCTTCGAGGACGAGGCAGGCTTCACCCGCCGGCCGCCCAAAGGACGCACCTGGGGCCGACGGGGCCGCACCCCTGTGGTGACGGTCAGCGGCCGGCGCTCGGGACGTCTGTCGGTGGCCGGGCTGATCGCCATGCGGCCCGGCTCCCGTACCCGGCTGTGCCACCGTCTGCGATCCCATCCCGCGGGCAGAGGCAAGCGCCGCAGCATGGGCGAGCGCGACTTCATCGCGCTGATCGACGGCGTCCACCAGCTGGTCAAGGCGCCGATCGTGCTGGTCTGGGACCGTCTGAACACCCACGTCTCCCACGCCATGCGCGACTTGATCGCCGAACGTGCCTGGCTGACGGTGTTCCTGCTGCCCGTCTACTCGCCGGACCTCAACCCCGTGGAGTGGGTCTGGGCACACGTCAAGCGCAGCCTGGCCAACCTCGCCGTGGTCGCCCTCGACCGACTCGAGGCCCTCGCCCGCAACCGGCTCGAACGCCTGCAGTACCGGCACGAGACCCTCGACGGCTTCCTAGCCGGCACCGGCCTGACCCTCGACACCCCAACGTCATCCTGACAAGCCGAAGTCAGTAACGTCCTTCGAGAGGGGTGGTGGGGCGACGCGGCGGGAGCCGGATGGGTTCCAGGAGTACGTGAACGGGCACCAGGCCTCGCTGCTTCGTTCGGCTTACCTGATCACAGGTGATCCGCGTCCGGCGCATGGCCTTGTACAGAGCGCACCGGTGAGGGTGTGGCCGCGGTGGGAGCGGATCAGCCGGATGGAGAACGTGGACGGCTGGTGTCGGCCGCGATGCTGTCCGAGACCCCAGGTGAGGTGGCATGAACGAGCAGAACCACGAGGAGACAGTTGTCCGGGCCCTGCTGCGCGACGCCGCGGCGGCCTTCCCCTCTGGAGACGCGGACCTGTTCGCCGGCGTCGCAGCCGGTGCACGGCGCCGCCGGCGGCGGCTCACACTGCTCGGCACGGGCGGCGCGGTGCTGGTCATCGCAGCGGGCGCGGTGTCGGCTGTCACGATGTCGGCAAGCTGGCCTGGAGACACGGTGCGGGTGGAGGCGACGGGCGCCGATCGCCCGTGCCCGGCACAACTTGGGCCGTTGAACGCTTCGCAGCGCCCAGGAGCCGCCGACGCGATGGTTCCGGCCTCACCGGTCTCGGCCTGGGTCTGCCTCTACAAGCGGCCATCGTCCCCGGCCCCGGCCCCGGGGAGAGCGGACGCCCTGGTACTCACCCGCTCTGGCCGCCTGTCGAGCGCGCGGGTGAGTGCCCTGGTCGCCTCGCTCGACGCCGCGCCGAAGGGCGCGATGCGGTGTGTCAGCAACGCGCACACGGTCACGGACGTGCGGTTCGCCTACCCGAGCGGGCCCGACGTCGAAGTCCGCATCGGAGTGGACAACTGCCGCGACGCCTCCAACGGCAGCCGGGACGCCAACGCCACCGTGGTCAGCATCCCCGTGCCCCGGACGCGGCGCAGCGTGGGCCGACGCCGAGCCCGTCGCCGTGATGACGGCAGGCGTACCCCCCGGGGTTCAGCCCCTGGACGCGCCCAGGAAGCGCAGCACGGCGAGCACCCGACGGTGGTTCCGCATCGGCCACCGGCAGGTCGAGTCTGGCGAAGATGTCGTTGATGTGCTTGGCCACCGCGCTCTCACTGACCGTCAGCGCCTCGGCGATGCCGGCGTTGGACCGGCCCTCCGCCATCAGGGCCAGCACCTCCCGCTCGCGCGGGGTCAGGACGGCCAGGGGGTCGCCGCGGCGGATCACCGCGGCCGCCCGCACGCCCTCACCGGTGAAGGTGGGCGGCATCCGGACGTCCACCAGGGCGAGTTCGGGCTGGTGCTTCTCGACGGCGGCCAACAGCGTTTCCGCATCGCCGACTTCCGCGACGACCTGGAAGCCGCCCATCTCCAGCACCTTGACCAGGCCGACCCGCAACAGCACCGAGCCCTCGGCGATCACCGCGCGCACGGCAGCTCCACCGTCACGGTCGTCGGTCCCCC
Source organism: Streptomyces sp. NPDC004284 (assembly GCF_042874035.1). Classification (NCBI taxonomy): domain Bacteria; kingdom Bacillati; phylum Actinomycetota; class Actinomycetes; order Kitasatosporales; family Streptomycetaceae; genus Streptomyces; species Streptomyces sp. NPDC004284. The sequence continues at coordinate 118,375 of NZ_JBIAMJ010000008.1, read as the reverse complement.
GACGGGGCTGCTGAGCCGGAAGGTGCCGTCGACGGAGCCCACCCGCTTGGCCAGCCCGCTCAGCCCCGTACCACCGGAGGGGTCGGCGCCGCCCAGCCCGTCGTCGGTGACGTTCACCCGCAGGACCGTCCCGACCCGTCGGACCGTCACCTCGACCCGCGAGGCGCCGGCGTGCTTGGTCACGTTCGCCAGCGCCTCGGAGATCACGAAGTACGCGACCGACTCCACGGCGGGCGCCGCCCGTTCCGGCAGCTCGACCCGCAGGCGCACAGGCAGCGGAACTCGGGCGGCCAGTCCGGACAACGCCGCGTCCAGGCCCCGGTCTTCGAGCACCGCCGGGTGCAATCCGCGTACCAGATCGCCGAGTTCGGCGATCGCCGCCTTCGCCTCCAGGTGCGCTTCTGCCAGTACCTCACGGGCCTCGCCCGGCAGGTCGGGGCGGGCGGCCATGGCCAGTCCCAGGTTGACCGCCAGCGAGACCAGCCGCTGCTGGGTGCCGTCGTGCAGGTCGCGCTCGATCCGGCGGCGCTCGGCATCGACCGCCTCGATCAGGTCGGTGCGGCTGTCCGCCAGGTACGCGACCCGCTCCTGGAGCCGATCGGCCCGGCTGGGTCCGAGCAGCGCCGCGGCGGAGCGGGACTCCGCCCGGGCCACCACCCCGGCGAGCCAGGGCAGGAGGGACAGCAGAAAGAGGCCGAGCACGGTGTAGCACGGCATCAGCGTCGCCCAGCCGAACCAGTCGCGCCGCACCCCGACCGGCAGCGCCCACACCCAGCCGTACCCGGTGGCGCCCGCCAGACCCACCACCGCCGCCACCAGCACCAATAGCTCCGACAAGGCCACCAGCGGGCCCAGCAGCAGGTGGTACCCGACCTGGCGCCAGGCGCGCGGCGAGGAGAGCCACCGCAGGGCCGTGGTCGGCGACCACCGCTGCGGCACGGGCGCCGAGCGATGGATGTCCACCCCGAGCAGCGCCCGGTGCCGGTACCGCTGAACCGCCGTCAGTACCGGGACGCCGCTCAGGACCAGGGCGACAGACACCGGGAGCGTGAGCGCCCAGTTCCCCGTCCTGGCAGTGGTCGTCGCGCCCCAGGCCCACACGGGCACCAGCGCCAGGTGCACCGGGACACCCGTGGCCAGGAAGCCGGTGTCCCGCCGCACCCGCCGTGCCAGGCGCCCCAACCGGGGTGGAATCGTCATGGCTCGACGTTAGAGCACCTCAACACGGGCCTGCCATGGATCTTGTATCCGCATCCATGGTGAACCCAGTACCACCACGCCGGGGCCGGGTCAGAGGGTGCTTGAAGCGGGCAGGTCGACCTTTGACGCCCTGGTACACCCCTCGACGGGTCAGTTCCGTCTCGTCCGTCATGTGGTGGGCGAGGTTGTCGATCGAGGCGATGCGGATCATGGCTTCGGAGCCGGTGTGAGGGCCTCGCAGTCGCGGGCGAGAGGCGGCACAACATGATCCATCCGAAGCCGCCCAGGCGGCTGCTCTGCCACTCTGTTGCCTGACGTCCGAAGACTGTCGGTGGCGCATGGCAGGATCCGGCGCATGAGCACCAACCAGACAGAGCGGATCGCCGTGAGCCTGGCCGTCGAGTACGAGCAGGCGCAGGGCCGACGGGTGACGGACGTCGGCCACGGTTGGCCACCCGGCCTCGGGCCCCAGGTGCGGCAGTGGACATCCAGCCGACGGGTCACGTGCGATCTCGTCTCGCGAAATCCGGACGGTTCACTTGCCCGGCTGATCGAGGTCAAGGGGCGGGGCGGACCGACGAGCGTGTCGATCTACGACCGGCAGTACAGCGCGATGAGCGGCTGCGGCGAGAACTGGTGGCTGTACGTCGCGTTGGAGTGCCGCACTGACCATCCGAAGCTGGTGATCGTCCGCGAGCCGGCACGCCTTCCGTGGCGTCGGCTGCCCGGAGCCGACGGGACGCCGCACGGCCGTCCTCGTGTGCGGGACGAAGGCGAGTGGCACGTGAGTCAGGCCGACATCCTGAGGATGGGCCATGTTCACACTCCCCCGCTCTCCCCACTTCATCCATGCCCGGAATAAGCGAGGAGGAGGAGCAGCCGCTCTGGTTGTTCGTTCTCAAGGGTCTGGTCGCGGTTCCGTGAACGGTCTCGGTCTGTCGCTTGAAATCCCGACGGGTCAGTCGTCAGCTGCGACCAGCAGTGTCAGCAACGACCGTTCATGGTCGACGGCGACGTACTCGTGGAAGTCCATGTGCACACCGCCCCAGTCGTGAAACGCCCTCGGCCCCAGATCTCGGAGGTGGTAGCAGTGGGTGGCCGTGTCGATCACGGCGCACACCGCCGAGGCGAGCGCCTCCTCCAGGGACTCCGGGACGGACCCGTGCCGGTCGGTCCAGGCGCGGAGCGTCCGTAGCGCCTCGGAGTTGCCGATCGGCTCGTAGGCGCGCGCCGTGACGTTCCCGCGCCAGTACGGACCGTGCCGGATCCCCTCAGGATCGATGCCGCCGCCTGCGTAGTCATCGCGGAATTGCTCGTGCGCGACGAGCGCCGCCAGCAGCTCGCCGTCCGGAACGTTCCGTGGGAATCGGAACGACTTCCCATCGACCCACCGGTAGCCGTGAGGCCCGTGGCAGGATGGCCTCATGTTGATCCGAAAGGGCGATGCCGCGTAGGCGTCCCCAGGCCGTCCGCGCAGAGCGGTGGCGGCCACGACGGCGGTGTCCGGTCCTGAGGGTCCATGGTGTCTCCGCGCGGACTCGTGCGGCGATCCGCAGGGTCGAGGACCAGGAGATGTGGCCCAACGCGGTCGCTGACGCGCTCTCTTGTATCGAGTGGGCTTTCGCACGGCCCGGCCGGTACTTGGACGCCTCCGCGTTCTGCTCGCCCGGGGTGAACGATGCCCGTGACGACCTGGAGTGGGCGATGCGGCACCTTCCGCCGGGAGCCAAAAGGGACTTGGGCCGACTGATCACGCGCATCGACGAAGAACTGGAGCGCCGTACCTTGCCCGAGCCGAACCACATCGAGTCCGCGACGTTCGGTTGGTGGTGGACCAGAATGCGGGAACGCTGACGGACCCGGGCGCGTACACCTCCGCCTCCCTCCAACCGAACGGAACCGTCCCCCTCCACGACCGCTCCCCGAGATCTGTGCCGGAACCGAGCTTCAACAGCTCCTGATCGCTCGCCCCGCGGCGGTGTCATGCGCTGCCCGGGGAGGGCGGTCGGGCGGCCTGGCAGCGCGCCACGTACCGTCAGCGCATGCACGATCAGCAAGACCAGGATCAGTTCGTCGTCCCCGGGGCCGCGGGGGCCGAAGCGGTGGTGTTCGTCTGTACGGCATGTGGAGCCGCGCTGACGGGGCCGCTCACACGGCTGCCCTCTGTTCCCGAGGCTCCGTACTACGCGTGGTGGGACGCGGATGAACCGGGCCCGTCGCCGGCGACCGTGCCGTCGGGCTGCTACGCGATCGAGACGGAGCCGTACGGTGCGCCCTTGGCCGTCGCCGAGGTGCCCGGGCCCGTGATGCCGCGCCATGGGGAGCACTGGAACGTGGAGGGAAAGCCATTGGTGTCGCAGGGCCCGCGAGGGAACATCGTCATCAACCCGGACGATGCGCGCGGCCTGGAGCTGCGGCACGCATCCCCCGCCTGCTGCGGAGCGACCCCGGACGGCGGAATGAACCAGCTGTGCGCCTGCGGGACCCTCGTCGCGACCCTCTGCTCCGATTGCTGCCTGCCGTACGAGCTGCATCTCTCGGCCGACCACGTTCGCGCCGTTCGCCCCTGAACGGGGGTGGGCTGCCGCTGCTTCTCCTCGCCGGCATTCACGCGGCCGCCGGGCGACGCGTGGTGCCGAAGCCCACCGCTCCCGCCCTTGGGCCGGAGACATGTACGACGAGGGCGATGTGGTCGAGCCCGGCGCCGCGTTCTCCGCGTACAGCGGCGTCGACGGTGAGCAGGCCCGGTGATGGTCATGATGGTCGGCGTGCGAACGACAGGGCTGGCCGCCACTCGTGTCCGTACCGGCCCGCACGTTCATGCCCGCTCGCGGCGGCGCCGTCGGTCCTGGTGGCAGCCGTACGCCGCGGCCACCTCCGCCAGTCCCTCCAGGCCGCCGTCGGCGCCGCCGCCTCCGCCCACGCGGGCGAGCAGGAGCACCCGGGCCGGCACGCCGGCGGCTGCGTACGCGGCGAGCCGGTGATGACCGTCGAGTACCGCACCCACCAGCCACCGCTCCTTGTGGCGGGCCTCCACGTACCGGTCGTCGATCCAGCCGAGGACCACGGCGGCGGGACGCTTTCCCGCCGCGATGGCGGCCGCGTGCCGGGCGACGGCCGCCGGGTCGAACGCCTGCGGCGGCTGCGAGGGCAGGAGGGCGCCGTACGTGAACGGCACCCGGCCGCCCGGAACGGGCGCGGTGAGCTGGAAGTGCGGGACGCCGGGCCAGTGGTCCTCGGGACGGTCCTCGCCGTATTCGGAGTCGTCGCCGTCCTCCTCCGCCCGGGCCGCCACGCGGCGGTACCACCACGACCGGGCCGGATCGGACACCCGCTCCAGCGGGAGGTCGAGCAGAAGAGCACGGTAATGACCGGTCTCCAGCTCACCGAGTACGGGGCTCCATTCGGCGAGCAGCGCGGTGTCGAGCCGGTCCAGGTCGGCCAGCCGCCCACGCATGCCGGCCGCGATCCGGGCCGCCTCGTCGCCCGGCCAGCCCAGCAACGTCAGGCCCAGCTCGCACGTGCCGCAGAACGATCCGACCCGGTACAGCGGCTTCCCGTCGACCGTCAGGGACCGGTCCCAGCGCGGCCAGGAAGAACCGGGCGACGGCAGGTCGAAGGCGACCCTGATCCGGCCCGCTCCTCCGTCGACGGAGAACCGGGCCCACACGCCGGACTCGACGACGGCGTCCCGCACCACCACGGGCTCGCGCTCGGTGCGCCCGTCGGCCCAGACAGCACGCACGGCCGCCGCGTACGCCGCCCCGCTCGCCCGCTCCGGCAGGAGCGGGTCCCGCCCGGTGAGCCGTACGAGCGCGTGGTGGACGTCGTACACCCGCTCCTCGCCTCTCTCGGCCAGCCATCGAAGCAGGTACGGCACGGCGGTGGGATCCCCCATCAGCTCCAACGCGACGGTGAACGCGGCGTGGTCGAGTCCGGTCACCCCGGACAGCCGGCCGGCGATCGATGCCGTCCACTCGCGGACACCGAGGCGGCCCAGCGCGAGCGCGGCGCGGCCGCGCACAGCAGGATCTCCAAGGAGGGCACCGAGGCTCGGGGCGAAGGACGGGTCGCCGGAGAGTCCCATGGCATCGACGAGTTCAGGGGCGGGCGTGCCGTCGGCACGCCCATCGCTCCCACCGGACGCCGGCGCCTCCTCCCCGTACGTGCGCAGCAGCTCCGCGGGCAGCCGCAGCCCGCGCGCCACGGCGGCCCTCAGCAGGTCCTGACGATCGTCGGCGGTGAGCGCGGGCTCGGCGAACAACCGCAGCAACACCTCGTCCCCGGCCCCGCCGAGCGCCCGAAGGAGCCAGGCGAGGTGGGGGCGGAAGACAGCCCGGTCCGTATCCGACCGGTACAACTCCTCGACCGCCTCGGCGAGGCCACCGGGCCGGTCGGTGTTCAGCGCGTGCAACGCGCTCCACGGATCGTCGGCGCACAGAGCGGCGCGCAGACGCACCCGGACGGTGTCGTGATCCCCCATACAGGCAGTATCGACCACGGCCAGGCGGCATCGGCAGACAGGTACGCGGGTGCCGACAGCCACACCGCCAACGACCAGCCCGAGCCCGCACGAACGGGGAACAGACGGCCCGTGTGCGGGAGGGAGCGGGCAGATCACGTCGGATCTGATCTGATCTGATCTGATCAGGCAGGCTCCCCTTACCGGGAAGGTTTCTCCCCCCTGTCTAGACACGTTCCAATCGCCGGTGGGGAGTCGGCGGGAGTTCGATCACGACGGTGTCACCAGGCGTCACAGGGCCGCCCTGGCGGACGACCGCCATCACGCCTGACTTGAAGGTGAGTTCCTCTGCGTCGGGCTCGAAGGAGAACATCTCGCCGAGCAGTCCCGACCGGAAGTCGTTGATCTTCGCGCACGGATTCCGCAGCCCTGTCACCTCGACCACCGCTTCACCGCCCAGATGCAGCAGTGTTCCGGTCGGGAGCCCGAGCAGGTCGACGCCGCGCGTGGTGATGTTCTCCCCGAGCTGACCGGCGGAGACGTCGAAGCCCTTGAGCGCGAGCTCGTCGAAGAGCTCCGCATGCATCAGGTGGACCTGGCGCAGGTTGGGCAGATCCGGCTCGTAGGTCATGCGGAACTGATGGCGGATCGTCTCCCCCGCATGGACATCCCCCTCGACGCCCAGCCCGGCGAGAAGGTTGATCGCTCCTCGGTTCGGCTTGCTGAACGCATAGGTCGCGCTGCGGCTCACCGCCGTGACTGTGCCGCCCATCACCCAACCCGTCTCTCACCGAATCCTTACCCGGCCGATCCTAAAGGAGGAGCACCGCGGGACCCCCGCCCCCTGATTGCGGCTCCCGCCTGGTCGTACTGCCGCTCGTCCCAGAGGCGCGCGCCTACGACATCGGAGCAGCGGACGAGCCGCCCCCGCGACTGGCTGATCCGCTCGCCCCTGGCTGCCGCTCAGCTGTCTGCCAGGGACGAGCCGAGGATCAGCGGCCCCACGCCGTGCGAAGTACGTGGGGCCGCTCGGGAACGCGCTCATCGGGAGCGCTCCACCACCGTAACGGCCCGTTCCCGTACGGGCTCGTTGGAGCGCTCCCCGGGGCGGGGAAGCTCCGCGCGCTGCTTCTGGTCAGGGGGCAGGGCCTTCCCCTGCACCACCGCTTCGTCCGGAGCACGGAGCCATCGTATGAAGTCGTCGTCCCGGAGCCGCGTGGGAGGGAGTGAGTGAGGAGGGGCTGGCGCTTCTTCTCGTCGGTGGCGAGGTTCCGGCGGGGCTTGGTGGCGGCTCAGGTCGCGACGTAGGTGCGGTGGTGTGAGGTGTTCGGGGGCAGTCACCCGGCCGGGTCCTTGGCGGATGTGTTGCGGGGTTGGAGGCTGCGGTGACAGTGGTCAGGGTGTCGGGTCGGGCTGTCCTGGCCGTTCGCTCATGCCTCGTGCCGGGTGCGGCTCCGCGGGGGGCTGCTCAGCCGGCGGGGCGCGTCATTCGGTCCAAGTGGTGTTCCCTTTCCTCGCTCGGGACCTCTCGGTGGTTGCGTATGCGGGGCTGTTGCACTGCGTGTCGGTGACGGGGTCGGCCCAGGTCGTCTCCGGAGTGTCGTCCGTTGTGGCTTCCCGGATCGCGATGTGTTCCATGACGCGGTCGCGGGCCGCGCCGTGCCAGTGCTCCTCTCCGGGTGGGCAGCTGACGGTCTCGCCGGGGTGGGCTTCGAGGACGGTGCCGTCGCGGGTGCCGATGGAGGCGACGCCGGAGACGACGTGCAGGGTCTGTCCGACGGTGTGGGTGTGCCAGTGGATACGGGCGCCCGGGGCGAAGCGGACCAGGTTGGCACGCAGGCGGGAGGGCGCCTGTCCGGAGGCGATCAGGACCAGGGGGACGGCTCCGGCCGGGACGCCGGCGCGGTCGGTGAGGAGCGGGGTGAGGTAGGTGTACGTGGCCAGGACACCGCCCATGACCAGTACGGCGGCGGCCAGGACGAGCCACAGCCGGCCCTGCCGCAGGGCGCGGACCTCGGCCCGTACCGAGATCCCGGCCCGCCGTTCCGTACGGGGGATGAAGCGGCGGACGAACACCGCCGCGAGACCCGCGAGGGCAGCCAAGGCCCAGAAGGGGCCGCGCCAGCCGGTGTACCGGCCGACGAAGGAGCCGATCGGTACACCGACGACATTGGCCAGGGTCAGGCCGCCCATCATGACGCCGACGGCCCGGGTGGAGCGGGCCGGTCCCGCGGCGGCGGTGACGATGGCGAAGCCGACGGCCCAGAACGCACCGGTGGCCGGCGCGGTGGCCATCCGGGCTCTGTCGCACTTTCGGTGGTCAGAGAGGGACACAGCGGAACACGCCTGGTGGATCTGACCCCCGCGCCCACCCAGAACGTCGCTCCGTCTCCGCCGCCTTTCTGAGAACAGACCACTGACCTCGCCGCGAACTGGACGGATCACCGTCAGCAGCGGTGCTCACCCAACGGCACCAGCAAAGTGCGACAGAGCCCAGAAGTTGTACCGGAGCCCGGACTCCTGCGGCTGGAAGAGGGGCCCCTCCCGACACTTCGGGTGCCGACAGGGGCCCTTTCGCGAACCGCCCGGGGGTCAGCGGTCCGGGTTGATGCCGTTCGAGACGGACTTCACGCGAGCGATCTGGACCTTCGCCGCATACTCCACGTTGCCGAGCTCGGTGTCGCTCGCGTGGAGGTGCGCCACGACGGCGCCGATGCGCATGACGACATCGAACCTGTCGCCGTCCTGCATCGCCTCGGTCTCGTCTGCGCCGGCGTCCACTGTCACCGGCTTCGCCGGCTCGCCGTACTCTGCGCTCTCCTTGCGTTCGTGCTCCGCCAGGTCCTTCATCGTCGTGGACGCGTCCTTCGCCGTGGCGAAGGTGAAGAGGGTGAACTCCACTCGCGCCTCGTCCGCGGAGCCCCGGGCCTCCATGTCCCTGTTCCCGATCGCCTGAATCCCGGCACACGGCGACTGCGTCAGCTTGGAGCAGCCCTTGACCACATCGTCGCCCTGGACCACGACGGGATCACCCCCGACCATGACGTCGCCGACGCTGCCGTCGGACGGTAGCGCGTAGTACAGGCCCGTCGCGTCCACCCAGACCGGCGGGAAGTTCGGCGTCACGCCCTTGCTGTCGGCGGGTGCCGACGACTCTCCGCCTCCCTTGGCGTCAGCGGGTGCCGACGGCTCTCCGCTTCCCTTGGCGGGCGGCTTCGCCGTCGCCTCTCCCGTGTTCGGGCTGCCCTTCGCCGCGCCTTCCGCCGGGGCGCTCCCGTCTTTGCACCCGGTCAGGGCAAGCGCCATTACCGCCGCGACGGCGGCCCCCCGTATTACAGCCTTCACCGGACTCCTCCGATACCTTGACCATGCCCGGAGACGACCGGACCATGATCGAACTCATTGACATGCGTACCCAACCCCATCGACCGTCGACCGGCCAAATTCGGCGGCGGCTTCACGCTGTCGCGGAACCGCGCAGCAGTGACCTCGTCCAGCCCCCCGCTCTCGGTGCCCGGGACCTGCACCGCGATCACGGCCTCCACGCCGAACGTGTTCCTGACCGGGACGACCCAAAGACGGAAGCGACTTGGAGGGCATCGACTGGGCGTCCTTGGAGCACGCCTACGGGCCGGCCGACGACGTGCCGGGATGGCTGCGCGACATGGTCTCGCCCGATCCCGACGTACGGGAGGAGGCGTTCGGCAACTTCTACGGCGCGGTGCTCCATCAAGGGAGCGTGCATTCGAGCACGGTGGCCAGTCTGCCGTTCCTGTTCGCAACGGCGGACGATCCGGCGACGCCTGACCGTGGGGAGGTCGTCGCGCTGGTGCTCAGCATCGGGCGGGAAGTGATCGGCGCTGAAGAGGTACATGCCGTCATCTGCGGCCCGGACGGGGAGGATTCCACGATCTGCCCGGACACGGCGAACCTGACGCGTGAGCATGCCGACACCTTCGTCGCCTACGCAGGCGACCCCGATCCGGAGGTACGCAGGGGGCGATCGAGGGCCTGGGGCTCTTCCTGGACGATGCCGAGCGGGCAGTGGCGCTTCTGCGGGACCGTCTCGTGGAGGAGAGCAGGGTCGCCTAGCGTCCGCTGGTGGTGCGGACGACGGCGGATCTGGCACTTCGGCTGCCGACGGCCGCCGCGCCGGCGAGGAGGTGGCCGTGTGCTTTTCGGCCCGCGTGCAAACGGGTTCAGGTGAAGGCGTCTTCGATGGCGAGGCGCCGTACCGTGCGCAGCGTCGTTCGGAGGCTGTGGAGGTCGGTCGAGCCCAGGGCGAGGCGGATCGCCTGCGGCGTGTGGGCCGAGGTGGTGAACGGCTCCGCCGTGGTGACCGAGATGCGGTGGCGCGCGAGGGTGGCGGTCAGGCGGTCGGCGCGTGCGTCGTCGGGCAGCGGCACCCAGGTGAAGTAGGACGAGGGATGGCCGACGAGCGGTAGCCCTGCCAGTTCTTGCGCGGCGAGGGCCTGGCGGGCCTTGGCGTCGTCTCGCTTCCGCGCCTCCAACTGGTCCACCGTGCCGTCGTCGAGCCAGCGGCAGGCGATCGCCGTGGTCAGGGCCGGGGTGTTCCAGGTGGTCGTTCGGATCGCGCGTTCGAGTGGCGGCACCGTGGTCGGCGGGGCGAGGACGAAACCCACCCGCAGGCCCGTGGCGACGCTCTTGGACAGCCCCGAGACGTAGACGGTGATGTCCGGCGCGGTCGCCACCAGCGGCGGCGGGGGGTTCTCGACCAGATAGGCGTACGAGGCGTCTTCGATGACGAGTACGCCGTGCCGCCGGGCGATCCCGATCAGGCGGGCGCGGTCGGCTTCCGTCATGACCCAGCCCAGGGGGTTGTGCAGGGTCGGCATGGTGTAGACCGCACGCACCGGTCGGGTGGCGCACAGCTTCTCCAGGGCGTCGAGGTCCGGCCCGTCGGCGGTGGTGGGGATGGGCTCCAGGTCGAGGTGGAAGGCGTGCGCGAGCACCTTGAAGCCGGAATAGGTGAGTGCGTCGACCGCGATGACGTCGCCGGCGTTGAGCGTGGCCATGACCGTGACGGCCAGTCCGTGCTGCGCGCCGTTGACGATGAGGATGCGGTCCGCGTCGGCGGTGATCCCCCGGCGCCGCAGGTACCGTCCGATCGAGGCCCTGTCCTGGGGTCGGCCCGAGTGCGGCTGATAGCGCAGCAACGAGTCGAGATCGCCGGAGACGGCCACTTCTCGCAGGGCCTGGCGCAGGAGGTCGGCCTGGCCGGGCAGCGACGGATAGTTGAAGCTGAGGTCGACCGCGTCCGTGGCGACGAGCTGCTGGTCGATGCCCTGGCCGGGTGGAACCGCGAGGTCGCGTACGAACGTGCCGCGGCCCTGCTCCCGGCTGACCAGGCCCATGGCCTCCAGTTCGGCGTACACCCGCGTCGCGGTCACCACCGCGATGCCCTCGCGGGCGGCCAGCGCGCGGTGGGTCGGCAACCTCGCACCCGCCGCGAGCCGCCCCGTCCGGATGTCGGAGGCGAGTGCGTCGACCAGGGCTTTGTAGCGCGGGGCTGCCATGGACCGAATTGTATTCATGACAATTCTTTGGCTGTCCTGCTCGCGGTTCCCTACCGTCACAGTCGATCCGCGCTCACCGGAAGGACAGCCTCCATGCACATCGCCATTCTCACCTTCGAGGGCTACAACGAGCTCGACTCCCTGATCGCGCTCGGCGTGCTCAACCGCATCAAGACGGACGACTGGCGCGTCACCATCTCCACCCCCACCCCCAAGGTGACGTCCATGAACGGGGTGGTCATCGAGCAGATGTCCACGCTGGAGGAGGCGTGCGCCGCTGACGCCGTCATCGTCGGCAGCGGCATCGCCACCCGTGAGGTCGTCGAAGACCCTGCGATCATGAGCGTCCTGCGGGGCCTGGACCCCTCGCGCCAACTCATCGCGGCACAGTGCTCCGGCGCGCTCGTCCTGGCCAAGCTCGGGCTGCTCAACGACGTCCCCGCCTGCACCGACCTGATCACCAAGCCCTGGGTCGTCGCGGCCGGCGTCGAGGTGCTCAACCAGCCCTTCTACGCCAAGGACAACATCGCCACCGCCGGCGGCTGCCTGGCTTCCCCCTACCTCGCCGCCTGGATCATCACCCGACTGGAAGGCAAGGACGCCGCCGAGAGCGCCCTGCACTACGTCGCCCCGGTCGGCGAGAAGGACGAGTACATCGAGCGCGCCTGGCGCAACATCACCCCCTACCTGCCCGCCCCCACGCCGACGCTCGCCTGACGCCGTACGCCGGACTCCAGCTCCTTCGGCCCTCCCCCGGGTCCCCGTAGCTCCCGGATCCCCCGGAGCCCTCCGGCAGCTCGACGACGCACCGAGCCCCGCACCTCGCGGCTCGCCTGGCCGCAAAGCGTGACGGGCCTCGCGATCCGTGTGGCGGGGCAGGCCTGCTCGCCGTCGTTGTTCTCGGCGAGCCTGGGCGGGCGGAGGCCGTTCCGCCTCAGGTGCAGCCCGTACCCACCTGCTCGATTGCGGGGGTGGTCCGGATGTCGGGCGTCACCGACCGGACACTGCGCCACTACGACGAGACCGGCTGCTGCCGCCGGCCAGGACCGGCGCCGGCGGGCGCCGCTCCTACGAAGCCACCATCAGCGCCTCCTCGCGGAACGGGACCGGCTCGACGCACCGGCCGGCACCGTTTCCCGCACGACCGCCGAACTCGAGCGGTCCAGGAGGGACGGCACCCCCATGACCATCAACCGACCGGAGAACCTCTTCGGGGGCGTGACGCCCTCCCCGTACAAGCAGAACATCCGCGACTTCCCCGAACTCGCCGAAGAGGTCGGCCGCCGCGCCGCCACCATGAGCCGGGCCGGCGCCGACACCGCGCACCGTGAGCGCACCGCGTACGAAGCCATCGTTCCCGGCCTGGCCGCGTACCAACGCGACTCCTGTGTCTACAGGTCCGCCGGTTCATCTGCGGTAACACCTCGCGCGAACGACGGACCTTCGTCGAACAGGTAGCCGGGCTGACGCAGCGGTACGGCCGGTGGATCTCCTGCCTGATCGCGAGACGGGCACACTCGCAGCCTGACGGACGGCGCCCGGGCATCGGTTCACCGACCGCACCCGCACCAAGCACACCGCCGTCCACGCGTTGTCGGCAGCCGGTCACGGCCGACGTCCGATCCAGCGTCAGCTCGGCATGGCCTACCGGCCCGTACAACGGCTGCCGACCGCCACGACTCCGGAAGACCTGACCTGTTCCGGGGATAGCGGCAGGGCCGCAGGACCAGCTCGACGACTTCATGCCGTACCTGCAAGAGCGAGGGGCCGAGGGCTGCACGAACGCAGGGGCCCTCTCAGGGGAGATCAAGACGCACGGCTACACCTGCGGCTACGGAACCACCCGCGCCTACCTCCAGCCGTTCCGCACAGCCCCGACCGCACCTGCGGCCCGTCCGCCGTTCCCACACACGGTCATCGGCCGGATCCTGTCCCACCCCGACGCCCTGCCGGAGAGCGGGCGCCTGAAGCTCAAATCCGGCCTCTTACGGGAACGAGCACTGCTGGCTCCTGACCGGCCCGTCACAAGCTCTGCTGGAGCCGCTCCGCAGCCTGAGCAGGGGTGTCGTAGTAGCCAGGCCGTGCCAGCAGGACCGAGCTGAAGTAGTGGCCCTGCTCTTCCTCCGGCTCATCGTCGGCTGCGAACGGACGCCAGAAACCCAACAGCGAGTCCGGGGCGATGAACGAAGCGTCGTCGTCAGGATCTTCCTCGATCGAGGTGAACTCACCGACGCGCCGGACAACCTCGCGGGCCGGAAGCGCGAACACGTCCACGCCCTGGAACAACACTCGGTCCGTCCGAGAGGACGGCCTCCACAGTTCGACGGCTTCGAGCATGTCGCGCATGCAGTGGATGCTGATCATCAGCCCGCTGGGACGGAGGACGTGCTGCCCCGGCCGATCGGACTCCGAGACCACAGAGAGATCGCGGAGCGAGTCCAGCGCCGTGTCGGCCTCATGCCGGGTCATACCGATCCGCAACGGGCCGACGCCGGTCGGTGGGGCGAGGTCGAAGTCCATGCGGGCATGATCCCAAGCAGATCTGTCAGCGAGTCACGCGGGGCCGTCGAGCCCCGACGGGTTACGGGCACGGGGAGTCGAGCAATCGTCAAGATCTGTGGATCGATCATGAGCAGGCCGCGGTCTCGACGGGCGGTGTGACCGATCGTTGGAGTCCGGCGAGCTCGCGCCGGGGAGGGCCGCCATCAGTCGGCACCACGCCGGAAGGTCGCGCGGTAGTCCCTTGGGCGTCGTCCGGTGTGCTTGGCGAAGAGAGCGGCGAAGGTTCCGGAGTCCTTGTACCCGACCGCGGTGGAGATGCTGGCGACGGTTCGGTCCGTGGTCTCAAGGAGGTGGCGGGCGCGACGGACGCGCGACGACTGCAGGTACTCGAGAGGAGTCTGGCCGGTCGCGTCCGCGAAGCGCCGCAGCAGAGTCCGAGTGCTGACCCTGAGTGTGTCCGCCAACGCGGCGAGGTCGTATCGGGCGGCGAGGTTCTGGTCGAGGTGCCGCATGACCTTGCGGGAGAACTCGTTTCCGGGCTGCGGAAGAAGCCGCGCGTCGACGTATGGGGTCTGGGACGACCGCGCATGGTCGACGAGCGCCACCCGCGCGGTTGTCCGTGCCACGTCGGCACCGCTGTGTCGGCGGATGAGTTCCAGCGCGAAGTCGTACATGGCGCTGAAGGCCGCCGTCGTCGTCACCCCCTTGTCGGTGACGACCAGACGTTCCGGTCGGACATCAGCCCCCGGACAGCGTCGAGCCAATTCGTCGGCGAGGAACCATGCCGTCGTAGCCCTGCGTCGGTCGAGAAGCCCCGCCTCGGCGAGCAGGAACGCACCGACGCAGATCGAGACGACGGCATCACCCGCAGCGGCGTGTGAGCGGATCGCCGCAATCTCAGGGGCGAGGGCTACGAGCTTCGCGTCCACGTCGAGGCCCGGCACGAGCTCGAACCCCGGCACGACGAGAACGTCGACCTCGCGCAGCGGAGAGACGGCCAACGCCGCACCACCTGATGCGGCGACGCGACGACGAGGCGAAACGATCGACACCTCGTAGCCGGCGTGGTCCGGACCGGCGACGTGCGTGGCCATCGTCAACAGATCGGGTACGCCGAACACCTCGGACGCGAAGCAGCCCGGATAGGCCAGGACACCAACCCGCAGCGCGCTCACGCTCGCCTCCCGAGCATCATGCCTATGGCGAGATCGCCCTTTCACATGGCGATCCAGCCTATCGCCTGGTGCGGGTACGTCAGGCCACGCTGTCGCCATGAGCGCTCCCAACGAACGTCTTGACGACGCGATCACGGACTTCTCCCACCAACTGGTGGACGTGGACGGGGTGGTGAAGACGGTGCATGTCGCGGGTTCCGGGCCGGCCGTCGTGCTGATGCCGGAGATGCCCGGCATCAGTCCTGACGTCCTTCGGCTGGCACGGTGGGTGCGGGACGCGGGCTTCACCGTCTACGTCCCCTCACTCTTCGGGGTCGACGGCGCCTGTCCCACGGTCGAGGGCGGTGAGGAGGTGATCCGTCGCGCGTGTGTCAGTGCCGAGTTCCGCGCGTTCGCGGGAGGCGGCACCAGCCCCGTCACGGCATGGCTGCGCGGGCTGGCACGCCAAGCCCACGCCGAGTGCGGCGGTCCGGGAGTCGGTGCGATCGGACTGTGCTTCACCGGCAACTTCGCACTCACCATGGCGATCGAGCCGGCTGTCATCGCGCCAGTGGTCAACCACCCGTCACTGCCGCTGGACGATCCCGCCGGACTCGAGATGAGCGAAGAGGACGCGCGCGCGGTCCAAGACCGCATCGCGCGCGACGGGCTGAAGGTCCTCGCCTACCGCTTCGACAACGACCGCTGGTGCACCGGGCAGCGCTTCGCCGCGTACCGAGCACTCCTCGGCGACGCCTTCGACGGCCGCGTCCTTCCGGGCAGTTCCGCGAACACGAACCCGCCCCCGTTCTTCCGCAACGTGGTCGGGTCCCCCCACAGCGTCGTCACCGCCCACCTCGTCGACGAGGACGGACATCCCACGCTGAAGGCCAGGGACGAGATCCTCGCCTTCCTGACCGAACGTTTGAGCCGGTCCGGACACTCAGAGGGCAATTGCCAAGACCTGTAGATCGCTTGAGGTCATTCATGCCGCGACGGACTCGACCGGCTCGAAGACCCTGGCGAGTCCGGCCGCCCGGGAGCCGACGCCCCGGGTGGCCTCGGTCCGAAGACGGACGGCGGCGAAGGTCGACTCGATCGGGTTGGTCGTCCGCAGGTGGATCCAGCGCTCGGCCGGGTAGTCGCAGAAGGCCGGCAGCACGTCCTGGTCGTCAGTGACCTTCGCGACGGCCTTGGGGAATCGCGCGCCGTAGAGCTTCGCGAACGTCTCGATGGCCCGCTCGGCGTGCTCGCGGTCCTCGGCGTCGCAGATGTCCTGCAGGGCCTTCCAGAATCCGAGCGCGGCGTCGCCGACCGTGGAAACTTGCGGCACCACGGCGGCAGGATCTCCGAGTCCAGAGGCCCGGGATGAACAGCCAAAGCAGGAAACCGCTGGTGGCCGCGTTGTTCACTCCCACGCCACAGGCGTTCCACGACCTGCCCAGAAGCGCGGCGGTGGACACCGCGAGGAGCAGCGTCACCGCCGCCCCGAGACATCCATGCAACCGTCGGCTTCCCTCAAGCCCCCGTTTGCCATCCGCCACGGCAAGCACCGGATCCGCACCGCTCATCGCTGCCGCGTTCCTCCGGTCCGCCGAGTCGGGATTGCTCGGACGATGCGGTGTCCGACGAAACGGCCCGTCCCCGCAGGCGCGAGGAGCAGCGTCAGAGCGGTGAAGCCGGCTCCCGGAACCTGGCCCACTCCCCCCGTCACCGACAGGGATCAGGTACCGGAGTCATCCCCGCACGAGTGGAGAGCGAACTGCGTCTCCCGCGCCGGGCGCGTGAAGGCGGGCGCGCCCAAGGTGACGGCTCCGGCCGCCCTGGCGTATCGACACGCCCGTCCGGCCGCCGCTTCCGAGAGTTCCCGGGCCGCTGTCGTCGGCTCACCGCCCTGCGAAGAGCCGGACTGGCCAAGGGAGCGTCTGTGCAGCGCATCGGCCTTTACTACCCCTACATTCGCTGCCGCGCCGAACGCCGGCTCAAGTTGACCGCGCTGTACTGGCCGAAGCTGGCCCGTGCCGTGCCGGAGGGATACCCGGTCGCGGACTCCGACGTCACCGACCAGGCCGACTCCCACGGCACGCACGGCTGGGACGCGCAGAGCCTCGCCCGCGCGCTGCTACGCGCCGACGGCACACGACCGGCTCCCGAGGAGAGCCTCGAACAGGCCATCGGCCTCCTGTCGCTCCGCCTCGTCGTGCCGCAGGATCTCGACGCCGTTCCCGTGGAGACGATCGTACGGATCCGCACACGCCGCCAAGCGGAACTCGACGCGTTCACGGACGCGGTGAACGCCGTCGCGACCGAGCTCCGTGGCTCCCTGGGGGGATCGCGGACCCCCGGGCGCTGCACCAGCACCTCGACCTCGCCGTCAGCCGGTCCTTCGAACGGCCGCTGGAGGAACTCCGGAAAGCCATGACCGGCCTCGGGGTCACCACCCCGTTCAGCGCCATGAACGCGAAATTCGAGCTCGGCACCGCAGGCGCGCTCGCCCTCGGCGGCCTCCCCGCCGGCCAACCGCTCGCCACAGCCGCCGGCGCGATCCTCGGCCTCGCCACGCTCCGCCACACCGCCGCACAAGCCCGCGACCCCCGGCTGCGCACCTCACCGGCCGCCTACCTGCTGAGAGTGGAACGCGACCTCTCACCCGAACGACTCCACGAACGTGTCCTCCGCGGCCTCGGCCGCCTCGTTGGAACCTCCGTCCGAGACCCTCGCCCGCCAGGGCCCCCGGGCCTTTCTCGTACGCGCTCGGAGCAGACGGTGACGGTCTTGTCGTAGCGAGTGGCCGGAGCGCTCCACTGCTTGATCTTGTTGATGCACCGCTCGACGGTGTTGTGCTGTTCGCAAGCGTCGCGGTCGAGGGCTGGTGGGCGGCCGCAGGCGGGCCATGACCTGGGAATACGGGTGTGTCACCGGCCTGGCTCGGCGCGAGTACGAAGGCGAGCGGACGGCACCGTCTGTCGGCGGCGAGGCGGAGCTTGGTGGCCAGTCTGCCGCGGGAGCGTCCCCGGGCATGGTCGTCCGGCTCGTCGGCCGGGGCCCCTTCTGACGGGCCCGGCGGCGTCCTGGCGGGCTCGGACGATGGTGGAGTCGACCGCGACGACCCGGTCGAGGTCGCCTTCGGTGTCGGCCTGGGCCGGCGGGGCGGTGAAGACCTTCTTCTCCCGGGGGCCGTCCGCCGCCCGCTTCCGCAGCCGATGATGGACGCCCTTCCATGAGCCGAAGCGCTCGGAGAGGCCCATCCACGGCGGCCCGGTGCGGTACTTGAAGGCGATCGCGTCGATCACCTGCCGGTGATCACGCTCACGCCACCGCCCACCCCGCTTCGGTGTCCGGTCCGGCAACAGCGGCTCGATCCTCGCCTGCCGGGCGTCAGTCGACGGCACGCATCGACCGACGATCGGATGGTCCGAGGAAATGGCCTAGCCGGGCTCGGGGTCGTCGTGGATGGTCAAGGCTCCGGCGAGGTCGAGGTCGGCGACTGTGCCGTGTGCTCCGGCGCGGACGAGGAGTACCGCGCCGAGTGCGGTGCTCCAGAACGTTCTGGCCTCCACGTCGAGCGGTCGGCTGGTTTTCCAGCCGCGGCTGTCGATGAGGTGGTTCACGAAGCGCTCGGATTGGCGGAACAGCAGCTGGAGGTGCCGGTCGACCACGGGGGCGAGTTCGGGTCTGGAGATCGCGGCGGCGAGGGCTCGTGCGACTGACGGGAGTGAGGGCATGGCCAGTACGGCGCGGGCGATGTTGCGTCGGAAGGTCGCCGCGTCGGGGGCTTGGCGGCCGATGCGCTCGATCCGTCGGGCGTCGTGCAGCAGGCCGAGGAAGGCGGCGTGCACGAGCAGCGAGTCCTTGGAGCCGAAGTAGTAGGTGACCTGGTTGGGGAAGGCGTCTGCCGCGTTCGCGATCTCCGCGACGCTCAGCTCGGCGCCGGGCCGCTCCTTGCAGAGCCGGGCAGTGGTCTCGATCAGCCGGCGCCTCGTCGCGCGACCGCGGTCACGTGACCGGGTCGACGTCGATCGGGCTTCGGTTCGCTTCTTCTCCACGCTCGAATTGTATGTGATACAACAAGGCCGTTCACTTGTATCGCATACAAGAAAGGTGGACGGGCATGCACCGGACTGAGGTCGTCGTGACCGGACTCGGCGCGATCACGCCACTCGGTGGAGACGTGGCGTCCATGTGGGAGGCCCTGCTCGCCGGCGAGTCGGGCATCCGCGGCGACGTCCTGCGCGGCCACGAGGGCGCCGGCCTTCCTGACACCGTCGCGGGGACGATGGCGGTCGACCCCGCCGAGCTGCTGACGCCGGTGCAGGCCAGGCGGCTCGACCGCTCGCAGCAGGCGGCCTTCGCCGCGGCGGCCGAGGCCTGGGCCGATGCAGGCGCCCCGGACGTGGACCCGGACCGGCTCGCATCAGCGATCGGCACGGGCATCGGGGGCGTACGGACACTGCTGAAAGAAGACGACGTACTGGAGACGTCCGGGACCCGGCGCGTCTCGCCCCGTACGGTCCCGATGCTCATGCCCAATGCGGCGGCGGCGCTGATCAGCATCGAATACGGTGCGCGGGCCGGGGTCTACACGCCCGTCTCGGCATGCTCTTCCGGTGCCGAGGCGATCGCCCTGGGGGCCCGGCTCATCCGCGCCGGCGAGGCGGACGTGGTCATCGCGGGCGGAACCGAGGCCGCGATCACCCCGATCACCGTCGCCGGCTTCGTCCAGGCACAAGCGCTGTCGCGGCATGCCGCCGAACCCGCCTCGGCGTCCCGGCCGTTCGCCGCCGACCGCAGCGGATTCGTCCTCAGCGAAGGCGCCGCCGTCGTGGTGCTCGAAAGCGCCGAGCACGCCGACGCCCGAGGCGCGCACGTCCACGCGGTGCTCACGGGCGCCGGCATCGCCGCCGACGCCCACCACATCACGGCACCCTCTCCCGACGGCTCAGGTCAGATCTCCGCCATGCGCAAGGCCCTCGCACAAGCCGGTCTGGCTCCCGAGCGGATCAGCCACATCAACGCCCACGCCACCGGCACTCCGGTCGGCGACGTCGCCGAGGCACACGCGATCCGGGAGGTGTTCGGCCGCGCCACCGTGACCGCCCCCAAGGCGGCACTCGGCCACCTCTTCGGCGCGGCCGGTGCGATCGAGGCGCTCATCGCCGTCCTCAGCGTGGAACACGGCGTCATCCCGCCGACCCGCAACCTCAGCACGGCCGGTGTCGGCCCCGACATCGATCTCGACGTCGTCGCAGAACGACGAGACGTCCCCCAGGAGGCCGTACTCAGCAACTCCTTCGGCTTCGGCGGACAGAACGTCTCACTCATCGTCACCCGCGCGCAGCACCACACGTCCACGTCCCGTACAGCCCCGATCGCCGCACCACGATCCGCATGAACACACATCATCGTCCGTACGTGGACGGCCGCCGCCGATCGACCGAACGCCGGGACCATCCGGGCTGGTGGACGGTCCAGCCCGCCGCACGCCAGGGTTCGGGGTCCAGGGTGGTACGGCGGTCGACCAGCAGGGCGGTGGCCGACAGGGCGAGCGGCAGGCTACGCGCTCTCCGGAGCCTTGAGCACGTGGTCCAGTTCCTCCGGCATGACCGCGATCAGAATCTCGCCGTCGGACGACTCGCGTTCAAGCAGGTGGAGGGCGCAGGTGGAGGACATCACCGCGCAGCAGGGCCTGGAGGGCGCTTGGGCGGGTGATCTGACCGTGAAGGCCGAGACTGCCGGTTGACCTCGTGGATCATGCGCCCGTGCGGGACGCTCCCGCCCCGGTCCGCTCGTGCGCCGGTTTCCTCCGCCGGGACCTCGATGCCGTGACCGTCGGCTCCACCCTGGCTCCTCCGAGCTCGCGTCCTCGCTCGGCAACGGCCGAAGCTCACCGAGCCCACGGTCCCCACCACTGGGGTGGCAGCGGGTCCGCAGGCGCCGAGGTCGGCTGGTCGGGATGCAGCCCGAGCCGCTGGAGAGCGTCGGCACGGAAGCGAACAGCGACCGTACCGTGCCAGCGACCGTCCGCGCGCACGCCGCACATCAAGTCGGTCCTGACCTCGTCCTCGGCGAACGGGTTCCAGTCGATACCTCGGTCCCGCAGTCAAACCGCCGTCAGCCGGCCCGGCCGCGGGCAGCCGGCGACGTTCTCGAAGCAGAAGAGAGTCACCCATTCGAAAGTCTGATCACCCATGCCGTCATCATGCCGCAGCGCGGGGAGCAGTTGCTCGGTCTTTTCCCGCATCACGCAGATCCGGTCAGGGCCGCTTTCCCGAAGAGCACCAGCATCCGATGAAGACCAGCCTTGTGCTTCGGCTTCGCCTCCGGAATCCATCGGCAGGACGGCCGCTTCAGCATGAGTTCGTGGGGGTCGCGGCGGAACGGCCCCGCGCTTGGTTGCCGGGGCGGGGCAGAGTGAGGAGGTAGCACTGGTCGGTCGTTCCCGTCGTATCGGCCAGGAGAGCGGAGACGGTGGTGGTGCGTTCGTCGTGTGTCACCTTTCTGACGGTCAGTCGGCCCGGGTACCTCGCCCGGTCGAGAACGCGCTGGGCCTCCGCGACGGTTGTCGGGTCGCCGTTCGGCTCGTCCAGGACTTCTGTCGCTCTGCGGGCCAGTTCGCCGATCTCCTTGCCGGGCCGGCAGGCGGTGGTTGCTCGCGTGGTGACGTCGACGCGCCAGGTGCGGCCGGTTCCGGGGGTGTAGGTGAAGACCTCGCAGGACACGATCTGCTCGACTCCGGCGCCCAGGAGACCGGCCGTGTCGTAGAAGGCCGACATCTCGACCTCGGCGGTGAACTTCTTGCGGGTCGCGTCGTAGGTGATGACGGGCGCCTCGGTGTGCTTCCCGATGAGGGCGGTGAGCACGGCGGGGTCGGTGGTGCCGCTCGCACGGAGTGCTCGTGTCGCATCGCGGGCCGCGCGGTCGATCTGGTCGCGGTGTTCGGTCTCTGCCGCCGTCCGGTTCCTGTCGGTGATGTTGTCGGTCTTCCACACCGTGTACCAGAAGACGGCCACGGCGCTTCCGCCGATGACGATCAGCAGGGCCAGGAGGAACAGGCAGCCACCGGTCATCCGGCGTTCGATCCGCCGCATGACCGTTGTACCGTCAGGGTGTTCGGCGGCCACTGCTAGCCGCCGGGGGTGTCGATGTCGCCCGAGGTCTGGTCCATGGTCTGAGCGTACGCGTGGGGGGCGTGGGTCTTCGCGGGAAGGCGCGTCAGGCTTCCTGCCGTCGCTACGTGCTGCTCACCGTGTGGTACGGCGCGGTGAGGGTCCATGCGAACAGGGTTCCCGAGCGCGCCCCAGGACAGTCGGTCCCCTCCGGTACGTGAGACGACCGACGGGTGGATCTCCCGATCTCGTCGGTTCGTGCCCGCAGTTCGCGCTCGGTCCACTGCCTCTCCACCGCTTCGCCGACAGGACGAGCCCTCTCCCCCGTCGGGGCTCAGGAGGCCGTGCGTGCGAGTTCGTCGAGGGTGGGATAGTCGGTGTAGCCCGTCGCCCCGCCCGTGTACATCAGGTACTGGTCCCGTACGGCGTTGAGCGGCGCGCCGGTTCGCAGGCGTTCGACGAGGTCGGGGTTGGCCAGGAAGCCGCGGCCCAGGGAGATCAGGTCGGCGCCGGCGGCGAGGAGTCGCTCGGCGGCCGCGCGGCCGCCGTCGGCGGGCAGCGGGCCTCCCCACCCGAGTACGGGGTTGGCGATCAGGGTGCCCGGCCAGGACTTCCGGATCTCCTGGAACAACGGCTGGTCGGGGTCGGCGAACACCACGTGCAGGTAGGCCGGCCCCAGGTCGGCCAGGGCGGAGACGAGGGCCGGGTAGATGCTGTCGGTGTCGCCCTCCTCGATGCCGTTGACGCCTACTCCGGGGGAGATGCGTACCCCGACCCGCTCGGGGCCGATCGCGTCCGCGACGGCCTGGACCACCTCGACCGCGAAGCGGATCCGGTGGGCGACCGGACCGCCGTACGCGTCGGTGCGCAGGTTGGTGTTCTTCGCGAGGAACTGGTGGATCAGGTAACCGTTGGCGGCGTGCACCTCGACCCCCTCGAAGCCCGCGTCCACGGCCCGCCTGGCAGCGGCGGCGAAGTCGGCCACGGTCGAGCGGATCTCCTCCACGGTCAGTTCACGGGGGACGACGGCGGGGCGGCGCCCGTCGGGGGTGTGGATCTCCTCGGGGAGCGCCACCGTCGAGGGCGCGACGGGGAAGTGACCGCTGGTGTCCGGGTGGCCGACCCGTCCGCCGTGCTGGAGCTGGACGAACATCCGTCCGCCGGCCTCCCGTACGGCGTCGGTGACCCGTCGCCATCCGGCCACGTGGGCGGAGGTGTGGAGCGCGGGGATGTTGGCGTAGGTCTGGCCGACGGTGCTCGGCATGGTGGCCTCGGCGATGATCAGGCCGGCGGTGGCGCGCTGCGCGTAGTACGTGGCCATGAGCGGTGTCGGCACCCCGTCGGCGGCGGCGCGGTTACGGGTCAGCGGGGCCATGACCAGCCGGTTGGGCAGGGAGAGGGGGCCGAGGGCGGTGGTTTCGAAGAGGCGGGATCCGCCTGCGTTGTTCGTCATGCCGGTACCGTAGAACTTGACACCAATGTCAGGTTCAAGAGCGACCGGTGGAAGCGGGAGCGGGGCGGATGATGCGGATCGGTGAGCTGGCACGACGCTCCGGGGTGAGCGAGCGTTCCCTGCGCTACTACGAGCAGCAGGGTCTGTTGCTCTCCGAGCGCACCCCCGGGGGCCATCGCGCCTATGGGGAGTGGGCCGTCGACCGGGTCATCCGCATCCAGGCCCTCTACGCGGCGGGCCTGAGCAGCAAGAAGATCGCCCTGCTCCTCCCGTGCATGCGGGACGCGGACGGCGGCCCGACCGAGCGCACCACCGGTGAGCTCGTCGAGGAGTTGACCGTCGAACGCGACCGCATCGACCGCATGATCCTCGACCTCGTCCGCTCCCGTGACGTTCTGGACGAGGTCATCGAGGCCGCGACCATCAGGGGCTGAGACCTGCCCGGACGCCTGGACGCCTGGCGTGTCGACGGTGTTTCGTTCATGCGAACTACGCGCGTTGACCAGCCCGTACGCCGTTGACGCCGTCCGTCCGTCTCGATGAGACTCTGGCCCATGCAGCCTCTGTGTGATCTCTCGGTCACCCTCGTCCGGCGCCGCCACGTGGATCTCGTCCGCGTCGCCGGCGCGGCCTGTCGCTGCGTCTGAACAGCCGGCTCCCGCTCACCCGGCCACCGCCACCTCGCTCCTCCGCCAGCCCCGCCCGCGGCGCCGTCCCCCGCCCGCCGGGCCCCGGAGGCATGCCCGCACGTCCGCACGCCCTTCTGGAGACCCGTATGTCCACGCCCTTGTCCCGCCGCGCCCTCGGCGGGGTCGCCGCCGGTGCCGCCGCCGCGGCAGCCCTCGGTGCCACCGCGCCCGCCGCGCAGGCCGCCGCGCACACGGCCCCCGAGGCAGGCCCGCAGGAGCGTCCCTTCCGCGCCGCGCACCCGCGCCGCCACTCCCCGCGGCCCAACATCCTCTTCGTCCTGGGCGACGACCTCGGCTGGGCCGACCTCTCCTCGTACGGCTCCCCGCACATCCGCACCCCCCACCTGGACCGCCTCGCCCGCCAGGGCGTCCGCTTCACCGACGCCTACTCCGGCTCCGCGACCTGCTCCCCCACCCGCTTCAGCCTCTACACCGGGCGCTACCCGGGCCGTACGAAGGGCGGACTCGCCGAGCCGATCGCCGACAAGTCCGCCGGTCTGGAGCCCACCCACCCCACGCTCGCCTCGCTGCTGCGGGACTCCGGCTACGCCACCGCCCTCATCGGCAAGTGGCACTGCGGCTACCTGCCCGACCACTCCCCCACCAAGTCCGGCTGGGACGAGTTCTTCGGCAACTTCGGCGGCGCCCTGGAGTACTACTCCAAGCTCGGCCTCGGCGGGGAGTACGACCTCTACGAGGGCGACGCCGAGTACAAGGACCTGCGCTACTACACCCGGATCCTCACCGAGCGGGCGAGCGAGTACGTCGGCCGCGAGCACGACAGGCCCTGGCTGCTCAACCTGAACTTCACCACCCCGCACTGGCCCTGGATCGCCGACGGCGACGAGGAGACCAGCGACGAGATCGTCCGCCGCATCAAGGCCGGCGACCGCTCCGCCCTCTGGCACCAGGACGGCGGCTCGGTCGAGAAGTACAAGCAGATGGTCGAGGACCTCGACCGCTCGATCGGGAAGGTCCTCGACGCGCTGAGGCGTTCCGGCCAGGAGCAGGACACCCTCGTCTTCTTCGGCAGCGACAACGGCGGCGAACGCTTCTCCTACAACTGGCCGCTCGCCGGCAACAAGGGCTCCCTCCAGGAGGGCGGCATCCGCGTCCCCTCGATCCTGCGCTGGCCCGCCCGGATCGACGGCGGCCAGGTCAGCGACCTGCCGGTGTTCACGCCCGACTGGACGGCGACCCTCCTCGACCTCGCCGGCGCCCGCCCCCACCCCGCGTACCCGCTCGACGGCACCAGCCTCGCCGGACACCTGCTGCGCGGCGCCGAGGTGCCCGAGCGGGACCTCTTCTGGCGGGTGCGGGGCGAGAGGGCGCTGCGCCGGGGCGACTGGAAGTACTACCGGGGCAAGTCCGGCCGCGACCAGCTCTTCCACCTGTCCGAGGACTCCCGCGAGCAGGCGGACCGGGCGCCGTTCGAGCAGGCCAGGCTCGCCGAACTGCGGGGCGCCTGGGAGCGGATCGACGCGGGGCTGCTCCGGTACTGAGCCCCGTCGTCCCACCCGGTGCGGCCGGACCCCGAGACGGGTGCGAAGGCCGCGTCGGTGGTCCGCGCGGCCCGTTGTCGGTGCCGTCGCATAGGTTCTTCCCGTCCGGCCCGAGCAGCGGGCCGCCGAAGCGGGGGAAGTCGTAGCGATGAGCATCTCCTTGCATCTCCGTGCCGTCGCGGAATCCGAGTTCCGGGACGACCACACCTGGCTCGCGGCGTTCATGGGCGCGGCCTGGGGCAACCACCCCGAGGAGTACGCGGCGGGCATCGCCGACTCGATCCCGAAGGTCTGGGGCGCCGTGAACGACCTCTACGCCTCCGCCGAGGTCCTCCCGGCGGACGCCGACAAGCCCTCGCTGCCGGTCTACGGCGGCCGGCCCGTGGCGCACAGCGAGGTTGCCGGCCCCCACGACCCGCCCATGATGGTCCTCGACCCGCCCGGGGTGTCCCAGGCGGCCGAGTTCCTCGCGGCGGTCTCCTTCGACGAGTTGTGGAGTCGGGCCGACGCCGGGCTCAAGGGGCACGGCCAGGACGAGGCTCTGTTCAGACAGGAGTACCTGGAGCATCACGAGTCGCTCCGAGGGTTCTACGGTCGCGCGGCTTCGGCAGGCCACGCCGTGGTCAAGGCGGTGTGGGCCTGAGCCTCGAAGAGGGCGGCTTCACCCGGTGGCGTCCGGGCCGCCGTCGCGGGGCGGTTCGTCGGAGTCGAGCAGGATCCCCTCGTGGGCGAGCCATTGGGCGAAGGCGTGCAGGCCGCGTGTGCGGCCGGTCGCGGGTGTCCAGCCCGGGGGGCGTGCGTGGTCGGGCGGGGTGTGCCAACGGGGGTCGGTCCGTGGTGACGGCCGGACGTGTACGGGCCGCACGGCGTCGTGCACGGATCGGGCCAGTTCTGCCGCCGTGCAGGGGGAGCCGTTCGCCCGCCCTGATGGCGCTCCAGGCCAGGTCGGTCATCGCGCGGACCTCGGCCGGGCCCGCCTCGGGGCGGCGCTCGGGCGGGAGTCCGGCGGGGTCCGCGGCGGTGACGGCGGAGTGCCGCATCCGGTCGAGGGCGCCGGAGGCATGGCGTCGGGGGGCGGACCGAGCAGGCGGGCCCCGTGGGCGGCCTGGCGGCCGAGGAGGAGGCAGTGGGTCCACGGCTCTTCGGCGAAGGGCTCGCCGAAGGTGCGGGCCACCTCCGCCGCGAGCCGCTCCGGCAGGTGCGTGTCCCTGGCGGCGCGGACCGCCTCCTCCGAGAGGCCCGTCGCGGGCAGTGCCTCGCGCCAGGGGTGGTGGCCTCGTCCGCCGTCGGGGCCGTGCTCCTGGCCGACGAGCCGGATGTAGCCCTCTCCGTACCGCATGTACGGGACCCAGCCCGGCTCCTCCAGGACGCGGCCCTTGGCGAGGAGGGGGCGGCGTCGGCGGCCGGGATGTGGCGGCGGGTGCTGCGGCTGGAGACGGCTTCCGGCATGGCGAGGTCAGGCCGTACTGCGCCA
Source organism: Streptomyces sp. NPDC004284 (assembly GCF_042874035.1). NCBI lineage: Bacteria > Bacillati > Actinomycetota > Actinomycetes > Kitasatosporales > Streptomycetaceae > Streptomyces > Streptomyces sp. NPDC004284. The sequence continues at coordinate 91,296 of NZ_JBIAMJ010000008.1, read as the reverse complement.
CGCGGGGCCGGCCCGGCCCCGATCCGGGCCACGTGCGACAGTCCCGAGGGCATCAGCGGACAGGCGCACACCGTCCGGCGCGACGGCACCGGCCACGGAGTCGGGGGAGCACGAAGGCCCGCCGTCGGCCGGTGCGGGCACATCGGCCGCGCCACCGGGGAGGTGGATCGCAGGGGCCGAGGGCGGGCGGGAGGGTTCGGCCGCCCTCGGTCGTGTGTGCCCGCGGAAACGGGTGGGTCAGCGCTCTTCGCGCAGCCCCCACGGGGATCCGTACGTGCCGAGCAGGTCGAGGAAGGGGCGCGGCGGAAGTGCCTCGGGGCCGAGGACTCCGCTTGCCTTCCATGTGCCGGTGGCGATCAGTTCCAGGGCGATCACCGGGTTGAGGGCGGTCTGCCAGACCACGGCCTGGGAGCCGTACTCGCGCATCGTCCACTCGTTGTCGACGACGTGGTACAGGTACACCGCGCGCGCCGCGCCGTCCTTGGTTCCCTTGACCCACGTGCCCGCGCAGGTCTTGCCCTTCATGCGGTCGCCCAGTGCGGCGGGATCGGGCAGGCAGGCGGCCACGACATCGCGCGGGGAGACCTGGACCGGCCCGTCGGCGCCGGGGACGGTGACCTTCGCCGTGGAGTCGAGGCTCAGGTCGCGGAGGGTCTTCAGTTTGGCGATGAAGTCGTCGCCGAGGCCGTACTTGAAGGTCACGCGGCGCGCGTCCACCCAGCGGGGCATGAGGAGGACCTCCTCGTGCTCGACGTTCACGCACTCCACGGGGCCGATGCCCTCGGGGAAGTCGAAGACCTCCGGCTCGCTGAAGGGTGCCGTGGTGAACCAGCCGCGGTCCTTCTCGTAGACGACGGGCGGGTTGAGGCACTCCTCGATGGTGGTCCAGATGCTGAAGGAGGGGGCGAAGTCGTACCCCTCGACGGTGAGGTTCGCTCCGTCACGGACGCCGATCTCCTCGATCTCGTCGAAGAGTTCGTCGGCGGCGTACCGGGCGAACACGTCCGACAGGCCCGGCTCGACGCCCATGCCGACCAGGGCGAGGCGGTCGGCCTTCTCCCAGGCCTCGGCCAGGGCGAACTGCTCGTCGCCGAGCTTGACCCCGCACTGCTCGTAGGGGGCGGTGGGGTGGGGCACGGACAGCGACATCGCCATGTCGACGTAGTGAGCGCCCGCGGCCAGCGCCGCGTTGAACAGGGGCATCACGAACCTGGGGTCGGTCGCGTTCAGCAGCACGTCGCAGTTCTCCTCGACGAGGAGGTGGCGGACCGCGGCCTCGTCGGAGGCGTCGAGGCGGTGGGCGCTGAACCGGCCCGCCCGGTCGTCGAGCGCGGCGACGGCGGCCTCCGCGCGGGCCGGGTCGTAGTCGGCGACGACCATGTGGGCCAGGAAGTCACGGCGGGCCGCGATGCGGGTGACGGCGGTTCCGACGCCGCCCGCACCCACGAGAAGTACACGCATGTCACACACCATTTCGTCGAGTCGTTCCCGGGGAGTCCCGGGAACGCCCCGATGGAACACGAGCGGGGCAGTTAAGGTCTACGGCGTTGGCATAAGGAGCGGCGAGGGGGTGCGCGGTGCCGAAGAAGGTGGTTCCGGAGGCGGAACGGCGCAGGCGGCGGCCGACCCGGCAGGGCACCGTGCTGTCGGAGGAACTGATCGTGCGGACGGCGCTGCGGATGCTGCGCGAGCACGGGAGCGCCGGACTGACCGCACGCCGGCTCGGCGCCGCTCTCGGCGCCGACCCGAGCACCGTGTACCGGTACTTCGCCGGCATGGACGGCCTGACCCGGGCCATCGGCGAGGAACTGATGGGGCGGGCCCTGGACAGCTGGACGGCCACCGGGGAATGGCGTGCCGACCTGCGCGCCCTGGGCCTGGCCGTCCACGCCTCCTACCTCGCCCACCCCCAGGCCGCCCTGCTGACCGCCAGCCGCGTCACCGGCCGCCCCCGGGAGATCCAGGTCGACGAGACGATCCTCGGCATCCTGCGCGACGCGGGCTTCGGCGACGCGGCCGCCGTCGCCGTGTACCACGCCTTCATCGACCTGGCCCTGGCCTTCGCCGCCCTGGACGCGGGCGCGCTGGCCATCAAGGACGAGGTCAGGGAGGCGGACGAGGACATGTGGACCTCCACCTACGCCCGCCTGCCCGCCGAGACCCACCCCCACATCGCCGCGACCGCGCCCCTGCTGGCGGACCGCATGAACCACAGCGCGTATCCCGTGCTGCTGGACACGCTCCTGGGCCAGGCGGAGGACCGGCTGCTCGCCTCGCGCCCGCCGCGCGGTTCGGAGACCGAGTCGGGTGTGAAGCAGTGAGGCGTGGATGCGGGCGATGCCCCGCACCGCCTCGTCGCGGTTCTCGGCCTGCAGCCGGAGGCTGACAGCGATGTGCGGGGCTGTGGCCGGCGCGCGGCTCAGACCTCGGGAAGGGACGGGTCCGGGGTCCAGGGGGTCGGTGCGGTGATGGACCAGCGTTCGTGGTCGCGCCAGTCCCCGTCGATGTAGAGGTAGGCGGGCGAGACCCCTTCGTAGCGGAAGCCCAGTCGCTGGACCAGGGCGAGGGACGGCTTGTTCGCCGGCTGGATGCTGGCCTCCAGGCGGTGGAGCCGCAGGTCGGTGAAGGCGTACCGGAGGATGGCGGCGAGGCCCTCGGTCATGTAGCCGTGGCCCGCGGACGGGGCGAACGCCGCGTAGCCGAGGGAGGCGCCCTGGTAGCGGCCCCGGATGATCGAGTTGATGTTGACCGTTCCGGCGGCCTCGCCGGTCTCCCTGACACGGATCAGGAAGCCCAGGTTGGTGCCGTCGTCGAAGCGACGCATCCAGGCCCGGAAGTCCTCCGCGGTGGTGGGCAGTTGCATCCACGGCCCGTGCAGTGCGGCGCTGGCCCGGACGAGCCCGCAGAACTCGTCCTGGTCGGAGAGGGTGAGCGGGTGGAGTTCGACCCGCGACGGCGTCTTGAGCATGGGTCAACGTTAGGGCCTGTGGGCGGTTCGGAGGCGCGGGTGCGGCAACGGCGGAGGACGGGCGGCGGGCAGGTGGGCATGACGGCCCGGTCCTCGGGCTTCGGACGCCTCGCGCCCCCGGCGGCCGCCGTGGCCTAGAGTGCGGGTGTGCCGTCGTACAGCATTGGGCAGGCCGCGCAGCTGCTCGGAGTCAGTTCGGAGACCGTTCGCCGGTGGGCGGACGGCGGCAAGCTCGGCATGGAGCGTGACGGGGCCGGCAAGCGCGTCATCGACGGGGCGGCGCTGGCACGCTTCGCGGCGGAGCGCGGGGCGGGGCTGCACGCCGTGCCGGACGACGGCGTGCCGACGTCCGTGCGGAACTCGTTCGTCGGGATCGTGACCGCGGTACGGGTCGACGACGTGGCCGCGCAGGTCGAGGTCCAGTCCGGGCCGCACCGCCTGGTGTCGCTGGTGACGCGCGAGGCCGTCGAGGAGCTGGCCCTGGAGGTCGGCGTCACGGTCACCGCGCGGGTGAAGTCGACCAGCGTGCACATCGACCTCTCCTGAACCGGCGGCCCGCGCGGCGCTCAGCGGCAGAGCAGGGCCGCCCTCAGGTCGAGCTTGTGGTCGAGGCGGGACAGGTCCCGGCCGGTGAGGGCCTCGATGCGGTCGATGCGGTAGTGGACGGTGTTCACGTGGAGGTGCAGCGCCTCCGCGGTCCTGGCCCAGGAGCAGTTGTGCGCCAGGAAGACCTCCAGGGTGTCCAGGAGGGTCGTGTACGAGCCCTTCCCGGCGCGCAGCAGGGGGCCGAGGACGGTGTCCCGGTACACCGCCCGTACGTCGGCGGGGACGCCGGCGAGGAGCGTCCCGAGGTCGGCGAGATCCGCGAGCCGCGCCACGCTCGCCGCCGGTGCCGTCGCCCGGGCGCCCGCGAGGGCGTAGCGGGCCTGGGCGAGGGCGTCCCGGAGGTCGGCCGGCCTGTGCACGGGGTCGCTGACGCCGGCGTGCAGCGCGGCGCCGGGGCGGCAGGCGTGGAGCAGCGGCCACACCTCTCGGATCCGTACCGGCACCTCGCCGCCCGGGTCCGGTGCGTGGGCCAGCACGGCGACGGCCTCCCCCTCCGCGCGTCCGGCGGCGGCGAACGCGACCGACGGCTGGTGCCGGAGCGCCTCCGTGAGGGCCGCGACCGCGTCCCGCCGGCCCTCGGCGTGGCCCGAGGCGGCGACCACCACGGTGTACGCGGCGGCGTCGGCGAGCCCGCAGGCGCGAAGGGCCTCCTCCAGGCCGTTCGCCTCCCCGTACGCCGCGCCCACCCGGGTCACCAGCTCCTCGTGGACCTGTCGGCGGGGCTCCGTCCGCCGGTCCTGCCGTCGGCGGTGGCGGCCGATCAGTTCGCCGATCTCGTGGAGGATCCGGGGAGGGACGTGGCCGTCCTCCGGGAGGTGCAGGTACCAGGTGTCGAAGACGCTGTCGTCGGCCTCGATCCGTACGGTCGTGCCGTGCCGGCCGCGCACCGCCTCCACCGCGCGCCGCGCGGGGAGTTCCGGGGCCGTCGCGGTGCGGGCGACCGTACGGCCGCTGCCGGTGAGCAGGTGGCAGGCGGGCGTGCCGAGGTGCGCGAAGGAGAGGTCGAGCAGTTCGCCCGCCGACGCGCCCCGCTCCAGGGCCCGGTCGAGGTCGACGCGGACGTTCTCCGGCAGTGCGTAGTGGTCCGTCGGGCGGCGGCTCAGCTCGCCCCACTGCCGGAGGTAGACGGCCTCGGTGATCGCCCGGAAGCTGGTGTGGGCCGGCACGGCGAGCAGGGCGACGCGGTGGTCGCGGCAGGCGTCCACCAGCTCCGCCGGCACCTCGCCGTGCGTCTCCTCGCCGGCGAGGAGCGCCACCGCGCCCGCCTCTCGCAGGGCGGACACGAAGCGGTCGGTCTTGACGGGGTCGCCCTCGCGGTCGCACCACACGAGGCCGCTGAGCACGATCTCGCCCGGCTGCAGGAACCGGGCCGGGTCCTCCAGATCGGTCGCCGTCACGCCGCTGATCTCCTGGGCCAGCAGTGCCTCGTCTCCCCAGAGGAGCGAGAGGTCGAGACGGTCGAGGCGCAGTAGTTGGGCGACCTGCATGCGGAACTCCTTGTGTGCTCGCGAACGAAGTCCGCGCCTCACATTCACCAGGCGAGTGCGAGTCAGAACATCGTAGATGCGAAGTCATTACGGCGAAACGCCTCTCGGATGTTCCCCCAGGAGCGGGCTTCCCGGGATGGAGGTTCTCCGCAGACCGCGAGTGAGCGCCCCCGCTCTCCTCAGACCTTTCTCCAAGCCCGCTCTCATCCGCGATGGAGAGTCCTACGGGTTTGTTGCAGATGAGAGCCGGATCGCCCTACGGTGTCGCACATGCAGTCCTACACCCTCGGGCAGGCCTCGCGGTTGCCGGGCGTGAGCCCCGACACCGCGCGGCGCCGGGTCCCCGGCATCGTCACGGGGATCGAGCTCGGTGACGTCGCGGCCCGGGTCACCCTCCAGGCCGGACCACATCGCCCGGGGGCCCTCCTCACCCGTGGGGCCGTGGAGGAACCGGGACTGGAAGTCGGCATGCAGGCCACCGCCCGCGTGAAATCGACCAGCGTGCACATCGACCGCACCTGACCACCCCTCACGCAGTACCGCAGCACCATCGGCCGTCGGCGCGGCCGGCCTCCCACCGCACCTTCCGTTCGTCCCCAAGGAGTTCAGACCCCATGTCCCTCACCCTCACCAGACGCCGTACGGCCGCCGCCGTCCTCACCGCCGCCCTGCTCGTCCCGCTCGCCGCCTGCTCGAACGACGACGCCGAGAAGGACACCGCGGGCTCCACCGCCTCCGGTTCCGCAAGTGCCGCGCCCCGGGCGAACCTCACGGTGCTCGCCGCGGCCTCCCTCACCGACGTGTTCAAGACGGCCGGCGCCGCGTACGAGAAGTCCCACCCGGGCACGAAGCTCACCTTCTCCTTCGCCGGCTCGCAGGAGCTCGTCGCCCAGGTCTCGCAGGGTTCCCCCGCCGACGTCCTGGTCACCGCCGACACCAAGAGCATGGACAAGGTGAAGGCCGACACCGGCACCCCGACGGTCATCGCGAAGAACCGGCTCGTCATCGCCACCGGCAAGGGCAACCCCTTCAAGGTCGACGAGCTCAAGGACCTCGCGGACACCAAGCTCAAGGTCGTCCTCGCCGCGCCCGAGGTGCCGGCCGGCAAGTACAGCAAGAAGGTCCTCGACGCCCAGAAGATCACCGTGAAGCCGGTCTCCCAGGAGCCGAACGTCCGCGCGGTGCTCAGCAAGGTCGAGCTCGGCGAGGCCGACGCCGGACTCGTCTACAAGACCGACGCCGAGAGCGCCGAGGACAAGGTCGAAGCGGTCGAGATCCCCGACGCGCAGAACGCCATCGCCCAGTACCCGGCCGCCACGCTCAAGGACTCGAAGAACGCCGAGGCCGCCGCCGCGTTCGTCGCCTGGTTGTCCTCGCCCGAGGGCCAGAAGATCCTCCAGGACGCGGGCTTCCAGAAGCCGTAGCGGATCCGGGATCACCCGGAGCACGAGGGGCTGTCCGGTTCGGGGGAACGGACAGCCCCTCTTCGTCGTGTCCGCACGTCCGCATGCCCGCCACACCTCTGCCGGACGTCGGCGACGGCGATCCCCGCGACCCGTACCAGCGAGATCCACTCGCCGATACGGCCTGCAGATGCATCCTTTGAAGGGGCATCGGCCTCTTGGATGATCCACTGTCATCAGCCCGTCCAGCGGGATCGTTTTTCTGTGTCTACGTCCCATCGCCCCTGCGGGGCGCGCCTGCTTGACTGGCCGCACCGGCCCAGCGCGGAGGAGTGGCTCTCGCTGCGGTGGGACAGCCGGACGGGAGGGTCCCGCGCACCGATCGCGGTGTTCGGCGCGCGGGACCCTCACACCCGCCGCCCTCAGCGGCCGAAGGTGTCGATGCCCTCCACGAGCCAGCGGCCGTCGCGGTGCACGAGGTCCAGGGCGAACATGGCACCCGCGTAGACGCCCTGGTCCCGGCCCTTCGGCTGCTTCTTCCCTCCGCCGGCCTCACCGGTTCCCGCCGTGCTCACGCTGCTCTGGTCGGCGAAGACCAGGACCCGGGCGCGGTCGCCGTCGATCCGCTCCACCGCGCTGTCGGTGACCGTCGTGGTGATCACCGTCTTCTGCCGGGCGGCCTGGGCCAGCACCCCGGCGAACAGCGTCCGGTGCTGGGCGACGGCCTTGCCCGTGAGAAGGGTCTTCCCCGCCCGCTCGAAGGGACCCGTGTCGGCGTGGTCGTACGAGAAGAGCGCGGCGACGGCCGCGGCGGTCTGTCCCTTGATCTCACTGGTACGGGCGAGGTCGGTGAGGGCCGTGTTGGCGCGTGCGGGGTCGTCCCGCAGTTCCCCCGCCCTGCTGTGCGCCCATCCCGCGAAGCCGCCGAGAAGGAGGCTCAGGAGGCAGAGGGTCACCAGGGGGGCGAGGTGGCGCGGCCGTGTCCCGTCCTTCGCCGTCCGGGCGGGGGCCACCGCGTCCTGGGAGTCCGGGCCCTCGACGGCGGCTTCCCGCCCCGGTGCGTCCGCCGTTCCTCGTACGGACTTCACCGCGGTTCGCTGCCGGGGCCCCGAGTCCGGGGCGGAGTCGGAGTCGGAGTCGGGCCCGGGCAGGAGACCGACGGGTGTGGGGGACCTCGACGCGGAGGCCGGCTGGTCGGCGAGGGCCTGGCGGCGGCGCTGGCGGTTGAGGTGGTGACGGGGCGTCGGCATCGTGCGTGTCCTTTCGGGTGTTGGCGGCTCTCGCGTACGGGACGGTCCGGTCAGCCGGCCGCCGTGCCGCCCACGGGGGCCTGCCCCAGCCCGCTGAGCTTCCACTGGCCGTCGGTGCGGGTGAGTTCGCCCAGCATGCGGCTGTCCTTCTCCGTGCTCTTGCTGTCGGGCGTCGTGACGGTGATGCGCAGCGCGACGAGCAGCCGGGCCCGGCCCGCCCTGTCGTCGAGTTCGGTGACGGCGCCGGACAGCACCCGGGCCGTGGTCACCGTCTTCGCCGCCTTCACCTGACTGGTGAACTCCGTCCGTCCGTCGACCAGTTGCTTGTGCAGCTCGCCGGTCGTCGACGTCTCCCAGAGGTCCAGCCCCTGGTCGACGCGCCGGTGGTCGAGCGTGTTGAGGTTCTGCACGGCCTGCTCCCCCGCCGCGAGCGCCTCGTCGCGCTGCACCGCGTACGCCGCGGAGTCGTCGTGGGACGCGGCGTACCAGCTCCGCCCTTCCCAGGCCGCGAAGCCGCCCGCGACCAGGGTGAGCACGAGCGCCACGGCCAGGGCCGGCCGGTTGCCCGCCGAAGCGCGGACCTGGCGTGTCATGGGGTTCTCCCGTCTCCCGCTCATCGTCAGCGGGCCTTGATGTCGACGATCAGCCACCGGTCCGACTGGTACTTCGCGGTGACGGTGAGCTGGGCCGCGGCGGAGGTGGCGGCGCCCTCGTCCCGCCGCGAGGTCTGGTCGAGGAACACGAGGAGGCGCGCGCTGTCCCCGTCGAGTTCGATCACCCCGGTGCGGACGGCCTGGGTGGAGAGGGTGATGCGCTGCGCGGCCAGCTTCGCGCGGACCTGGGCGAGCAGGTCCGCGTACTGGCGGGCGGCGCGCCCCGCGAGGACGGTGCGGGCGGAGCGTTCGGCGGCGTCGGTGGTGGCGGGCGTGTAGGAGAACACCCGGGCGAGGCCTTCGGCCACGTCGCCGCCTACGCGGTCGGTCGTCGCGGTGTCGGTGAGCGCGTGGTTCCGCGCCGAGGGGGTCGTGCGGAGCTGGTGGGCCGCGTAGAAGAACCCGCTGCCGCCGAGGAGGAGGGCGGTGAGGGCGGCGGTGAGGGCGGCCTTGCGCCACACGGTGGAGGAAGGGCGGCCGGCGTGGTCCGTGGTTCCCGTCCCGTCCCCGCCGTCCGTGGACGGTGTCACGTCGACGGACGCGCTCTCCCCCGCCCCTCCGACCGTGGCCGGTGTCACCTCGACGGACGCGCTCTCCTCCGCTGCCGCCTCCGTGGCCTCCGTGGCCTCCAGTGCCTCTCCCCCGCCGGTCGTCGTGCGCAGCAGGCGCGTCACTCGTCCCCGCCCTTCTCGCTCTTCTCGTTCTTCTCGCCGTTGTCCGCTCCGGCGACAGGGACCGCGCTCAGTGCCGCGATCCGCCATGTGTGCTCGCCGGTGCGGGTCAGGACGGCCTCCAGGCGTTTGCGGTCGGTGGTCGCGGTGGTGGCTCCGCGCGGGGTGACGTCGACGCGTACGGTCGCGATGAGTTTCGCCGTACCGGCCCGCGCGTCCAGCGCCGTGAGCGCGGCCTCGGTGACGGTGGCGCGGGCCGAGGCGCCCACCGTGGGCGCGGTACGGCCGAGTTCGGTGCGCAGCGGTCCGGTGGAGGCGTCGCGCCAGGCCTGGATGCCGGCCGCGGCGCGTTCGGGGGTGGAGGCGTCGAGCGTGTTGAGGACGGTGAGGCGGTCGCGGCCCTCGGCGAGCGCGGTGTCGCGTTCCCGGCCGAAGGCGAGCTCCTCGTCGGTGCGGGCCTGGGCGTAGGTCCAGGCGCCGGTCCCGCAGAAGCCGAGGGCGACGACGAGGGCGGTGACGGCCAGGGTCTTCGCACGCTTCATCGGGTGCTCCCGGTGTTCAGGCCGAGGAGTCCGGCCAGGTCCGTCGCGCCGCCGGTCTGGCCGGGCAGGGCGAGTGCGCCGGGCAGGGGCGGTTGCGAGCCGGGCGTGGCGCGCGCGCTGCCGGAGGGCAGGGAGCCGGGCCGGGCAGGGGCGGGCACGCCGCCGCCCTTGGGGGCGTGGGCCGAGCCGCGTACGTCGACCCCGGTGGAGGCGGGGGACGTGCAGGAGGCGCCGGTGTTGAGGGCGGGCGCGGTCCCCAGGTCGAGTCCGTTGCGGTAGCGCGTGCCGCCGTATCCGGAGGTGCAGGGCAGGGGTTTGAAGAAGGTGACGGCCATGCCGATGTTCAGGTGTCCTCCGTCGACGGTGGTGGCTCCCGCCGAGACGGCCGCCGGGAACTTCACGAGGAGCTCCTCCGTGCCGCGCTGCCGGGTGACGGCGACCTCCGAGGTGGTGAGGAGGTTGGCGAGGACGACGCCGAGGCTCGGGTCGAGGTCGCGCAGGAGGCCGCTGACCTGGCCGGTCGCGTCGGGTGTGACGGCGAGGAGGCGGCGCAGGTCGGCGTCCGAGCCCTTGAGGGTGGCGGCGAGGTCGCGGGCGCCGGTGGCGAAGTCCCGGATGGCGCGGCTCTCGTCGGCCTGGGTGCGCAGGACGACCTCGCCGTCGTTGATGAGCCGGGTGGTGGCCGGCAGGGCCCGGTCGGCGGCCTGGACGAACCGGCTGCCGTTGTCGAGGAGGACCTGGAGGTCGTCGCCGTGTCCCTCGAAGGTCTTGCCGAGTTCGTCGACGACCGTGCGCAGGGATTCCAGGGGTACGGAGGTGGTGAGGTCGTTCATGCTCGCGAGCATGTCGGTGACGGGCGCCGGCACCTCGGTGTCGGTCTGTTCGATGCGGGCGCCGTCGGTGAGGAAGGGGCCGCCGTCGCTCTCGGGGCGGAGGTCGATGTACTGCTCGCCGACGGCGGAGAGTCCGGCGACCACGGCGCGCGCGTCGGCGGGGATCCGGGGCGCCGACTTCTTGATGCGCAGTTCGGCGACGACTCCGTCGGCGGTGAGGTCGATGGCGCCGACGCGTCCCACGGAGACACCCCGGTAGGTGACGTCGGAGTGGGTGAACAGGCCTCCGGTGCGGGCGAGGTGGACGCGGACGGTGTAGTCGTCGGCGATGCCGGCGTAGCGGCCGAGGTCGGCGTAGCGGACGCCGACGAAGCCGAGGACGAGTACGGCGATGACGAGGAACGCGAGGTTCTTCAGCCGTACGGTGCGGGTGATCACCGGTTCTCGCCTCCGTCCTTGGGTGTGGTGCCCGTCGTGACCGGGGGCAGGGGCAGCGGCGAGGAGGTGTTCCTTCCGGCCCGCTCGCCCGTGCCCGGGTCCGGGGTCGGCTCCGATGGGGCGGGAGCGGTCGGGCCGGGGTCGGGATCGGGGATCAGGGGCGGGATCACCTCGGTGCCGGGGGTGGCGGCGAGGTGCAGGTAGGTGTTGAGGTAGTCGCCCTTGATGCCGTTCATCACCTCGTCGGTGAAGGGGTACGTGAGGAGCACCTGCAGGGAGTCGGGCAGGTCGGCTCCGGCGTCCGCGAGTGCCGTGAGGGTCGGCGCGAGGGCCTTGAGGTCGGCGATCATGTCCTTCTTGCTCGCGTCGACGGTGGAGACGGCGACGCCGGAGAGGGTGTCGAGGGCGCGCAGCATGGTCAGCAGGGAGCCCCGCTGGTTCTCCAGTGTCTTCAGGCCGGGCGAGAGGCCGGTGAGGACGGTGTCGACGTCCTTCTTGCGGCCGGCGAGGGTGGCGGAGAGCCGGTTGACGCCGTCGAGGGCGCGGGTGATGTCGCCGCGGTGTGCGTCGAGGTTCGTCACCAGGGTGTTGACGCGGTTCAGCATCGAGCGGACCTCGGGTTCGCGTCCGCCGAGGGCGGCGTTGAGCTCCCGGGTGATGGTCTTGAGCTGGTTGACGCCGCCGCCGTTGAGGAGCAGGGACAGCGCGCCGAACACCTCCTCGACCTCCGTGTTGCGGTTGGTGCGGGCGATCGGGATGACGCTGCCGTCGGTGAGGCGGGTGCCGTCGTCCTTCTGCGGGGCGACGAGCTGGATGTACTTCTCGCCCAGGAGGCTGGACTGTTCCAGGCGGGCGCCCGCGCCGGCGGGGAGCCGGACGTCGCCGTTGATCTGCAGGGTGACGCGGGCGGACCAGTTGTCGGTGCCCAAATCGATGGCGGTGACGCGGCCGACGGCGACGTCGTTGACCTTGACCGCGGACTGCGGCACGAGGCTCAGGACGTCGTCGAGTTCGGCGGTGACCGTGTAGGGGTGGGAGCCGAGGTCGGCGCCGCCGGGCAGCGGGAGGTCCTCGATGCCGTCGAAGCGGACGGGGTTCGCGGGGATCGCGCCGAGGACGACGGCGAACCCGAGGCCGAGTGCGACCGCTCCGACGGCCGCGGCGCCGACGGCCTTGCGGGAGGGCAGGCTGTCCCTGTTCATCGCTTCCCCTCCCCGGTGCTCGTCCCTCCGGCGCTCGCCGAAGAGGCCCCGGCGACCGGCAGGGGCAGCAGCGGGCCGCCCATGCTGATCTCGTTGAGGTTGGCGCGGCCGTCGAGGGTGCGGGTGTCCTTGTTGTACGCGTTGACGAGGTTGCCGGCGGCGAGCGGGGCGACGTCGAGCGCCTCGGCGAGGGAGGCCCGCTGGTCGACGAGGGTCTGGGTGAGGGGGACGAGCCGGTCGATGTTCTTCTTCAGCTCGCCGCGGTTGTCCTTGATGAAGGTCTTGACCTGGGCGAGGGCCTTGCCGAGTTCCTTGAGGGCGCCGGCGAGGTCCTCCTTGTTCTCGGCGAAGTAGCCGACGACCTCGTCGAGGCGTTCCTGTGCGGTGCGGACGTCGCCGTCCTTGTTCTTGAGCATGGTGGTGAAGGTCTGGAGCTGGCCGAGGGTGGTGAACAGGTCGTCGCTGCTGCCGTCGAGGGTCTTGGCTGCCTTGCCGAACTGTTCGATGGAGGTGCCGATGGCCGTGCCGTTGCCCTTGAGGTTCTTCGCCCCGGTGTCGAGGAGTTCGGAGAGGGCTCCTGCGGAGTTGGCGCCGTCGGGGCCGAGCGCCTTGCTCAGTTCGGTGATCGAGTCGTAGAGCTGGTCGATCTCGACGGGGGTGCGGTTGCGGGAGGCGGGCAGCTGGGCGCCGTCGGCGAGGGTGGGGCCGGTGCCGTACGCGGGGCTGAGCTGGACGTACCGGTCGGCGACGATGCTCGGGGCGACGACGAGGGCCCGTGCGTCGGCGGGGACGCGTACGCCTTCGTCGAGGCGGAGGGCGACGCGGACGCGGGTGCCCTGCGGCTCCACCGACTCCACCTCTCCCACCCGTACGCCGAGGACGCGCAGGTCGGATCCGGCGTAGATGCCGACGGCCCGGTCGAAGTAGGCGGTGACGCGGATGCCGTCGTCGTCGAGGACGCGTACGGCGACGAGGCCGGCGGCGGCGAGCACCGCGAGGGCGAGCCCGGCGACGAGGGGCTTTCTGGGCTTGGTCATCGTTCACCGCTCCCCTTGGCCGTCGCCGTCTGTTTCGGCGGCAGGCATCCGGTCTTGGGCTGCGAGGCCTCGGGCAGATAGGTGCGGGGCACCACGCCGCACAGGTAGCTGTCGAACCAGCGGCCGCTGCCGAGGGTGTTGCCGACGAGCCGGTAGTACGGGCCGATGAGCGCGAGCGTCTTGTCGAGCTGGCCGCTGTTCTTCTCCAGGACGCCGGTGACGCGGCTGAGGGCCTTCAGGGTGGGGCCGAGCTGCCGGTTGTTGTCGCCGACGAGTCCGCTGAGCTCGGTGCCCAGGTCCCTGCTCCCCTTGAGCAGGGCGCGGATGGCCTCGCGGCGCTTCCTGAGCTCCCCGAGCAGCGAGCCGCCGTCCTCGATGAGGATCTCGAAGCTGGACTTCTTGTCCTGGAGGGTCTTGGTGAACTTCTTGCTGTTCTCCAGGAGGCGGGCGAGCTGGGTGTCGCGCTTGGAGACGGACTCCGACAGTTCGGACAGGCCGGTGGCGGCGTTGCGTACGTGCGGCGGCGAGTTCTTGAAGGTGTCGGAGATCGTCCGGAAGCTCTCCGCGAGCTTCTCGCTGTCGATGGCGTCGACGGTGCCGCTGAGGTCCTGGAAGGCCTGTGTCACGTCGTACGGGGAGGTGGTGCGGGACTGCGGGATGCGGGTGCCGGGGTCTTGCGGGGCGGAGCCCAGCGGGTCGAGCGCGAGGTACTTCTCGCCGAGGAGGGTCTTGATGGCGATGGCGGCGGTCGACCGGTCGCCGATCCAGGCGTCGCCGACCTCGAACGTCACCTTGACCTTGGGTCCGTCGAGGGCGACCTCGGTGACCTTGCCGACCTTGACGCCGGCGATGCGGACCTCGTCGCCGGCGTCGAGCCCGGCGGCCTCGGTGAAGTCGGCGCTGTAGGCGGTGCCGTCGCCGACGAGGGGGAGCCGTTCCACGTTGTACGCCAGGACGGCCATGAGGGCGAGGAACACGAGTCCGACGACGGCGACGCCGACGGGGCTGCGCTCCTTGACCGGCTTGAACAGGGGGCGCGGGCTCATCGGCGGCACCTCGCCTCGGTCACGGCGATGCCGGTCGGCGGCTTGGAGCCGTCGGAGGTTCCCACGCCGCTCACGCGCGCCTCGCAGAGGTAGAGGTTGAACCAGGAGCCGTACGAGGACAGCCGGGCGAGGGCCGTCATCTTGCCGGGGGTGTTGGCGAGGAAGTTCTCGATGCTGGGCGTGTGGTCGCCGAGGGTGCCCGAGAGCCGGCCGAGTTCGCGGATGTCCTTCTTGAGGGGGGCGCGCCCCTCCTGGAGGAGGCCGGCGGTCGTCGTGGTGAGGTCGCCGATGGCCTTGACCGCCTCGCCGAGGGGTTTGCGGTCGGTGTTGAAGCCGGTGACGAGCTTCTGGAGGGTGACGACGAGGTCCCCGAAGGCGGCCTCGCGGGTGTTGAGGGTGGTCAGGACGGTGTTGAGGTGGGTGACGACCTCGCCGATGACCTTGTCCTTGGCGGCCACGGTCTTCGTGAGGGAGCCGATGTGCCGCAGGAGGCTGTCGACGGTGCCGCTCTCGCCCTGGAGGACCTGCACGAGCGAGCCGGCGAGGTCGTTGACGTCGGCGGGCGAGAGGCCCTCGAACAGGGGCTTGAAGCCGTTGAAGAGCAGGGTCAGGTCGAGCGCGGGGGTGGTGCGGTCGAGCGGGATGGTGTCCCCGGCGTGCAGGGTGCCGGTCAGGTCGCCGGTGCCGCGGCCGAGGGAGACGTACCGCTGGCCGACCATGTTGAGGTACTTCACGGCGGCGGTCGCGGACAGGGGCAGGGTGCGGTCGTCGCGGACCGTGAAGGTGACCTGGGCGGTGCGCCGTTCGACGACGCGTACGTCGGTCACCTCGCCGACCTTCACTCCGGCGATGCGCACGGAGTCGCCCTCGACGAGCCCGGTGACGTCGGTGAACAGCGCCTTGTAGGAGCGGGTGCCGGAGCCGACGCCGGTGTTGGCGATGCTGAAGCCGAGGACCGTGGTGGCCAGGGCGGTGACCAGGACGAACGCGAGGGACTTCAGCACGGTCCCGGTCAGGCCGCGCCGGCGGGTGTGGGCGGGTCTCGTCGTCATCGGAGGGTCACCTCCGCGCCGCGGAACGCGGGGCCGGCCAGCAGGCTGCTCCAGTCCGGCAGGTCGCCGGGCCGCTTGTTCGCCGCGGGGGCGAGCAGTTCGTTGACGAGGTCGTTCTCCTGCGGGGAGTTGGCGGGCCCGAGCTGCTGGTCGGCCGCGGCGGACGCCCGTGCGGCGGGTGCGGCGGGGACGCCGAGGTACGGCACGGGGTAGCAGTGCGGGCCGCCGCCGGAGCCGTACGAGGGGGTGTCACGGCCGGGGACGTACGCGCCGCGCGAGGGGACGGTGGTCACCTCGACGTGCAGTCCCGGCTGCTTCGTTCCCTTGCCGAGCGCCTTGTCCATCGCGGGCACGAACTGGGCGAGGGTGCGCAGGGTGCACGGGAAGGACGGGGAGTACTCGGCGAGGAGTTCCAGGGTGGGCCTGCCGGTGGCGCTGAGCCGGATGATGTTGTTCTTGTTCTGCCGCAGGAAGGCGGTCAGGTCCTGCGCGGTCCGGGTGGTGGCGCCGAAGGTGCCGGCCAACTCGCCCTCCTTCTCGGCGAGGGTGCCGCTGGTGGTGGTGAAGTCGGTGAGCGCCGTGACGATGTCCGGGGCGGCGTCCGCGTAGAGGTTGCTGACCTTCACGAGTTCTTTCAGGTCGCGGGTGAGGGCGGGCAGGTGGGGGTTGAACTCGCGCAGGTGGGCGTCGAGTTCGCTGAGGGTCTCGCCGAGCTTGTCGCCGCGCCCCTCCAGGGCGCGGGAGACGGCGGACAGGGTCGCCGACAGTTTCTCCGGCTGGACGGCGGTGAGCAGGGGCAGGACGTTGTCGAGGACCTGCTGGAGTTCGACGGCGTTGCTGGAGCGGTCCTCGGGGATGACGTCTCCGGGGCCGAGCGGTCGCGTGGAGGCGTTCGCCGGCGGTACGAGGGCCACGAACCGTTCGCCGAAGAGGGTCGTGGGCAGCATCTGCGCGCGGACGTCGGAGGGGACGTGGCTCAGGGTTCCGGGCCGCATGGCGAGGGTGAGCCGGGCTCCGCCGTCGGTGGCGTCGATGGCGCGGACCTCGCCGATGACGACGCCGCGGAGCTTCACCTCGGCGCCGAGGTGCATCTCGTTGCCGACGCTGCCGGTCTCGACGACGACCGGGTCGGAGTCGGTGAACCGTTTGTCGTAGACGGCGACCGCGAGCGAGGCGAGCAGGACGGGCACCAGCAGGAAGACGACGCCGGCGAACCGGCGGCGGACGGTCTCGGCACGTGAGTCGCTCATCTCACCCCGCCACCTTCACGGTCGTGGTCGCGCCCCAGAGGGCCAGCGACAGGAAGAAGTCGGTGACGCTGATCAGCACGATCGCGTTGCGTACGGAGCGGCCGACGGCGATGCCGACGCCGGCGGGGCCGCCGGAGGCGCGGAAGCCGTAGTAGCAGTGGGCGATGATCACCATCACGCTGAAGATCAGCACTTTCAGCACCGAGAGGAGGACGTCCGTCGGTGACAGGAAGAGGTTGAAGTAGTGGTCGTACGTGCCCTGGGACTGGCCGTTGAAGAGGACCGTCACGTACCGGGAGGCAAGGTAGGAGGAGAGCAGGCCGACCGCGTAGAGCGGGACGATGGCGACGACGCCGGCGATGATGCGGGTGGTGACGAGGTACGGCATGGAGCGGATGCCCATGCCTTCGAGGGCGTCGACCTCTTCGTTGATGCGCATGGCGCCGAGCTGGGCGGTGAATCCGGCGCCGACGGTCGCGGAGAGGGCGAGTCCGGCGACGAGCGGGGCGATCTCGCGGGTGTTGAAGTACGCGGAGACGAATCCCGTGAAGGCGGCGGTGCCGATCTGTTCGAGGGCCGCGTAGCCCTGGAGGCCGACGACGGTGCCGGTGAACAGCGTCATCGCGATCATGACGCCGATGGTGCCGCCGATGACGCCGAGGCCGCCGGAGCCGAAGGCGACCTCGGCGAGCAGCCGTTGCACCTCCTTGAGGTAGCGGCGCAGGGTCCTGGGTATCCAGAGCAGCGCCCGTACGTAGAAGAGGAGCTGGTCTCCGGAGCGGTCGAGCCAGACGAAGGGGGAGGCCATCGGTCTCAGCCTCCCTTCGGCGGGACGATCTGGAGGTAGATGCCCGTCAGCACCATGTTCACGAAGAACAGCAGCATGAAGGTGATGACGACGGACTGGTTGACCGCGTCGCCGACGCCCTTGGGGCCGCCGCGGGGGTTGAGCCCCCGGTAGGCGGCGACGATGCCCGCGATGAACCCGAAGATCAGCGCCTTGATCTCGCTGATGTAGAGGTCGGGGAGCTGGGCGAGGGCGGAGAAGCTGGAGAGGTAGGCGCCGGGGGTGCCGCCCTGGAGGACGATGTTGAAGAAGTAGCCGCCCAGGGTGCCGACGACGGACACCATCCCGTTGAGGAGGACGGCGACCGCCATGGTGGCGAGGACCCGCGGGACGACCAGTCGCTGGACGGGCGAGACGCCCATGACCTCCATCGCGTCGAGCTCCTCCCGGATCTTGCGGGAGCCGAGGTCGGCGCAGATGGCGGAGCCGCCGGCGCCGGCGATCAGGAGGGCCACGATGAGCGGGCTGGCCTGCTGGATGACGGCGAGGACACTGGCGCCGCCGGTGAACGACTGGGCGCCCAACTGCTGGGTGAGCGAGCCGACCTGGAGGGCGATGACGGCGCCGAACGGGATGGAGACGAGTGCGGCGGGCAGGATGGTGACGCTCGCGACGAACCAGAACTGCTCGATGAACTCGCGGAACTGGAAGGGCCGCCGGAAGACGGCCCGGCTCACCTCGGCGGCGAGGGCGAAGAGGCGGCCGGTCTGCCGCAGCGCGCCGGTGATCACGAGCCGCTCCCGGGGGCCGGCATGGTCAGGGTGGGCGCCGCGGCGTTCTTCGCGTAGGTGTCGCGGATGGCGGCGCGGGCGGCGGGCGGCAGCTGGTCGAGCATGCCGAGGACGCGCTCCCGGCGCCGGGTGACCGCCGCGCGGGGCGGGAGGCCGGGGGAGGGTTCCAGCTGCGGGACGATGACCCGGGGCGCCGTCGCGTGGCCGGCGGGGTCGACCGCCTCGGCGGCGAGGAGGGCGGCGTCCTTCTCCTCGGACATGCCGATGGGGCCTTCGCGGCGGCCGGCGAGGAACTGGGTGACGACCGGTTCGTCGCTGGTGAGGAGGACCTCGCGGGGCCCGAAGGTGACGAGCCTGCGGCGGAAGAACATCCCCATGTTGTCGGGGACGGTGGCGGCGATGTCGAGGTTGTGGGTGACGATCAGCATCGTCGCGTCGATCCGCGCGTTGAGGTCGATGAGCAGCTGCGACAGGTAGGCGGTGCGGACGGGGTCGAGCCCGGAGTCCGGTTCGTCGCACAGGACGATCTGCGGGTCGAGCACGAGCGCGCGGGCCAGGCCGGCGCGTTTGCGCATGCCGCCGCTGATCTCGCCCGGCAGCTTGTCCTCCGCGCCGAGGAGGCCGACGAGTTCGATCCGTTCCATGACGATGCGCCGGATCTCGGACTCCCGCTTGCGGGTGTGCTCGCGCAGCGGGAAGGCGATGTTGTCGAAGAGGCTCATGGAGCCGAACAGGGCGCCGTCCTGGAACATGAGGCCGAAGAGCTTCCGGGTCTCGTAGATGTCGCGTTCGGGGCTGCTGACCATGTCGACCCCGTTGATGAGGACACGGCCCTGTTGCGGCTTGAGCAGCCCGATGAGCGATTTCAGGAAGACCGTCTTGCCGGTTCCGGAAGGGCCGAGCATGACGCTCACCTCGCCGGCCGGGAGCGTCAGTGACACGTCCTGCCAGATGTTCTGTTTGCCGAAGGACATGGTGAGCCCCTCGACGACTACTTCGATTCCCATCCCACCTCCAGCGGACGTGCGTGACGCGTGCGCCGCGGGCGCACGGTAGGCCGTTCTGGATCACTCGGACAATAGCTGTGGCGCAAATTCATTGATCCGCTCCCGCGTTTGTCACCACGGAGACAAAGTCGGGAGATGTTCTTGTCACCGCCACGACAGAGTGGTGCGCCGACCTGCGACTGAGCGTCGACTCCGGGAACGCTACGGCCGGGTAACCTCGTGGGGCAATACCGGATCCGGAGTTTTCGCGGAACAGGGCCTGACGGCGGGTCGTTTATCAGCCGCGAGACAATTCCGCGTGAGGGATTGTCACCGGCCGGAGGGAAATGCCATATTGACCGGCCGACCCCCTCTCCGACCTCGCATGATCGATCATAATTGTCGACATTGCGCACCCCGGAACCAAGAGGATTCCGGCCATCGCTCACCCTCTTGACAGGCAATCGGGCATCTTCAAAGAATCTTGGTTCGCGCCATTGTTCGGCTAAGTTTCCCGCAAGTAACGTCTGGTTTCGTGCCGGTGAGACGGCCAGGCCGCCGGCCGCGTCTGCACCCGTCACAGCACACCCCCACCGAAGCACCCTCTGCCGGACGATCCCCAAGGAGAACCCCAGAGCCATGAAGAAGTCCCTCAGAAACCTCGCCGTCGTCGCCGGTGGCGCCTCCGCCGCCTTCGCCCTCGCCGTGAGCCCCGCCTCCGCGGTGCCCTCGACGGTCTGGACCGTCAGCCCGTCCCCGGCCAGCATCACCGCGGTCAACAGCGGGAACGTCGTCCTCAGCGTCAACGGCATCGCCATGACGTGTACGAAGTCGAACGGCGCGGGTGTCGGACAGAGCGCCACCGGAAACCCGGCGACCATCGGCAACATCAACTCCATGGCCTTCGGCGCCACCGGGGCCCCCTGCACCAGCGTGCTGGGCAACGTGAACGCGACGGCGGTCACCCCCTGGACGATCGTGGCGCAGGACTACACCGCCGCGACCGGCGTCACCAAGGGCTACGTCGGCAACGTCAAGGCCAACGTGAGCGTCGGCGGCTGCAACTTCACCGTGACGGGCCAGGCGTCCGGCACGTACACCAACTCGACGGGCGCGCTCGCCGTCAACAGCGTCGCGGGCGAGCTCACCGTCGTCTCCTCGTCCGGCTGCGGTTCGGCCGTCCCGGTCGGTGCCAAGCCGACCTTCAAGGGCACCTACCTGTTCAAGGTGGGCACCACCATCCCGACGATCGTCGGCTCGAACCCGTAAGGGATCAGGCACCCGCGTCCGTCCGGCCGGCGACCCCGGCCGGGCGGGCGCGGGCCTGTCCGCGTTCCCGAGCCCCCTCAGGAGACTCCCCGCGTCATGACGACCGTCGGCTCCCACCCGTAAGTCCCCGTACCTGCAAGGCCCCCGCGTTCGCGCACGACCCGAGCGGAGCACCAGATGAGCGGCCCCCGGCCCACCCCTCGATCCTCCCGCGCCCGTGTGCGCGGCGCGACGATCGCCGCGTTCGTGGCGCTCGCCCCCCTGCTGCCGGCGGCGGCCGTCGCCGTCGGGACGCTGAAGGTCGACGCCGCGCTGCCCTACGTCTGCACCCTGCCCTCGGGACAGCAGCCCGCGACGGTACGGATCACGGCGGCCTTCCCCGAAAGGGCGGCCGTGGGCGAGGAGATCCGGCCCACCGACGTCACCACGACGGTGGAACTCCCGGCGGCGGCCGTGGCCGACCTCACCGCGCTCAAGGCCGCCACCGTACGGGCGGAGACCCGGCTGACGGTCGGCGTGGCCCAGAACGGGCAGCGTACGGAGGCCACGTGGAGCGGAACGGCACAGCCCGTCGGCGTGCCCGCCGACGGATCCCTCGTGCTCACCACCACCGGCGACGTGCCCTCCCTGACGACGGACACCGCCGGCGATCTGGCCCTCACCGCCGAGGGGTTCGCCGTCGACCTCGCCCCGAGCACGGCAGACGGTGCCGCCACCGACCCCGTCTCCCTCTCCGTCACCTGTGTCCCCGGCCAGGACGCGGAGGGACGTACGATGCTCGCCACGGTTCCGGTCGGTGCCGACGTCCCCTCGGGGGAACCGAGCACGCCTCCCCCGTCCCCGACCCTTCCCTCGCCGTCCGCCTCCGCCACCGGTCTCCCCCTGCCGTCGCTCCCGGCGGACCGGACGCCCCCGGCGAGGCCGGGAACCGCGCACGGACCGGGGAACGGGACTCCGAAGGGCCCGCGCGTCGGGCCACCGGCGGACAGAGGCCAGGCGGCGGCCGGCGAGGACACGCCCGGCACCCCGCCGCCACGGCCGGACGCCCCGCCCTGCTTCACCAAGAATCCAACCGCCTACTCGATGTCGGCCTACATCACCGGCTACTCGAACGTACGGAAGTTGAACGGCGCCAACCTCATTCCCCCGACCTGCACCCTGATCGAACGAGGCGAGCCGGAGATCGAGTTCCGGGAGGACGGGATACATCTGGTCACCAAAGCGGCGGGAGGCCTCTCCACCCAGGGACGCCGGCAGACACCGCCCTTCAAGGCGACCCTCCTGACGTTCGGGTTCGCCCCGACCACCGCGACCCTCGTCCTGGAACAGACAGGACCCCTGACCCTCTATTCGGACGTCCTCCTGGCCTACCCCGAGAACATCAGCACGGCGCACATCCGGGTCCCCCTGGTCCTGCGCGTCCTCGACGTCCGGGTCAACGGCACCCGCCTGGACGTCGGTCCCTCCTGCCGTACGGAGAAGCCGCTCACCTCGCCGGAGCCCGACCCCGCCACCTACCCCGGGGACCACCTGGTGCTCCGGGGCGACGGCAAGATCGTCGAGGGAAGCAACGCCGTGGGCTACATCCTCACCGGCGGCGGCCCGCTCACCGGCGAGGTGACCATCCCCGCCTTCAAGGGCTGCGGCGCGGGCGGCGAGAACCTCGACCGGCTCCTCACCGCCTCCATCTCCGGCCCCGGCAACTACATCAAGCAGATCCAGGGCCAGACCTGCACCGTGCTCGACCCGCCGGACCCCATGAACCCGAAGTGCACCGAGGACGGCCAGCCGTACGTGGTCCCCAAGCCCGAGCGCTGACCCGCCCCACCGCACGCCGCCCCACCCCTCACCCCCGTCTCCCAGGAAGGCATCCGCCATGCCCCTCGTCTCCGCCCGTACGAAGCTGGCCACCGTCTCCGCCCTCACCGCGCTCGGCGCCTTCGCCTCCATGGGCACCGCGACCGCGGCCACCCCCGTGCTGAACGGCAGCTGGGCGCCGTCCACCCGCTGCCCCGTCGACGCCGGCGCGATGATCGCCTCGGACGGTCTCGACACCTCGCCGCAGTGCGTCGTCTCGTACTCCTTCAGCGGCTCCATCAAGCTGGGCAACACGACCGTGCCGACCGGGAAGACCAACCTCCAGATCGGCGTCGTGCAGAACGCCGACGGCACCAACTCGGTCGTCGCGCCCGCCGGCGGCGCGCTCATCGCCGACTCCGCCACCGTCCCCGGTGGTCTGCTGGGCCTGATGTGTCCGAGCGACATCCCGTTCATCACCGACATCTGCCGGCAGCTGTCGGACGCCAGCCTCAACAAGATCACCGCCACCATGGAGTCGGTCGGCACCCCCTCGGCCTTCGACCAGATCGCGGGCGTCCTCACCGACCAGCCGATCGTGACCATCCCGGTCCGCATCCACCTGCAGAACCCGTTCCTCGGCGACAACTGCTACATCGGGACGAAGTCCAACCCGATCCTGCTGCGCCCGCGGAACCTGAACGCGCCCGAGTTCGGCGTCGAGCGCTTCAACGGCGACGGCTCCGCGAACGAGGAGGGCGACCTGAGCCGCCTCAACCTCCTCGGCTCCACCCAGTACGACGACACCTTCGCCGTCCCCGGCGCCAGCGGCTGCGGCCTGGGCCTCGGTCTGGTCAACGGCGCCGTCAACCTCAAGACGGGTCTGCCCGCCGCCTCCGGGAAGAACAAGCTCGTCCTCAACGACACCCAGACCTACCTGACCGGGCTCTTCGCCCCCGGTGTCCTCGCTCCCGACGCCGGCAAGGTCTTCTCGCAGGACTGGCACTCCGCCGTCAACTAACGGCCACTCAGGGATGATTACCGGCCGACTCGGCCGCGTACACCCTCCCGGAATACCTGACTCTTGCTCAAGTTGTGTACAGCACACAACAGTTGCCCTAGCTTTCAGCAGTCCACATCGGTACGTACCTGTCGGTCACGGCGGCGCCCACCCCTCCAGGTCGGGCGCCGCCGTGCCGCACCCCCCACCGGTCGCGTAGCAGAGCAAGGGATCGGTTCATGCCCTCCATCGCACAGTCACCGGCGCTCGGTGAGCCGCTCGACCCACTGCCCAGAGAGTTCGCCGCGCTGATGAGACCGGAGATCCCGGGCCTCATCAAGGAGATCGGCATCGAGATCGAGCGGGCCTACCCGGTCTACGCCCATCTCTTCAACGGACCCCACTCCGACGCCATCCGCCAGGGCGTGGAGCACGCCCTGTCCGCCTTCGTGGACCGGGTCGACCACCCCGGGACGAAGTCCGCCCTCCGCGACGAACTGCTGCGCCAGTTCGGCCGGGTGGAGGCGTACGAGGGCCGGGACCTCGACACGTTACAAGGCGCCTACCGCCTCGGCGCGCGCATCGCGCTGCGCCGCGCCAAGAGCATCGGGCGCACCTACAACCTCTCCCCCACGCTCATCCTGGCCTTCGCGGACGCCCTCTTCGCGTACGTGGACGAGCTGGAGGCCCTCTCCCGCGAGGGGTACCTCACCGTCCAGACGCGGACGGTCTCCGACGTGGCCGCGCTGCGCAGGAAGCTGCTCCACCTGGTCGTCGCCGGGCCGCCGCTGCCCCGGGCGACCATCGCCGAGCTCTGCCGGGAGGCGTCCTGGCAGCTCCCCGACGAGTGCACCGTCGTCGCCCTCCGGCCGCCCGCCGGCCATGTCGTCCCGTCCCGGTTCGACCGGGACGTCCTCGCCGACCCCGGTCTTCCCAACCCGTACCTGCTGGTCCCCGGACCGCTGACCGGCGAGCGCCTCGCGATGCTCGACGACGCCCTGGCCGGCACGCCCGCCGTCCTCGGACTGACCGTGCCGACCGCGCAGGCCGCCCACTCGCTGCGCTGGTCCCGGCGGGTCCTCCAGCTGATCGACGACGGCATCGTGGCGGACGCGCCCGTCGTGCGCTGCGAGGACCACCTCACGACCCTGTGGCTGCTGTCCGACCCGGCCCTCATGGACCAGCTCGCCCGGCGCGAACTGGCCCCGCTCGACGGCCTGTCCGGCACCCGGCGCGACCGCCTCGTCGAGACCCTGCGCGTCCACGTCTCCACCCGGGCCCCCGCCGAACAGGTCGGCGAGATGCTGGGCGTGCACGCCCAGACGGTCCGCTACCGCCTGCGGAACCTGGACAACCACTTCGGCGACCGGCTCCTCGATCCCGACCACCGGTTCGCCCTGGAAGCGGCCCTGCGCTCGCTCCACCTCCACGGCAGGAAACGGGCGGACTGAGTCCCGTACGCCGGATCGGGGAGACGCTGCGGCCGCCCCGGATCCTCACTCCGCGGGCGCGGTGATCTCCCTCTTGAGGATCTTGCCGCTCGGTCCCAGCGGCAGCGCGTCCACGAGCCACACCCGGCGCGGGTACTTGTAGGCCGCCACGCGGTCCTTGACGTACTCCCGCAGTTCGTCCGGGGTGGCGTCCGCGGCGGGGCGGAGCACGATCGCGGCCGCGACCTCCTCGCCGAGTTCGGGGTGGGGGACGCCCACCACGGCGGCGAGGGCGACGGCCGGGTGCTCGTGGAGGACCTCCTCGATCTCGCGCGGGTAGACGTTGTAGCCGCCGCGGATGATCATGTCCTTCTTGCGGTCGACGACGTAGAGGTAGCCGTCCTCGTCGGCGCGGGCGAGGTCGCCGGTGCGCAGCCAGCCGTCGGGGATGGCCGCCTCGGTCTCCTCGGGGCGGTTCCAGTAGCCCTTCATCACGTTCGGTCCCCGGACGGCCAGTTCGCCGGTCTCTCCCGGGGCCACGTCCTGGCCCTTGTCGTCGAGGACCCGCACCTCGACGTCCCGGATGGGGGTGCCGATGGAGCCGGCCTTGCGGGGCCGGTCGGGGTGGTTGAAGGTGACCACCGGGCTGGTCTCGGACATGCCGAAGCCTTCGAGGACCGAACAGTCGAAGCGCCGCTCGAAGCCGTGCAGGATCTCCACGGGCAGCGAGGCGCCGCCGGAGATGCACATCCGCAGCGTCGACACGTCCGCCTCCGAGGGGTGCTGGAGCAGCGCCGCGTACATGGTCGGCACGCCCTCGAAGACGGTGGCCCGCTCGCGGGCGATCACGTCGAGGACGGTTCCCGGGTCGAAGCGCGGGATCAGGACGAGCGAGGCGCCGCTGCGGACGGCCGCGCTCATGGTGCAGATCTGCCCGAAGATGTGGAACAGCGGCAGACAGCCCACCACCACGTCCTCCGGTGTCATCTGCTGGATGTGGACGGTGTTGACCTCGGTGTTGTGCCGCAGGCCGGCGTGGGAGAGGACGGCGCCCTTGGGGCGGCCCGTGGTCCCGGAGGTGTACAGCAGGACGGCCATGTCCTCGTCGTCCGTGTCGGCGACCTCGGGCAGCGGCTCGTGCCGGCTCAGCGTCCCGGCGAACGCGGCGGGTTCGACGGCCGTGTGCCGCACGCCCGCGGCCGCCGCTCCCTGGGCGCCCTCGCCCGGCGCCTGGTGCCACTCGAAGAGCCGTACCGCGCCGGAGTCGGCGAGGTGGAACTCGGTCTCCCGGGTCTTCAGGAGCGGGTTCATCGGCACGACGACCGCTCCGGCGCGGAGGATGCCGTAGTACAGCACGACGAACTCGGGGACGTTGGGCAGCATCAGGGCGACCCGGTCCCCGGGCCGTACGCCCTCGGACCGGAGCAGGGCGGCGGCGCGGGCACTGCGCTCGTCCAGCTCCGCGTACGTGATGACCCGCTCCCCCAGGCGCAGCGCGGGGTGCTCGGGCTGCCGCCCGGCCGTCTCCACGAGGAACCCTGCCAGATTGGCCATGACCCGCCTCCGTTACACGGAATCGCCGAATGTTTACATCGTCGACATCTTGCAGCCGCAGGCGGTCGCGTCCTATGGCCGGCGGGACAACGGACGGCCTTCCGGATTGTCCCCGGACACAATCCGGTGGCGTTAAGCTGCGCGGATGATCCTTTCGGGTGTGGCGACGGCACTTCGGTCAAGGCTTCCGGAGCTGGGGGAACGCATGGCGCTGCGCATCCGCGCGGAGGTCGAGGCGTACGAGGACGAGGCGCTGATCCCGCTGGACTCGCTGCGCCGCTCCTGCACCGCCAACGCGGACCTCATCCTCGCGCACCTCCGCCTCGGCGGCGCCCCGGACGCGAGTTCGGCCCGTGAGACCGGGCGGCACCGCGCCGAGCAGGGGGTTCCTCTGGCGGACACGCTGCACGCGTACCGGATCGGCTCGCAGTTCCTGTGGACGGAGATCCTCGCCGAGGCCCGCGCGCGCCCCGAGATCTCCGACGGCCTCCTGCTGTCGGAGTCGACGGGGTTCTGGGCCTTGTCCGGTCTGTACGCCGAGGCGGTGGCGGTGGCCTACCGGGAGACGGCAGCGGAGCTCACCTCACAGGGGCAGGCGAGGCGTTCCGCCCTGGTGGAGGCGCTGTTCACCGGCATCGTCACCGACCGCACGCTGTGGGAGACCGCCCGCGAACTGGAGCTGCCCGAGCACGGGCCCTACGCGGTCGCCGCGGCGAAGGCCGGCGCGCCCGGCGAGGAACCGCTCACCGGAGCGGAGGCGGCGCTGCGCCAGGCGAACCTTCCCTCCGCCTGGCGGCTCCTGCCGGACCAGCAGCTCGCCCTGATCGCCCTGCCCACGACGGCGGCGGAGACCACCTGTCTGCGCATCCTGCGCCGGACGCGCGCCCGGGTGGGCTTCAGTCCGCGCTTCCACTCCTTGCGGGACACGCCGCAGGCCCTGCGTTTCGCCCGGCTCGCCCTCGCCGGTCTGGAGGGCACCGGTCCCGGTGTGGCCCGTTTCGACGACAATCCGCTGGCCATGGTCGTCGCCGCGGCTCCGGCCGAGGCCGCGCACCTGATGGAGGTGGTGCTCCGGCCGGTGCTCGACCTCCCGGCCGCGGAACGGTCCCGGCTGCTGCGCACCCTGGAGCACTGGTTCGCCGCGGCCGGCTCGGCCGGCGGCGCGGCGAAGAGCCTGTTCGTACACCCCAACACCGTCCGTTACCGCTTGCGGCGCGTGGAGGAGCTGACGGGCCGGTCCCTCTCCGATCCGCGGGCGACGGCGGACATCGGCGCGGCGCTCCTGGCGGTCCGCAATCCGGGGGCGAGCTGAGGGCTCCCGTCGCGGGGCGGGGTCATTCCTCGTCGACGATGTGCATCGCGGCTTCCTCGGCGGACGCGGCGCCGCCGTCGATCCCGAGGTCCTGGGCGTTCAGTTCCGACCTGATGGGTCCCGTACCCATGTCCTCGGCCATCAGGCGGCCCGCGCGACGGTCGCCGACCTGGTCGTCCAGGAGCTCCCCGTCGGTGTCCGTCGTGTCGCCGAGGCCGTCGTCGTCGGGGACCGGAAGGTCGGGCTCCTCCTCCGCCAGGCGCTCGTCGAGGGATTCTCCGTGCTGCCGTTCGGCCGCGGTCACTCCCGCGTGCTCGGCCCCGAGGGGCCGTTCGGGCGGCGAGTACCCGGCGTCGAGGGGGTCGCCGACCGCCCTCTCGAGGGTGTCCTCGTAGTCCAGGAGGCCCGCGTCGTCCTGGACGTCGCTACCGTCGGGCTGGTAGACGTCATCGCCCCACGCTTCCACCTCGGTCATGTGGAACTCCGTTCCTGCGGCAGGGCCATCATCCGTTCCCAGGGCCACGACGGCTCTCGCCCGGGTTCACTCCTCCCGCTCGAAATCGGCCTCGGCCCGGTCCGCGTCGAGATCGGACTGGGCCTGTGCGTACAGGTCGTGCACGAACCTCCGGGCGTCGTCCGGCGAGATGCCGACGCCGAGCCGGAGCAACCGGCCCGTCCAGGAGGCGAGTGCGTCGTCGGGTTCGGTCATGGCGCCTCCTGAGGGGAGTGCGGTCGATGCCGGCCGATCCGGATGCGTGACGGATCACTGTTCTCATTCCATGCTCCCCGCCTGCGGTGCAAGCGCAACCCGATGTGTCCGGGGCGGGCCGGGACGGTCCCGGCCCGCCCCGGACGACGGGCCTCAGCCCACCCACCGCCGCAGCAGCTCCTCGCGCTGCGCCCCGCGCGGTGTTCCGCCCTCCCGGGAGCGGCCCCATTCCGACATGGCCGCCAGGGTCGTCGCCATCGTCGCGGCGCCCTCCGTGAGGCGGGACAGGAGGGCCCGGGAGAGGTCGACCTCCGCCGGGGAGTAGCCGACGGCCGCGGCCACGTAGGCCTTCAGCTCGTACGCGCCGTCGTGCGACTCCAGGTCCAGCGTCATCACCGGCGGGGCCTCGCCGCCCACGCCCGGGCCCAGGGTCATGGCCAGGTTCATCACGATGTCGAGGGCGACGTCCGTGACCACGCCGACCTGCCGCTTCAGGGACTTCACGGGGACGTCCGCCACCGTCAGGGCGCGTACGTCCTCCCACAGGTGGAGGCCGGACTGTCCGTCGCCGAGGGCCACCACGCCGTCGGGGGTCAGGCGCACCCCGGGGGCCTGGCCGGACGGTTTCGCTCCCACGTACACGTCGCCTTCTGCGATCCAGAACAGGCCCACCATGGCCATGGGTTGCTCACTTCCCCCCGACGGCGGCACGCCGCCGCCGTGTTGCATGTCAAAACGATCAGGTCGCCTTCCGGAACGTACGGGCAGGCCAGGAGGTTCCTGCTTGCCGGCTCCGCGCCCGGAGCTCATCCCCGGGCGGTGGCTTCCCGGCCGTCGCCGGTCCGTGGCGTGGACAGCCAGGCGCGGTAGCCGCGCAGGGCCGTTCGCTGCTTCCGCTGCTCGGAGACGAGGGCGATCGCCGGATGGGTACCGGGCCTGGGGTTCCTTCCGCTGGCGAGGCGGCGCATCTGGTGGCGGACCTGTGCCATGCCGGCGGCCGAGGCGAGGGTCTTGTCCGACCAGGTCACCGGCTTCATCCGCCGCTCGGCCTCGCGGCCGTTCCTCCAGCGGTCGGGCAGGTCCGGGGTGACGGCGAGGGCGGTGCCCATCCCGACGACCGCCACGCCGCTGCCGAGGACGGTCTCGGCCGTGGCGCGCCGGGTGATGCCGCCGGTGAGCATCAGCGGGACGGGGCTGGTCCTGACGAGGTCCTCGGCGAGGTCCAGGAAGTAGGCCTCGCGGGCCCGGGTGCGGTCGTCGGCGGGACGGCCGGTCATCGCCGGGCTCTCGTAGCTGCCGCCGGACAGTTCGACCAGGTCCACGCCGAGCGGTTCCAGCATCTCGATCACCTGTCGCGCGTCGTCGGCGTCGAACCCTCCGCGCTGGAAGTCGGCGGAGTTGAGCTTCACCGCGACCGCGAAGGTCGGGGAGACGGCGGCGCGGACGGCGCGGACGACGTCGAGGAGCAACCGGGCCCGGTTCGCCGGCGACCCGCCCCACCGGTCGGTGCGCTTGTTGACCAGCGGGGAGAGGAACTGGGACAGCAGGTAGCCGTGCGCGGCATGGATCTCGACCCCGTCGAACCCCGCCTGTTCCGCGCGCCGGGCCGTGACGGCGAACCGGGTGACGGTGTCCTCGATCTGCCGCGCGGTCATGGCGGTCGGCCGGCCGAAGCGGCCGCTGTGCCTGCCCAGGTCGACGCCGATGTCGGAGGGGCCCCAGACGACGCCGGGCATGTCGGACGCGACCTGGCGGCCGGGGTGGTTGATCTGCATCCAGATCGACCCGCCGCCGGACTTGCCCGCCTCCGCCCATGCGGCGAACGGCTCCAGCGGCGCGTGTTCGTCGAGTACGACTCCGCCGGGGCCGGTCAGCGCCTCGGCGTGCACCATCACGTTGCCGGTGATCAGCAGCCCGGTGCCGCCGGCGGCCCAGCGCCGGTACAGCGTGATCAGCCTCCGGTCGGGGAGCTGGCCGTCGCCGGCCATGTTCTCCTCCATGGCCGCCTTCGCGATCCGGTTGTCCAGTGTCCGGCCGGAGCGCAGGGGCAGCGGCGAGAACAGCTCGCTGGTCATCTCTGGATTCCCTCTTCCCTGTCGAGCGCCTACGATGTGTGCACCACTCACATTAAGACAGCATGTAAGCGGCGTACACATTGGAGAGGGTGACCTATGTCGCAAGCGGGTACGTATCACCACGGCGATCTGCGCGCCGCCTGCCTGCGTGCCGCGCGGGAACTCCTCGAGGAGGACGGCAGCGCCGGGCTCTCCCTGCGCGCGGTCGCCCGGCGGGCCGGCGTCTCGGCCACGGCTCCCTACCGCCACTACGCGGACCGTGACGCGCTCGTCTCCGCGGTCGCCGCGGAGGGGTACCGCGAGCTCGCCCAGCACCTGACCGCGGCCAGTCCCGCGCCGTCGACGCCCGAGGACCTCGCCTCGGTCGCCGTCGCCTACGTCCGGTTCGCGCTCGACCACCCCGCCCTGTTCCGGGCGATGTTCGCCGAGCCGTGCGACCCGACCGACGAGGAACGGGTCGCCGCGACCGAAGTCATCAAGGAGTACGTCCGCGGCATGGTCCGCGACGCCTTCCCCGGCGCGGACGAGACGGGCGCCCTCCCGACCGGCGTGTGGGCCCTCGTCCACGGCCTGGCGTTCCTGCACCTCGACGGCAAGCTCGACGCCTCCTCCCCCGAGGCCGTCGCCGCCCAGGTGCGGGCCGCCGTCCACGCCCTGTTCGCCGCCGGCTCGGCACCCGTCAGGTCGCCGAACGGATAATCGGTTGCCCGGGGGCGGCGCTCGTGGTTCCAATGACCGGCACCACCACCCGGTCCGAGGGAGACGCCGCCCGATGAACACGCCCCCATCGCCGTCCGCAGCCGGGCACAGGGACGGGTCACCCGTCCGCCTGGGCGCCCTCGTCCCGCTGACGCGGCCCGGCTGGGTCGAGGCGGGACGGCATCTGCTCGCGGGGCTCGACCTGGCCGCGCGCGAGGTGAACGACGCGGGCGGGATCGACGGCAGGCCCCTGGAGCTGCTGGTCCGGGACACCGCGGCCGACCCGGAGCGCGCCGCGGCGGCCGTGGACGAGCTGGCCGGCCTGGGGGTGGCCGCCGTGGTGGGCGAGTACCACAGCGTCGTCGCCCGCGCCGTCGCCGCCCGGGCCGACGCCCTCGGGGTGCCGTTCCTCTGTTCGTCCGCGGTACTCGACGGGCTGACCGAGGAGCCGACGGAGTGGGTCGCGCGCGTGGCCCCGGCCCAGTCCCTGGGCTGGCGGGTCTACGCGGACTTCCTCCTCGCCACGGGCCGGCGCCGGATCGCCGTGGCGTCGCAGCCGAGCGTCTACTGGGCCTCCGGGACCCGCGTCCTGCGGGACCGTCTCGCTCCCCTCGGCGGCACCGTCGTCGAGCTCGACGCGAACGCGCTCGCCCCCGAGGCCCTGTGCGACGCGCTCGTCGACCACGAGGCCACGGCGCTCCTGCTGCTGGTGGGCAGTCCGGAGCCGGCGGTGCCGATCGTCCGGGCCGTCCGTGGCGACCGGCGGCTCGCGGAGCTGCTGATCGGCGCTCCGGCCGGGCAGCCGGAGTTCGCGGGATGGGCCGAGGCGCTGGGTGCGGACGGCGCCGGGATCCCGTTCCTGCGCTATCTGCCCGAGCGCCTCGGCCCGCTCGGCGAACGCGTCGCGAAGGAGCTCCGCGAACGGCTGGGCGAAGCACCCTCGTTCGTCGCCTTCGAGGGCTGGGACACCGTCACCGTCCTCGCCGAGACGCTGCGTTCCCACGGCCCGGACCATACGGCCGTCGCCGGGTCCTGGCCGCGCGTGGCGGTCGAGGGGACGCGCGGACCGATCCGGTTCTCCCGTACGCCGGGCATCGGCGTGTGGCAGTGGACCTGGGCCCCCGTCCAGGTCGTCGACCGGGACCCGGTGTCACCCGACCGCTTCCGCGTCCTCCGCGCCGGCTGAGGGGGAGCGCCTCAGGCGCTCGGGCGCCGAACGTGCAGGTGGCCGTCGTGGGGGAAGGCGGGCGGCGAGGCGGGCAGGATGCGGTCGAAGTCGTACCCGCTCTTCTGCGCGACCCGGCACGACGCCGGATTGTCCACCTGGTGCAGGAGTTCGAGACGCTCCAGGCCGTCCACTTCGAAGCTGTCGAAGGCCCAGGCGGTGACGGCCTCCAGGGCGCGGGGGGCCACTCCCCGCCCGCGCGCGCGTGCCGCGGTCCAGTAGCCCACCTCGGCCGCCGGCCTGCCGGGGGCGGCTTCCTTGAGGACCACGCTTCCCACCAACTGCTCCTGGGCCGAACCGGGTTGCACCTCGAGGACGGCGAAGCCCAGGCGGTTCCCCGCCGCCCAGCCCTGCTGCTGGACCCGCACCCACCGCGCCGCGTGCGCGTCGTCGTCCACCCCCGGCGTCTCCCACAGGCGCAGTCCGGGATCCCCGCTCACCTCGACCAGTGCGGAGGCGTCCTCCCTCCGCCAGGGACGGAGGACGAGAGCGGGAGAGTCGGGCGTCGCGGCCACATGGAGTACGGCAGGGGCAGTCATGAACCGATCATATGCAGCGGCTCGTCCCCCCCGACGGAACGTCAGGAGACGACGGCTCGGTCGGAATCGCTGCGCAGCACGCAGAACTCGTTCCCTTCGGGATCCGCGAGCACGGCCCAGCCCGAACCGTCGGCGTTCCGGTGGTCGGCGACGAAGGTGGCGCCGAGGCCGAGGAGCCGCTCCACCTCCTGGTCGCGCGAGGTATCGGGACGCAGGCACAGGTGGAGCCGGTTCTTGTCCCTCTTCGGCTCGGGCACCTGGTTGAAGTACAGCACGGGGCCCTCCGCGAGGAGCACCTGCGTCTCGCGGGCGCCCGGCCTGTCCTCCGGATCCAGCGGACGGCCCGTCACCGCGCTCCAGAACCGCGCCAGTTCATAGGCATCCGCACAGTCGATCGCCACATTCTGCACTACCGAGACCATGAGGAGTGATCTTTCCTGATCCACGGGCCGGACGCCAACGCGTCGCGTCCACCGACGGCGGGCGACCAGTCCCAGGACGAGGTGCAGCAGGGCGGCCACGGCCGCGGCTCCGTGCATGCCGGTGACGAAGGCGGACTTGGCGTCGTCGGCCATCGCGCCCGTCAGGCCCGGGAGTCGCAGCGTTTCGTCCAGGGTCGGGGCGAGGCCCGGGCCCTGGAGGCGGAACAGCAGGGCGGCGAGCGAGCCGAGCAGTGCGATGCCGAGGGCGCTGCCGATCTCGTTGCCGGTCTCGGCGATCGCGCCCGCCGAGCCGGCCCGCTCGGGCGGGACCGCGCCTACGGCGGTGTCGGCGACGACGGCGAAGGAGATGCCGTAGCCGATGCCGGCGACCGCCGTGGAAGCGACGTACCAGCCGGTTCCGCCGGTGGCGGCGGTGGGCAGGAGCAGGAGCAGCCCGGCGGCGACGAAGAAGTGGCAGACGAGCAGGGCGGTGCGTCTGCCGATGCGGTCCACCAGGGCCGGTGTGACGACGCAGGTCACGGTCAGGACGACCGCGCCCGGCAGCGCGAGGAGGGCGGCCGTCAGGACGGGGACGCCGAGGACGGACTGCAGGTGGACACCGGCCAGGTAGGCGGCGGCCGACCACGCGGCCAGGGGAAGCAGGCCGGTGACCACCGCGATGGTGAAGACCCGGTCGCGGAAGAGCGAGAAGTCGATCAGCGGGTGGTCCAGCCGCCGTTGGCGGAGGACGCACCACGCCAGTACGGCGACGCCCGCCGGTACGGCGAGCACCGCCGGTCCCGTCATCCCCTCGGCCGCGGTGCGCTTGAGCCCGTAGATCGTCAGCAGCAGGCCGGTCGCGGAGGTGACCACGCTGACGAGGTCGACGCGTCCGGGGCGGGTGGCGCGCACCTCGCCGAGCAGACGGGGCGCGAAGGCCAGGAACAGGGCGATGACGGGGAGGTCGACCAGGAACACCGACCCCCACCAGAAGTGCTCCAGGAGCAGGCCGCCGATGACCGGTCCGATCGCGAAGCCCGCCGCGAACGCCGCCGCGAAGACGCCGATGGCGCGCGCCCGCGACCTCGGGTCGGTGAACAGCTCGCCGAGGACGGCCAGGGCCGACGGAAGGAGGGTGGCGCCCGCGATCCCCATCACGGCGCGGGCGGCGATGAGCAGCTCCGCCGTCGGGGCGAACGCGGCGGCGGCCGAGCCGATGCCGAAGAGGACCGCGCCGGCCATGAGGAGCCTGCGGCGTCCGTACCGGTCGCCGATGTTCCCGAACGCGATGAGCAGCGAGCCCACGGCGAAGCCGTAGACGTCCAGGATCCACAGTGCCTGGCCGGCGCCGGGAGCGAGCGCCCGGCCGATCCGCGGCATCGCCAGGAACAGGACGGAGCCGTCCCTCGAGACCAGCAGCACGGGACCGAGGACGACGAGCAGCCCGAGCCACGCCCGGACGCCGCTCCTGCCTGAGGTGTGTCGCGTCATGCCGGCAACGCTCGGGCCCGGCACCTCCCGCAGCCATCCACCCGCTGTGGGTACACCTGACAGGTGCACCCA
The DNA here is from genome assembly GCF_042874035.1 of Streptomyces sp. NPDC004284. Lineage (NCBI taxonomy): Bacteria > Bacillati > Actinomycetota > Actinomycetes > Kitasatosporales > Streptomycetaceae > Streptomyces > Streptomyces sp. NPDC004284. The sequence continues at coordinate 56,700 of NZ_JBIAMJ010000008.1, read as the reverse complement.
CCCGAGCCCGGGGCTGTCTGGGCTCGGCGGCATGCAGAGCCTCGGAGCATTCCTCAGGAGCCGGCGCGACCGGGTCACCCCCGACCGGATCGGACTGCGCACGTACGGGACCGCCCGCCGGGTCCCGGGGCTGCGCCGCGAGGAGCTCGCCCATCTGGCGGGGGTCAGCGCCGGCTACTACACGCGCCTTGAGCAGGGACTGGCCGAGACCGCCTCCGAGCAGGTGCTCGGCGCCCTCGCCCGCGTACTGGAACTGGACGAGGTGGAGACCGCGCACCTGCACGACCTCGCCCGGCAGCCCTCCCGTCCCGCCCTGGCCGAGCCGCCGCGGGAGGAGCCCCATCCCCGCGTCCTCTCCCTCCTCGCGTCGCTGGCGGAGGCGACCCCGGCGGTCGTGCTCGGCAGGCGCGGGGACGTGCTCGCCTGGAACCGTACGGGCCACGCCCTGTTCGCGGAGCACGTCGACTTCGCCGCGCCCCACCGTCAGGACACCCGTCCCTCGGTTCCGAGGATGTTCTTCCTCGACCCCGGCCCGGGACCTGTACCGCAACCGGGAGGAGCTCGCCCGTGTCCACGTCGCCTACCTCCGGCTCACGGCCGGACGGTTCCCGACCGACGCGCGCCTGGCGCATCTCGTCGGTGAGCTGACCATGCGCAGTGACGCGTTCGCCACGATGTGGGCGAGCGGGGAGGTCGCCGACTGCACCATCGGCGACATGCGTCTGCTGCACCCGACCGTCGGCGCCCTGAGCGTCTCGTACCAGGTCTGGCTCCAGCCCGACAGCCCCGACCACCGCCTGGAGATCTACACGCCCCACGACGCCCCGTCCGCCGACGCGCTGCAGCTTCTCGGCCGCGGGCGAGACGGTGCGTCAGCTCGTCAGGAGCGAACAGCGGTTAACAGTGCGCTAAGATCACGTATGGCGTAATGGAAGTCAACGCCTGTGCAGAACCGCGGAATTCGGACCCGTCGTGCCTTCGCCGTCGGTCCGCCGTGTGTGTCCGCACTGCCCCGCCGGGCGCGCCCGCTCTCCGGTTGTCCCAGAGCGACTTCTTCCACCAGTGCGCTACCGGCCGGCATCGATCCGCACTGCCCGTACGAGCCCCGTCGGTCCGCCGTTGCCCGACGCGCAGGCTCCTTGCTGGAGACGATGTGAAAATCCTTCCCGAGATCTCTCGTACGCTGAGTGAGTACCTCCTCATTCCCGGCCTGACCACGGAAGACTGCACACCCGACCATGTGGATCTCGGCGCGGCGCTGGTGCGTCACCGGGTCGGCGAGGAGGCGGGAATCCGGATCGCCACCCCGATGGTGAGCGCCATCATGCAGGCGGTGTCGTCGCCGACGCTGGCGGTGGCGCTCGCGCAGGTCGGCGGTCTTTCGTTCATCCATCAGAACCAGCGGATCGAGGAGCAGGCCGCGGACGTGCTGGCCGTGAAGCGGCACAAGGCCGGCTTCCGGACCAGCGAGGTCACCGTGGCGCCGACGACGCCGCTCGGCGAGGTCTCCCGGCAGCTGACCGACACCGAGCAGGGCGTGGCCGTGGTCACGCGGAGCGGGGAGCCGGACGGCGCGTTCCTCGGGATCATCAGCCTCGACGACTTCCATCTGGAGCGCCACGGGGCCTACGAGACCGCCGGCAACCGGATGCGGGGCCGCGACAACCTGGTCACCGCGCCGGCCACGGTCTCCCTGTCCGAGGCGAACGAGCTGATCTGGCAGCACCATCTGGACGTCCTCCCGGTGATCGAGGACGACCGGGTCGTCTCCCTGGTCCTCAAGCGGGACTACCAGGCCCACAAGACGTACCACCGGGCGACCGTGGACGGCGAGAAGCGGCTGCGGGTCGGCGCCGGCATCAACTCCCGTGACTTCAAGGACCGCATCCCCGCCCTGGTGGAGGCCGGTGCGGACGTGCTGTGCCTGGACTCCTCCGACGGCTATTCCGTGTACCAGGCGCGGACCGTGGAGTTCGCCCGGGAGACGTACGGGGACGACGTGTACGTCGGCGCGGGGAACGTCGTCGACGGTCGGGCCTTCCGTTACCTGGCCGACGCGGGCGCGGCGTTCGTGAAGGTCGGGATCGGCGGCGGGGCCATCTGCACCACCCGGGCCCAGAAGGGCATCGGCCGCGGGCAGGCCTCCGCGCTGCTCGACGTGGTCGAGGCCCGCGACGCGTACGCGCAGGAGACCGGGGTGTACGTGCCGCTGTGCTGCGACGGCGGTCTGCTCAACGACTCGCACATGGCGATGGCCCTGGCGATGGGCGCGGACTTCATCATGCTCGGCCGCTACTTCGCCCGGCTCGACGAGAGCCCGTCGCGGAAGATGCAGATCGGCGGCCAGTGGTACAAGGAGTACTGGGGCGAGGGCTCGCGGCGCGCGCAGAACGCGGCCCGGTACGGCCAGCGCGGCCAGATGGTCTTCGAGGAGGGCGTCGACGGCTACGTGCCCTACGCGGGCAGCCTGTACGACAACGTGGAGCGGACCCGGGCGAAGCTCACGTCGACGATGATCAGCTGCGGGTCGACGAACCTGCGGGACTTCCACCGTGACGCGGTGCTCGTCCCGGTGTCGGCGGAGTCCTTCAAGCAGACCGGCGCCGAGGTGCAGTTGCGCCGGCCGACCATCGACTCCGGCGAGTGATCTGACCGGACCGTGCCCCGTGCCCCGGCCCCGGTGAGGGCCGGGGCACGGGGCCGCCCGGCCGGGTGTCGGCGTCCGCCGGGCAGGATGGTGTCCATGAGCCCCTTCTTCGAAGCGTCCCGGCCCCGGCAGGTGCCTCTCGGTGAGTACCCGCTGTGGGACGAGGCCCTCGCCCTCGTCAACCGGGATCTCGCGGCGACCCTGCCGGACCGGAAACCCCTGCGCCTGCTGGGACTTCCCGCGGACGACGGTGACGAGACCGAGTACGTCTACGTCGCCATGCCGAACGGCGAGTGGCAGGGCAACTCCCTGGATCCGTGGACGGCGGACGACCCCGCTCAGGCCCTGGCGGCCGTCGCCGACGCGGCACAGGAGACGGTGACCGAGCTCCTCTGGCAGGCGTGGCCGCTCTGCGGGGAGCACGGCATCGGCATGCATCCGCACGAGGCGGACGGGCAGGTGTCCTGGTGGTGCGCGGGCGGGAGGGTCCCGCGCGAACCGGCCCACGTCCACGCGGCGGTGGGCGGTCTCGACGCCTTCGTCCGCCCGCGCCGGCCGAACCGCAAGCATCGGCGTCAGGACTGATCCACGCGCGTCCGCCCTGCCGGGCACCTCACGGCCGGCCTCGCCCCGGGGTGGATAGGCTGACGATCATGACTTCGGCCCTCCCCCATGACGCCACCGCTCAGCCCGTCGTCCTCGATGCCCTGGGCCTCGCGTCCGATCCGGATCTGCACGAGCGCTTCGCGGACTCGGCCCACCGGATCCTGGCGGACCTGGTGGGCCGAGGCGCGGCGCTCGGCTGGGTCGAGCCGCCCTCGCGGGACGAGGTGGCCGAGATTCTGGAGCACGTCGCCTCCGCCGTACGCGCCGGGGACGCGGCCCTCCGCGTCGCCTACCTCGACCGCCGGCTCGTGGGCCTGGGGTACTGGCTCCGCTACGCCCGGCCGACCCATCGGCCGCACGCCGACCTCGAAAAGGTGGCGGTGGACGCCTCCGCCCAGGGTCTCGGTGTCGGCCGGGCGCTGACGGCCGCCCTGATCGAGGACGCTCGGGAGGCGGGGATCGAGGTCCTCACCCTGGACGCCCGGGGCGACAACACCCACGCCCTGCGCCTCTACCGGTCGCTGGGCTTCACCGAGTACGGCCGTCTGCCCGACTTCGTCGCCGTCGGCGAACGCCGCTACGACAAGGTCTTCTGCATGCTCGACCTCCGCCACCGGGACTGACCCCCTACTCGGGTACGGGGTCGTCCTGGCACCGTGGTGTGACGTGCCGGACGACATCTCCTCCCTACCGTTCCGGGCGTCGGCAACGGCCGGCGTTCACGAGAACGGGGACGGTCATGTCCTTCCTCGCGTCACGGCGCGCCCACGACGAACGGCCTCCGGGTTCCGGTTCCCCTGCCCTCCCCTCGCGGTTCGCGAGCCGGGTCGGGTACGCCGCCGCGCTGCTGCCGGCCGCCGTGCTGACGCTGGGGGCGGTCGCGGTCGGGCGTACGGACAGGGCACTTGCCTGGTGGGCGCGCGCCGGTGAGCAGGAACCGGCAGCGCGCTCGTCGCCCCGGCAGCCCGGCGCGTGGCGACTCCTTGCGCACGCCCTGTGGTGCGTGCCGCTCGGCCTGGTGGCCCTGATCCCCGTGGGCATCGAGGTGCTGTTCGTCCTCCGCGGCGCGCTCTACCCCCTCGTCGACCACGGCCCCTACGACCATTCCTGGGGCGGCCCGAGCCGGGGCGGGGCGTGGCTCGTGCACTTCCTCGTCGCCCTGCCGTTCGCGGCCGCCGCCCTGGGAGCCCTCTGGCTGCTGAACCGGCTGCACGCCCGCCTGGCGGGCGGGATGTGGGGCCGCGGGGTGGGGCCGTGGCCCGTCCTGGCCCTGCTGGGTTCCTCCGTGGCCGGCACCGTGTTCGTCATCTCCTGGATCCACCAGTGGTGAATCCCCCCGGGGGCCGGCCCGGCGTCGTGGTCAGTCCTTCACGCGCAGCAGCAGCTTGCCCGTGGAGCTGCGGCCGCCCAGGAGCTCGTGGGCTCCGGCCGCTTCGGACAGGGGGAACTCGGCGGTGACGGGGAGGGTCACCGCGCCCTCGGAGACCGTGCGCAGGGCGCGTTCGGTCAGGGCGCGCGCGGCGTCGGGGGCCGTCTGGGCGAGGGACAGGACCGAGAAGCCCGTCACGGAGTGGCCCTGGCCGTACAGTTCGGCCTGGCCGACCTGCCAGGGTGTGCCTCCGCCGGCGTTGCCGAAGGAGACCAGGCGCCCGAAGACGGCGAGGGCGCCGAGGCCGCGGCGCAGCGTGTCACCGCCCAAGGGGTCGAGGACGAGGTCGACCCCCCGGCCGCCGGTGGCCCGCCGGACGTCCTCGTCGAAGGTGTCGGGCCGGAAGACCTCGTCGTAGCCGTACTTCAGGGCGTACGCGGCCTTCGCCTCGGTGGAGGCCACTCCGTAGACGGCTCCCGCGCCCGCCGCCCGGGCCAGTTGGCCGACCGCCGTGCCGATGCCTCCCGCCGCCCCGTGCACCAGCACGGTCTCCCCCGCCCGCAGCCGTCCCACCTCGTGGATCAGGGCGTGTGCGGTCGGCAGGACGGTGGGGAGGGTGGCCGCGGTCCGCAGGTCAAGGCCCTCGGGGAGGGGGAACACGGCCGAGGCCTCGGCGAGGACCACCTCGGCGTATCCGCCGCCGGCGACGAGGGCGGCGACCTCCTGGCCCACTTCGAGACCGCCGACCCCCTCGCCGAGGGCCCGGACGTGGCCGGAGACCTCCAGGCCGGGGCGGTAGGGCAGTTCGCCGACCCGGTATCCCTCCGCCCGCGCCTTGACGTCGGCGAAGTTCACCCCGGCCCAGGCGACGTCGATGGCCACCTGGCCCGGTCCCGGCCGAGGCGCCGTGACCTCGACGAGTCGCAGGACCTCGGGAGCGCCGTACTCGTGGAACTCGATCGCGCGCATGGACGAACCACCCTTCGAGGAGGGCTCGGACGGGGAGCCCGGACGGAGTGTTCAACGGGAAGCGAACACTCGCACTGTATGATGGTCATCGAACAATGGGCAAGCGGATCTCGGCGGAGGAGTGGACGGAATGCCGGAGCAGACCGGGAGCACGGGGCACCGTCCGGCCCCCGTGCACACGCACCCCGACGACGTCGCCCTCCTCACCGCGCTCTCCGCGCTCGCGGACCCCGTGCGCATCCAGCTGATCCGCGAACTGGCCGCCCAGCCCGACTGGACGCTCAGCTGCAGCAACTTCGACGTGCCCGTCGGCAGGGCCGCCAAGAGCCACCACTTCGCCGTCCTGCGCGGCGCCGGCCTCGTCGAACAGCGCGACCAGGGGCCGAAGCGGCTCAACCGCCTGCGCCGCGAGGAATTCACCGCCCGCTTCCCCGGCCTCCTCGAACTCACCCTGCGCGCCGACGCGTCGTGACAGCCCCTCAGACCTTCACCCCCGTGAGCCCGTGGAGGTTGCGCACGCGGTAGACGGCCGTCACGACGCCGTCGCGGACCTCGATCGAGGCCACCCGGTCGAACACGTCGCCGATGAGCACGGCCGGCGACCGCAGCGCCTCCTGGGGCTGGAGGATCACGGCGGCGAGGGCCGCGCGGACGGTCTCCGGCCGGCTGTCGAGACAGCGCTCGGCCCGACCCGGTTCCATCGCCAGGCGGACAAGGCGCCGCTGGGGCCGTCGTGGACGTCGCGTTCGAGGGGGCGCAGCGTGGCCGCCTCGGCCGTGACGGCGGCGAGGGTCCGCGCCCGGGTCGTGTCCCGCTCCTGTTCGAGCCCGCTGACGCGTCGGAGAGCAGCACGAGGCCGACGGCGGTTCCGAAGACGGCGTGGGCCGCTTCGCATCACGCACCGCGCGCGGGCCCCTTCAGGGCTCCCTTCCGGCTCCTCGCCCAGGGCCACCGGACGCACCTGGGCGATGCGCCGTCGTTCCGGGTCGGCGCACCACCGTGCCGGGGCCGGCGCGCGGGCCACGATCGGTGGACCGCCGGGCAGCAGCAGACCGACCGTGGCGGCGAACGGTCCGCCGAGTGCCGGCAGGAGTCCGGCCGCGGCGGTCACGGGGGGGGCGGGCGGCGTCAGCCGACCCGGTCGGTCGCCGTGACCCGGTGGGCCTCCAGGCCGGGCGCGGCGAGCAGGTCGGCGATCAGTTCCTCGGATCCGCAGACGTAGGTGCTCGCCAGGTCGGTGTCGCCGCCCACGCACCAGGCGCGGTCCTGCGGCCACCACAGGTCGGGGAGTTCGGCGAACTCTTCCAGGAGTTCCGGGGACACGACGTCGGCCAGCGTTCCGGACAGCAGGATCTCCTCCCTCTCGGGAGTCGGGAAGGTGGGGACCCCGTGCCAGTCCCAGCGCCCGTACCCCTCCCACAGCCCGAACCAGCACCGTTCCGGCGTGGTCGTGTGCCGCGCGAGGACGGGGATCAGGGCACGCGCGACGCCGCCGGGCGTGGGGCCTTCGCCGGGGTGCTCGTCCCATACGCCGGGCAGGCCGTAGTACCCCAGGTTCTGCTGGAACCGCTCCGCGCCGATCACCTCGTGCCAGTCCGTCAGCGCCTCGACCTGCCGCCCGTAGGCGGTGGCGACGGTGTCCCAGCGGACCGGGGCCTCGTCGAGAGCCGCGGGATGCAGGACGCGCGCGTACGCCGGGAAGCCGGGGGCGGCGACACCGGCGACGGTACCGAAGTCACCGTGACCGGGATGGCGTTCGGCGAGCCAGCGCGCCGGCCCGAGGCCCTCGGTCTCGACGCGCAGGCGTCCGTACAGTGCGGGACCGGGTTCCGTGCCCGATCGGGTCCATCCGTCCATGCGTACAGTCTGCCCCGGCGTTGGTCCGGGACGGTCGATGACCCGATCGCGGGCGTCGCGTTGCCGGGCGGGGACGGGTGGCGGGGTTACGGTCGGCGGCATGGTGGGTGATCGTCAAGGGTGGCTCCGGTGTCTGCTCGCCGGGGCCGTGTTCGTCGTGGGGATGACCGGCACCACGCTGCCGACGCCGCTCTACCCCCTGTACCAGGAGAAGTTCGGCTTCTCCGAGCTGACGGTGACCGTCGTGTACGCCGTGTACGCCTTCGGGGTCATCGGCGTGCTGCTTCTCGCCGGCAACGCCTCGGACACGGTCGGCAGGCGGCCGACGCTGCTGTGGGGGCTCGGATTCGCGGCGGCGAGCGCGATCTGTTTCCTGTCCGCCGACGGGCTGGGCTGGCTGTACGCGGGCCGGCTGCTCTCGGGCCTGTCCGCCGGCCTTTTCACGGGGGCCGCCACCGCGTACGTCATGGACCTCGCCCCGCCCGGCGGCCAGTCGCGGGCGACGTTCGTGGCGACGGCCGCCAACATGGGCGGGCTGGGCTGCGGGCCTCTGCTCGCCGGGCTGCTCGCGGAGTACGCCCCCGAGCCGCTGCTCCTCCCGTTCGCCGTCCACCTCGCCCTGGTGGCCGTATCGGCCCTCGTCCTCCTGCGGCTGCCGGAGACCGTGCGGGCGCCTCGGCCCCTGACCGCCGTACGGCCGCAGCGGCCGGCCCTGCCCGCGCAGGTGCGTCCGGTGTTCGTGCCGGCGGCGATCGCCTCGTTCGCGGGCTTCGCCCTGTTCGGGGTGTTCACCTCGGTCAGTCCCGCCTTCCTCGCCCGGTTCCTGCACGTGGACAACCACGCCGTGAGCGGTCTGATCGTCGCGCTGGCCTTCTTCGCCTCCACCGCCGGACAGCTCGCCGTCGACCGCCTCGGAGTCTCCCGCTCCCTGCCCCTGGGCTGCGCCGTGCTCTTCGCCGGCCTGGCCTTCCTCGCGGGAGCGCTCTCCACGGAGCTCCTCGCCCTCGTGGTCCTCGCCGCCCTCATCGGCGGCGCCGGCCAAGGCCTCTCCTTCCGTGCGGCCCTGTCCGCCGTCGCCGCGGCCGCGCCCGTGGACCAGCGCGCGGCGGTCATCTCGACCCTGTTCGTGGTCGCCTACACGGGCATCTCCATCCCGGTCATCGGAGTCGGCCTCCTGTCCGAACCCCTCGGTCTGGAACAGGCGGGCCTGGCGTTCACCGCCTGCATGCTGGTCCTGGTCGCCTCGGCCGCCGCGTACCTGCTGCGCAGGCCGGTGAGAACGGGAGGCCGGTGAGGCCTCACATGGGGAGGGAGAGGAGGCGGACCTCCCCGGCCGGCCAGGCCGCACCGTCGTGGAGTGGCGTCCACATGGTCCTCAGCGGCACGATCACGGCCCCCTCGGGTTGTTCGACGTGGACGTCCTGCTCGACAGTCCGCCAGCCGAGTCGCCGGTAGAGCGGGACGAGCGGTGGGCGGCAGAAGAGAAGCCCGTACCGCGGCCCCATCGCCCGCGCGTGGTCCAGGGCCGCCGACACGACCGCCCGCGCCAGTCCGTGCCCCCGTAGGTCCGGAGCGACGGCCACGCCGCCGACGCCCACCGCCTGTGTCCCGGCGCCGTCGATCGACAGGGGGATTCGGAGCAGGCCCGCGTGCGCGACGAGGCGGCCGTTCCGCCTGATGCCGAAATGCTCCTTCTTGGGCAGCCACGTCAGTCCGGCGTCCGCTACGCCGAAGGGATCGGCACCGTCGCCGAGGATTTCGGTCTGGTCGCTCTTCGAGTAGTCCGCGAGCCGCACCACGGTCGGCGAAGCGGGAGGGTGACGGTCTGTCATCGTGGCCTGTTCCTTTCATGTCGGCACGCGCGCTCAGGTCAGCTTCGAGGATCGGCCGGTTGCCTGGGCAGACGCACCGGCGCGTCGTCACCCGCGGAGGCCACCCCGAGGTCCCGGCGCATCAAAGTCCTCAGGGTCTTCAGCAGTTCCCAGACCTCCGCCTGGGCGCGGAACGCGGTGGCGATCGTCTCCCCGGGCTTGGGCTCTTCTCGGTCGAGGCGTTTGACCTGCCCGTACACCCTGTTCAGGGCTTTGTTGACCGCGCTCGCGCAGGAGAGGACGTCGTCGGGGACGATCAGCTGCGCTTGGGAGTACGTGTCGCGGTGGGTTCTTTTCGCCTCGTCGAGCTCCACGCGATCGGCCTCCTCGACCCTCCGTTCCTGCATGACGTGCAGGAACTGGCTGAGCGCCGTGGTGAACTGACGTGCGTCCCGATTGAGCTCCACGTAACTGGTGCGTCGGAGAGCCAGGTTCTCGCTGACCTCCTCGTGGTCCCGGACCAGCTCTATCTCCCGGCGTTTCGCCCGTTCGGAGGCGCGTTGGGTGAGCAGCGAGCCGCCCAACGTGCCGGCCACACCTGCCACCGCGATGAACACAGAGCCGAGATCCACAGCACCCCTCGAAGCCGTTTGCAGTCCACTGATCGATGTCGATATCCGGTCGCCTTCCACAGCGGACGTTAGGCGACGAGCCTAGGGAGGATCCAGGGGGAACCGCACCGTGCCGAACCACGTCCCTCCGGACATTCGCGAGATCACGAACCTGTCGAAGGAGCCGAGCATGACGGGAACCGCTGCCCGCTACCTGTACCTGGCGCGTCACGGTGAGGCGTCCGAGGACGAGAGCACGTTGACGGACGGCGGCCGCCGCCAGGCCGTTCTGCTCGGAGAGCGGCTCCGGAAGGCTCCGCTCGCGGCGATCCACCACGGGCCGCTCGCGCGCGCGGAGCAGACGGCTCGGCTCGTCCACGACCAGCTCGACGGGGTTCCCCTGCGGATGTCCCCGGCGGTCGGCGACTACATCCCGTACGTGCCTCGGCGCGAGGAGCTGCCGGCGGAGTCGGCCGACGCCATGCTCGGGTTCCTGGCACAGTTCCCGGCGGAGGAGCGCGAGCAGGGCCCCGGGCTTGCGGCGGAGGCCGTCGCCCGCTTCACCGGCCCCGTCGACGGCGATCGGCCGCGCCACGAGCTCGTCATCACGCACAACTTCCTGATCGCCTGGCTCGTCCGGGAGGCCCTCGACGCACCGAAGGCGCGCTGGATGGGCATCAACCACGCCAACGCCGCCCTGACCGTCCTGCGCTACGCGCCCGGCCGCGCCCCGGCCGTCCTCTTCTTCAACGACACGGGCCACCTTCCCGCCGAGCTGCGCTGGACCGGGTTCCCGTCCGAGCTGCACATCTGACGCGGTGGCGGGTGCCCCGGGGGGTCACTTCTCCTCCGCGCACCACAGGGCCGGAAAGATCCGTATCACCTTCATCGGCTCCTGGCAGGAGACCGTGTCGGCATACACCTTGCTGCGCACCTCGTACTCCGCCGCGCCCGCCCGGCAGGGCACCGCCACATAGCCGGGTGGCTGCTCTCGGGTATCGAGGTAGACGCAGTCGCCGCTCGCGATCGACGCCGTGGAGCCGTGCAGGTAGTGGCTGACCCAGCCGGAGAAGCCGGCACTGCCGAAGTACCCCAGGCCGGCGAGGAGCAGCGCGAGGACCACGACGCCGCCCCATACGCCATCGCCGGAGGACGGTTTCGACGTGGTCTCGGGCTTCGGACTCCGGGCGGTCGGAGCGGCGGGGCGCACCGCGGGTCGGGGCTTCTCGCGCGCCCGTGGAGCCCGTAGCACGATCCCGACGCCGGTCACGACCGGCCGGCCGTCCTCCACGGTGACGGTGAGGTGCACGGGGCGGTCGGGCCGGAGCCGGAGGACGTGGGACACGCCGGCCAGATCCCCGGTGCTCACCCTCAGCGTGCGGGCGTCGGTGGGCTCGGTCTCGAAGTCTGCGGTCCCGCCCCCGGGAACCAGCCCGAGGTGATCGGTACCGAGGTGGAGGCGGAGCGGGGCGTCCCAGTCGTTGGTGACCTTGAGCTTCGCCTTGGGGGACGCAGCCCCGGGGGGCTGCGGCGGCACGACCTCCGTCGGAGTCCTCGGCCGCGACGGGCCCTGCCCCTCCAGGAGGGCCGACGCCTCCGCGATCGTCGGACGGGCCGCCGGATCCTTGGCCAGGAGGGCGGTGATCAGGGGTTCGAGGCGGCCGGCGCCGCGCATCGGCGGGGCCGCTTCGAAGCGGACGGCGTCGGCGGTGGCGGCCCAGGTGTCCCGCAGGAACGGTGAGACGCCTTCCACCGCCTCGTACAGGGTCACCCCCAGCGAGAACAGGTCGCTGCTCGCCTTGCCGGGCAGTCCGGCGGCCCGCTCAGGGGCGAGGTAGGGCGCCGAGCCGATGACGGCCCCGGTGGAGGTGAGGCCGGTGCCGGTCTCGGGTGCGGCGATGCCGAAGTCGCCGAGCAGGATCCTGCCGTCCTGTCCGATCAGGACGTTCGCGGGTTTGACGTCGCGGTGCACGATGCCGTTGCGGTGCGCGGCGTCGAGGGCGTCGAGCAGGGCCGAGGCGATCGCCTCGACGTCGGCGACGGGCAAGGGGCCCGTTCTCAGGCGCTGCTCCAATGTCCCGCCGGAGATCAGCTGCATCACGATCCAGGGGACGCCGTTCTCGACGACGACGTCGTGGACGGTGACGATGTTGGGGTGGTCGCGGAGCCGCACCGCGTTCAGCGCCTCCAGCTCGGCGCGCTTGAGCAGTTCGTCCCGTTGTCCGGGCGGCAGGGGCCCGGTCAGCCAGAGTTCCTTGAGCGCCACATCGGTCTGGAGGCGCTCGTCGTACGCCTTCCAGACGCGGCCCATGCCGCCTGCGGCGATCGACTGGACCAACTGGTAGCGGCCGCCGACGACATCGCCCGCCCGTGCCCCCTCCGTCACCGTGCCCCCGCTCAGTGAGACTGCGTGTCAGCGATCATTACAGCACTGTTGTGCCGTGCGGGACGGGCGGCCCGGGAAGCAGGGCCCGGAGTCGTTCCGTCCGGATTCCGGTCGCCCGGGGCACTTGATCGCGCCCCCTGCGGCGACCATGATCAACAAGACGAGACGCAACTCCGAAAGGTGCTGAGCCCATCATGCGAGTCAAAGCCTTCGATCACCTCGTACTCAACGTGACCGACGTCGACAAGGCCCTGGAGTTCTACACCGACCGTCTGGGCCTCGCGCCCGAACGGGTCGAGGAGTGGCGGGCCGGAGAAGTGTCGTTCCCGTCCGTGCGCATAGACGAGAGCACCGTCATCGACCTCTTCTCCCGTCCCCGGGGCGAGTCCAACGTCGACCACATCTGCCTGGTCGTGGACCCCCTGGACTGGCAGGAGGTCATCGACTCGGGCAGGTTCGACGTCCTCGAGGGCCCGGTGCCGCGCTGGGGCGCGCGCGGTTCCGCCCAGTCGGTCTACGTGAAGGACCCCGACGGCAACACGGTCGAACTGCGCTGGTACCCGCAGGACGTCGAGGCCTGAGCCGCCCCACCGGTCCGGCATCGCGTACGGGCGAAGCGGCCGGGACGCGTCCTGTCGATCATGACGGCGGGAACCCGGGACAGGCGGTCCGCGCTCCCGCTAACGTACCGACCGGTAACAGATGAGCAGGACGAGGGGAGCGGGCGATGGATCGGCAGTGGAGCCTGGAGGAGAGCACGGTCGTCGACGCGCCGCCGGCGGTCGTCTACCGGCTGGTGTCGGACCTGCGGAACATGGGGCGCTGGAGTCCGGAGTGCCGGTCCGTGTGGGTGCTGCGGCCTCCGGCGCGGACCGGGAGCCGGTTCGTCGGCCTCAACCGGCGCGGGCCGTTCCTCTGGCCGACCCTCGGACGCGTCACCCGGATGAGCCCGGACAGCGAGTTCGTCTTCGACGTCGGCGTCTTCGGACTGCCGATCGCCCGCTGGGGCTACCGGTTCGAGCCGGAGGGTTCGGGAACGCGGATCACCGAGTTCTGGGAGGACCTGCGGACCGGCGGGGCCCGGGGCCGGGTCGCCGAGCTGCTGGGAACGGTCTTCGCCGGGTCGAACCCCGCCCGCCGGATCGCCCTCAACCGGGCCGGGATGCGCACCACCCTCGCACGCATCGCACAGACCGCCGCCGGGAGTTGAGGGGCGGCGACACCACCGACGAGCCGACGTGCGGTCCGGCCGGACGCCGACCGTGCGCCACCCCGAGGTGTTCGACGGCCGGGGACGGCGCCGAGCGGAAGCTCGTCGCCGTCCCCGGCCGGCAGACGCTGATCCACGTGAACGGAGCAGAGCAGTGAGCCCGCAGACCGGAGCCGCACGACCCGTGGGTCGGCAGCCTTCCTCTCCGCCGTCGCTGCCGCCCTGGGCGGTCTGGTGGCAGAGGCCGTTCCCCGATGCCAACACGCTCCTGCTCCCCGGGGAGCAACCGGCCCTGGTCGACTCCGGGTTCGTCGGCCACGCCGAACAGACCGCCGCATGGGCCCGCGCCCGGGCCGGGAAGGTCGGCCTGGTCGTGAACACGCACTGGCACTCCGACCACGTCGGCGGCAACGCCCTGCTCCAGGCCGCCGGCGCGGGCATCGCCGCCGGGGCTCCCGAAGCCGAGGCGATCTCCCGCCGGGACCCCGGCTGCTGCGCGGCGGAGTACCTGGACCAGCCGGTCGCCCCGTACACCGTGGACGTGCCGCTCGACGACGGCCAGGTCCTCCGGCTCGGCGACGCCGACTGGGAGGTCGTCCGCACGCCCGGTCACACCCCGGGCCATCTGGCCCTGTGGCAGCCGGAGGAGCGGCTGCTCGTGGTCGGCGACGCGCTGTCGGACTACGACGTCGGCTGGGTCAACCTCGCCCTCGACGGACCCGACGCCGCCACCACCGCGCTGGCCTCGCTCCAGCGGATGGCCGATCTCGACCCGCGGGTGATCCTGCCCTCCCACGGCCCGGTCCCGACCGACCCCGGGGCCGCCTTCGCCGCCGCCCTGCGCCGGGGCCGACGGCTCGTCGACGACCCCGACGGGGCCGTCTGGTACGGCATCCGCCGGATCTTCGCCTTCGCCCTCATGATCCGCGACGGCATCCCGTACGAGGAGGTCGAACCGTACCTCCACGCGCGCGCGTGGCTGACCGACGCCGCACGCCTCCTGCGTCTCACGCCCGAGGCGCTCGCCACCGAGCTGGTGACGTCCATGCTCGCCGGCGGCGGCATCGTCCGGCGCGACGGGCGGCTGCGCGCAGCGGCCGGCCACACCCCCGTGGCGGCCGAGTCGCTGCACGTGCCCTACCCGCGCGCGTGGCCTGCCTCGGAGCCGCGCTGACGGCCGAGAAGCCACGGGGGTCCGCCGTGGGGTCACCAGTCGACGTGCTCGGCGATCCACGCGGTCAGGCCGTCCTCGTCCCCGGCGGGCGGGAGTTCGGGACCGCAGTCGAGCGGGGTGGAGGACAGCTGCAGGTGGGTGAGGTAGCCGTACGGGCCGTTGTCGGCCGCCGGTCCCAGCACCAGCGCGTGGGTGGCGGTGCGCCAGACGCGGTGCGTCAGGGGCGGCCCGGTGACCAGGCTCTCGGCGGACAGGACGGTCCTTTCGGGAGCCGCGCCGAGGTGTTCGGTCACCACCTGCGCGGCCTGCGCGAGTACGGCCTCGCACGCCTCGGCCGTACTCGGCCTGCTGCCGCTCCAGCCGGGCTGCTCCTGCCAGCGGTCGACGAGGCCGTACAGCCATGAGGCGTTGGCCATGTCCTCGTCGTGCGGGTCGACGGGGTAGACCTCCCCGAAGACCAGGAAGGTCCGGGCCTCCGGGCACCCGAAGGGGCTGACGACGTCGGTGCAGAGCACGTGACCGTGCGCGGTGCGGAAGGACTCGCAGACGAGCCCGTCCTCCCAGACCCAGCCCCGGAGCCGCACCTCCTCGTCGACGGCGTCGGAGTCGTCCGGGACGGGCGGCACGGCCGGCAGCCCCACCAGTTCGGCGACGGCCTCGGTCGTCAACGGCCGGTGGGCGAGGGCATGAACGGGAACAGGAGCAGGAACAGACATGTGGATCACAGTAGAGCGGTCCCCCGCGCGCGAGGGCGGTCGGGGCGCGGCCCGGGCGGTCGCTACCGCTGTCGCGTGCCGGATCGTTCCTGCCGCCGGGCGGTGAGGGTCTGCCCCAGCGCCAGCACGCTCAGGCCGAACATCAGGACGCCCAGCGGGACATGGAGGGCCGGCTTGTGCGCGATGCCCAGCACGACCTGGACCGAGGAGAGGGCGAGGAAGCCGGTCGAGTACAGGACGGGGCGGGGCGAGCCACCGCCCGGCCGCCAGGCCAGGACCGCCGCCAGCACGTACAGCATGGTCGCGCCGTACGTGACGCGCGCGCCGACGCTGTGCAGCACCTCGGTGTGGGGCGAGGCCAGCAGCAGTCCGGCGGTGGTCGCCTGGAAGAAGAGCGTGAGGGTCTGCAGGGCGATCGAGACCCGGACGAAGGTGCGACTGCCGGTGCCCCGTACCGCCGTGGTCCGTGCGGTGGTGGTCTGTGCGGTGGTGGCCATGACTCGGTCCTCTTCTTCTGCCTCGCGGCGGTGGCTCGGTACTGTCTCGTCTGTCCGACGACACAGGCCCGTGAAATGTGAGGCGGAGGCCGACCCGTTCTCCGGTGCGGTGTCCGTCGACGGGACGGATCGGACGAGCCGGAACGAGCCAGGGGGAAGCCGCCATCATGAGCACCATCACCGAGCCGGGGCACGACCGGTCGGAGCCGGACCTGAGCGTGGTCGTCGGCGAGCGGCGCCACCTCGTCAACATCGGCTACCGGCTGCTCGGTTCGCTGGCCGAGGCCGAGGACGCCGTACAGGAGACGTACGCCCGCTGGTACGCGATGTCTCCGCGACAGCGGAAGGCCGTCGAATCGCCCGGGGCCTGGCTGACGACGGTGGCCGGCCGCGTCTGCCTCGACATGCTCGGCTCGGCGCGGGTCCGGCGCGAGCGCTACGTCGGGCCGTGGATACCCGAGCCGCTGCCCGACCATACGGAGTGGTCCAGCGTGCGGGCGGACGGCGCGGGATCCGAACCGGACGACCCCGCCGACCGGGTCACCCTGGACGAGTCGGTGAACATGGCGTTCCTCGTCGTACTGGAGTCGATGACGCCGGCCGAGCGCGTGGCGTTCATCCTGCACGACGTCTTCCGGTACCCCTTCGCCGAGGTCTCCGAGATCGTCGGCCGCTCCCCCGCGGCCTGCCGGCAGCTCGCCTCCTCGGCCCGTCGGCGTGTCGACGCCTCCCGGACCCCGGCCGTGCCGGTGGCCGGACAGGCCGCCCTGGTACGGCACTTCAAGGAGGCGTGGGAGGCCAAGGACATCAAGGCCCTCGTCGGCCTGCTCGACCCCGACGCCACGATGACGGCCGACGGCGGCGGCCTGATCGGCGCCGCGCTCCGTCCGGTCGTGGGCAGCGGGCTCATCGCCCAGTACCTCATCCACATCGCCGACAAGGCCCCCGGTCTCACGCTCCTGGAACGGACGGTCAACGGCCGGCCCGGTCTGGTCGCGCAGAACGCGGGCGTCACCGCGACCGTGGCGGCGTTCGACCTCGCCGACGGCCGCATCACCCGCATCTGGGCGGTCCGCAACCCGGAGAAGCTCCGCCCGTGGACGGAGAACGGACCGAGCTGACCCGTCACACGGAGGGCGAGAGGTTCTCGCGCACCCATCGGGGGTCGGGGTTGACGAACGGCCGGCCGTCCACGAAGACGGTCGGCACGGTCTCGTTGCCGTCGTTGGCCGCCCTCACGACCGCCGCTCCCTCCGGGTCGCGCCAGATGTTCACCCAGTACGACCGGTGGGCGCCGCGGCCCAAGCGGATGCGCAGCCGCAGACAGTACTTGCAGCCCGGCCGCCAGAAGACGACCGGTCGGCCGTCGACCGCGCTGCGGCGCTGCGCTTCCACCGCGCCGATCGACCTCGGGAAGACCAGCGGCGAGTTCACCCCCGCGAGCAGCAGGAACACCAGCAGCAGCACGGCGCCTTCGCCGATGCCGCCCCTGGCGATCTCCCCTGCCGCGACGAGCGAGCCGCTGAGTACGAGCAATATCGGCAAGATCCAGGCACGCATCATGATGCAACAGGCTACCGGCAGGAACTCACCGGAGCTCTCCGGGATTTACCCTTCGTTCTCCCTCTCCACGGCGTCCACGGCGTCCATGGCGTCCATGGCGTCCATGGCGAGAAGACCGGTGGCACCCGGCGGGCGGAGCCGGGTGCCACCGGGGATCGGGGCTGTTACTTCGCCAGGGCGGCGGCGCCGGCCTGGGCGAACTTCTCGTCGAGGTCGCCCGAGGGGGCTCCGGCGACGCCGATGCCCGCGATCGGGGCGCCCTTGGCGGTGACCGGGGCGCCGCCGGCGAGGAAGAGGGTGCCGGGGATGTCCTTCAGGGTCGGCGCGTTGGTGAGGCGCTTGGCCAGCTCGGAGGTCGGGGCGTTCCAGGAGACCGCCGTGTACGCCTTCTTCACGGCCGACTCGTAGGACTGCGGGCCCGCGCCGTCGCCGCGCAGGGTGACGATCGTGTTGCCGTTGCGGTCGACGACCGCGACGGACACCCGCTGGTTCTCCTTCTCCGCGGCGTCCAGGGTCGCCCGCGCGGCCTTCGTGGCCGCCTCGATCGTCAGGTGCGTCGACGTCATGGTGTTGCCGTTGTCCGCGTCGGCCATGACGGCGGCGGGGGCGGCGGCCGGAGCGGCGGCGTTCGCGGAGACGGTGCCGAACAGGCCCGCGGCGAGCGCGCCGGCGGCGACGGTACCGGTCAGGACACGGGTGCGCAGGGTCATCTTCTTCACGGTCATCAGCTCCTTGGGCATCGACCCCCTCGGGGGCTCGGGAAGCGGGGCTCGGAAGGCTCTGCGTTCCCGCTCCGACATCCATCCTGGGGCCGGTCACGGCCCTCTCCGGTCGGCCTACAGGCTGCGTCCGGCACACCTGGCGGACGACACGGGGGTCAACCGATCGGTCGATGCGGAACAGGCTCGTCCGGATAGTCTGGGCTCCGGGAGAGCGGTCGGCGGCGAGGAGTGGGCGGTGCGGATGGACAGGCGGTCGCCGGTCGACGCGGAGGCGGCCGACCCGGACGCCGGCTGGCTCGCGACCGTGATGCACGTGGCGTTCTTCGTCCTGCTGTGCTCCTCGCTGACCCGGTACCTGCTCGTCCACCCCGGCGCCCCGGGCACCCCGTGGGTGATCGCCCTCGCCGTCGTACTGGCCCTGCTGTACGTGCTCGGTCCGGTGCTAGGCCCCCGCCAGACGGAGGGGCGCGGCGCCACCCCCGCCACGGCCCACGGGCTCTGGCTGGCGGCCGTCATCGGGACCTGGCTCGCGCTCGTGGTCCTGGCACCGAGCTTCGGCTGGTGCGCGGTGCCGCTCTTCTACACGGGCCTGCGGTCCCTGCGCACCCGGTCCGCGATCATCCTGGTCGCCCTGCTCACCGTGATCGTCGTGGGCGCGCAGGTGAAGCTGCGGCTGCGGTTCGGCTTCGACCCGAACCTGATGTTCGCGCCGCCGGCCGTCGCAGCCGTCGCCACCGCCGTCTTCATCCACTCCCAGCGGCAGGCCGACCGGCTGCGGACCGTCATCGTCGACCTCCTCCGCACCCGCAGGGAACTGGCCGCGACCGAGCGGCGCGAGGGCACCCTCGCCGAGCGCCAGCGGCTCTCCATGGAGATCCACGACACCCTCGCGCAGGGCCTGTCCAGCCAGCAGATGCTGCTCCAGGCCGCCGACCGGCTCTGGGACGGCGACCCGGCCGCCGCCCGCCGCCACGTCCGCACCGCCGAGTCCATCGCCGAGCGCAACCTCGCCGAGGCCCGCCGCTTCGTCCACGACCTCGCGCCCGCCGACCTCGCCGGGGGCGGCGGCCTCGACGACGCGCTGCGCGCCCTCGCCGAACGGGAGTCCTCCGACACCCTCCAGGTCCGCTTCCACCAGGACGGCACGCCCACGACCGCGCTCCCCGACCGTGTCCAGGCGGCGCTGCTGCGGATCGCCCAGGGCGCGCTGGCGAACATCCGCGAGCACGCGGACGCCGGCACCGCGGCGCTGACCCTCAGCCACCTGGACGATCAGGTCGTCCTGGACATCGCCGACGACGGCCGCGGCTTCGACCCGGTCGAGAGGCCAGGCGGCGTACGCGGGCACGGCCTGCCCGCCATGCGCGCGCGTGTCCGGCAGCTCGGCGGCACCCTCGCCATCGAATCGGCACCGGGCGAGGGGACGGTCCTGACCGCCGTCATCCCCCTGTCGCCGCCGGCCTGACACCGGCCTGACACCGGCCTCGGACCGCTGTTACCGCCATTCCGGCAGGAGACGGCGCCCGTTCCGGTGGAATGGCCGAACTGTGTGTAGACCGAATAGATGCCTGAGGCATGTAGTGGAGACGGCACCACCGCCCCTGCCACCTATTCGCACCCAGCGAGGCCCTTGTGACGAAAGCCGTGGCGTTCCCCCAGGACCGAACCTGCCCCTACCACCCGCCCGCCGCCTACCCCCGGACCGAGGAGGAGCGCCCGCTGTCGCGGGTCACCCTCTGGGACGGGCAGCAGGTGTGGTTCGTGACCGGCCACGCCGCCGCCCGCGCGCTCCTCGCGGACCGGCGGCTGTCCAGCGACTCCACCCGTGACGGCTTCCCGATGCCGACGGAACGCGCCACCGCCACGCGCAGGAACCGGCGCGCGGCGCTGCTCGGCTGGGACGACCCCGAGCACAACGCCCAGCGCCGGATGCTGATCCCGAGCTTCACCCTCAAGCGCGCCGAGAGCCTGCGTCCCCGCATCCAGGAGACCGTGGACCGGCTCCTCGACGCGATGGAGGCGCAGGGGCCGCCGGCCGAGCTGGTGAGCGCGTTCGCACTGCCCGTGCCCTCGATCGTCATCTGCGACCTGCTCGGCGTGCCGTACGCGGACCACGACTTCTTCGAGGAGCAGTCGCGGCGGCTGCTGCGCGGCCCGACGGGCGCGGACACCCAGGACGCGCTGGCGCAGCTGGAGGGCTATCTCGGCGACCTGATCGACCGCAAGCGCCTGAAGCGCGGCGAGGGCGTCCTCGACGACCTGGTGGCGCGCGCGTCCGAGGACGACGGTCCCGGACGCCAGGAGCTGGTGCAGTTCGCCTCGATCCTGCTGATCGCGGGCCACGAGACCACGGCGAACATGATCTCGCTCGGTACGTACACGCTGCTGCGCCACCCGGAGCGGCTGGCCGAGCTGCGGGCGGATCCCGGGCTCGTACCCGCCGCGGTCGAGGAGCTGCTGCGGTTCCTGTCGATCGCCGACGGGCTGCTCCGGATCGCGTGCGAGGACATCGAGGTCGCCGGGACGGTGATCCGCGCGGGTGAGGGCGTGGTCTTCTCGACCTCGGTCATCAACAGGGACGCGTCCGCCTACAGCGATCCGGACAGCCTCGACTGGGAGCGGTCGGCCCGCCACCACGTGGCGTTCGGTTTCGGCATCCACCAGTGCCTCGGGCAGAACCTCGCCCGCGCGGAGCTGGAGATCGCGCTCGGGACGCTCCTGCGCCGGCTGCCGGGGCTGCGGCTCGCCGTGCCCGCCGAGGAGATCCCGTTCAAACCGGGCGACACGATCCAGGGGATGCTCGAACTCCCCGTCACATGGTGAGAAGGAGAGACGCGGAACATGGCCGAGGAAGAGGAAGCGGTGCGGATGCGGGTGTCGATCGACGCCGACGTCTGTATCGGCGCGGGGCAGTGCGCGCTGACCTCCCCTGACGTCTTCACCCAGGACGACGACGGTTTCGGGACGGTCGTCCCCGGCCGGGAGGACGGCACGGGCACGCTGGTCCGAGAGGCGGTACGCGCCTGCCCCGTACAGGCGATCACCCTCCAGGAGGCCACCGGCCGGGCGAGTACGTGACGACGGGTCGGCACCGCCGCGCCGGCGGTGCCGACCCCGCCCTCCTCCGGGGGTCGGGCCCGCGGCGGACTCATCGATGTCCCTATGGGAGGCATTGGTTTCCTCATTGGAAACCAATGGATCCCCCACCTAGTGTCGAGGACATCGCCGCACAGGCCCACCACCCCCTGGAGCTCACGCATGTCGAAGATCCTTTTCGTGATGACCGGTGTCGACCACTGGACGCTGGCCGACGGCACCAAGCACCCGACCGGCTTCTGGGCCGAGGAGGCGATCGCCCCGTACGAGGCGTTCAAGGCCGCCGGTCACGAGGTCGTCGTCGCCACGCCGGGCGGCGTCGTCCCGACCGTCGACGCCGGCAGTCTCGAACCCGGGGCCAACGGCGGCCAGGAAGGCGCGGAGAAGGCCGCCGCGGCGCTCGCCTCCATCGAGGAGATCGAGAACC
The DNA here is from genome assembly GCF_042874035.1 of Streptomyces sp. NPDC004284. Classification (NCBI taxonomy): domain Bacteria; kingdom Bacillati; phylum Actinomycetota; class Actinomycetes; order Kitasatosporales; family Streptomycetaceae; genus Streptomyces; species Streptomyces sp. NPDC004284. The sequence continues at coordinate 35,039 of NZ_JBIAMJ010000008.1, read as the reverse complement.
CGATCGATCTGGAAGACGTCCGCCCGGCCGATTACGACGCCGTCTTCTACCCCGGCGGCCACGGCCCCATGGAGGACCTGGCCGTCGACGCGACCTCCGGCAGGCTGCTCGTCGACACCCTGCGCTCGGGCAAGCCGCTGGGTGTCGTCTGCCACGCCCCGGCCGCGCTCCTCGCCGCCACGAACGCCGACGGTTCGAACGCCTTCGCCGGCCGCAAGGTCACCGCCTTCACCAATGCCGAGGAGACCCAGGCCGGCTTCGCCGACCGCGCGAAGTGGCTTCTCGAGACCCGGCTCGTCGAGGCCGGCGTCGACTTCCGGTCCGGCGAGCCGTGGGCGCCGCACGTGGTCGTCGACGGCAACCTGATCACCGGCCAGAACCCGTCCTCCTCCGCCCCGCTCGCCGCGGAACTCCTCAAGAAGCTGGCCTGACCCCGATCGGCCCGCCGTGCGCCCGCACGCCCGGATGCTCGTGCGGGCCTGGCGGCCGGGCGCTCGTGCGGGCCTGGCGGTCGGGCGCCCCTCCCCCAGGGCTGGACGCGTCCGTCCCGCACCACTACTCTCCCACCTACTCACTTAATTGACTAGGTGCGGAGATACGCATGAAGCCCTTCCGTCAGGCCGTCGAGGCGAACGATCACGCGGCGATCGAGGCCCTGCTCGCCGAGGACGTCGTCTTCACCAGCCCCGTCGTCTTCAAGCCCTACCCGGGCAAGCCGATCACCGCGGCCATCCTGCGCGCCGCCTCCCGTGTCTTCACCGACTTCCGCTACGTCCGGGAGACGGCCGGCGAGGACGGCCGCGACCACGCCCTCGTCTTCGAGGCCCGGGTCGGCGACCGCGCGATCACCGGCTGCGACTTCCTCCACCTGAACGAGCAGGGCCTCATCGACGACTTCATGGTCATGGTCCGCCCCCTCTCCGCCGCACAGGCACTGGCCGAGGCGATGGGCGCTCAGTTCGACCGCATCGCCGCCGAAGCGGCCGGCGCGGCGCGGGCGGACGGGGAGTAGGCGACGACGGCGCGAGGTCCCGTTCGGGGTGCCGCGGCGTGGCCTGGTCGGCCGTCTCTTCGGGGCGCCTTGCGTCCACGGGATCGGCACCGCGTACCGTTGGCCCGCACCGACCCGCCGTGACCTGGCTTTTTCGGTGCGATTGGTCTGCTGTCACCACCGCCCGCAAGGAGCAGGACCCTGAGTACGTCGTTCGCGGAAGCGCTGTCCATCGGGCTGTTGGTGCTGGTGCTGGTCTGTGCGGTGGTGCGGCCGTGGGGATGGCCGGAGGCCGTGGTCGCGGTTCCCGCGGCCGGGCTGGTCATCGTCACCGGCGCGCTCTCGCCGGCGGACGCGTGGGCCGAGGCGGAACGGCTCGGGCCGGTGATCGGGTTCCTCGCCGCCGTCCTGGTGCTGGCTCAACTGTGCGACGACGAAGGCCTGTTCCGCGCCTGCGGGGCGTGGATGGCCCGGACGTCCGCCGGGAGTCCGCGACGGCTGCTGGCGCAGGTGTTCGTGGTCGCCTCCGTGATCACGGCGGTGCTCAGCCTGGACGCCACCGTGGTGCTGCTCACCCCGGTGGTGTTCGTCACCGCGGCCCGGCTGGGCGCCCGGCCCAAGCCGCACGTCTACGCCTGCACCCACCTGTCGAACACCGCCTCGCTGCTGCTGCCGGTCTCCAACCTCACCAATCTGCTGGCCTTCGCCGCCAGTGGGCTGACCTTCACCCGGTTCGCCGCGCTGATGACGCTCCCGTGGCTGGCCGCCATCGCCGTCGAGTACGTGGTGCTGCGCCGGTTCTTCGCCGCCGACCTGGACGCGGGTGCCCCGCCCGCGGCCGAAGTGAAGGCGCCGGAGATGCCGCTGTTCGCCCTGGTCACCGTCGTCTGCACGCTCGCCGGATTCATCCTGACCTCGGTCATCGGTGTCGATCCGGCCTGGGCGGCCCTGGCGGGCGCGCTCGTGCTCGCCGTCCGGGCCCTGGTCCGGCGCAGCACCACCCCGGTCGCGATCGTCCGCTCTGCCGCCGTGCCGTTCCTGGCCTTCGTGCTGGCGCTCGGCATCGTGGTCCGGGCCGTCGTCGACAACGGACTGGCCTCCGCGCTCGGACACCTCGTCCCCGACGGCACCTCCCTGACCGCGCTGCTCGGCACGGCGGCGCTGGCCGCGGTGCTGGCGAACGTCATCAACAACCTGCCCGCCACCCTCGTACTGCTGCCGTTGGCCGTCCCGTCCGGCCCCGGGTCGGTCCTGGCGGTGCTGCTCGGGGTGAACATCGGCCCCAACCTCACCTACGCCGGGTCCCTGGCCACCCTGCTGTGGCGGCGCATCGTCCGCGAGCACGACACCGACATCGGCCTGGGCGAGTTCACCCGGCTCGGGCTGCTCGTCGTGCCCGCCGCCCTGACACTGTCCGTGGTGGCACTGTGGGGTTCGCTGCAGATCATCGGAACATGACGAGCACGAGGGAGTACGAGGACCTTGAGGAGGATGAGCCCGTGACCGTCGTCGTCTGGATCACCGAAGGCACCTGGCCCGCCTGTGTCGACGCCGCCCGCGCGCACGCGCCGCAGGGCGCGGAGATCGTCCTGCTCCACGTCAGCGGCGAGGAGGTGCCGGGCGTCGCGCACGGCGCGTTCGCCGGACTGCTCGGACGCGGCCATCGGGAGAGGGACCCCGGCACCCGGGTGGAGACCCTGGCGGCGGCCTCCGCGCAGCATCTCCTGGATGCCGCGGCCGACCGCCTCGACCGGCCCTGCGCCCATGTGGAGCGCACCGGACGCGTCGAGCGCGAGGTCGTCGCAGCGGCCGAGGGGGCCGAGTTGCTCGTCCTCGCGCGCGACGGCGACCGCACCCGCCTCGGACCGCACAGTCTCGGCCCCGCGACCCGTTTCGTCGTCGACCACGCGCCGTGTCCCGTACTGCTCGTCTGGCCGGAACCGGCACCGGGCACCGCCACGATCCCTCCCCCGCCCGACCGGCCGTAGCGGCGCCACCCGTTCACTGCCCGGTGTCCGGGTCCGGGTAGGAGAGCCGGTACCGGCCGCCTGCCGACAGGCGGGCCCGGAAGCGCCGAGCGTCGCCGGGCACCGCGACGGCCGCGGCCGGCCGGCCCTCGTGGTCGGTCAGGACGGGCCGGCCTTCGCGCTCGGGCAGGCGCAGGTCGACCGTCGCGTCCCGGGCGGCCCGCAGTTCGGCCCCTGTCAGCAGGCCCCGGCGCCAGCTCAGGCCGACCGTGAGCCCGCCCCGGGCGCGCAGGCCGTGTACGTCGCCGGAGGGCCAGGACGGCGGCAGGGCGGGCAGCAGCCGCAGGACACCGTTGTGGCTCTGGAGCAGTGCCTCGGCGATGGCGGCGGTGATGCCGAAGTTGCCGTCGATCTGGAAGAGCTGCGGAGGGTGCAGGTCGAAGAGGTTGGGGGCGATCGAGGTGGCGAGCAGGCGCTCGACGGCCTGCCCGGCGAGGCCTCCGTCGCCCAGGCGGGCGGCGAGCGCGGCGACCCAGGCGAGGCTCCAGCCGGTGCCGCCGCCACCGTGTTCCAGGCGGCGGTCCAGGGCGCGGCGGGCCGGGTCGAGGTGGGTGTCGTCGCCGAGCGGGTCGATGGCGGTGCCCGGGTAGAGGCCGTAGAGGTGGGAGAGGTGGCGGTGCCCCGGGTCCTCCTCCGGGAGGTCGTCCCGCCACTCGAGGAGGCGGCCGTCGGCCCCGAGGGCCGGGGGGCGCAGCCGGGCGCGGGTGCGCGTCAGTTCCTCCGCGAACGCGTGGTCGACCCCGAGCTCGCGGGCCGCGGCGACGGTGTTGTCGAGCAGTTCGGCGGCGAGCCAGTGGTCCAGGGCGCAGCCGGCGTCGACGGCGGCCAGGGCGCCGCCGGGCAGCCGGAAGTGGTGCTCGGGCGAGGTGGACGGGCAGGTCACGAGGGTGCCGTCGGTGTCCTCGGCCAGGAGGTGGGTGAGGAACCGGGCGGCCTCCCGCATGACCGGGTAGGCGCGGTCGGCGAGGAAGGCGGCGTCGCCGTGGAAGAGGTGGTGGTCCCACAGGTGGGCCGCCAGCCACGGGCCCGCCATGGGCCAGTGGGCCCAGACCGGGTCCCCCGACACGGGGTTGGTGGCGCGCCAGAGGTCGACGTTGTGGTGGCAGCACCAGCCCGGTGCGTCGTAGTAGGCCCGTGCGGTGGAGCGGCCCGCCTCGGCGAGGTCGGTGACCAGGGCGAACAGCGGCTCGTGGCACTCTGCCAGCCCGGTGGTCTCGGCGGGCCAGTAGTTCATCTGGAGGTTGATGTTCGACGTCCAGTCGGAGTTCCAGGGAGGGGTGACGTCGTTGTTCCAGATCCCCTGGAGGTTCGCGGGCTGGGTGCCGGGACGCGAGGAGGCGATGAGCAGGTAGCGGCCGTAGGCGAAGAGCAGGGCCGCGAGTCCGGGGTCCTCGGCGCCCGCGTTCGCGGCGGCGAGGCGTTCGTCGGTCGGCCGTGCCTCCGCTTCCTCCGGTCCGTGGAGCCGGAGTGCGGCCGCGTCGAAGAGCCGCCGGTGGTCGGCCACGTGGGCCGCTCGCAGTTCGTCGTAGTCCTGTCCGTCGACGAGGTCCAGGCAGCGGCGTGCCGCGTCGAGCGCCGTGTCGGGGCCCTCGGGGCGTCGGCGCCAGTCCCGGTACCCGGTGCCGACGGCGGCCAGGAGCACCACCTCGTCGGCGTCGGTGACGTCGATCGTGCCTTCTCCCGTCCTGACGTGGCCGTTCACCGTGCGCACGCGGAGGGCGGCCGCGAAGCCCGTGCCCTCGTCCGACCGGTACGTGGCGGGTCCGGGCCGCCCGCGCGGGACGTCCACGGGGGCGCGGCCGTGGATCGACAGGGTGGCGGTGTCGGGTTCGGCGGCCGGGGCCGCGGTGGGATGGGGCGTCGTGAGGCCGGCCCGGAAGGAGAGGGCGCCGGGGGTGTCCGCGCCGAGGCGGACGACCAGCACGCCGGCCGGGGCGGAGACGAAGCTCTCCCGGCGGTACCGGACTCCCCCGGCCTCGAACGACACGGTGTGCACGGCCTGGTCGAGGTCCAACGCCCGCCGGTAGTCGGCGGGGTCGCCCTCGCCGCAGGGCGGGAAGGTCAGCAGGAGGGTGGCCAGCGGCTGGTACGCCTCGGTGTCGGGCCCCGGGAAGTGGGTGGCGGCGATCGCGTGGGCGCGGGCGTGGTCACGGTCGCGCAGCACCGCCGCGCGCAGGGCGGGGAGGTGTTCGGCGGCGCCCGCCCGGTCCCGGGGGCCGGGACCGCCGGACCACAGGGTGTCCGCGTTGAGCTCGATCCGCTCGGTCCGGACGCCTCCGTACGTCACGGCGCCGAGCCGGCCGTTGCCGAGCGGCAGCGCCTCCAGGAGGCCGTCGGCCGGGCGCCGGTACCAGAGCGGATCCGTGGTGGGCTGCTGGGAGTGCGTCGGCACGGCGTCCATCCGATCGTGGGTGTGGCGGAGGCCGGCGTCCGGACGGCCGGGCCGGAAGAAGGTGGTCAGGGAGCGGTACCGGCGGTGGTGCGGTGGCCGGTGTCCGGAAGGGTCGGTGCGCGTCTCAGGCCTCCCTGGTGGCGGGCTGCCGCTCGTGGTCGAGCCGACCGGAGCGGATCCGGTCGGCCGGGCGGGGCGTGGCCGGTCCGTCCCGGGCCGGGAGCGACCGCGGTCGGCTGACGGCACGTACGTCGTCGTGGACGGGGTTGCCGCGGGTGGTGCCCCAGGTCGCCCGGGGGGCTCCGCCGCGCTTCGCGTCGTGCGGGACGAGCACGGTCTCCGGCCCGGCGGGACCCGGGGCCACCGGGTTCACCACGGCCTCCGGCCGGATGATCCCGTCGAGTTCGGCCGGGACGTCCGGGATCATCGGGCGGCGCGACTGCGGACGGGTGCCGTCGCGGGCCGGGATGGCCACCGTCTGCCCGGGCCTGACCCGTTGCCGCGCGGGCGGGCCGGTCATCGGGCGGCGCGACGCCTCCCGGAACGCGGCGGTCCCGTCGGCGGCGCCCGGGTGGTGCGGCGGTTCCACGGCGGTGGTGACGGCCGGGTCGGCCTCGGCGCCGAGCCCGGCATCGCCGTGCGCCGGTCGGACCTTCATGTCGGTTCCCTGCCGGTGTCGGAGGTCGTCGCGCCGTCCAGGCGGTAGACCCGGGCCGCCGTGGCGCCGAAGACCTGTGCGCGCTCGTGCGTCCCCAAGCCGTCGGTCAACCGGTCCGCGGTTTCGACGACTTGCTCGTACGAGGCGGCCGGCAGGCAGACCGGCCAGTCGGAGCCGAACATGACGCGGTCGGGCCCGAATGCCTCCAGGGCGGTCTCGGCGTAGGGGCGCAGATCGGCGACGGTCCAGTCGCCCCGCCGGGCTTCCGCGACCAGGCCGGAGAGCTTGCAGAAGACGTGGGGCTCGCGGGCCAGCTCTCGCAGTCGACCGGCCCAGGGCTCCTGCTCGCCGCGCGCGATCGGCGGCTTGGCGAGGTGGTCGAGGACGAACGGCTGGTCCGGCAGGGCGCGCACGGTCTCGACGGCGGCGGGGAGTTGGTGGGGCAGGACGAGCAGGTCGTAGCAGAGACCGGCGTCACCGACCGCGCGCAGTCCGCGCCGGACGGCCGGGCGGGCGAGCCAGGCCGGGTCGGCTTCGCCCTGGACGAGGTGGCGGACCCCGACCAGCCGCCCACCGCCCGGCCCCTGCCGCAGTTCGGCCAGGGTGTCGGCGATCCCGGGGCCGGTGAGGTCCGCCCAGCCGACGACGCCCGCGATCAACGGCTCGGCGTCGGCCAGGGCGAGGAACTCGCGGGTCTCCGCCAGGTCCGGCAGGACCTGCACCAGAACGGTGCGTTCGATCCCCGCCGCCCGGGCACGCGGGGCGAGGTCGGCCATCGTGAAGTCACGCCGGATGGCCGCCGACTCCGGCCCGTCGAGCCAGGTCTGCGGACGCCGGCCCAGCTCCCACAGGTGGTGGTGCGCGTCGACTCTCACGCGCGATCGCTCCTCGGTCAGTGGTTGACGGCGGGTCGGGTGGTACGCGGACGGTCCGGCCGCGGCCGGGCGGCGGGGATCGGTTCCCCCGCGGCCAGGTGGTCGCGCAGCCAGCGTTCGGTGGTGTTGACGTGCATCAGGGCCGCGGCCTGGGCGAGGTTCGGGTCGCGGGCGACGAGGGCCTGGTGGATCGCCTCGTGCTCGGCGATGGTCCGCCCGGCCGCGTCGGCGTCGGCCAGCCCCCGCCAGGCCCGGGCGCTCAGGGTGCGCCCGGAGATGTGTTCCAGCAGCGTGGCCAGGGTCTCGTTGCGGGTGGCGCGGATCACCGTCCGGTGGAAGGACGCGTCGTGCTGGAGCAGCAGCTCCACGTCGTCCCCCGCGTCCCGCATGGCCGACAGGTGGCGCTCGATCTCGGCGAGGTCCTCGTCGGTGACGCGGGAGGCGGCCAGCGCGGTGGCGGCCGGCTCGAAGAGCCTGCGCACCTCGGTGAGTTCCAGGACGGTGTCCCCCTGCAGCAGCTCGACCGCGCCGCCGAGCCCTTCCAGCAGCAGGCCGGGAGCCAGGCTGGTCACATAGGTGCCGTCGCCGCGCCGGATCTCCAGGACCCGTGCGACGACCAGCGTCTTGACCGCCTCACGCATCAGGTTCCGGGACAGTCCGAGCTCGGCCGCGAGCTGCTGTTCCGGGGGCAGTTTGGCCCCGGGGGGCAGTTCGCCTTCCCGGATCATGCGGCGGATGCGGGCGATGGCTTTGTCGGTCAGGGACACGGCGTCAACGTAACAAGGGATCCCATGTCTTGGAAGACGTCCGATCCCTTTTCCTCGTCCACCGGTCGGCACCATCAGGCACTTAACGGGCTTCAGCCGCATTCCGACCGACAGGAGGGACCATCCCTCCCTCTGACCCATCCCATGTATCGGTCATACCTGGCGCGGCCGCTACGAGCGGGGGCGAGTCGCGGCGTGACCGGACACCCGGCAGAAGTCATCGGATGACTGATGCGACAGGAGACATGGCGGGATGGAAATTCGGCGGGCAAGAGGGAGCATCCAGTGGGGAGCAAGCACAATCAGGACCCCCGGCCAGTGCCAGAAAGATGCCATAACAAGCCTTGCAACCTGCATAGTTGACCATCCGATCGAGCCTTGGCCGAGCAGACATCGGAGGAATCCTTGCGGCGGCCGATGAGCCCTCGTACGGTCTTGCCATCACGGATTCATCCGATGTGTTGAGGGGAGTCATCCATGAAACTCCTTCGGGTCGGCGAACCGGGCGCGGAGACGCCGGTCGTCCGCGACGCGGACGGAACCACCTACGCCCTCTCGGGCCTGACCGGAGACATCGACGGGCCGTTCCTCGCCTCGGGCGGGATCGAGCGGGTCCGGGCAGCCCTGACCGAGGGGTCGCTGCCCGCCGTGGACACGGCCGGCCGGCGCGTCGGGGCGCCCGTCGCCCGTCCGGGCAAGGTGGTGTGCATCGGCCTCAACTACCGGGACCACGCCGAGGAGACGGGCGCGGCCGTTCCCGAGCGGCCCGTCGTCTTCATGAAGGACCCGTCCACCGTCGTCGGCCCGTACGACGGGGTGCTGATTCCGCGCGGCTCGGTGAAGACCGACTGGGAGGTGGAACTCGCCGTCGTCATCGGCCGCGAGGCGCGCTACCTGGAGAGCCCCGCTCAGTCGTCCGACCACATTGCGGGCTACGCCGTCAGCAACGACGTCTCCGAGCGCGAGTTCCAGCTGGAGCACTCCACCCAGTGGGACCTCGGCAAGTCCTGCGAGAGCTTCAATCCGCTCGGCCCCTGGCTGGTCACCCCCGACGAGGTGGGCGACCCGCAGGCACTGGGACTGCGCCTGACCGTCAACGGCGAGCCGCGCCAGGACGGCCACACCAAGAACATGGTCTTCGACGCCCCGTACCTCGTCTGGTACCTGAGCCAGTACATGGTGCTGCGCCCCGGCGACGTCATCAACACCGGCACCCCGGCCGGCGTGGCCCTCGGCCTGCCCGGCACCCCCTACCTGCGCGAGGGCGACCTCGTCGAGCTCTCCATCGACGGTCTCGGCACCCAGCGCCAGAGCTTCCGCAACGCGTGAAAGGCATCCCCTTGTCCGCAACCACAGCGCGGATCACCGCCGTCGACACCTATGACGTCCGCTTCCCCACCTCGCGCGAGCTGGACGGGTCCGACGCGATGAACCCGGACCCCGACTACTCCGCCGCCTACGTCGTCCTGCGGACCTCCGAGGGCGGTCACGAGGGCCACGGCTTCACCTTCACCATCGGGCGCGGCAACGACGTCCAGGTGGCCGCCATCGACGCGCTCCGCCCTCACGTCGTCGGACGCCCGGTCGCCGGCCTGTGCGCCGACCCCGGCTCGCTGTACCGCGACCTGGTCGGCGACAGCCAACTGCGCTGGCTGGGACCGGAGAAGGGCGTGATGCACATGGCCATCGGGGCCGTCGTCAACGCCGTCTGGGACCTCGTGGCGAAGGAGGAGGGCAAGCCGCTCTGGCAGCTGCTCGCCGACGCCGCCCCCGAGTGGCTCGTCTCCCAGATCGACTTCCGCTACATCGCCGACGCCCTCGACCCGGCCGAGGCCCTGGACCTTCTGCGACGCGGGAAGGACGGAGCCGCCGAGCGCACCGCCGAGTTGCGCCACCGGGGCTACCCCGCCTACACCACGTCGCCCGGCTGGCTCGGCTACTCCGACGAGAAGCTCGGCCGCCTCGCCCGCGAGGCCGTGTCGGACGGCTTCCGGCAGATCAAGCTGAAGGTGGGCGCCGACCTGTCGGACGACATCCGCCGCTGCCGTGCCGCCCGCGCGGCCGTCGGCCCGGACATCCGGATGGCCGTCGACGCCAACCAGCGCTGGAACGTGGCCGAGGCCGTCGAATGGACCAAGGCGCTCGCGGAGTTCGACCCGTACTGGATCGAGGAGCCCACCAGCCCCGACGACGTCCTCGGCCACGCCACGATCCGCGCCGCCGTCGCCCCGGTCCGGGTGGCCACCGGCGAGCACGTGCAGAACCGCATCGTCTTCAAGCAGTTGCTCCAGGCCGGTGCCGTCGACGTCCTCCAGCTGGACTCGGCACGGGTCGGCGGCGTCAACGAGAACCTCGCCGTCCTGCTGCTCGCCGCGAAGTTCGGCGTCCCGGTCTGCCCGCACGCCGGCGGCGTGGGCCTGTGCGAGCTCGTCCAGCACCTGGCCATGTTCGACTACGTGGCGCTCACGGGCACCACCGAGGACCGCGTCATCGAGTTCGTCGACCACCTCCACGAGCACTTCCTCGATCCGGTGGTCGTCACCGGCGGCCACTACCGGGCCCCCACCGCGCCCGGATTCTCGGCGGCCATGCACCAGGCCTCGCTGGACACCTACCTCTACCCGCACGGCTCCTTCTGGGCGGCGGAGGCCACGCAGCGCCAGGAGGCGGGCGCATGACGGCGGAACTCGCGGGACTGACGGCGCTCGTCACCGGCGGCGCCTCCGGGATCGGCCTCGCCACCGCGTCCCTGCTCGCCGAGCGCGGCGCGCGGGTGGCCGTCCTCGACCTCCGCCCCGGACCGGTCCCGGAGCCGCTGCTGGGCTTCGCCGCCGACGTGACCGACGACGGCTCCGTCCGCACCGCCGTCCGGGAGGCGGCCCGCGTCCTCGGCGGGATCGACATCCTGGTCAACAACGCGGGCATCGGCGCGATCGGAACCGTCGAGGACAACCCGGACGAGCAGTGGCACCGCGTCCTCGACGTGAACCTGCTCGGCGTCGTCCGCACCACCCGGGCCGCACTGCCCCACCTGCGCCGCTCGGCCCGGGCCGCGGTGGTCAACACCTGTTCCATCGCCGCCACCGCCGGGTTGCCGCAGCGCGCGCTCTACTCGGCGACCAAGGGCGCGGTCCTGTCCCTCACCCTGGCCATGGCCGCCGACCACGTCCGCGAGGGAATCCGGGTCAACTGCGTCAACCCCGGCACCGTGGACACCCCCTGGGTCGGCCGGCTGCTGGACGCCGCCACCGACCCGGCCGCCGAGCGCGCCCTGCTGGGCAGCCGTCAGCCGCACGGACGCCTCGTCACCGCCGAGGAGGTGGCCGCCGCCATCGCCTACCTGGCCTCCCCTGCCGCCGGCAGCACCACCGGCACCGCCCTGCAGGTCGACGGCGGCATGGCGGGCCTGCGCCTGCGACCGGAGCCCGGGCCGTGACCCCGCGCCGCCGGCCGCTGGGGCGCAGCGAGGTACCGGTCGGCGAGCTCGCCTTCGGCGCCGCCGGCATCGGCAACCTGTTCACCCCGGTGACCGACGCCGAGGCCGAGGAGGCCGTGGACGCCGCATGGGATTCCGGTGTCCGGTACTTCGACACCGCCCCGCACTACGGACTCGGCCTGTCCGAACGCCGGCTCGGGAGGGCCCTGCGCGACCGCCCCAGGGACGCGTACACCCTCTCCACCAAGGTCGGCCGACTGCTGCGGCGGGCCCCGGGGCCTGCCGGCGACGACCTCGCCCACGGCTTCGCCGTCCCCGCGACCCACCACCGGGTGTGGGACTTCAGCGCCGTGGGCGTCCGCCGGTCGATCGAGGACAGTCTGGAGCGGCTCGGTCTGGACCGGATCGACATCGCCTACCTCCACGATCCCGACGACCACGCGGAGCAGGCACTCACCGAGGCGTATCCGGCGCTGGCACGGCTGCGCGCCGAGGGGCTGCTCGGCGCGATCGGCGTCGGGATGAACCAGGCCGGCCTCCTCGCCCGGTTCATCCGCGAGACCGACCTCGACGCCGTCCTGCTGGCCGGCCGCTACAGCCTGCTCGACCAACGCGGCCTCGCCGAACTCCTGCCGCTGGCCGCCGAACGCGGCGTCGGCGTCGTCATCGGCGGCGTCTTCAACTCCGGCCTGCTCGCCGACCCGCGCCCCGGCGCCACCTTCGACTACACCGCCGCCCCGACCGAACTCCTCCACCGAGCCCTGCGGTTGAAGGAGGTGTGCGAGCGACACGGCGTCCCGCTGCGCGCGGCGGCGCTGCGCTTCCCTTTCGGCCACCCCGCCGTGACGAGCGTCCTGGTCGGCGCCCGCAGCGCCGCCGAGGTCCGGGACGCCGCCGCCATGCTCCGGCACCGGATCCCGGACGGGCTGTGGGCGGAGCTGAAGGAACGCGAGCTGCTCCCGCCGGGCGTCCCGACACCGGAGGAGGCGCGCTGATACGCGTCGCGCGGCCCTCCCGGTCGGCATCGCCCGGCAGGACCTGTGCCGAGCGCGGGGCCCTGCCGCGGGGCCCGGAAGCACCGCGGTCGGGCCGGACGGAGCCCGTATGCTGCAAAGATCAGATGACCCCGAAAGGCGAAGCCGTGCCAGTCACCGACGAGGCGATCGAGAAGATCAAGGCCATGATCGTGAGCGGTGAGCTCCGCCCCGGCGCACGACTCCCGAAGGAGGCCGATCTCGCGGTCCGGCTCGGCCTGTCCCGCAGCTCCCTGCGGGAGGCGGTCAAGGCCCTGTCGCTCATCCGGGTCCTCGACGTGCGCCAGGGCGACGGCACGTACGTGACCAGCCTGGAGCCCGAACTCCTTCTGGACGCGCTCGGTTTCGTCGTCGACTTCCACCAGGACGACACGGTGCTGGAGTTCCTGGAGGTCCGGCGCATCCTGGAGCCCGCCGCCGCCGCGATGGCCGCCCGGCTCATGTCCGACGAGGAGATCGCCGGCCTGGGCCAGGTGCTGGCGAGCCTGGACGAGGACGCGTCCATGGAGGAACTCATCGCGAACGACATGGAGTTCCACCGCAGGATCGCGGCCGGGTCGGGCAACACCGTGCTCTGCTCGCTGATCGACGGCCTGTCCGGGCCCACCCTGCGGGCGCGGATCTGGCGCGGGCTGACCGAGGAGGGCGCGGTGGCCGGTACCCGTCTGCAGCACCGCGCGATCTTCGACGCGATCGCCGGCCGCCGCCCGGAACTCGCCCACTCCTGGGCCACCGTGCACATCGCCGGGGTCGAGCAGTGGCTCCGCGACACCCTCGGCGAAGCGGGATCACCCCTCGGCTGACGCTCCGCCGACGGCGCCGCGTCAGTCCACAGCGTTCATTCCAGGACGAACGGAGCATCCATGCCGTGTTCCATCAGCCAGAGACATCCGACCCCATCCGTCGCCGTCGAGGGCGACCCGCTGCCCCTCGTCCCGCTGCGCGTCCCGAGACTCGACCAGGGGACCCGGCAGCAGCCGAACCACAAGATCCAGTGGATGCGCGACAACAAGCTGGCCCTGTTCGTCCACTGGGGCGTCTACTCGGCACCGGCCCAGGGCGAGTGGCACATGTTCGCCGCGAAGACCAGGCCGACCTCGTACCGGTCGCGGTACTCCGGAGCCTTCGCCGCCCGGTCGCAGTCCTTCGACCCCGCCGCCTGGGCGCGGTCGGCCCAGGAACTCGGAGCCGGACGAGTCGTCTTGACCGCCCGTCACCACGACGGCTTCGCCCTGTGGCCCAGCCGCCACCCTCATGCCTGGACCTGCGCCGACGCCGCCTTCCCCGCCGGTACGGACTTCGTCGGACGCTTCGTGGACGCCGTGCGCGCGGCCGGACTGCGTGTCGGGCTCTACTACTCGCCGATCGACTGGCGCTACCCCGGCTACTACGACGTGACCGGGGCGCGACCGCCGAGCCCCGCGCTCCCCTCCGACTGCGTGCTGCCGGGCAGCCCGTACCCGTGGAACCACGAGGGCACCGATCCGGCCGGCTTCGACCACCACGAGAACGCCCGGATCATGAAGAACGAGGTGTACCAGTCCGTGAAGGAACTGGTCACCGACTTCGGCGCGGTCGACGACATCTGGTGGGACGGCGGCTGGCTGGCGCAGCAGGGTACCGACGCGGACGGGTCCTTCTTCTGGGAGCCCGGCCAGTACCGCGATCCGGGCAACGACTGGCCGGTGGACGCCGCGTACGGCGAGACCGAGCCGGGCACCGGCAAGCCGCTGGGGCTGACCGGCCCGGTGCGCCGGCACCTGCCGGACGCGGTGTCCAACTCGCGTTCGGGGTGGGTGGGCGACTACGACATCGACGAGGGGTTCGGCGTGCCGAGCGGGCCGATCCGCTTCGGCCGCCTGGTCCAGAAGGCGTTCAGCGTCTCCAGCGGCACCTGGGCGTACAGCGGCGACCACGCCATGCCCTTCTCCTCGGCGATGGCCCTGCCGGTCAACTCCTTCATCCGCGACATGTGCGTGATCGTCAACGTCGGCCCGGACGCGACCGGCGCGGTCCCGAGCGAGCAGGTGGCGGTCGTCCGCCGGCTCGGCGGGTTCATGAGCGCCAACGAGGAAGCCCTGTACGGCACCCGCGGCGGACCGTGGAATCCCGTGGACGGCCAGTTCGGCTTCACCTTCACCGGCAGGACCTTCTCCGCGCACCTGCTGGCCGGGTACGGCGGCGGCAGCGCCTTCACGACCCCGTCGCTGGGCGACGCGAAGGTCACCGCGGTCTACGACGTGGTCACCAAGGACCCGCTCCCCTACCGTACGGCCGGTGGCGACCGCGTCACCGTCACCGGCATCGACCGCACCCGCCACCCCGACGACACCGTCGTGGCGATCGTGCTCGACCGGCCGGTGGTCCCGACGGACATCGCCCGCGGCCGCCCGACCACCGCCGACAGCGTGGAGACCGCGCACGGCAACCTCGGGGCCGGCGCGGTGGACGGGGACACCTCCACCCGGTGGTGCGCGGCCGACGGCGGCACCGGCCACTGGCTCCAGGCCGACCTCGGCTCGGTCCGCCGGGTCACGGGCGCCCGGATCGCCTGGGAACTGCCCGGGAAGGCCTACCGCTTCCGGGTCGACGGATCCACCGACGGCTCCGACTGGTCGACGCTCGCCGACCTGAGCGGGAACACCACCGCCGCACAGGTGCAGACCGTGACGTTCACGGCCCGCACCCGCCACATCCGGGTGACCGTCACCGGTCTGGACACCGGCGCCTGGGCGTCGATCCGCTCGCTGGAGGTCTACGACCGTCCCTTCCGGGACCCGTCCGCGGGCCCGTCCCCGCGTGGCCTCGTCGATCAGTGAGACAGCACCGACGGGGCGGGTGATCCCCCTGTCCTGACCGGACACCCCGCACATCTCTCCCGATTCTCCCGATCCTCCCGACAGATCCGTGAGGCCCCTCCATGACCGGAGTCAATGTGAACGCTCACAGTCATCGTTTCCCGCGCCGCACCGTGCACCTGGACTTCCACACCGGCCCCGACGTCCCCGACGTGGGGCGGGACTTCGACCCGGCGACCTTCGCCCGGGCCTTCCAGGAGGCCCACGTCGACAGCGTGACCGTCTTCGCCAAGTGCCACCACGGCCACCTCTATTACGGGACCGACCGGCCGGAACGCCACCCGGGACTCGCCCCCGACCTCGACCTGCTCGCCGAGCAGGTCGAGGTCCTGCACGCCGTGGGCATCCGCGCGCCGATCTACCTGTCCCTCCAGGTCGACGAGTACGCCGCCCGGGAGCACCCCGAGTGGATCGCGCACGACGAGAAGCTGAAGATCACCAAATGGAGCGCCTCGGCCTTCGAGGCGGCCTGGAACATCCTCGACATGTCCAGCCCCCTACGCCGACTACTTCGCCGATCAGCTGGACGAGGTGCTGCGCCGCTTCGCCCCCGTCGACGGGATCTTCGTCGACATGTGCTGGAACCAGCCCGGCGCCGGCCGCTGGGCGGTCGACGGGATGCGCCGCGAGGGCCTCGACCCGGCCGACGCGGACCACCGGGCCCGTTACGCGGAGCTGGTGGCCCGGCGCTCCATGGCCCGCTACTCCGCGATGGTGGAGAAGGCCCTTCCCCCGGACGCCGTCCAGGGCGTCTGGTTCAACGGCCGGCCGAAGACCGGGCTGCCCGAGGAGCGGCAGTTCGTCCGGCACGTCGAGATCGAGGGGCTCCCCACCGGCGGCTGGGGCTACGCCTTCCTGCCGTACGTGGCCCGCTTCGTCCGCCCGCTGGGGCTGCCGACCCTCAGCCACACCGGGCGCTTCCACGAGAGCTGGGGGGACAACGCCGCCCTCAAGCCCCGGGCCGCGCTGCTCTACGAGAGCAGCCAGATGCTGAGTCACGGTCTGACCAGCGGCGTGGGCGACGTGCTGCACCCGCGGGGCGTTCCCGCTCCGGCGGTGTACGAGCTCATCGGCTCGGTCTACGGGCACATCCGGGAGTGCGAGCCCTTCCTCGACGGGGCCCGGGTCGTCAGCGAGGTCGCCGTGGTCGTCGACCCCGCCCTGGGCGACGACCCCGGTGCGAGCAACATCGGCGCCGTACGGGCGCTGCAGCAGCTCCGGGCCCAGTTCGACGTGGTCCCGCCGACAGCCGACCTGGACACGTACCGGGTGGTCGTGGTGCCGGAGAGCACGACGGTCGACGACGCGCTGGCGGAGCGCCTGCGCGCGTACCGGCGGGCCGGTGGCGCCGTGCTGCTGGTCGGGCCGGCGCTGCTCCGGAACGGCACCGGGCCCGCCCTCGCCGACCTCCCGGTGGAGGGCCTGGCACCGGCTCCGGCCGGCGAGTCCTTCCTCGCCTGCCGGGGCGTCCCCGGTGTTCCGGAGGACTTCCCGGTGATCAGCCACGGTGCCCGGCTCACCGCCCGTGCGCGGCCCGGCGCCGAGGTCCTGGCCCGGGTGGTGGCGCCCTACTTCCCGCGGTCCTGGGACCGGTTCTGCGGCCACTCCTACACGCCCCCGGCCGACCCGACCGACGAGGTGGCCGTCGCCGTCGCCGACGGGGTGGCCGCGGTGACCGTGCCGCTGCTCGAGGCCTTCCACGAGCACGGCCTCGAGGCGTACCGCCTGCTGCTCGGCGCGGCCCTTGACCGGCTCCTGCCCGCCCCGCTCGTCCGCGCCGGCGGGCCGGTCCACCTGGAGACCACCGTGCAGCGCACCGACACGGGCACCGTGGTGCATCTGGTCAGCTTCGTACCGGCCCGCGAGACCCCGGAGCTCGACCTGGTGCACGACCCCTTCCCGCTGCTCGACGTCCCCGTCGCCGTCCGGCTCGCCGCCGCGCCGCGCTCGGTGCGGCTGCAACCGGCGGGACAGGAGCTGCCCTGGGAGTACGACGGCGCGTACGTCCACGTGCGGGTCACCCCCCCCCGGACGGGCACGCGATGGTCGTGGTCGAGCACGACTGACCGCGCGCACCGGGCCTCGGATCACTCCGCCGGGAGCAGGGTGGGGTCCGCCATGATCCGGCGGATGGTGGTCTGCGCGGCGCCGAGGACGGGTCCGCGCCGCCCCAGGGCGGACGGGCGCAGCGCCTCCGGGGCCCAGGGCCGGACCCTGACCCGGTCGGCCAGTTCGGCGCGGACGGACGGCAGCAGCCACTCGGCCAGTTCGGCGTAGATACCGCCGAGGACGAGTCCGTCCGGGTCGATGAGGTCGACGGCGGACGCGAGGGCGAGGCCCAGGGCGCGGCCCGCGCGGTCGAGCGCCGCCAGGGTCGGGGCGTGCCCGGCACCCGCCCGCTCGGCGAGCAGGGTGACCGGGTCGCCCTGCCCGCCGTGCCGCGCGAGACCGGCCTCGCGCAGCACGGCCGCCTGGCCCGCGTACTGCTCCAGGCAACCGCGCGCGCCGCAGGCGCACCGGACTCCGTCCGGGTGGACGGGGATGTGGCCGAGTTCTCCGGCGAAGCCCCGGGCGCCCCGGAACAGCTGCCCGTTGATGACCAGGGCGGCACCGATCCCGGCCTCCGCGGAGACGTGCACGAAGGTCTCCTCGGCCTGCTCGGCGTTCCAGTACTCGGCCAGGGCTCCGAGGTTGGCCTCGTTCTCCGGCTCGGGCACGGTGTCCCGGTCGGGCCAGTGGTCGGCGACGCCGACGGAGCGCCAGTCGAGGTTGGGCGCGCGCTCGATCCGTCCGACCGCTTCGTCCGGCACCACCCCGGGCACGGCCAGGACGCGGCCCTCGACGCGCAGCCCGAGGTCGTGGGCCCCGGCCTCCGCCTCGGCGGCCAGCGCGGCGATCTCCGCCAGCACCTGTCCCGCAGGCCGCCCGGCGTTCGCCCGTTCCACGCGGCGCCACACCCGGGGTTCTCCGCGCAGGTCCACGACGCACGCGCCGAGGTGCGTGACGCCGATCTCCAGACCGAGGCCCGCGGGGCCCTCGTCGCTCACCGACAGCGCGCGCCCGGGGCGGCCGACCCGTCCGTCGGACGCGGTCTCCGCCTCGGTCAGCGCACCCCGCCCGATCAGTTCGTCGACCAGCGAGGAGACGGCCGCCCTGGTCAGACCGACGCGTGCGGCGACGTCCGCGCGGGACAGCGGGCGGGTGAGCGGGCTGTGCGCGGCGACCGCGCCGAGGACCACCGAGAGGTTCCGCCGTCGCATGTCCTGTTGCGACGCGGGCCCGCTCCCCCGGCCGTTCCCCGCTCTGCCGACCACTGCCACGCGCGTGCCCCTCTTACCGGTCCTCGGCCGGGGCTCCCTGCAAGGCCCCCGCCCGACGCAGGGTATCGCCGATCCGTTCGAGCGCGTCCGTGTCCCGTGGCACGGGCTCCAGGACCGGGCCCTCGGCGGTGCGCCACCGGCGTGCCACCGCGTCGGCGGGCTCGCCGGTGAGCAGGGCGGCGGCCTGGGCGGCCGCGCCGAGCGCGACCAGTTCCTGCGCGCCGGGCACCCGGACGGCCCGGCCCGAGAGCCGCAGGACGGTCCGCTGCCAGGCGCGGCCGCGGGCGCCGCCGCCGATCAGCAGCAGCGGCTCGTCGCCCGCCGGGTCCTCGCCGCCCGCGCGCAGGACGTCGTCCAGGGCGGTGAGCAGGGCGTGGGCGGCGCCGTCGTAGGCGGCCTGGAGCAGCTGCCCCGGTGTGGTGTCGTGGCGCAGCCCGTGGACCAGTCCGGAGGCGCCCGGGAGATCCGGCGTGCGCTCGCCGTCGAGGTAGGGCAGCACCACCGCGGAACCGCCGTCCTCGACCTCCTCGCGCCCGCGTCCGAGGAGGGCGGCGAAGCGGTCGACGGCGAGGGTGCAGTTCAGTGTGCAGGCGAGCGGCAGCCAGCCGCCGAGGGCGTCGGCGAAGCCCGCGACCGTCCCGCTCGGGTCCACCGGCCGGGTCCTGCCGACGGCGTAGACCGTCCCGGAGGTGCCGAGGCTGAGCACCGGCTGCCCGGGCCGCAGGCCGAGACCGAGGGCGGCGGCCATGTTGTCGCCGGTTCCGGCGGCCACCGGTGTCCCCGCGCGCAGCGCCGTCCCCGCGCGGACCACGCCGGCCCGCGCGCCCGGGGCGAGGACCTGCGGCAGCAGGGCCGGGTCGAGGCCGATGCGGTCGAGGACCTCCTTGTCGTAGCCGTCCGGCCCCCACCAGCCGGTGCCCGACGCGTCTCCGCGGTCGGTCACCGCCTCCCCGGTCAGCCGCTCGGTCAGGAAGTCGTGCGGGAGGCGTACGGCGGCAACGCGGTCGGCCGCGGCGGGCTCTTCGGCGCGCAGCCAGGCCCATTTGGGGGCGGTGAAGGCGGCGGTCGGGAGGCTGCCGGTGCGGCGGACGATCTCCGCCGGGCCGAGCGCGGCCCGCAGCTCGGCGGCCTGGGGAGCGGACCGGACGTCGTTCCACAGCAGCGCGGGGCGGACCGGCGCTCCGGCCGCGTCGAGGGTGACCAGGCCGTGCTGCTGGCCGGCGATCGAGACGGCGGCCGCGCGCTCGGCCCAGCCCGTCCGCGCGGCGGCCTCCTCGAACGCCCGCCACCACTGCTCGGGATCGCTCTCCCGGCCGGCTCCCGCGCTGACGGTGTGCGGGGCGCGTCCCTCGCCCAGGACCGTGCCCGTGTCGATGTCGACGGCGAGGGCCTTGGTGGACTGGGTCGAGCTGTCGACGCCGATCACGACACGCTGCTCAGTCATGCGTTCCTCCGATGGGGTTCCTTCTGACGTCCCGGCATACTAATTTGTTAAGCGCCATGACAAACACCCCTCGACACTGATCCGGAGCCGCTCCATGTCCAGCGTCCCGCTCGCCCCCACTCCCGCGCACAAGTTCACCTTCGGCCTGTGGACCGTCGGCTGGCAGGGGCGCGACCCCTTCGGCGACGCGACCCGCCCCGCCCTCGACCCGGTCGAGACCGTGCGGCGACTGGCCGAGCTCGGTGCCTACGGCGTCACCTTCCACGACGACGACCTGATCCCCTTCGGCGCGGACGACGCCACGCGCGAGGAGACCGTCAAGCGCTTCCGCGCCGCGCTGGACGCCGCCGGGCTGAAGGTCCCGATGGCGACCACCAACCTGTTCACCCACCCCGTCTTCAAGGACGGCGCCTTCACCGCCAACGACCGCGACGTACGGCGCTACGCGCTGCGCAAGACGATCCGCAACATCGACCTGGCCGTGGAGCTCGGCGCCTCGGTCTACGTCGCCTGGGGCGGTCGCGAGGGCGCGGAGTCCGGCGCGGCCAAGGACGTGCGCACCGCCCTTGACCGGCTGAAGGAGGCCTTCGACCTGCTGGGCGAGTACGTCGAGGAGCAGGGCTACGACCTGCGGTTCGCGATCGAGCCCAAGCCCAACGAGCCGCGCGGCGACATCCTGCTGCCCACGGTCGGCCACGCCCTGGCGTTCATCAACGAGCTGGAGCGCCCCGAGCGGGTCGGCCTCAACCCGGAGGTGGGCCACGAGCAGATGGCCGGACTCAACTTCCCGCACGGCATCGCCCAGGCCCTGTGGCACGACAAGCTGTTCCACATCGACCTCAACGGCCAGTCCGGCATCAAGTACGACCAGGACCTGCGCTTCGGAGCGGGAGACCTCCGGCAGGCCTTCTGGCTGGTCGACCTGCTGGAGTCGGCCGGCTACGACGGCCCGCGCCACTTCGACTTCAAGCCGCCGCGCACCGAGGACTTCGACGGCGTCTGGGCCTCGGCGGCCGGCTGCATGCGCAACTACCTGCTGCTGGCCGAGCGCTCCCGCGCCTTCCGGTCCGACCCTGAGGTGCAGGCCGCGCTCGCCGCCTCCCGGCTTCCCGAGCTCGCCCTCCCCACCGCGGAGGACGGCCTGACCGGGCTGCTCGCGGACCGCTCCGCCTTCGAGGAGTTCGACGTCGACGCCACCGCCCGGCGCGGCATGGCCTTCGAGCAGCTGGACCAGCTGGCCCTCGAACACCTCCTCGGCGCCCGCTGACCCCGGACGGAAAAGGGACGAGGCCCCGCGCGCTCATGAGTGGCGCGCGGGGCCTCGTGCCGGTTCCGGCTCAGGCCGGGAAGGGCAGGTCCGCCTCGTGGGTGCCGGCCGGGCTGACGTGCGGGACGGCGTCCGGGCCGCCGATCCGCAGCTGCCAGGGGTGCGGGCTGTCGGTGGTCACCCGGAGCCGGTCGCCGGTGCGGCGCAGGTGGAAGCGGGCGCTCTCGCCGGGGCCCTCGCCGCGCGGGATCACCACGGTGCGCTCGGCGCCGTCGGCGAAGGCGTGGACCCGCAGTTCGACGTCCTCGGCCCAGGCGGAGACCGGACGCTGGTCGTCCGCCCCGAGCGGGATGACCGAGTCGGGACGGGCGAGCAGCGGCAGGGTGTGGAAGCCGTGCTGTTCGCGCACCCAACGCGGGCCGTCGACCCGGTCGCCGGTCAGGATGTTGGTCCACCTCCCTTCGGGCACGTAGTACTCGACCGTGCCGTCCTCCGTGAAGACCGGGGCGACGAGCAGGTCGTCGCCGAGCAGGTACTGCCGGTCGAGCGCGGCGGCGGCCGGGTCGTCCGGGAACTCCAGCACCATCGCGCGCATCACCGGCACACCGGTGGCGTGCGCCTGCTGTGCGGCCCGCTGGAGATAGGGCGCCAGGCGGTGCTTGAGCAGGGTGAACTCGCGGGTGACCTCGACGGCCTCCTCGCCGAAGTCCCACGGCACGCGGTACGACTTGCTGCCGTGCAGCCGGCTGTGCGAGGAGAGCAGGCCGAACTGGGTCCAGCGCTTGAAGACCGCGGGGGTCGGGGTGCCCTCGAAGCCGCCGATGTCGTGGCTCCAGAAGCCGAAGCCGGACAGGCCGAGGGAGAGTCCTCCGCGCAGCGACTCCGCCATGGCGTTGAAGTGCGACTCGCAGTCGCCGCCCCAGTGCACCGGGTACTGCTGGCCGCCCGCGGTGGCGGACCGGGCGAACAGCAGCGCCTCCCCCTCCCCGCGCTCCTCGCGGAGCAGCTCGAACACGGTCTGGTTGTAGAGGTGGGTGTAGTAGTTGTGCATCCGCTCCGGGTCGGAGCCGTCGTGCCACACCACGTCGGTCGGGATGCGCTCGCCGAAGTCGGTCTTGAAGCAGTCGACGCCGACGTCGAGGAGGGTGCGCAGTTTGCCCCTGTACCAGTCGCGGGCGGCGGGATCGGTGAAGTCCACCAGGGCCATGCCCGGCTGCCACAGGTCCCACTGCCAGACGCTGCCGTCGGGGCGGCGCACCAGGTGGCCCTCGCGCATGCCCTCGGCGAAGAGCTCCGACTTCTGTGCGATGTAGGGGTTGATCCAGGCGGAGATCCGCAGTCCCCGCTCCTTGAGCCGGGCCAGCATGCCGGCCGGGTCCGGGAAGGTGTCCGGGTCCCACACGAAGTCGCTCCACTGGTACTCGCGCATCCAGAAGCAGTCGAGGTGGAAGACGCTCAGGGGGATGCCGCGTTCGGCCATGCCGCCGACGAAGCGGTTGACGGTGGCCTCGTCGTACCGGGTGGTGAAGGAGGTGGTCAGCCACGGGCCGAGGGCCCAGGCCGGGGGCAGCGCGGGGCGGCCGGTGAGCGCGGTGTAGCGCTCCAGGATCCGCTTGGGGGTCGGGCCGTGGACGACGAAGTACTCCAGCGACTGGTCCTCGACGCTGAACTGCACCTGGCCGACGGACTCGGAGCCGATCTCGTAACTGACCTTGCCGGGGTGGTTGACGAAGACGCCGTAGCCCCGGTCGGTCAGGTGGAACGGGACGTTCTTGTAGGCCTGCTCGCTGCTGGTGCCGCCGTCCGCCTGCCAGATGTCCACCACCTGGCCGTTGCGGACGAACGGGGTGAACCGCTCCCCCAGGCCGTAGACCAGCTCGCCGACTCCCAGGGAGAGCTGCCCGAGCATGTGGTGCCGGCCGTCGGCGTCGGTGACGAATCCGGTGCCGCGCTCCCCCACCGAGGTGAGCACCCGGCCGCCGGCGCGGAACTCCAGCTGCCAGGGCCGGGAGGTGTCCACCCGCAAGGTCAGTTCGCCGGCGCTCAGCTCGACCGCGTCGCCGTCCCGGATCACCTTCCCCCGGTCCTGCTCGGCGCCGGGCAGGGCGAACTCGGGACCGCGACGCGCCGAACCGGCGTGGTGGGTGGTGCGCACCCCGATCACGCCCTCGGCCGGGGACCAGCATTCGACGGTCAGCAGCGGGCTGTTGAGCGTGTCACCGCGGCCGTGCACGTGCTTCACGGGCGCGTAGAGGGTCATCCGGTCCTCGTCGGCGCGGACGTCGGCGACCTCGGTGGCGTAGCGCGCGGTGACCCCTGGGCGCATCAGCCAGTAGCCGTCGGTGAACTTCATCCGGACTCCTCTGTTCCTCGGGGGTTCGGGTCACAGCTCCGGCGTCAGTCCGCGCTCGTGCAGCCAGGCGAGCTGGACGGGCGGGTTGGCGCCGCAGCCGCCGCCGTGGTCGGCGAAGGGCCACACCGTCATGGTGCGGTCCTCGCCCGCGTAGTGGTTGAAGGCGGCGTAGACGGTGCGGGGCGGGCAGATCGGGTCCATCAGGGCGACGCTGAACAGCGCCGGGGCCGTGGCCCGCTGGGCGAAGTGCACGCCGTCGAAGTGGTCGAGGGTGTCGAAGGCCTGCCGCACGCGGTGCGGGCTGTGCCAGCGCAGGTACTTGACGATCTCCTGGTACGGCCCTTCCAGGGCGGTCTGCGCGCCCTGCCGGAAGTGGCACAGGAACGGCACGTCCGGCATCGTCGCGGCCACCCGGTCACCGCTGAGCCCGGCGACGGCGAGGGCCAGTCCGCCGCCCTGGCTGCCGCCGGCCAGCACGACCCGGTCGCTGTCCAGGCCGGGCAGTTGGGCGACGGCGTCCACGGCACGCACGCAGTCGGTGATCAGCCGCCGGTAGTAGTGGTTCTCCGGGGAGTCGATGCCGCGGGTCATGAAGCCTTCGACCCACTGGGTGCCGTCGCCCTCGCCCCGGTCCGGGGTGTCCCGGCCCTGACCCCGGCTGTCGACGACGAGTTGGGCGTAACCGGCGGCGGACCAGAACAGGTGCTCGGTGGGCAGTCCACGGCCGCCGCTGTAGCCGATGTAGGTGACGACGACGGGCAGCGGTCCGTCCACGCCACGCGGGCGCAGCAGCCAGGCGGCCACCGGCTCGCCGTTCCAGCCGGGGAACCGTACGTCGTCGACCTCGACGGTGCGCAGCGCGTACTGCGCGGTGACGCGTTCGGCCTTGACCGCTCCGTCGTGCGATCGGGCTTCGGCGAGGGTCCGGCGCCAGAACTCGTCGAAGCCCTGCGGGACGGGCGACTCGGGCCGGAAGCCGACGAGTTCGTCGAGACCGAGATCTGTGAACGGCATGGGGAACTCCTCCAGGTGGTGACAGGGTTCGGAACGGATCGGAACGGACTCGACAGCGGGCGGGGGATCCCGGAACCGGGCAGGGAAGGACGGCGGTCCGCCCTCCCCTGGGCGGACCGCCGGTCTGTGGGGCGAGGGGCCTCAGCCGGCCGCGCCGAAGCGGAAGGCCGAGAGCCGGAAGTCGCCGTGCAGGGTCAGGCTCAGGTCGTGCACGCCGTGGAGCGGGGCGGCGAGCTCGGCGGTGGTGCTCGTCCAGGTGTGGCGGTCGCCGGTCACGGGCACCTCGATCTCGGCCAGCGCCCGGCCGCCCGAACGGACTTCGAGCCGGCCCCCGCCCGCGCGGACGCCCGCGCGGGCGGTCTCGACCTCGATCACGGAGGCGCCGGAGAGGTCGACCTCGCGGAAAAACGAGTGCGTCTTTCAGCACGGGGGGTTCCGTTCCTTGCGGGACTACGGGAAAGCGGCGACGCCCGCCCGTGGGGGCAGGCGTCGCCGGTGCCGGCCGTGGCGGGGTCAGAACCCCTGGGCCAGGCGGTGGTAGGCCTGGTTCCAGCGCAGTTCCTTGGTGAACCGGCGGATGTTCGTGTCGTCGTCGATCACCAGCAGCTCCACGCCGATCATCTCGGCGAGGTCCTCCAGCGCCTCGACCCCGAGCGCGGCGGAGAGGACGGTGTGGTGCGGAGCGCCGGCCGTCAGCCACGCCTCGGTGGAGGTGCGCAGGTTCGGGCGCGGCTTCCAGACGGCGCGGGCGACGGGCAGGTGGGGCAGCGGCGCCGGCGGCTCGACCACGTCGACCTCGTTGGCGACCAGCCGGAAGCGGTCGCCGAGGTCGGCGAGGCCGACCACCACCGCCGGGCCGGGCTCGGCGTCGAAGACCAGACGGACCGGGTCCTCGCGCCCGCCGATGGCGAGCGGGTGGATCTCGCAGGAGGGGACGTCCGCCGCGATGCTCGGGCAGACCTCCAGCATGTGCGCGCCGAGGATCAGCTCGCGGCCGGGCTCCAGGTGGTAGGTGTAGTCCTCCATGAACGAGGTGCCGCCGGCCAGTCCGGTGGCGGCCGCCTTGAGGGTGCGCAGCAGGGTGGCGGTCTTCCAGTCGCCCTCGCCGCCGAAGCCGTAGCCGTCGGCCATCAGCCGCTGCACGGCGAGGCCCGGCAGCTGGCGCAGCCCGCCGAGGTCCTCGAAGTTGGTGGTGAAGGCCCGGAAGCCGCCCTGTTCCAGGAAGCCGCGCAGGCCGAGTTCGATCCGCGCGGCGTACCGCAGCGACTCGTGGCGCTCCCCGCTGGCCCGCAGCTCGGGTGCGAGCCGGTAGCCGTCCTCGTACTCCTTGACCAGCTCGGTGACGTCGCCGTCGTCCGTCGCGTCCACCGCGGCGACGAGGTCGTTCACGCCGTAGGTGTTGACGGAGACGCCGAAGCGGAGCTGGGCCTCGACCTTGTCGCCCTCGGTGACGGCGACGTCGCGCATGTTGTCGCCGAAGCGGGCGAGCTTCAGGCCGCGCAGTTCGGCGCGGCCGCCGGCGGCACGGGCCCAGGTGCCGATCCGGGCGGCGACTTCCGGGTCGGTGACGTGGCCGGCGACGGTCTTGCGCGGCACGCCGAGGCGGGACTGGATGTAGCCGAACTCGCGGTCGCCGTGGGCGGCCTGGTTCAGGTTCATGAAGTCCATGTCGATGGATTGCCAGGGCAGTTCGACATCGGCCTGGGTGTGCAGGTGGAGCAGCGGCTTCTGCAGGACGTCCAGGCCGGCGATCCACATCTTCGCCGGGGAGAAGGTGTGCATCCAGGCGATCAGGCCGATGCAGTCGTCGGTGGAGTTGGCCTCCAGGCAGACCCGGCGGATCTCCGCGGCGTCGGTGAGAACGGGCTTCCAGACGATCTCGACCGGCAGGAGCGGGTCGCGGTCCAGCGCTTCGGCGATCCGCCGGGACTGCTCGGCGACCTGGCGCAGCGTGTCCTCGCCGTAGAGTCCCTGGCTCCCGGTCAGGAACCAGACCTGGCGGCCCTCCAGTGGCTTCTTCATGGGGTGGCTCCTCACCGGGCCTGGGGCTGGCCGTAGACGTTCTGGTAGCGGAAGTTGAGGCTGTCGATGTCCGCCTGGGCGATCGGCAGGGGCTCGCCGAGCTGGCGGGAGAGGTGGACGGTGCGGGCGACGTCCTCGCACATCACGGCGGCCTTCACGGCGGCCTTGGCGTCCTTGCCGATGGTGAACACACCGTGGTTCTGCATCAGGACGGCGGGCGAGCGGTGGCCCTTGAGGGTGTCCACGATGCCCCGGCCGATCGAGTCGTCACCGATGAGGGCGAACGGGCCGACCGGGATCTCGGCGCCGAACTCGTCGGCCATCGCGGTGAGGACGCAGGGGACGGCCTCGCCCCGGGCCGCCCAGGCGCAGGCGTAGGTGGAGTGGGTGTGGACCACTCCGCCGACCTCGGGCAGGTGGCGGTACACATGGGCGTGCGCGGCCGTGTCGGAGGAGGGCGCGTGGTCACCCTCGACGACGTTCCCGTCCAGGTCGCAGACGATCATGTTCTGCGGCGTCAGCTCGTCGTAGGAGACGCCGCTGGGCTTGATCACGAGCAGGTCCTCGCCGGGGACGCGGGCGGAGACGTTGCCGGCGGTCCAGACCACCAGGCCGTAGCGGACCAGCTCCTGGTGCAGGTCGCTGACCTGGCGGCGGATGAGGTCGGTGGTGCTGTTCACATGGCCTCGCTCGGTGTGTTGAGGGCGTTCCGGATGTCACGCAGGCGGTGCAGGAGCTTGTCGGCGCCGAGGCCGAAGTGGTCGTGCAGGGCGCGGTACTCGGCGAAGAGCCGGTCGTACGTGTCGGCGGCGGCCCGGTCCGGCTGGTGGGCGCCCCGGTGCACCCGGCCCATGGCGTCGGCCGCGGTCCGTACGTCCGGGTACGCCCCGGCGGCGACGGCGGCGTGGATCGCCGAGCCGAGCGCCGGGCCCTGCTCCGACTCGGCGACCGAGACCGGACGGCGCAGCACGTCGGCGTAGATCTGCATCAGCAGGGCGTTCTTCTTCAGCCCGCCGGTGACGATGAACTCGGTGACGGGGACCCCGCCCCGCTCCAGGGCCTCGACGATGACCCTGGTGCCGAAGGCGGTGGCCTCCAGCAGGGCCCGGTAGATCTCCTCGGGGCGGGTGGCGAGGGTGAGTCCGACGATCACGCCGGACAGGTGGTGGTCGACCAGGGTGGAGCGGTTGCCGTTCATCCAGTCGAGGGCCACCAGGCCGTGCGCGCCGACGGGCTGGGCGGCCGCCTTGCGGCTGAGCAGCTCGTGCAGGTCCTCCCCGCTCGCGTCGGCCTCGGCCAGGTAGTCGGCGGGCACGCCCTGGCGCAGCCACCAGGCGAAGATGTCGCCGACGGCGCTCTGCCCGGCCTCGTAGCCGTAGGAGCCGGCGACGATGCCGTCCTCGACCACGCCGCAGACGCCGGGGACGTCGGCGAGCGTCGCGCCGTTGACGACGTGGCAGGTGGACGTGCCCATGATGGCGAGGAGCCGGCCGTCGTCGACGGCGCGGGCGGCCGGTGCGGCGACGTGGGCGTCGACGTTGCCGGCGGCGACCGCGATGCCCTCCGGCAGGCCGGTCCACTCGGCGGCCCGCGCGGTGAGCGAGCCGACCCGGGAGCCGAGCGGGGAGAGCGGGTGCTCCAGGCGGGTGCGGGCGAAGTCGGCGAAGTCCGGGTGGAGCGCGGCGAGGTAGTCCTCGCTCGGGTAACTCCCGTCCTGGTGGATGCCCTTGTAGCCGGCCGTGCAGGTGTTGCGGCTCTCGGCGCCGGTGAGCTGCCAGACGATCCAGTCGGCGGCCTCGATCCAGCGTACGGTCGCGGCGTAGACGGCCGGGTCCTCCTCCAGGACCTGGAGGGCCTTGGCGTACTGCCATTCGGCGGAGATCCGGCCGCCGTACCGGGAGATCCATTTCTCGCCCCGGGCGTGGGCCAGGGCGTTGATCCGGTCCGCCTGGCCCTGGGCCGCGTGGTGCTTCCAGAGCTTGGGCCAGGCGTGCGGGCGGGTCGCCCACTCGGGCGTCTCGGCGAGCGGGGTGCCGTCCGCGAGCACCGGCAGGACGGTGCAGGCCGTGAAGTCGGTGGCGATCCCGATCACGTGCGCCGGGTCGACGCCGGCCACGGCGAGCGCGGCCGGCACCGCGGTGCGCAGCACCTCGCGCCAGTCTCCGGGGTGTTGCAGCGCCCAGTCGGGCGGGAGCGGCCGGCCGGTGCCGGGCAGTTCGCGTTCGACGACGGCGTGCGGGTAGTCGTGGACGGCGGTTCCCCTCTCCTCGCCGTCCCGTACGCGGACCACCACGGCGCGGCCGGAGAGGGTACCGAAGTCGATGCCGACCACATAGCGGTCCGGATCAGGGGCGGCGGGGGTGACGGTCACGTGCTCATCCTTCGGCCGGGCGTGAGGTCTTGTTAACGCTCACAAAATTGTTAGCGCTCACAAAATCCATGTCAAGGGAGGTTCCCCGGTCGGTGACAACCCGCGGAACGAGGGGGGATCAGGGGCGTGGCAGCGCACCCCGTCGGCGGTTCAACGCCGGGCCGGGGGGCCCACGCTGCGGCGCAGCACCATCTCCGGAGAGATCTGCACATGGGCCGGGGAGGGCGTGGCACCCTCCAGCTCCCCGACGAGCAGTTCCAGGGCCTGCCTGCCGAGTTCGCCGAAGTCCTGCCGCACGGTGGTCAGCGGCGGGATGAAGTAGGCGGCCTCCGGGATGTCGTCGAAGCCGACCACGCTGATCTCGTCCGGGACCGACCGGCCGGCCTCGTGCAGGGCCCGCAGCAGGCCGAGGGCCATGTGGTCGTTGGCGCAGAAGACGGCGGTGACGTCGGGCAGCCGCGCGATCCGCAGACCCGCCTGGTAGCCCGAGCGGGCGCTCCAGTCGCCGCGCTCCACCTCCGGCACGGGGGCGCCGGCCGCCCGCAGCGCGCTGCGCCACCCCTCCTCGCGGTCCTGGCTCTCCAGCCAGTTGACCGGTCCCGCCAGGTGGTGCACGGTGCGGTGCCCCAGGTCGAGCAGGTGCCCCGTGGCCTCTCCGGCACCGAAGCGGTTGCCCACCGACACCATGGGCACCCGCGTCTGGTTGCCCGATCCGACCGCGACGACCGGCACCGAGCTGGAGAGCCGGGCCACCGCGCTGACGCTGGAGGTCTGCGGCGCGATCACCACGACGCCTTCCACCCCCTGGTCGCGCAGCCGGTCGACGGCCTCCTGGACCGAGCGGCCGTCCAGCGAGCGCAGGCTGGTCACGCTGACGAAGTACCCGGCGCTGCGCGCGGCCTGCTCGATGCCGTCCAGCATCGAGGCGGGCCCGTAGAGCGTCGAGTCGAAGCTGACCACGCCGAGGGTCTGCGAGCGGCGGGTGACCAGGGCGCGGGCGGCGGAGTTGGGCCGGTAGTCCAGCTCCCGGATGGCGGCCAACACCCGGTCCCGGGTGTCCGGCCGGACGTGCGGTGCGCCGTTGAGCACCCGGGACACCGTCTGGTGGGACACGCCCGCCAGTTTCGCCACGTCCGCCATCACGGGCTGGCGCTGCTCCGTCCCGGCACTCTCGGTTCCCACGCGTCGTCCCCTCCTCGGCTGCCGACCACAGTACGCGACCGGGTCCGGACCGATCCGTCACCCTCCGTCCGGCGGGCGGCCGGGGCACAGCACCGAGGGCCGGGACCGGGGAACCGCATGCCGCGCCCGGCTGCGCCGTCCGGACCGCACAGCCGGGCGAAGCGTCCGCGCCCGGCTCCGCCCGGCGCGGAATCGGGGCGCGGACGGTGGTCCCGCGCCCCTTGACGCCACTCTTGTGAGCGTTAACACTTCATGTCACGCCAGGCCAGAGCTATCGCCGCCCCGACGTTCCACAGCGCGAGGGACCGCTCCGGCCGGCCCCGCTCGACCGCTCCCAGTCACCCAGCAGGGGTGTTCTGTGCCCGGTCGCGGAACACCACTGGAGGAACTGTGCGGAAGATTTCGGCGGGTCTGGTCGCCGCGGGCCTGGCGCTCTCGCTGGCGGCCTGCGGCCAGAGCGCCAACGGTGCCGGTGACGGCGCGGCCAAGGGTGACGCCAAGGGCGCGCTCGTCGGCATCGCGATGCCGACCAAGTCGTCGGAACGCTGGATCAACGACGGCGACAACATGGTCAAGGAGTTCCAGGCCAAGGGCTACAAGACCGACCTGCAGTACGGCGACAACGTGGTGGAGAACCAGGTCTCCCAGGTGGAGAACATGATCACCAAGGGCGCCAAGCTGCTGGTGATCGCCGCCATCGACGGCTCCTCCCTCACCAACGTGCTGCAGAAGGCCGCCGACGCCCACATCCCGGTGATCTCCTACGACCGGCTGATCCGGGGCACGGCCGACGTCGACTACTACGCGACCTTCGACAACTACAAGGTCGGTGTCCTCCAGGGCAGTTACATCGTCGACAAGCTCGGCCTCAAGAGCGGCAAGGGACCGTTCAACATCGAGCTGTTCGCCGGTTCGCCGGACGACAACAACGCCGGCTTCTTCTTCAAGGGTGCGATGAGCGTCCTCAAGCCGTACATCGACGAGAAGAAGCTGGTCGTGCGGAGCGGCCAGACCGAGTTCAACCAGGTCGCCACGCTGCGCTGGGACGGCGGTGTCGCCCAGTCACGGATGGACAACCTGCTGAGCAAGGCCTACACCTCCGCCCATGTCGACGCCGTGCTCTCACCGTACGACGGCATCTCGATCGGCATCCTGTCCTCGCTCAAGGGCGTCGGCTACGGCACCGCCAAGCCGCTGCCCGTCGTCACGGGTCAGGACGGCGAGCTGGCCTCCGTGAAGTCGATCATCGCGGGCGAGCAGACCCAGACCGTCTACAAGGACACCCGCCAACTGGCCAAGGCCGCCGTCCAGATGGGCGACGCGCTGCTGACCGGCGGAAAGCCCGAGGTCAACGACACGACCCAGTACAACAACGGCGTGAAGACCGTCCCGGCGCAGCTGCTCCAGCCGGTCAGCGTCGACAAGGACAACTACCAGAAGGTCCTGGTCGACGGCGGTCAGTACACCGCGGACCAGCTCAAGTAGCCCGCGGGGCCCGGGCGACGGGCCCCGTGCCGAACCGGCGGTGCGGAGCCCGGGGCCTCCCCCACCGCACCGCCCCGAACGATACGGACGCACAACCATGGCTGGACCCGTTCTCGAAATGCGGTCGATCAGCAAGTCGTTCCCCGGCGTCAAGGCGCTCTCCGAGGTCAACCTGAGCGTCGCCGCCGGCGAGGTGCACGCCGTCTGCGGCGAGAACGGCGCCGGCAAGTCGACCTTGATGAAGGTGCTCAGCGGCGTCTACCCGCACGGCAGCTACGAGGGCGAGATCCTCTTCGAGGGCGAGCCCTGCCGGTTCAGGGACATCCGGGCCAGCGAGCAGCGGGGCATCGCCATCATCCACCAGGAACTGGCGCTGGTGCCGTACCTGTCCATCGCCGAGAACATCTTCCTCGGCAACGAGCACGCCTCCCGCGGCGTCATCAACTGGCACCGGACGCTCACCCACGCCGCCGAACTGCTCCGCCAGGTCGGCCTCGACGAGAGCCCGCACACCCGGATCGCCGACCTCGGCGTGGGCAAGCAGCAGCTCGTCGAGATCGCCAAGGCACTGGCCAAGAAGGTCAAGCTGCTCATCCTGGACGAGCCCACCGCGGCGCTGAACGACGAGGACAGCCGCAAGCTGCTCGATCTGATCCTCGAACTCAAGGCGCAGGGCATCTCCTGCATCATCATCTCGCACAAGCTGAACGAGATCGCCCGGGTCGCGGACGCCGTGACCATCCTGCGCGACGGGCAGACCATCGAGACCCTCGCGATCGGCTCCGAGGGCATCTCCGAGGACCGGATCATCCGCGGAATGGTCGGCCGCGACCTGGAGCACCGCTACCCCGAGCGCACTCCCGACATCGGGGAGGTCGCCTTCGAGGTCGAGGACTGGAGCGTCCGGCACCCGATCGACCAGCAGCGCATGGTGGTGGACGGCGCCTCGCTGAACGTGCGGCGCGGTGAGATCGTCGGCATCGCCGGCCTGATGGGCGCCGGCCGCACGGAACTCGCGATGAGCGTCTTCGGCCGCTCGTACGGGCGGTGGGCCGCCGGCCGGGTGCGGCTGCACGGCCGGGAGATCCGCACCCGCACGGTCCCCGAGGCGATCGGGCACGGCATCGCGTACGTCACCGAGGACCGCAAGCAGCTCGGCCTCAACCTCATCGACGACATCAGCCGGAACATCTCGCTGAGCGCGCTGGGCAAGGTCGCCCGGAACGGCCGGGTCGACCGGCACGAGGAGACCCGGGTCGCCGAGTCCTTCCGCCGGAGCATGAACATCAAGGCCCCGACGGTGTTCACGGAGACCGGCAAGCTCAGCGGCGGCAACCAGCAGAAGGTCGTCCTCAGCAAGTGGATCTTCGCCGAGCCGGAGGTGCTGATCCTCGACGAGCCCACCCGCGGCATCGACATCGGCGCGAAGGCGGAGATCTACACGGTCATCGCCGAGTTGGCCGCCCAGGGCAAGGCCGTGCTCGTCATCTCGTCCGAACTCCCCGAACTCCTGGGCCTGTGCGACCGGATCTACACCATGGCCGAAGGCCGGATCACCGGCGAGGCGGCCCGCGCCGACGCCACCCAGGAATCCCTCATGCGGCTCATGACCATGAGCGCCGCATCCAGCAACGAGCAGGTGTGAGGCATGGCCCAGACCGAGATCATCCCGGATTCGTCCCCGAAGGCACCGCAGGCCGGCCCGAGCCCCTCCCCCGGCGGCGTGCTGGCCCGCGCGCTGCGCGGCAACGTGCGCCAGTACGGCATGCTGGTCGCGCTCGCGCTGATCGTGCTGCTGTTCCAGATCTGGACGGACGGCATCCTGCTGCAGCCGCTCAACATCACCAACCTGATCCAGCAGAACGGCTACATCCTCATCCTGGCGATCGGGATGATGATCGTCATCATCGCCGGGCACATCGACCTGTCGGTCGGCTCGCTGGCCGCCTTCGTCGGGGCCGCCGCCGCGGTGATGATGGTCGAGCACCACGTGCCGTGGCCCGTGGCGATGCTGGCCGCGCTGGTGATCGGCGCCCTCGCCGGCGCCTGGCAGGGCTTCTGGATCGCCTACCTCGGCATCCCGTCCTTCATCGTCACCCTGGCGGGCATGCTGCTGTTCCGCGGAGGCACCCAGATCCTGCTCCAGGGCCAGTCGGTGGCGCCCTTCCCCAAGGGCTTCCAGAACATCAGCAGCGGCTTCCTCCCCGAGGTCGGACCGCACACCGACTACCACAACCTCACCCTGCTGCTCGGCCTCGCGGTGCTGGCCGTCGCGATCCTGCAGGAGGTGCGCGGCCGACGGCGGACCGCCGCGTACGGTCTCGAACCGCTCCCGCTCGGACTGTTCCTGGCCAAGCTGGCCGTGATCACCGCGGCCGTGGCCGTCTTCACCCTGCTGCTGGCCAGCTACCACGGCGTGCCGATCGTGCTGCTGATCCTCGGCGCGCTGCTGGTCGGCTTCGGCTACCTGATGCGCAACTCGATCATCGGGCGGCACACCTACGCCATCGGCGGCAACGAGGCGGCGGCCAAGCTGTCCGGGGTGAAGAGCAAGCGGGTCGTGTTCCTCGCCTTCACCAACATGGGCGTCCTCGCGGCGCTGGCCGGGCTGGTCTTCGCCGCCCGGCTCAACGCGGGCACTCCGCAGGCCGGCATCAACTTCGAGCTGGAGGCGATCGCCGCCGCCTTCATCGGCGGCGCCTCCGCCAGCGGCGGCGTGGGCACGGTCCTCGGCGCCATCATCGGCGGCCTGGTGCTCGGCGTACTCAACAACGGCATGTCCCTGGTCGGCGTCGGCACCGACTACCAGCAGGTCATCAAGGGCCTGGTGCTGCTCGCTGCCGTCGGCTTCGACGTCTACAACAAGCGCCGGGCCGGCTCCTGACCCGGCCGCTCGAAGGGAACGGGCCCAGCGCTTCGGCGCTGCGGCCCGTTCTGCCGTTCTCCGCCCCGGTGCGGACAGGTTCCGAGGTCGGCGACGCCCACGGGCACAGGCGGTGCGGGCGATCGGACCAGGAGCAGCTGTCTGCAGACACCGCCTTCCCGAGCACACCAACTACCCCCGGTTGCATATATAGCGCGCATGCAATTATTGTGAAGGCACACAAAGAGCTCACTCAAGCAATTACGGAAGGGTTGAGCCATGCCTCTCGCGCTCCTCGCCCTGGCCATCGGGGCCTTCGGGATCGGCACGACCGAGTTCGTGGTCATGGGCCTGCTGCCCGAGATCGCCGGCGACTACGGGGTGTCCATCCCCTCCGCCGGACTCCTGGTCACCGGTTACGCGATCGGCGTCGTCATCGGCGCCCCGCTGATGACGGTGCTCGGCACCCGGATCAGCCGCAAGACGATGCTCATGATCCTCATGGGCCTGTTCGTGGCGGGGAACCTGCTCTCCGCCGCGGCACCGACCATGGGCGTGATGCTCGCCGGCCGCATCGTGGCCTCCCTCGCCCACGGCGCGTTCTTCGGCATCGGCTCGGTGGTCGCCGCCGACCTCGTGGCCCCCGACAAGAAGGCCGGCGCCATCGCCACCATGTTCAC
>NZ_JBIAMJ010000007.1:0-444880 GCF_042874035.1 Streptomyces sp. NPDC004284 | reverse complement strand
CCTCGGACACGCGCGCCCCGCACACGCCCACCGAGCGGCCCGTCCCCGCCTGGCGCCCCCACTCCGGAAGCGGCTCGGCCACCACTGACACTCCCCCCCCCCCCCCCCCCCCCCCCCCCCCGGGGGGCCCCCCCCCCCCCCCCCCCCCCCCCCCACGGGGGTCAGGCCGCTGCCCCGGGCTCCGCCAGGGGCGGGCGGACGCCCAGGTCTGCCAGGAGGGACGTCGTCGCGCGGTGGGCGGAGGCCAGGGCGCCCCGGACCGTGCTGGTGTCGCGGTGGTCGCCGCACACGTACAGGCCGGCCAGGAGCCGGACCGAGCGGTGCGCGTCGTGCGGGGGCGGCATCGTGGGGACGGCCTCCGGGGTGTGGTGGAGGGCGAGGAGTTCCCAGTCGTCGGTCGAGGTGCCGTAGAGCGTGGCCAGGTGTTTGCGGACGCGGCGTTCCGTGTCGTCCGGTGGGGTGCCGAGGACGGTGGAGGTGATGAGGGCGCGGCCGTCCGGGGCGCGGGAGGGGTCGACCGCGCTCATCACCGCCGTGTGGGACACGGGGCCGCCCGGGTCCGATTCGAGGAGGAGGGTGGGGTCGGTGGTGGGCGCCACGGGAGCCGTGTGGTGGAGGACCGTGACCGGGTGGAAGCCGGGGACCCGGAGGCCCGGAAGCAGCTTCGCCGCGGTGCGGGCGCCGGTGGCCAGGAGGACCGCGCGGCAGCCGATGACGCCGTGCTCGGCGGTCGTGACGCGGCAGACGGACACGTCCGTGACGCGGACGCCGGTGCGGACCGTGCCCGGAGGCAGGGAGGCCGCGAGCCGTTCGGGCAGGGCCGCCGCACCGCCCTCGGGGACGGCGGGCCGGCCGAGGGCGAAGGCCCGCAGCGCCAGGTCCGCCTGACGGCTCGACATGCCGAGGTCCGGGTCGGAGAGGAGCGCGGCGAGCAGCGGCCGCAGCACCCCCTGGACCGTACGGGCGGGCAGCCGGGCCGTCAGGGCCTCGCGGGCCGTCCGCTCGGAGCGGGCGAGGAGGCGCGCGGGGGGCGTCGCGGCGAGCCGGACGAGGGAGGCGCCGAGTCGCGCCTGGTCGAGCGAGGCGGCCGGATTGCGGGGGGCGCTCGCGAGGGCGCGCGCCACGCTGAACGCTCCCCCCACGCCCCGGTGGACCCCGCCGCCCCGCTGGCCGGGCGTCCGGCGCGGGTGCGGGACGCCCCACCTTCCGTACCGCCCGTCGCTGTGGACGAGCACCCCGGGACCGAACGGGCGCAGCGCGAGCCCGGACAGGCCCGGCACGGTCCGCAGCTCCTCGGACGAGAAGGTGAGCAGCGGGCCCACCCGGTCGAGCCGGAAGCCGTCGACGCGGTCCGTGGCCAGCCGGCCGCCGACCTGCGGCTCCGCCTCCAGTACGGCGACCGCGAGTCCGGCGCCGGTCAGCCGGCGGGCGGCCGCGAGGCCCGCGGTGCCGGCTCCTACGATGACGACGTCGACGGTCTCCACGACGTCCGTGTGCTGTGCGCTGGTTGCGGTACTGAGCACGTGCCCCTCCCCAGGTCTGCGCCGCCGGTGGGAGGCCTTATGCCCCCAACGGGCCCCCGGAATGCCCGAGTTCGCGTTCGTATCGAACGGCGGGCATCGAACAGCGGGCATCGAGCCTAGGCGGCACCCCCGGGGAAGTCGGCCGCGCGCGGCGGGGTGCACGCAGCACGGGGGAGCGCAGACGCCCCCGCTAGCGCAGTGCCGCCCGGATCGCCTCGTCGATCGTCGGGAACGCGAAGTCGAAACCGGTCTCCAGGAGCCGCCCCGGCAGCACCCGCTGACTGCCCAGCACGTCCTGGGCGAAGTCGCCGAGCACGGCCTTCAGGGCCGGCGCGGGGACGGTGAAGAGGGTCGGGCGGTGCAGCACCCGGCCCATCGCCGCGGTCACCTCGCGGTTGGTGACGGGCTCGGGGGCCGTCAGGTTCACCGGACCGGAGAGGGACGGGGTGTCGACGAGGTGGCGCAGGGCGGCGACCTCGTCGTGGAGGGAGATGTGCGACCAGTACTGGCGGCCGTCGCCCATCCGCCCGCCGAGTCCGGCGCGGAAGACGGGGAAGAGCCGTCCCCAGGCGCCGCCCTGACGGGCCACGACCAGGCCCGTGCGGGCGTACGTGACCCGGATGCCGGCCTCCTCGGCGGGGGCGGCCGCGGCCTCCCACTCCACGCAGACCGAGGGCAGGAAGCCCGTACCGGCGGGGGCGCTCTCGTCCACCGCGCGCGTGCCGGTGTCCCCGTACCAGCCGAGCGCCGTGCCGCAGACCAGCGCCTCCGGCGGGTCCGCGAGCGAGGCGAGCGCCTGGGAGATCGCGGTCGTGCCGAGGACCCGGCTGTCCCGGATCTCCTTCTTGTACGCCTCGTTCCAGCGGCGCTCGCCGACGCCGGCGCCCGCCAGGTGGACGACGGCGTCGACGCCGACGAGCCCGGCGGCGTCGACGTACAGCCGCTTGGGGTCCCATTCGACCTCGTCGGCGGTCCGGGCCGGGCGGCGGACGAGGCGGAGGACGTCGTGGCCGTCGGCGCGCAGGGAGCGGACCAGGGCCGAGCCGATGAGCCCGGAGGCGCCGGTGACGGCGACACGCTTGCGGATCGCGGAACGCTGCATGGCCCCCATCCTGCCCTCCCGGGGCCGGGCCTGTCCTTCGGGTCGGGCCGGGCTCGCGGGGCCCGACCCGAAAGACGGGCCCGGCGTGGCACAGTGGCCGCCATGATCGTGCCGGAGACGCAGATACGCATACGTACCGCCGTGCAGGACGACGACACCGCGCTCGCGGAGCTCGACCGGGCCACCTGGTCGAGGCTCCACGCCGTGCTGCCCCTCCCGGAGGCGGGCGCGCCCTTCTTCGACGAGCGCCATCTGCCCGGGGACTACCTCGTGGCGGAGGACGGCGGGGCGGTCGTCGGTTACGTCCGGGTGGCGCCGCCGACCCCGCTCGCCGCCACCGCCCACGTCCGTCAGATCCAGGGCCTCGCCGTCGCCGGGTCGGCCCGGGGCAAGGGCGTCGCCCGGGCGCTGCTGCGGGCCGCCATGGAGCGGGCCAGGGGGGAGGGCGCCGTCCGGATGACCCTGCGGGTCCTCGGGCACAACGCGCCGGCCCGCGCGCTCTACGCCTCGGAGGGCTTCGCGGTCGAGGGGGTGCTGCCGGGGGAGCTGTGCCTCGACGGGACGTACGTGGACGACGTCCTCATGGGCCGGTCGCTCACCCCCTGACGTCCGGGTTCAACAGCCGCATCCCGCCCATCAGTTCGCGCAGGCAGCGGACCGCGAGGGCGGCCGGAGCGCCCTCTCCGCGCTCCGGCGCGTCCGTCTCCGCCCAGCTCTCCAGGGCGATCCGGATGGCGTCGGTGGCCGCCGCGGCCGCGAGCCGTACCTCCAGCGGGTCGGCGTCCGGCCCGGCGAGCCCGGCGACGACCTCGCGCAGCCGCTCCTCGGACTCCTGGTTGACCCGGTACCAGACGGCCCGGAGGGCGGGGTCCTCGGCGGCGGCCCGCAGCAGCCCGCGCGTCCAGCGCAGGCCCTCCGCCGCCTCCTCGGTCTCCGGGGTGAGCGAGGAGGCGATCGAGCGCTCCAGGGCCTCGGGCACGCCCGCGCCCGGTTCCGTCGCGG
This sequence comes from Streptomyces sp. NPDC004284, assembly GCF_042874035.1. Taxonomy (NCBI): domain Bacteria; kingdom Bacillati; phylum Actinomycetota; class Actinomycetes; order Kitasatosporales; family Streptomycetaceae; genus Streptomyces; species Streptomyces sp. NPDC004284. The sequence continues at coordinate 441,253 of NZ_JBIAMJ010000007.1, read as the reverse complement.
CGAGGAGCTCCCGCCAGCGGTCGGCGCCGCCCGCGAGGAGCGGGGCGACGGCGTCCTGCTTGGAGCGGAAGTAGCGGTAGAAGGTGCGCAGGGCGACGCCGGCCCGCTGGGCGATCTCCTCGGCCGTGGTGTCGTCGGGGCCGTGTTCGGTGAAGAGCTCGGCGGCGGCGCGGGCGATGTCCAGCTGGGTGGCGGCCTTGCGGCGCTCCGTCAGCGAGGGGAGCGAGGGGGTGGGGGGCGTGGCGCCCTCGGGCTTGGTGCTCACCCACGAAGCGTACGCCCGCGACTGCCGAACGTGCATAGCGTGCAGGTGTGGCAAAACGTGCCACTCAGGCGTACGGTGGCAGCATCCCCGGAAAGCTTGACATCGAGAGGTTGCCGACATGAACCAGCTGACCCGTTACGAAGGACGCCGCGCCCTCATCACCGGCGGCGGCTCCGGCATCGGCCAGGCCACCGTCCTGCGCATGCTCGCCGAGGGCGGCCGGGTCGTCGCCGCCGACATCAGCGAGGACGGCCTCAAGGACACCGTCGCCAAGGCCGGCGACGCCGCCGACCGCCTCACCACCCTCGTGGTCAACATCGGCGACGAGACCTCCGTGCGCGAGGGCGTCGCCGCCGCCGTCGAGGCCCTCGGCGGCCTGGACGTCCTGGTCAACGCGGCCGGCATCCTCCGCTCCTCGCACACCCACGAGACGAGCCTCGACGCCTTCGAGCAGGTGGTCCGGGTCAACCTCACCGGCACCTTCCTCATGATCCGCGAGGCGATCCCGGCGCTCCTGGAGGGCAACGGCTCGGCCGTCGTCAACTTCTCCTCCACCTCCGCGATGTTCGCCCACCCCTACATGGCGGCCTACGCGGCCAGCAAGGGCGGCATCCAGTCCATGACCCACGCCCTGGCCGCCGAGTACGCCAAGCAGGGCATCCGCTTCACCGCCGTCCAGCCCGGCTCCATCTCCTCCGGCATGACCGACGGCTCCGGCGCCTCCAAGCAGTCCCAGGGCCCCGGCCTGCCCGAGGACACCGACTGGTCGCTCTTCGCCAAGCTCGCCCCCGCCCTCGGCCAGGGCTTCGCCGGCCCCGAGACCGTCGCCGGCGTCGTCGCGATGCTCGCCTCCGAGGACGGCCGGTTCATCACCGGCACCGAGGTCCGCATCGACGGCGGGACCCACTTCTGATGACCGCCCCCTCCCTGGCCGCCGAGGTCTTCGGCGGCCGGACGGCCGTCATCACCGGCGCCTCCTCCGGGATCGGCGCCGGCCTCGCCCGGCACGCCGCCGGGCTCGGCATGAAGCTGGTCCTCGCCGACATCGCGGCCGAACGGCTCGCCGAGTTCGCGGGCGAGCTGTCGGCCACCGGGGCCGAGGTCGCGGCCGTCGTCACGGACGTCGCCGACCCCGCCTCCGTCGAGGCCCTCGCCGACACCGCGTACACCCGCTTCGGCACGGTCGACCTGCTCGTCAACAACGCCGGGATCATGGCCATGGGCTACTCCTGGGAGATCCCGGCCGAGCGCTGGGACGCCATGCTCCGGATCAACATCGGCGGGTACGTCAACGGCATCCGGACCTTCGTCCCGCGCATGCTGGAGCGCGGTGAGAAGGCCTGGGTGGTCAACGTCTCCTCGATCGGCGGCATGCTGCCGAGCCCGCTGATGGCCCCGTACAGCGTCACCAAGTTCGGCACGCTCGCCCTCACCGAGTCGCTGCACCACGAGATGCAGATGAAGGGCGCGCCGATCCAGGTGTCCGTCGTGACCCCCGGCTCGGTCAAGAGCGAGATCTTCAGGGCCGCCCGCCCCGGAGAGACCGCCCCGCCGGAGATCGCCGCCTTCAACGACCAGCTGCAGGCGATGGCCGACGAGCACGGGCTCACCCCCGAGGAGCACGCCGAGCGGGTCTTCGAGAGGGTCGCCGAGGGCAAGTACTGGGCGATCCCGCAGCCCGAGCAGCTCTTCCCCGCCCTCCAGCCGCGCACGGACATGATCCTCGGCCAGGAGAACCCCCGGCTCCAGCTGGGCTGAACCACCCGGGGTGCGGATCCCTCCGTCCGCACCCCGGGTCCTTCCGTGCCTACACCACCCCGAAGCGCTCCCACAGCCGGGGGAAACGGGCCGCGAGCACGTCGTCGTCCTCCAGGTCGAAGGGGGCGCCGAGCGGCTCCCCGCCCGGCATCGGAATGCCCAGATCGGGGGTCTCGCCGCCGGTCAGCGCCTCGTACGCCTCGTCCGCCGCGAAGCCGATCTCCTCGCCGTCCCCGTCGATCTCCACGTCGAAGTCGTCGAGCAGCTCCGCGAGCGCGTCCGGATCGTGCACACCCCCCTCGTACACCTCCCGGCCCTGGCCGATCAGCCAGCAGCGGAACGAGTCGAAGGTCTCCTCGCCCGCCCCGCCGAACAGCACGGCCGCCGCACCCCACAGATCCCAGAGGTACGCGCGGTTGAAGCGGGCCTCGAAATGGCGCGCGTAGTCGAGCACCGAGTCGGGGTCGAGGCGGGTCAGCCGCTCCACGAGCAGGTCGGCCTGCTCCTCGGGGTCGCCCTCGGCTTCCTCGCGGGTGGCGTCGATGAGCTCCCAGAACTCGGTCTCGTCCATCACGGCACCAGCATCGTGGCTCGGCGAGTCCGACGCACCCGGAAAGCCCGAAATGAATCCGGACAGAAGATGTCGTACTTTCCTGCCAGCCTGGTGCCCATGACGACTGAGACCACCCCCCTGAGCGGACGGATCTGCCTGGTCGCCGGTGCCACCCGGGGCGCCGGACGGGCCATCGCCGTCCAGCTCGGCGCCGCCGGAGCCACCGTCTACGTCACCGGCCGCACCACCCGCGAGAAGCTCAGCGAGGTCGGCCGCGCCACCGAGACCATCGAGGAGACCGCCGAACTGGTGACCGCCGCCGGCGGCGAGGGCGTCGCCGTCCCCACCGACCACCTGGAACCCGGCCAGGTCCGGGCCCTCGTCGACCGGATCGACCGCGAGCGGGGCCGGCTCGACGTCCTCGTCAACGACGTGTGGGGCGGGGAGCACCTCGTCACCTTCGGCAGGAAGACCTGGGAGACGGACCTCGACGGCGGCCTCAGGATGCTCGAACTCGGCGTGCGGACGCACGCCATCACCTCCCACGCGGCCCTGCCGCTGCTCACCCGCCACCCCGGCGGGCTCGTCGTCGAGGTCACCGACGGCACCACCGCGTACAACGGCACCCGCTTCCGCGAGAACCTCTTCTACGACCTCGCCAAGAACGCCCCGATCCGGATGGCCTTCGGCCTCTCGAAGGAGCTGGAGGAGTACGGCGGGACGGCCGTCGCCGTCACCCCCGGCTGGCTCAGGTCGGAGCAGATGCTCGCCGGCTTCGGCGTCACCGAGGAGAACTGGCGCGACGCCACCGGGAAGATCCCCGACTTCGGCGTCTCCGAGTCCCCGGTCTACGTCGGCCGGGCCGTCGCCGCCCTCGCCGCCGACCCCGACCGGCACCGCTGGACCGGCCGCTCGCTCTCCAGCGGCGAGCTGGCGAAGGAGTACGGCTTCACGGACGCGGACGGCTCCCGGCCGGACGCCTGGGGCTTCCTCGTCGCGAGCGAGACCGGGAGACCGGACGTCGCCGACTACCGGTAGAGCCTCATCGGTAGAGCTCCGCCATGCCCCGGGCCGCCTCCGCGAAACGCTCCCGGAGCGCGGCCGGGGCCAGGACCTCCACCTCCGGGCCGAGGCCGAGGAGCTGGCCGAAGGCGACCTCCTCGCTCTCCACCCGGAGGACGGCCCGCACCCGGCCGCCCTCGGCGGTGCCGGCCGCCAGCGCCTCCTGGGCGGCCGCGCGGTCCGTGACGTACGGCAGGCGGCGGGCGCCCGCCTCCGAGAGCCGTACGACCACCTCCGTACGCAGCAGGGAGCGGGCGAACTCCGCCGACCGCTCCTCCCAGAAGACGGGCAGGTCGAAGTCCGGGTCCCGGTCGAACCGCTCCTCGCCCACGGCCACCGCCGTGAACCGGTCCACCCGGTACGTACGGAAGGAGGAGCCCGCGCGGGCGCACACGTACCAGACGCCCGCCTTCAGGACGAGGCCGTACGGTTCGAGCTCCCGCTCCACCTCCTCGCCGTCCCCCCGCCGGTACCGGGCCGACACCCACCGGTCGTCCCACACGGCCTCCGCCACCGGCGCGAGCAGCTCCGGTGTCTCCGGCTCCTGGTACCAGCCGGGCGCGTCCAGGTGGAAGCGGCGGGCCGCCGACTCGTGCGCGTCCCGCAGCGAGGGCAGCAGCGCCGCCGACACCTTGAGCCGGGCCGCCGAGGCCGCGTCCTCCAGGCCCATGTCCCGCAGCGCGCCCGGCAGTCCCGACAGGAACAGGGCCTCCGCCTCGCCGCGCGCCAGACCCGTGAGCCGCGTCCGGTAGCCGCCGACGAGCCGGTAGCCGCCGGCCCGGCCCCGGTCCGCGTACACCGGCACCCCCGCCTCCGACAGGGCGAGCGCGTCCCGCGTGACGGTCCGCTCCGACACCTCCAGCTCGGCGGCCAGTTCGGCCGCCGTCATCGAAGGACGCGACTGGAGGAGCAGGACCATCTTGATCAGGCGGGCGGCACGCATGGACCCACCCTCCCATCCGTACGGGGGACTTGGGACAGCGACCACGGGGGGAGAGGCGCGATGCGACGGGGCGTGGTGCTCGACGACCGCTACGAGCTCATGCACATGCTCGGCGGCGGCGGGTACGGCGAGGTCTGGTCCGCCCGCGACCAGCGCATGCAGCGGGAAGCGGCCGTCAAGTTCCTCCAGCAGGGCGTGGCCCGGAGGACCGAGGACCTCATCCGCTTCCGCCGCGAGGTCCGCGCCGCCGCGGAGCTGCCCGGACGGTACACGCCCGTCGTCCTCGACTTCGGCATCGCCGAGTTCTTCGGCGACACGCTCAGGGAGAGCGGACTCACCCTCACCGGAACCCCCAGGGGCACCCCCGTGTACATGTCGCCCGAGCAGGCGAAGGGCGAACGGACCGGCGACCACCGCGGCGACCTGTACTCGACGGGCGCGCCGCTCTCCTTCCTGCTCACCGGACGACCGCCCTTCTCCACGGAGAACGGCTGCACGATCGAGCACCAGGTGATCCACCACGCACCGCGCCCCGTCGACGAGCTCGCCCCCGGTATCCCGCCCGGGCTCGCCGAGTCGTCCGCCCAGCAGGTCCGCGACGAGACCGAGGCCTTCGTGGCCGAGGCGCTGGCCCAGGCCGAGAAGGACGCGTGGGCGAGGCGCCAGGAGGCGGACGAGCTCTTCGAGGAGACCCGCGCCCAGGCCGCCCAGGCCGCCATGGACTTCGAGACGAACCTGGCGAAGCGGCGCGCGGGCATCCTCCAGGACCTGGAAGCCCTCCAGCGCACCCTGCCCGTCCCACCGGCACCGGTCTCCCAGGGCATGACCGAGGACCTCGGGGCCTGACGGAACGTACGCCGAGGGGCCGCCTCCGTATGTGCGTACGGAAACAGCCCCTCGGACGGATGGGAGGCCTTACAGGCCGTAGCGCTCGCGCGCCTCCTTCACGGACGTCGCCTGGACCTCGCCGCGGCGGGCGAGCTGGGCCAGGGCCGCGACGACGATCGACTGGGCGTCGACGCCGAAGTGGCGGCGGGCCGCGTCGCGGGTGTCCGAGAGGCCGAAGCCGTCGGCGCCCAGCGAGGTGTAGTCCTGCTCGACCCACTGCGCGATCTGGTCCGGGACCTGGCGCATGTAGTCGGAGACCGCGAGGACCGGGGAGTCGACGCCCGCCAGGGCCTGGCGGATGTACGGCACCTGCTCCTCGCCGCGCAGGAGGGCCGCGTCGGCCTCCAGCGCGTCGCGGCGCAGCTCCGTCCAGGAGGTCGCGGACCACACGTCGGCGGCCACGCCCCACTCGGCGGCGAGCAGCTTCTGCGCCTCCAGGGCCCAGTGGATGGCCGTGCCGGAGGACAGGAGCTGGATGCGGGAGGCGTTCGCGGGCAGGTCGAGACCGGCCGACTCCGCCGTGTTGAAGCGGTAGAGGCCCTTGACGATGCCCTCGTCGACGCCGGACGGCTTGGCCGGCTGCGGCATCGGCTCGTTGTAGACCGTCAGGTAGTAGAAGACGTTCTGGTCCTCGCCCTCGGCGGCCTCGCCGTACATCCGGCGCAGACCCTCCTTGACGATGACCGCGACCTCGTAGGCGAACGCCGGGTCGTACGTCAGCGCCGCCGGGTTCGTCGCCGCGATGACGGGCGAGTGGCCGTCGGCGTGCTGGAGGCCCTCACCGGTCAGGGTGGTGCGGCCGGCGGTCGCGCCGACGAGGAAGCCGCGGCCGAGCTGGTCGCCGAGCTGCCACATCTGGTCGGCGGTCCGCTGCCAGCCGAACATCGAGTAGAAGATGTAGAACGGGATCATCGCTTCACCGTGCGTGGAGTACGCGGTGGAGGCGGCGATGAAGTCGGCCATCGAGCCGGCCTCGGTGATGCCCTCGTTCAGGATCTGGCCGTTGACGGCCTCCTTGTAGTACATCAGCTGGTCGCGGTCGACCGGCTCGTACGTCTGGCCCTTCGGCGAGTAGATGCCGAGCGACGGGAACAGCGACTCCATGCCGAAGGTACGGGCCTCGTCCGGGACGATCGGGACCCAGCGCTTGCCGGTCTCCTTGTCGCGGATCAGGTCCTTCATCAGGCGCACGAACGCCATCGTCGTGGCCATCGACTGCGAGCCGGAGCCCTTGTCGAACGCCGCGAACGCCTTGTCGGCCGGGGCCGGCAGCGGGGCGAGCGGGTGGGTGCGGCGGGCCGGGGCCGGGCCGCCGAGGGCCGCGCGGCGCTCCTGGAGGTAGCGGACCTCGGGGGAGTCGGCGCCGGGGTGGCCGTAGGGCACCTGGCCGTCGGCGAACTGCGCGTCCGAGATGGGCAGCTCAAGAAGGTCACGCATGTTCTTGAACTCGTCCGTCGTGAGCTTCTTCATCTGGTGGTTCGCGTTCTTCGACGCGAAGCCCTCACCCAGGGTGAAGCCCTTGACGGTCTGCGCCAGGATGACCGTCGGCGCGCCCTTGAACTCCAGGGCGGCCTTGTACGCGGCGTACACCTTGCGCGGCTCGTGGCCACCGCGGGAGAGGTGGAAGCACTCGAGGATCTTGTCGTCGGACAGCAGCTGCGCCATCGCGACGAGCGCCGGGTCCTTGCCGAAGAAGTCCTGGCGGATGTAGGCGGCGTCGCGGGTCTGGTACGTCTGGACCTGCGCGTCCGGGACCTCGCGGAGGCGGCGGACGAGGGCGCCGGTGGTGTCGAGCGCGAACAGCTCGTCCCAGGCGTTGCCCCACAGCGACTTCACGACGTTCCAGCCGGCGCCGCGGAACTGGGCCTCCAGCTCCTGCACGATCTTGAAGTTGGCGCGGACCGGGCCGTCGAGGCGCTGCAGGTTGCAGTTGATGACGAAGGTCAGGTTGTCCAGACCCTCGCGGGCCGCCAGGGCGAGGGCCGCGGTCGACTCGGGCTCGTCCATCTCGCCGTCACCGAGGAACGCCCACACGTGCGAGGCGGAGACGTCCTTGATGGAGCGGTTGGTCAGGTAGCGGTTGAAGCGCGCCTGGTAGATCGCCGAGAGCGGGCCGAGACCCATGGAGACGGTGGGGAACTCCCACAGCCAGGGGAGGCGGCGCGGGTGCGGGTAGGAGGGCAGGCCGTTGCCGCCGGCCTCCTGCCGGAAGTTGTCGAGGTGGGTCTCGTTCAGGCGGCCGTCGAGGAAGGCGCGGGCGTAGATGCCGGGGGAGGCGTGGCCCTGGATGTAGAGCTGGTCGCCGGAACCGTCGGCTTCCTTGCCCTTGAAGAAGTGGTTGAACCCGGTCTCGTAGAGCCAGGCCGCGGAGGCGAAGGTGGCGATGTGGCCGCCGACGCCGTACTTGGAGCCGCGGGTGACCATCGCGGCCGCGTTCCAGCGGTTCCACGCGGTGATCTTCCGCTCCATCTCCTCGTCGCCGCCGAACTCGGTGACCGAGGGCTCGGCGGAGGTGGGGATGGTGTTGACGTAATCCGTCTCCAGGAGCTTCGGCAGGGCGAGGCCCGCGCCTTCGGCGTGCTGGAGGGTGCGGCGCATCAGGTAGGCGGCCCGGTGGGGGCCGGCGGCCTTGGTGACGGCGTCCAGGGAGGCCGCCCACTCGGCGGTCTCCTCGGTGTCACGGTCCGGGAGCTGGTCGAGCTCGCTCGGAATCTTGCCTACGGGATCGGTCATGATCGCCGCCTTCCGGACAGATGGGGGTGGAGATAAGGGGGCCTTGTCTGGCAGGACAGGGCGAAGGGCCGGGTGACGGCCCGCCGAAGACTGTAAACCGGCGATCGATGATCGATCAAAGGGTTGAAGGGGAAAACCTCTTCGAATCGAGAAAGTCGGCACAGGGTGCCAAGGAAAAGGGCACCCGGTGCCTAGTTTTCTGGCCTGTTTTCGCAGGTGAGGCTGGATATCTGAGGGCGGGTGCGCACGAATGAGCGGGCCCACCGGTGGGGTGGACCCGCTCACTGTGCGTACGGCCGGGGCTCAGGCTCGCGGCGCGCAGCCCAGGACGTGCGCCTTCACCAGCGCACCGATGTTCGGGTCGCCGCGCCGGAAGGCCTCCACGAGCTCCTGGTGCTCCTCCGCGTACGACTTCTGGACCGTGCCCAGCCAGCGGATCGACAGGGCCGTGAAGACCTCGATGCCGAGCGTCTCCCAGGTGTGCAGCAGGACGCTGTTCCCGGCCGCCTTCACCAGCTCCCGGTGGAAGGCCACCGTGTGCCGCACCTGCGCCGTCCCGTCCGCGGCCGCGTCCGCCTCGTAGAGGGCCGCCACGTGCGGCTCCAGGGCCGAGCAGTCCGTCGCGAGCCGCCCGGCCGCGAGCTCGGCCGCGATCTGCTCCAGACCGGCGCGTACGGGGTAGCTCTCCTCCAGGTCGGCCGCGGTGAGGTTGCGGACCCGGACGCCCTTGTTGGGCGCCGACTCGATCAGCCGCAGCGACTCCAGTTCGCGCAGCGCCTCGCGCACGGGCGTCTGGGAGACCTCCAGCTCGGTCGCGATCCGGCGCTCCACGATGCGCTCGCCCGGCTTCCAGCGGCCGCTGACGATCCCCTCCACGATGTGCTCGCGGATCTGCTCGCGCAGCGAGTGGACGACGGGGACGGTCATGAAGCGGCTCCTCGGGGAGTGTTGACCCTTAGACAATACGGCGGCGCCCCCGTCCGGAAACACTTCCGGACGGGGGCGCCGCAGGTGAGGCTCGTTACGTTGCCTTATCGGCAGCGCGCCTTACAGACCGAGGTCGACCTCGAACTCGCCGGCCTCCAGGATCGCCTTGACGGCCGTCAGGTAGCGGGCGGCGTCGGCGCCGTCCACCAGACGGTGGTCGTAGGAGAGCGTCAGGTAGGTCATGTCGCGGACGCCGATGACGGTGCCCTCGGCGGTCTCGATGACGGCCGGACGCTTGACCGTGGCGCCGATGCCCAGGATGGCGACCTGGTTCGGCGGGACGATGATCGTGTCGAACAGCGCACCGCGCGAACCGGTGTTGCTGATGGTGAAGGTCGCACCGGACAGCTCGTCCGGCGTGATCTTGCTGGCGCGGACCTTGCCGGCCAGCTCGGCCGTGGCCTTGGAGATGCCGGCGATGTTCAGGTCGCCCGCACCCTTGATGACCGGGGTCATCAGGCCCTTCTCGGAGTCGACGGCGATGCCGATGTTCTCCGAGTCGAAGTACGTGATCGTGCCCTCGGCCTCGTTGATCCGGGCGTTGATGACCGGGTGGGCCTTCAGCGCCTGGGCCGCCGCCTTCACGAAGAACGGCATCGGGGAGAGCTTGACGCCCTCGCGGGCGGCGAACGCGTCCTTGGCGCGGGCGCGCAGCTTCATCAGCTTCGTGATGTCGACCTCGACGACCGAGGACAGCTGGGCCTGGCCGTGCAGCGCCTTCATCATGTTGTCGCCGATGACCTTGCGCATGCGGGTCATCTTGACCGTCTGGCCACGCAGCGGGGAGACCTCCAGGGCGGGGGTCTTCGGCGCGGCGGCGGCCGGGGCGGCGACGGGGGCGGCAGCGGCGGCCTTCTTGGCCTCGGCGGCCGCGAGGACGTCCTGCTTGCGGATGCGGCCGCCGACGCCGGAGCCCTTGACGGACGCCAGGTCGACACCGTTCTCGGTGGCGAGCTTGCGGACCAGCGGGGTCACGTACGCGCCGTCCTCGGCCGGGGCGGCCGAGGGGGTCGCCGGGACCGGGGTGACCACGGCCGGGGCGAGGGACGGGGCGGCGGCGACCGGAGCGGCCGGAGCCGGGGCCGGAGCGACCGGGGCGACCGGCGCGGGGGCCGGAGCCGGGGCGGCCGGCGCGGCCGGGGCCGGAGCGGCGGCGGCGGGGGCCGGAGCGGCGGCGGGGGCCGGGGCGGCCGGAGCCGGGGCGGCGGCCGGAGCGGCACCCGCGGCACCGATGACGGCCAGCTTGGCGCCGACCTCGGCGGTCTCGTCCTCGCCGACGACGATCTCCAGGAGAACGCCGGAGGCGGGGGCGGGGATCTCGGTGTCGACCTTGTCCGTGGAGACCTCGAGCAGCGGCTCGTCGGCCTCGACGGTCTCGCCGACCGACTTCAGCCAGCGGGTCACGGTGCCCTCGGTGACGGACTCGCCGAGCGCCGGCAGGACGACGTCGGTGCCCTGGGCGGCACCGGCGGCCGGAGCCGCGGCGGGGGCCTCGGCGGCCGGAGCCGGGGCGGCCGGGGCCTCGGCCACGGGGGCCGGGGCGGCGGCCGGAGCCGGGGCGGCCTCGGCGGCGGGGGCCGGAGCGGCGGCGGGGGCGCCCGTGCCGTCGTCGATGATGGCCAGCTCGGCGCCGACCTCGACCGTCTCGTCCTCGGCGACCTTGATGGAGGCCAGGATGCCCGAGGCGGGGGCGGGGATCTCGGTGTCGACCTTGTCGGTCGAGACCTCGAGCAGCGGCTCGTCGGCCTCGACGCGCTCGCCCTCGGCCTTGAGCCAGCGGGTGACGGTGCCCTCGGTGACGCTCTCGCCGAGCGCCGGCAGGGTTACGGAAACCGACATGGTTTCAGTTGCTCCTAACGAATTGCGGAAAGTGGTCGTCGCGCCCTGTGATGACGTGAGCGTCAGTCGTGGGAGTGCAGCGGCTTGCCGGCCAGGGCCAGGTGGGCCTCGCCGAGCGCCTCGTTCTGCGTCGGGTGGGCGTGGATGAGCTGCGCGACCTCGGCCGGCAGCGCCTCCCAGTTGTAGATCAGCTGAGCTTCGCCGACCTGCTCGCCCATGCGGTCACCGACCATGTGGACGCCGACCACGGCACCGTCCTTGACCTGCACGAGCTTGATCTCGCCCGCGGTCTTGAGGATCTTGCTCTTGCCGTTGCCCGCGAGGTTGTACTTCAGGGCGACGACCTTGTCCGCGCCGTAGATCTCCTTGGCCTTGGCCTCGGAGATGCCGACGGAGGCGACCTCGGGGTGGCAGTACGTCACCCGGGGCACGCCGTCGTAGTCGATCGGGACGGTCTTCAGACCGGCCAGGCGCTCCGCGACGAGGATGCCCTCGGCGAAGCCGACGTGCGCGAGCTGGAGCGTCGGGACGAGGTCGCCCACGGCCGAGATCGTCGGCACGTTGGTGCGCATGTACTCGTCGACCAGGACGTAGCCGCGGTCCATCGCGACGCCCTGCTCCTCGTAGCCGAGACCGGCGGAGACCGGGCCGCGGCCGATGGCGACCAGGAGGACCTCGGCCTCGAAGGTCTTGCCGTCGGCCAGGGTGACCTTGACGCCGCTGTCGGTGTACTCGGCGGACTGGAAGAAGGTGCCGAGGTTGAACTTGATGCCGCGCTTGCGGAAGGCGCGCTCAAGAAGCTTCGAGCTGTTCTCGTCCTCGACCGGGACCAGGTGCTTCAGGCCCTCGATGACCGTGACGTCGGTGCCGAAGGACTTCCACGCCGAGGCGAACTCGACGCCGATGACGCCGCCGCCCAGGATGATCGCGGACTCCGGGACGCGGTCCAGCGTCAGCGCGTGGTCCGAGGAGATGATCCGGTTGCCGTCGATCTCCAGGCCGGGCAGGGACTTCGGCACGGAACCGGTGGCCAGGAGGACGTGACGACCCTCGACGCGACGGCCGTCCACGTCGACGGAGGTCGGGGAGGACAGGTGGCCGGTGCCCTCGATGTAGGTCACCTTGCGGGAGGCGACGAGACCCTGCAGGCCCTTGTACAGGCCCGAGATCACGTCGTCCTTGTACTTGTGCACGGCCTTGATGTCGATGCCCTCGAAAGAGGCCTTGACACCGAACTGCTCCGCCTCGCGCGCCTGGTCGGCGACCTCGCCGGCGTGGAGCAGGGCCTTCGTCGGGATGCAGCCGTTGTGCAGGCAGGTGCCGCCGAGCTTGTTCTTCTCGATCAGTGCGACGTCCAGGCCCAGCTGCGCTCCGCGCAGCGCCGCGGCGTAACCGCCGCTACCGCCGCCGAGGATCACTAGGTCGAAAACGGTGCTGGCGTCGTTCGCCACGTCACGTCCTCCATGCATGTGCGCTCGTCGCCGGTCGTCGACGACCTGGCGGCGGCTGGTGTCCGGCCGCTTTATTTCGGCCCTGTGGTGGGGGCCCTGTCCTGCCGAGAACCCATCTTCGCACTTGTTGACGGACGACGGGACGCGGGGCCGTGCTCTGAGACGGCCGATCGTCCGTACGGCGGGGTCACGAGCGCGTACGAACCTACGGATTTCGTCGCGAGCGAACAAAGGGGAAGGCCCCGGAGCCGAAGCTTCCGGGGCCTTCCGTCACACGCGCGGAGCTCAGAGCTCGCCGGCCGCCGTGCGCTCGGCCAGCTTCACCAGGGTGCGGACCGAGGAGCCGGTGCCGCCCTTCGGGGTGTAGCCGTACGGGGCGCCCTCGTGGAAGGCCGGGCCCGCGATGTCCAGGTGGGCCCAGGTGATGCCCTCGCCCACGAACTCCTGGAGGAAGAGGCCGGCGACCAGGCCGCCACCCATCCGGACGCCCATGTTGGCCATGTCGGCGGTGGGGGAGTCCATGGACTTGCGCAGGTCCGCCGGGAGCGGCATCGGCCAGGACTGCTCGCCGACCTCCTCGGCGATCTCGTGGATCGCGGTGCGGAAGTCGTCGTCGTTGGCCATGATGCCGAAGGTGCGGTCGCCCAGGGCCAGGACCATGGCGCCGGTCAGGGTCGCCACGTCGACGATCGCGTCCGGGTGCTCCTCGGAGGCCTTGGTCAGCGCGTCGGCGAGGACGAGACGGCCCTCGGCGTCGGTGTTCAGGACCTCGACGGTCTTGCCGCTGTACATGTTCAGGACGTCACCCGGGCGGGTGGCGGAGCCGGACGGCATGTTCTCCGCGAGGGCGAGCCAGCCCGTGACGTTGACCTCCAGGCCGAGGCGGGCCGCGGCGACGACGGTGGAGAACACGGCGGCGGCGCCGGCCATGTCGCACTTCATCGTCTCGTTGTGGCCGGCCGGCTTCAGGGAGATGCCGCCCGAGTCGTAGGTGATGCCCTTGCCGACCAGGGCGAGGGTCTTCTCCGCCTTCGGGTGGGTGTAGGCGACGCGGACCAGGCGCGGCGGGTTCACGGAGCCGTTGCCGACGCCGAGGATGCCGCCGTAGCCGCCCTTGGTGAGCGCCTTCTCGTCGAGGACCTGGACCTTGAGGCCGTGCTCCTTGCCGGCGGCCTGGACGGCGGCGGCGAAGGTGGCCGGGTAGAGGTCGTTCGGCGGCTGGTTGATCAGGTCGCGGGCGCGGTTGATCTCCTCGGCGACGGCCTGGGCGCGCTCGGCGGCGGCCTTGTAGGCCTTGTCGCGCGGCTTGGCGCCGAGCAGGGCCACCTCGGCGAGGGGCTTCTTCGCGTCCTTGTCCGCCTTTGCCTCCGGGGAGGCCTTGTACGCGTTGTAGGCGTACGCGCCGAGCAGGGCGCCCTCCGCGATGGCGGCGGCGTCCTCGGCGGCGGCGATCGGCAGCGCGAACGCGGCCTTCTTCGTGCCGGTCAGGGTGCGGGCGGCGGTGCCGGCGGCGCGGCGCAGGGTCTCCGCGCCGAAGGACTCGCCGTCCTCGGGCGCCTCGCCGAGGCCGACGGCCAGGACGACGGGGGCCTTGAGACCGGCGGGGGCGGGCAGCTTCGTCGCCTCACCTTCGGCACCCGAGGCGCCCAGGGTCTCCAGGACGGCGGCGAGCCGGCCGTCGAAGGCCTTGTCGACGGCCTCGGCGCCCGGGGCGACGACCAGCGTCTTACCGGACTTCGCGAGGCCGACGACGAGGGCGTCGGCGCGCAGCGTCGCCGCGCCGGCAGTGCTGAGAGTGAGAGCAGTCACGGTGGTGAAATCTCGCTTCCATTGAGTTCTGTGGCGGTCGAGGGATGGGCCGACCGTGCCCGCCGCATCGTATTTCGGCCCGGAGAGCGCCGAGAACGAGCCTACGCTCGCTCACCCGGTTCGCTCACGGCGGCGGTGATTCACTCATCCGTGGTGTCTCTTTCATGTTTACCCTTCCGGCTCCTGTCGCCCAGCCACACTCGCCTCATTCACGCAAGGACGACCCACCCGTCCTTCATCTCATCCGCGACATCTCCACGCGTTCCGCCGATATCGACGGGACCCGTCGAGGGGGGACACCCGCCATGGACTCCGGCCGAATCCGTACGCCCAGAACCGCGCCCCGCACCGCCCGCGAAGCCCGCACCGCACCCCGTACCGGCCCTCGTACGGGAAGGATCGCGGCCCTCGCCGCCGCCGGGCTGCTCGCCACCGTCGTCCCGTCCGCGCAGGCGGTCGCCGCGACGGCGCCCCGCGTCGACCTCACCGTCCTCGTCGTCGACGACGGCGGCACCGCGGTCGGGGCGATCACCGCGGAACTGAAGGGCTCCGGCGTCCCGTACCGCACGGTCGACCTCACCGACCCGAACCGCCCGGTCGTCGACACCGCCTTCCTCAGCGACACGGTCGACGGGCGCCCCCGCGCCAAGTACCAGGGCGTCGTCCTGCCCCACGAGAGCGCCTTCGGCCCCGACTCCGCCGAGGCCACCGCCCTCCACGCGTACGAGCGGACCTTCGGGATCCCGCAGGTCGACGCCTACACCTGGGCGCACCCCGGCGTCGGCCTCGACTACACCGACCAGGGCGGCTGGTCCGGAGTCCTCGACGGCCGCCGGGCCGGCGTCACCGCCGCCGGACAGGCGGGCCCCTTCAAGTACCTCGCCGGGACGCTCTCCTTCGAGGACAACGACCCCTCGATCGCCGAGAGTTACGGCTACGCGGGCCGCCCCCGCACCGGCTACACCAGCTACGTCGACATCCCCGTCGACGGCGTCGGCGGCGGCCGGGCCAGCCTCGTCGGCGAGTACGCCGCCGACGGGCGCCGCGAACTCGTCGTCACCTTCGCCTACAACCAGTACCAGCGGCAGTTCCGGGCCCTCGCCCGCGGCATCGTCGACTGGCTCACCCAGGGCGTCCACCTCGGCCGGAGCCGCAACTACCTCTCCGTCCACGTCGACGACGTCTTCGCCCCCGACGCCCGCTGGGACCCCGCGCTCAACTGCACCCCCGGCGACTTCGACTGCGTCGGGGACGACGGAGAGGGCGCGAACCCGATCCGCATGACGGCCGCCGACGCCCAGTACGCCGCCGCCTGGCAGAAGGCCTCCGGCTTCACCCTCGACATGGTCTACAACGGCGGCCAGGGCGAGCAGTGGAAGACCGAGCACGGCGGCACCGACGCGCTCACCGACCGGCTCGTCGCCGACCGCGCCCAGTACCGGTGGATCAACCACACCTACACCCATCCCTTCCTCGGCTGCGTCCAGGACAACGCCGTCGTCCCCTGGCAGTGCGCCAAGGACACCGCGGGGAACACCCTCTGGGTCAGCCGCTCCGAGGTCTCCGGCCAGATCCGCGACAACTACAACTGGGCCGTCGGCAAGGGCATCTCCGTCGACCGCTCCGAACTCGTCACCGGCGAACACTCCGGCCTCAGGACCCTGCCCCAGCAGCCCGTCGACAATCCCGCCCTCGCCGGCGCCCTCGCCGACAACGGCGTGAAGTGGACCGCGAGCGACGCCTCCCGCGAGCCCCAGCAGCGCGCCGTCGGGACCGGCGGCGCGAAGACCGTGCCCCGCCACCCGATGAACGTGTACTACAACGTGGGCACCGCCGCCGAGATGACCGATGAGTACAACTGGATCTACACCTCCCGCGCCGACGGCGGCAGCGGCATCTGCGAGTCCAACCCGGCCTCCACCTGCCTGCCCGCCCCGCTCCCCACGGCCACCGGCTACGCCGACCACATCGTGCCGCAGGAGGCCCGCACCGCCCTCTCCCACGTCCTGGGCAACGACCCCCGGCCGCACTACGTGCACCAGTCCAACCTCGCCGAGGAGCGGCTCCTCTACCCCGTCCTCGACCGCGTACTCGCCGACTACCGGGCCCTGTTCGCCGCGAACACGCCCCTCGTGAACCCGGCCCAGAAGGACGTCGGCACCGAACTGGACCGTCGCTCCGCCTGGGACCAGGCCCTCGCCGCCGGAAAGGTCACCGCCTACCGCATCGGCACCACGGTCACCGTCAAGGCGCCCTCCGGCGTCACCGTGCCCGTCACCGCCCCCGAAGGCACCCGCAAGAACCTCCTGCTCGGCACCACCGCCTTCGGCACCGCCTACGCCGGCGGCCGCTCCGCCTGGACCACGCCCGAACTGCTCCAGACCGCCGTCACCCTCACGCTCCCGACCGCCTGACGCCGACCCGCACGTCCTGGGGGGAACCCGCTCATGCCGAGCAGTGGCCGTCACGTCACCATGCTCACCGAAGGCACCTACCCGCATGTCCACGGCGGCGTCAGCACCTGGTGCGACCAGCTCGTCCGCGGCATGCCGGAGGTCGACTTCGAGATCCTCGCCCTCACCGGCAGCGGCCGAGAACCCGTCACCTGGGAACTGCCGCCCAACGTCACCCGGCACACCGCGTACCCCCTGTGGGGACCTCCGCAGGGCCCGGCCGTGCGCCGGCCCCTGCGGGGGCGCGAACGCCGCCGCTTCCTCGACGCGTACGAAGGGCTCCTGCTCTCCCTCCTCGACCCCGAGGCGGGGCGGGACTTCGGCGCGAGCCTGTACGAACTGGCCTCCCTCGCCCGGCAGGGACGGCTGACCGCCGCCCTCCGCTCCGAGCAGGCCCTGCGCTCCCTCATGTGGATCTGGACCATGCCGCACCTGCCCACCCTCGCGGCCCGGCCCACCGTCCACGACGCGCTCACCGCCACCGACCTCCTGGAACACGCCCTGCGCCCGCTCGCCGCCCGGATATCCACCGGCGGCGTGGCGCACGCGGTCTCCAGCGGTCTCGCCACACTGCCCGCCCTCGCCGCGCAGCACTTCGAAGGGGTGCCCTTCCTGCTCACCGAACACGGCATCTACCTCCGCGAGCGCTACCTCGGCTACCGCACCGAAGCGCAACGCTGGCCGGTCAAGGCCCTCATGCTCGGCTTCTACCGCGAGCTCAACACCCTCGGCTACCGCAAGGCCGACCTCATCACCCCCTGCAACCGGTACAACCGGCGCTGGGAGGAGCGCGGCGGAGCCCCCACCGACCGCATCCGCACCGTCTACAACGGCGTCGACCCGGCCCTCTTCCCCGAGGCCGGACCCGAACCCGAGACCCCCACCCTCAGCTGGTGCGGCCGCGTCGACCCCATCAAGGACCTGGAGACCCTGATCCGGGCGTACGCGATCTGCCGCGCCGAACTCCCCGAGCTCAGGCTCCGGTTGTTCGGCCCGGTCCCCGCCGGCAACGAGGACTACCGCACCCTCCTGGAGAAACTCGCCGCCGAACTGGGCGTCGCCGACGGCATCTCCTTCGAGGGCCGGATCAGCGACGTCCCCTCGGCCTACGCCGCCGGAAGCGTCGTCATGCTCTCCTCCATCAGCGAAGGCTTCCCCTTCTCCCTCATCGAGGCCATGTCCTGCGGCCGCGCCACCGTCTCCACGGACGTCGGAGGCGTACGGGAGGCCGTCGGCGACGCCGGCATCGTCGTCCCGCCCCGCGAGCCGGCCGTCATGGCCGCCGCCGCCTCCGCGCTCCTCCGCGACGACGCCCGCCGCGCCGAACTCGGCCGCCAGGCCCGGCAGCGCGTCATCGACGAGTTCACCCTCCACCGCTCCGTCGACGGCTTCCGCCGCATCTACCGCGAACTGGCGGGCACCCACCCGGCCCCCCGGCAACCCCTCCGCCTGCGCATCCCCTCCCCGCGCCGCACCTCCCCGGCCCTCGTCGCAGGAGGCACCCCGGCATGAGCGGCTCCCTCTGGCTGAAACGCCCCACGACGGGCGCCACCCCCCTCCCGGGGATCCCCCGCCCCCGACGGGAGGCCCCCGCAGGACGCACCACCACCCAGACCGGCACACCACCCCCGGCCCCCACCCCCCACCCGGCCGGCTCCACCCGACCCGGGGACCCCGCCGGGCCTCCGGCTCCGGCCGACGGCACCCGTCCGGCCGGCTCCACCGGGGCGCCACCCCCGGCCGGCTCCGCCCGACCCGGGGGCCCCGCCCGGCTTCCGGTGCCGACCGACGGCATCAGCCCGGTCGGCCCCGCCGGGCCTCCGCCCCCCGCCGACGGCACCCGTCCGGTCGGCACCCGTCCGGTCGGCCCCGCCGGGCCACGGGTCGAGCACACCCCGGCCGACGCCCCCCACCCGGCCGGCTCCGCCCGGCCCGGGGGCCCCGCCGGGTCTCCGGCTCCGGCCGAGCCCACCCCGCCCCCCGCCGGAGGCGACCTCGCCGCCGATCCGCTCGACGAGCTCGCCCGGCGGCTCGACGGGTTCGTGGCCGCTGCCGTGCACCCGGACGAGATCGCCGCGATCCTGGAGTCGGACGGGATGACCGACGAGCACATCCGGCTGACCTACGGCCGGGCGGACTCGTTCTCCCTCGCCGAGGACCTCTACGCGCGCGTGGAGCGGCGCCACCCCGAACCGGTGGCGCCGTCCGGGGGCGCCTGGTACGGAGAGCTCGCGGGATGTCTGCTGCGGGGGTTCGTCTTCACGCTGCCCGGTCTCGCGTACGTCCTCGCGGCGCCGCTGCTCGTGGGGGCGCACGGGCGGTTCGGGCTTCCGGCCGGGACCGTTCCGCTGCTCGCGGGGGCGCTCACCGGCTGGATGTGGAACCAGGCCCTCTCGCACCGGGCGTACACCTGGCTGGGCCTCGGTGACCGGCCCGCCGCCGCCCGCGCACTGTTCATGGGCGCCCCGGCCGGCGCCCTCGCGGGGGCGGTCGTCGCTCTGGCGACCGCCGCGCCCGGCGAGATCCCCGCCGCGGTCTTCGCCGCCGGGCAGTCGCTCTACCTCGCCGCCGCGACCGTGCTCCTGGTCCTGGGCCGCGAGCGGGCCCTGCTCGGTGCCCTGCTGCCGCTGACCGGGGCCTTCCCGGCCCTCCGCTGGGACCTGCCGGACGTGCTGCGCGCCGCCCTGCTCCTGGCCTCCCTCGCGGCGTCCGTCGTCCTCGCCGCGCTGGTCCTCCGCCCGGGGGTGCGCCGGAGCGCGGCGGGGCGGGGCGGGCCTCCGCGCTCGGCCTCCCTCCCGTACGGCTTCTTCGGCCTCGGCAGCGGGCTGCTCGTCCTGCACGCGGGCGTGGGCGGCACCCTGGTCAGCGGGGCGGGGGCGGTCATCGCGCTCACGCTCTCCATGGGGCCCGCCGAATGGCTGCTGCACCGGTTCCGGGGCGAGAGCCTGACGCGGCTGCGGACCCTCTCCACCGCCCGCGAGTTCCGCCGGGCGGTCACCGGGACCCTCGTGCTCTGCCTCGGCGGCTACCTGACCGTCCTCCTCGCCCTCGCCCTCACCGCGACCCTGGCCTGGCCGGGGGCGCCCTGGCCGACGCTCCCGCGCCTGCTCACCCTGCTCCTCATCGGGACCGTGCTCTGGCTCGGCCTGCTGCTCCAGGCCTTCGGCGCGGTGCTCAGCGCCGCCACCGTCTGCCTGCTCGCCGCGGCGGCCCAGACCGTGGAACCGGTGGCGGGCCCGGTGGCCACCGGGGGAGCGGCGGCGGTGCTCGCCGCCCTGACCTGTGCCCTCCTCGTACGACCGACCGCCCACCGCGCCTAGAGGTGTCATGACCATCCCCTCCCTTCTGGTGCCGTACTACGAGCACCCGGCCGAACGCCCCGCGGCCTGGTCGGCGCTCGTCGACGCGGCGCCCTCCCTGTACGGCGTCGTCCTCAACCCGGCGAGCGGCGCCGGCGAGGCGCCCGACCCGGCGTTCGCCGAGGCCGCCGGGCGGCTGCGGGCGGCCGGCGTCCGGGTCCTCGGCTACGTGGACACCGCCTACGGGCGCCGCCCGCACACCGAGGTCGTCGCCGAACTGGTCCGCCACCGCGACTGGTACGGAGCCGACGGCGCCTTCCTGGACCAGGTGGCGACCGCGCCCGCCGCCCTCGCCCACTACCGCCGCATCGCGGTCGCCGCCCGGGCCGCCGGGGCCGCGACCCTCGTCTTCAACCACGGCGCCCACCCGGACCCCGGCTACGAGGCCCAGGCCGACCTCCTCGTCACCTTCGAGGGCCCCTGGGACACGTACCGGACCCTGGACCTGCCGGTCGCCGCCCACTACTGCCACCTCGTCTACGCGGCCCCCGCCGGCTTCCGGCCGGACACCCCGGTGCACTGCGCCGTCCCCGGCACGGGCGCGCACCCCTGGGGCACCCTGCCGCACCTCCTGGAGCCCGCCCGATGAGACGACCCGCGCTGCCGCTGCTCGTGGGGATGCTGCTCCTCGCCACGGCCTGTACGGCGGCCCCCGGTCCCGACCCGAAGAGCACCGGGGAGGGGCGCTGGCGGCCCGCCCCCGGCCTCGCCTGGCAGTGGCAGCTCAGCGGCCGGCTCGACCCGGCCGTCGACGTCCCGGTGTACGACATCGACGGCTTCGACCACCCGGCCGCGACCGTCGCCGACCTCCACCGCCGCGGCCGCAAGGTCGTCTGCTACCTGTCCACCGGTGCCTGGGAGGACTTCCGCCCCGACGCCGACCGGTTCCCGAAGGCCCTCCTCGGCAAGGGCAACGGCTGGGAGGGCGAGCGCTGGCTCGACATCCGCCGCACCGACCTCCTCGGACCGCTCATGGCGAAGCGCCTCGACATGTGCCGGGACAAGGGCTTCGACGCCGTCGAGCCCGACAACATGGACGGCTACAAGAACCGCACCGGCTTCCCCCTCACCGCCGCCGACCAGCTCCGCTACAACCGGCTCATCGCCGGCATGGCCCACGACCGGGGCCTCGCGGTCGGCCTCAAGAACGACCTGGACCAGATCCCGCAACTGCTCCCGGACTTCGACTTCGCGGTCAACGAGCAGTGCGCGGAGTACGACGAGTGCGGCAGCCTCGCCCCGTTCGTCGCGGCGGGCAAGGCCGTCTTCCACGTCGAGTACGAGCTGACGACGGGGAGGTTCTGCCCCCGGGCCCGGAAGCTGGGCCTCAGCTCCATGCGGAAGAAGTACGAGCTGGACGCCTGGCGCGAGCCCTGCTAGCCCAGCGTCAGCGCGACCAGCGCCACCGTCGCCGCCGTCTCCTCCAGCGCGCCGAACACGTCGCCCGTCACCCCGCCGAAGCGCCGCACGCACCGGCGGAGCAGCAGCGCCGCCGCGCCGAGGCCCGCGCCGGCCGCCAGGACGCCGCGGACGGCGTCGTAGGGGGAGAGCAGGAGGCCCGCCGCGGCGCAGAGGGTCAGGACGGCGGCGGTCGCGCAGGTGGCGGAGCGCGTCGGGACGGTCGCCGCGACGATCGCGCCGAGGCCCTCCGGGCGGGCCGCCGGGACACCCTGGCGGGACGCGTGGGTGAGGGCGAGCCGGGCCACGGTCGCGGCGAGGGCGGCGGCGAGGACGCCGTGCGCCCAGCCCTCCCCGTACAGCTCGTACAGCGCGGCGACCTGGGCGAGCAGGACGAGGACCAGGGTGATGACGCCGAACGGGCCGATGTCCGACTGCTTCATGATGCGCAGCGCGTCCTCGGCCGGCTTGGCGCTGCCGAGGCCGTCGGCGGTGTCCGCGAGGCCGTCGAGGTGCAGGCCCCGGGTGAGCAGGGCGGGGACCGCGGTGGTGACGACGGCCGCGAGCAGCGGTCCCGCGCCGAGCAGCAGGAAGAGACCGCCGGCCGCGGCGGAGCAGAGCCCGACGACCAGGCCCGCGAGCGGGGCGCAGACCATGCCGGCGCGCGCCGCGTCCCGGTCCCAGCGGGTGATGCGGGCGGGGAACACGGTGAGGGTCCCGAAGGCGAAACGCAGGCCGTCCATCCGGGCAGGGTAATGGCCGCCCCCGGACGGTAGATTGCGCATACCCGCGCAAATCGGAAGGGGGTGGCATGGGTCACTGGTTCTCCCGCAACATCGTCGAGCCGGGCAAGCTCCCGCTGCTGCTCGCTCTGACCTCCTTCGTCCTGACATTCCTGGTCACCCGCATGGTGACCCGGCTCATCCGGGCGGGGAAGGGACCCTTCCGGAACGTCTCCTCCGGAGGCCTCCACATCCATCACGTCGTGCCGGGCGTGGTCCTCACCGTCCTCGGCGGATTCGGCGCGGTGGCCAGCGACCGGCACGGCGTCGGCGGGGCCGTCTTCGCCGTCGTCTTCGGGATCGGCGCCGGGCTCGTCCTGGACGAGTTCGCGCTCATCCTCCACCTCGACGACGTGTACTGGTCGGACGACGGCCGCAAGAGCGTCGAGGTGGTCGTGCTGACCGCGGCCCTGGTCCTGCTCGCCCTGAGCGGTTTCTCGCCGCTCGGCGTCAACGACGTGACGCCGGAGGAGCGCCAGGACCGGACCACCTTCATCCTCAGCATCGCGCTGAACTTCCTGCTCGTCCTGGTGACCCTGGTGAAGGGGAAGGTCCGGATGGCCGTGATCGGGACCCTGGTCCCGTTCGTGGCGATCGTCGGCGCCGTCCGGCTGGCCCGCCCCGGCTCCTGGTGGTCCCGGCGCCTCTACCGGCGCCGCCACCGGGCCAGGGCCCGCTCCCGGCTCCGTACGTACCGTCACGACAAGCGCTGGACCAAGGTCCGGCGCCGCTTTCAGGACCTGATCGGCGGCTTCCAGGAGCGGGTGCCCGGGCGCGGCTCGACGCCGCCGTCCTGACGGCGCCCGCGCCGGGCCTGGACCGCGATCAGGACGAGGACGGCGGCGATCGCCGCGAGGTGCTCCTTGCCCGCCAGGTTCGCCTTGACCATCACCTCGACGGCCATCGCCACGACCACGAGCCCGCCGGTCCAGTACGCCCGGTGGCGCCAGCAGACGTAGACGGCGAGCCCGACGACCGCCGCCGACGGCCCGGTGTCGACGACCTGCGCGTCGGAGGCGGGCAGCCCGAAGGGGCTGTCCGGGCCGAGCGCGATGCCCACGCGCGCGTAGAGCGTGCCGGCCAGCGTCGCCAGATAGGCGACGGTGAGCGTCCGCCCCCGCCCGAGGCAGATCTCGGCGATCCCGAAGACCAGCAGGACCTGCGCGAGGGCGCCCCACACGGGCAGGTCGAGCGCGGGGACGAACAGCGAGAGCGGGGTCCGCAGCAGCGACAGCCACAGGGGGTCCTCGGCCCGTACGGAGCCGATGTCCTGGACCGGCTGATAGCCCCAGTCCTGGTTCTGCACGATCTGGAACAGGGCGGTGAGGCAGACGGCGGCCAGCGTCATCGGCACCGCATGCCACCTCTTCGTGACGAGCGCCGTCCGTACGGTGGTGAACAGCGACCCCCACTCGCGGCGGGCGAACTCCCGGACGGCGCGGCTCAACGGCCGCTCTCCAGATGTCTGCGGTGCAGCCACTTCGGCAGCCCGGGGGCCTCCAGGAAGCCCTCGGCGCGACCGGCGGCGAGGCCGATCCGCAGCAGGTCCGCACTTTTCTCGAAGAGCATGAATCGGGGCTCCCAGATCGGTCGGTACTTGGCGTTGGCGCGGTACAGCGACTCGATCTGCCACCAGCGGGAGAAGAAGCTGAGCAGCGAACGCCACATGCGCAGCACGGGTCCCGCCCCGAGCTTCGAGCCACGTTCGAAGACCGATCTGAACATCGCGAAGTTGAGCGAGACCTGAGTGATCCCGATCTCCTTGGCGCGCTGCAGGAGTTCGATGACCATGAACTCCATCAGGCCGTTCTCGGAGTCCCGGTCGCGGCGCATCAGATCCAGCGAGAGCCCCTGCGGCCCCCAGGGGACGAAGGACAGCACGGCCCGCAGCTCGCCCCGCTCGTCGGTGCACTCCAGCATCACGCACCTGCCGTCCCGGGGGTCGCCGAGCCGGCCGAGGGCCATCGAGAAGCCGCGCTCGGTGGCGCCGTCCCGCCAGTCGTCCGCCTTGCGCAGCAGTACGGCCATCTCCTCGGCGGGGATGTCCTCGTGGCGCCGGATCCGGACCTCGTATCCGGCCCGCTTCACCCGGTTGAAGGCCTGCCGGACCGTCCGCATGGCCCGCCCGTCGAGCGTGAACTCGTCGGTCTCCACGATCGCCTCGTCGCCCAGCTCCAGGGCGTCCAGGCCGTGCCGGGCGTAGATGACCCCGGCCTCCTCGCTCGCGCCCATGACCGCCGGGATCCAGCCGTGCTCGCGGGCCTCGGCGAGCCAGGGCTCGATGGCGCCCGGCCAGGCCTCGGGGTCGCCGATCGGGTCGCCGGAGGCGAGCGAGACCCCGCCGACCACCCGGTAGGCGATGGCCGCCTTCTCGCTCGGCGACCACACGACGCTCTTCTCGCGGCGCAGCGCGAAGTAGCCCAGCGAGTCGCGCTCGCCCTGCTTGTCGAGCAGGATCCGCAGCCGCTCCTCGTCCTCCTCGGTCAGCGGGTCGACGGCCCGCCGGGAGCGGAAGGCGGCGAAGAGCACCGCGAAGAGCAGCAGCGTGGACATCACGTTGATGGTGACGTCGACCCAGCCCGGGGGGTGGATCCCGGTGAAGCCGGAGTCGTCCGAGGCCAGGGTGACCAGGCGCAGCAGGCCGTACTTCCAGCGGTCCAGGAAGGTGGAGTGGCCGGTGGACTCGTTGGTGACGGTCACCAGGACGGCGGCGAGCAGCGAGGTGACGAGCAGCCCGCCGACCGCCACCCCCGCCGCCAGCTTCGGGTTGGAGCGGTCGCCCTTCGCGTAGAACTCCTCGCGGCCGAGCAGCAGCGCGAGCACGAACAGGGCGGTGAGGCCCAGCGAGATCCAGTTCTGGGCGTGCTGCCGGATCTCGGGGAAGAACATCACGAGGACGAAGAGCAGCAGGAAGAGCCCGCTGAGCACGAAGTTCAGGATCCACGCGGCCCGCTTGCGGCGCCGCATGGTGATCGCCAGGAAGAGGGTGAAGACGCCCGAGGCGAAGCCCGCGGTGAGCAGGTAGGGGGTGAAGTAGTTGTCCTCGTTGTGGCGGCGCAGGTCCTGCCCGAACGAGACCCAGACGGCGCTCAGGAAATTGATGAACGTGACGACGCGCAGGTACCAGACGGCGAACGCCGCACTGCGCCGCGAACGGGCGGTGCTGCCCCGGGGGGTGGCGCTCCGGGGCGCTGCTTCGGCAGACAAACGGACTTCTCCCATGAAAAGCGATCATATGGGGCAGTGCTTGTCGCACGGAGACGCCGGAGGCGGCCACGCGCGCGTCGCGCGCGGCCGCCCCGAGCGGTCGTCCCTTCCCCCGGACTCAGGCCACGTCGGCGCCGTCGACGCCCGGAGTGGTCGGATCCGGACGCTCGGGCAGCTCCGCCGCGAACGCCGCCGCGGCCTGAACGAGGGGAAGTGCGAGCAATGCCCCGGTTCCCTCACCCACATGGACGCCGTGGTCGAGCAGAGGGTTGAGCGCCATCCGGTCGAAGGCCTTCGCCTGCGCCGGCTCCCCGCTCACCTGACCCGCCAGCCACCAGTCCGGCGCCCGGAACGCCGCCCGCTGCGCCACCAGCGCACAGGCCGCGCCCACCACACCGTCCAGGATCACCGGCATCCGCCGCACCGAGGCCTGCAGCAGGAAACCGGTCATCGCCGCCAGGTCCGCCCCGCCGACCGCCGCGAGCAGCTCCAGCTGATCGCCCAGGACCGGCCGGGCCCGCCGCAGCGCGTCCCGGATCGCCGCGCACTTGCGCATCCACGCCAGATCGTCGATCCCGGCACCGCCCCGGCCGGTCACCACCGAGGCGTCCGTCCCGCACAGCGCCGCGACCAGCGTCGACGCCGGGGTCGTGCCGCCGACGCTCAGGTCCCCGAGCACCACCAGATCGGTGCCCGAGTCCGCCTCCTCGTCGGCGATCGCGATCCCGAGCCGGACCGCCGCCTCGGTCTCCTCGGCCGTCAGCGCGTCCTCCACGTCGATCCGGCCCGTGCCGCGCCGCACCCGGTGCCGCACGACCTCGGCGGGCAGCAGCTCCGGCTCGCAGTCCAGACCGGCGTCCACGACCCGCACCGGCACGTTCATCGAGCGGGCGAGCACGGCCACCGGGCTCACCCCGTCGAGCACCGCGCGCACCAGCTCGTGCGCCGTGCCCGCCGCCCGGCCCGACACGTCGAGCGAGGCCACCCCGTGGTCGCCCGCGAACAGCACGACCTTCGGCTGCTCGATCGCCCGCACCTTGACCGAGGCCTGCGCCGCCGACAGCCACTCGCCCAGCTCGTCGAGCCGGCCCAGCGCCCCCGGCGGCACGGTCAGCCGCTCCCGGCGCTCCTCGGCGTCACGCCGTATCCCGCCGTCGGGGCGCTCGATCAGATCGGAGAAATCGTCCAGGTTCAAGGGTTCCGCCCAGTGATCACGTCAGCGAGGTCCATCAGCGATCGGAACCCTACCCGCGCAGCACCAGCGCCTGCCCCGCGACCACGAGGACGACCTCCTCGCACTCGTCCGCGAAGGCCGCGTTCAGCCGCCCCAGCTCGTCCCGGAAGCGGCGCCCCGCCGCCGTGGCCGGCACCACCCCCGAACCCACCTCGTTCGTCACCGCCACGAGCGTCCGGCCCGTCGCCCGCACCGCCGCCACCAGCTCCGCCGTCCGCTCCCGCAGCGCCGCCTGCCCGCCGTCCCGCCACCGCTCGTCGTCCCAGGCGCCCACCCGGTCCATGGCGTCCGTCAGCCACAGCGACAGACAGTCGACCAGCAGCGCCGGACCGTCCTCCGCGAGCAGCGGCACCAGCTCACAGGTCTCGGCCGTACGCCACGAACCCGGCCGCCGCTCCCGGTGCAGCCCCACCCGCTCGGCCCACTCCGGGTCGCCCTCCCGCGTCCCGCCCGTCGCCACGTACAGCACCTCGGGGAAGGTCTCCAGACGCCGCTCGGCCTCCACCGACTTCCCCGACCGGGCCCCGCCCGTCACCAGGGTCCGCCGGGGCACGTCCGGCACCTCGTGGTAGTCGCCGACGTACAGCGTCGTCCCGTCCGGCACCGTCCGCGCCCCCGCCGCCGCGAGCCGCCGGTCCAACTCGGCGCCCGTCGGCGCGTCGTGGTCCAGGTGCACCGCGATCACCTCGGTGGCCGGGCCGACCTCCCCGGCCGCCCGCAGCCGGGCCAGCCCGTCCGGCCGCCCGGTGACATCGGCGACGACCATGTCGTACGGCGCCCGGTGCTCGTCCCCGATCCCCGCGGGCGCGCCCCCCGGCGGCAGGTACAGCAACCGCTCCCCGTCGGCCGAGGTCACCTCGTACCCCGTCCCGGGGGCGTCCATCGACACCGCCCGCACCCGGTGCCCGCTGATCAGCGTCAGCTCCCGCCCGTCCGGCACCCGCACGGCGGTCGGCAGCCCCGCGGGCACCTCCACCGCCGGCCCGTCGTGCGGATGCGTCAGCAGCACCTGCCGCACTCCCACCAACGAGTGCCCCGACCGGGCCGCCGCGAGCGCGGCCCCGGGGGTCAGATCGAGCAACAGGGCCCCGTCCACGAGCAGCGAGGTCGCGGCCCTCGCGCGCTTCCCACGGGACAGCGCGCACACGGCGCAGGGGCAGTCGGGGCGGGGGAGCCCGAGGGGGGCGCCGGTGCCGAGCAGAGTCAGTTCCACCCTCAGATCCTCCCGCGCCACCGCAAGGCGTGCGCGCCCGGCTACGCTGCGGGCAGGAAACCGATCATCCGGTGGGCTCCAGGAGGCTTGCATGGCATGGACGTGGCGGTTCGAGAAGGCCGACGGCACCGAGGTCGAGCCGGTGGTGACCCCCGAGGAGTTCCCCACCCAGGGCGACGCCGAGAGCTGGATCGGCGAGCACTGGCGTGACCTCCTCGGCGGCGGCGCCGACCAGGTCACCCTCTCCGAGGACGGCACCAAGATCTACGGCCCGATGCCCCTCGACGCGGAGGGCTGAGAGCCCCCGGCTGTTGTGGGCCCCCGTTCCGCCGGTGCGGCGCGGGGGCTAGATCTCGCCGAGCGTGACCTCGGTCTTGTGCGTCGTGCCGCCCCGGACGTACTCCACCGTCACCTTGTCCCCCGGCTTCATCCCCGCCAGCGCCTCCGACAGCGAGGTGATCGTCGTGATGTCGGTGTCGCCGAGGCGGACGATGATGTCGCCGGGCTTGAGGCCCGCCTTTCCGGCCGCCCCGTCCGCCGGCGCCTCGACCACGGCGACGCCCGCCGGATCGTAGTTGGCGTCGAGGACCGTACGGCCGGTGATGTCGAGGGCGGCCCGGCCCGAGTCGGTCACCTTGCCGGTCCTGATGATCTGGTCCGCGACCGTCCGCACCATCGAGGCGGGGATCGCGAAGCCGATGCCGGGCGCCGAGCCGCCGCCGAGCTCGGGATTGGTGGCGGCGAGCGTCGGGATGCCGATGACCTCGCTGTCGAGGTTCACCAGGGCGCCCCCGCTGTTCCCGGGGTTGATGGCGGCCGACGTCTGGACCATGTTCGCGATGGTCGCGCCGGTGCCGCCGCCGTCCTGCCCCTCGCTGACCGTCCGGCCGGTCGCCGAGACGATGCCCTGGGTCACGCTGCCGGACAGGCCCAGCGGGGAGCCCATCGCGAGCACGATCTGTCCCATGTCGACGGCGGCGGAGTCGCCGAACTTCGCGGCCTTCAGCCCCTGCGGCACGCTGTCCAGCTTGAGCACCGCGAGGTCCTGCTCGGGGTACGAGGAGACGAGCCGCGCCGTGACGGTCTGCCCGCCGGTGGCGGCCGCGACCTTGAAGGTCTTCTCCTGGCCGACCACGTGCGCGTTGGTGACGATGTGCCCCTGGGTGTCGTAGACGACCCCGGAGCCGAGGCTGTTCGACGCGTCGATCTGCACGACCGACGGCAGGACGTTCCTGATGACGGCCTGGTAGTCGTCCTGGAGCTCGTTGGAGACGAGCGGCGCCGCCGCCTGGGTGGAGCGCTTCGGGGTGGACGCGTCCCCGCCGGAGGAGGAGCAGCCGCCGGCGAGCGCGACGGCGCAGGCCCCGGCGGTGAGCGGGAGAAGGACACGGCGGGTACGGACACGGGCGCGGATACGGGCATGGCCACGGGATACGTCCATGTCCGGAGTATCCGGTTCCATCCCGCCCCCGGCCCGGCGAGCGCACCCGATCAGGGGCGCGCGCCCACCGGCGGAACCGGCCTCGGTCCCGTACCCCGCACGTCCGGCCGGGCCGGTCTCAGCCCCGTACCCCGCACAGATGCAGCAGCGCCGCGATCCGCCGGTACGGCTCCGTGCGCCCCGCCCGGTCCTCGGCGGCGAGCAGCCGCTCCAGCTCCTCGGCGGCGGGCAGGCCCGCGTCGGCGGGGACGTCGTCCGTGAAGACCCGCACTCCGTACCAGGCGTGCAGCGGCGCCGCGATCCCCGCCAGCGTCGTCGTGAGCGCGTCGAGCCGGTCGGCCCGCACCTTCACGCCGTTGTCGTCGGTGTAGACGTCCGAGTCGAAGGCGGCGAGCGCGCCCGACCAGTCCCCGGCGAGCCCCGGCCGCATGGACAGGGCCTCCGCGTTCCGCACCACCAGGGACAGCAGGCCGCCGGGGGCCAGCATCCGGGCCAGGCCGGCGAGCAGCGCGTCGGGCTCGTCCGCGTACATGAGCACGCCGTGGCAGAGGACCACGTCGAAACTGCCGGGCAGGAAGTGCACCCCGGTCTCGCGCCCGTCGCCCTCGATCATCCGGACCCGCTCGCGGATCCCGGCGGGCTCCGTCGACAGCGACTCACGGGCCGCCTTCAGGAGGTCGGGGTCGGCCTCCAGACCGGTCACGGTGTGCCCGGCGCGGGCGAGCCGCAGGGCCTGGGTGCCCTGCCCCATGCCCGCGTCGAGGATCCGCAGCCGCTGCCCCACCGGGTAGCGGCCGGTTATCTGCTCGTCGAGCTGACGGGCGACGATCTCCTGCCGGATGGTGTCGCGCAGCCCGCCGGGACCGGCGGGCCAGTGGGCGACGACGGGCAGCACGGGGCCGCCCGACTCCGACGTGGCCTCGCCGAACGCGCGCCCGTCGAACTCCGAGCTGTCGGCGCTCAGGGCCGCTCTCCGCGCTTGACCTGCGGCTTCGGCAGACGCAGTCGGCGCATCTGGAGCGTGCGCATCAGGCCGTAGGCGATGGCGCCGCGCTTCGGCTCGTTCGGGAAGCGCTGGTTGAGCTGCTTCCGCAGACGGATCCAGATGCCGATCGAGTCGATGACGATCAGGACGATCACACCGAGCCAGAGCAGCAGGGAGATGTTCTGCAGCGCCCTGTTCGAGTTGCCGAACACCGACAGCACGAGGATCACCACGGCCATCGGCAGGAAGAACTCGGCGATCGCGAACCGGGAGTCGACGAAGTCGCGCACGAAGCGGCGGACCGGACCCTTGTCGCGGGCGGGCAGGTAACGCTCGTCGCCGTTGGCCAGCGCCTCGCGCTGCCGGGCCAGGTCCGAGCGGCGTGCCTCGCGCTGGCGCTTGGAGGCCTCCTTGCGGTCGGTCGGCACCGTCGCGGCACGACGGCGCTGGGACTGCGCCTCGCTCCGCTTCGGAGTCGGGCGGCCCTTGGGGGCCTCGGGGTCGCGGGGCTGCTTGGTGGAGAGGTCCGCCGTCACCTTGTCGGTGGGGGCCTTCTCGTCCTTCGAACGGCTACGGAACACAAAACCCAAGGGTACGGGGTGGCGGGCATGAACCCCATGCGGGGCGGGAACGATCCGCTAACGGACTGCGTCTTGGACCGTACGTACACGGGACGGCACGGGGTCTCCCCGAGATCCTTCTACTCCCTGCGCGGGAGCCGGTGCCGTGCACAGTCGTCCTTGGGGAGGAGCGCATCCCGCTCCGAACAGTGCGGTAATGGAGACAGGGACCGTACTGTGGATCCTGTCGAAGAGCTGGAGCCGAGTCCGTCAGAAGGGGGCGCGCGAAGCCCATGAGCGGTGTCATGAAGCGTATGGGGATGATCTTCCGCGCGAAGGCGAACAAGGCCCTTGACCGGGCCGAGGATCCGCGCGAGACGCTCGATTACTCCTACCAGAAGCAGCTGGAGCTGCTGCAGAAGGTCCGGCGGGGCGTCGCCGACGTCGCCACCTCCCGCAAGCGGCTCGAACTCCAGCTGAACCAGCTGCAGGGCCAGTCCGCCAAGCTGGAGGACCAGGGCCGCAAGGCGCTGGCGCTCGGCCGCGAGGACCTGGCGCGCGAGGCGCTGTCCCGGCGGGCCGCGCTCCAGCAGCAGGTCAGCGACCTGGAGGTGCAGCACCAGACGCTGCAGGGCGAGGAGGAGAAGCTCACCCTCGCCGCCCAGCGCCTGCAGGCCAAGGTGGACGCCTTCCGCACCAAGAAGGAGACCATCAAGGCGACCTACACGGCGGCCCAGGCGCAGACCCGGATCGCCGAGTCCTTCTCCGGCATCTCGGAGGAGATGAGCGACGTCGGCCTGGCGATCCAGCGGGCCGAGGACAAGACCGCCCAGCTCCAGGCGCGCGCCGGCGCGATCGACGAGCTGCTCGCCTCGGGCGCGCTCGACGACCAGTCGGGTCTGGGCAAGGACGACATCCAGGCGGAGCTGGACCGGCTCTCCGGCGGCACGGACGTCGAGCTGGAGCTCCAGCGCATGAAGGCCGAGCTGGCCGGCGGCCCCTCGGCGCAGCAGCAGGCCATCGAGGGCGGCTCCGGTACGAACCAGGACCAGAGCCAGGGCCAGCAGCAGTCCCACCCGCGCTTCGAGAAGTAGGCGACAGACAGGACGCGTCATGATCGTACGGATCATGGGGGAGGGCCAGTGGAAGCTGGCCGACAGCCGCTTCGTCGAGCTGAACGAGCTGGACGACGAGCTGCTCGAAGAGATGGAGGCGGGGGACGAGGAAGGGTTCCGGCGGACGCTGTACGCCCTCCTCGACGCCGTCCGCCGCCTCGGCTCGCCGCTCCCCGACGACGCCCTGGAACCCTCGGAACTGATCCTCCCGGCTCCTGACGCGAGCCTGGAGGAGGTCCGGTCCATGCTCTCCGACGGCGGCCTCATCCCCGGCTGACGCAGGCCCGCCCGCGCCGTGCGGGCGGGGCGGCGCCCGCGGCGGGGCCCCGTACCGTGGTCCCGTGACCCCGACCGGCACCCCCTGCGCCCGCCTCCGCGACACGTTCCGCACGCATCCGCTGGCCTTCGACGCGACGATCGCCTTCGGCGCGCTCGTCTGCATGATCGCCGGGTCCTTCACCAATCCGCACGGCAGCCCGGAGGGGCCGACCTTCGGGGATCACACGCCCCACGTGTGGAGCGTGCTGATCATGGTCGCGGGGGCGGCCGCGCTGGTGATGCGCCGGCGCAGCCCCTTCGCGGTGCTCGCGTTCACCGTCACGATCAGCCTCTTCGAGCTGGTCAACGACAACCGGCCCGCGCCGATCGCGATGAGCGCCGTCGTCGCGCTGTACACGGTCGCCTCCCGCACCGACCGGCCCACCACCTGGCGGGTCGGTCTGGTCACGATGGCGGTGCTGACGGCCGCGGCGATGGTCTTCGGGCCGACGCACTGGTACGCGCAGGAGAACCTCGGCGTCTTCGCCTGGACGGGGATGGCGGCGGCGGCCGGGGACGCCGTCCGCAGCCGCAGGGCGTTCGTCGACGCGATCCGGGAGCGGGCCGAGCGCGCCGAGCGGACCCGCGAGGAGGAGGCCGGGCGGCGGGTCGCCGAGGAGCGGCTGCGGATCGCCCGCGACCTCCACGACGTCGTCGCCCACCACATCGCCCTGGTGAACGTGCAGGCCGGGGTCGCCGCCCACGTCATGGACAAGCGCCCCGACCAGGCGAAGGAGGCCCTCGCGCACGTCCGCGAGGCCAGCAGGTCCGCCCTGGACGAGCTGCGCGCCACCGTCGGCCTGCTGCGCCAGTCCGGCGACCCGGCGGCCCCCACCGAGCCGGCCCCGGGCCTCGCCGTCCTCGACGGGCTGCTCGACAGCTTCCGCAAGGCCGGGCTCCCGGTCGCCCTGGCCCGCGCCGACGAGGGCCTGACGCTCCCGGCGACCGTCGACCTCGCCGCCTACCGCATCGTGCAGGAGGCACTGACCAACGTGCGGAAGCACGCGGGTCCGGGCGCGGCGGCCGAGGTGAGCGTCGTCCGGGTGGGCCGTACGGTCGAGATCACCGTCCTCGACAACGGCAGGCCCCGGACCGTCCCGCCCCAGGCCGGCGAGCTGCCCCCGGTCGGCGGCCACGGGCTGCTCGGGATGCGCGAGCGGGTCGGCGCGCTCGGCGGCACCCTCACCGCGGCGCCCCGCTACGGCGGCGGCTTCCGCGTCCAGGCGATACTGCCGGTGACGTCCCGCACGGGGGAGGACCGCGCATGACCATCCGCGTACTGCTCGTCGACGACCAGGCCCTGCTCCGCAGCGCCTTCAAGGTCCTGGTGGAGTCCGAGCCGGACATGGAGGTCGTCGGGGAGGCGCCCGACGGCGCCGAGGCGGTCGTGCTGGCCCGCGCCACCCGGCCCGACGTCGTCCTGATGGACATCCGCATGCCGGGCACCGACGGCCTCGCCGCGACCCGGATGATCACCGCCGATCCCGGGCTCGCCGACGTGCGGATCGTCATGCTGACCACGTTCGAGGTCGACGAGTACGTCGTGGAGTCGCTGCGCGCCGGCGCCTCGGGTTTCCTCGGCAAGGGGGCCGAGCCGGAGGAGCTCCTCGGCGCGATCCGGATCGCGCACGCCGGCGAGGCGCTGCTCTCCCCGGCCGCCACCAAGGGGCTGATCGCCACCTTCCTCGCGCAGGGCTCCGGCGCGGACGCCCCGGACGCGGGCGTCGCCGCCCGCACCGAGCGGCTCGCCGCGCTCACCGCCCGGGAGCGCGAGGTCCTCGTCCTCGTCGCGGGCGGCCTCTCCAACGACGAGATCGCCGAGCGGCTGGACGTCAGTCCGCTCACCGTGAAGACGCATGTCAACCGGACCATGGCCAAGCTCGGCGCCCGCGACCGGGCCCAGCTGGTGGTCACGGCGTACGAGTCGGGTCTCGTACGCCCCCGGGTGGAGTGAGCGCGTACTCCAGACGCGGTATGCGCGGGATAAGGAAGTGGACCCGGGGGCCGAGGACTTTCGGACGTGGATCGCTGATCGTGTACGTGGGGGGTACCAGGGTGTGCCCGCCTGCCGACGAGTACGCCACAGAAGAGAGACCCCATGTCCTGGCTGTCCAGATTCAGCCTCGCGCAACGGGCCCTGATCGGGCTGATGTCCATCGTCGCGATCGTGTTCGGCGCGATCGCGATCCCGCAGCTGAAGCAGCAGTTGCTGCCCTCGATCGAGCTCCCCGTGGTGTCGGTCCTGGCCCCGTACCAGGGCGCCTCTCCCGACGTGGTCGAGAAGCAGGTCGTCGAGCCGCTGGAGAACAACCTCAAGGCCGTCGACGGCCTGAAGTCGGTGACCTCCACCGCCTCCGAGGGCAGCGCCGTCATCATGGCCTCCTTCGACTACGGCGACGAGTCGACGAAGCAGCTCGTCGCCGACGTCCAGCAGGCGGTGAACCGGGCCCGCGCCCAGCTGCCCGACACCGTCGACCCGCAGGTGATCGCCGGCTCGACGGACGACATGCCGACCGTCGTCCTCGCCGCCGCCTCGGACAAGGACCCGCAGGCCCTCGCCGACCAGCTGCAGAAGACCGTCGTCCCCGCCCTGGAGGACATCGAGGGCGTCGGCCGGGTGTCGATCGACGGCGTCCAGGACCTCCAGGTCTCCGTCACCCCGGACGAGCGCAAGCTCGCCGCGGCCGGCCTGAGCACGATGAAGCTCGCCGAGGCGCTGCGCGCCGGCGGCGGCACGATGCCGGCCGGCGCCTTCTCGGAGGGCGGGAAGTCCCGCACGATCCAGGTCGGCGGCGGCTACACCTCGCTCGAGCAGATCGAGGACCTGCGCATCCCGGCGGCCGTTCCCGGCAAGGGGAAGGCGGTCCGCCTCGGTGACGTGGCCACCGTCCGCCAGGAGGAGTCGCCGCGGGTCTCCCTCACCCGTACGAACGGCC
Source organism: Streptomyces sp. NPDC004284 (assembly GCF_042874035.1). Lineage (NCBI taxonomy): Bacteria > Bacillati > Actinomycetota > Actinomycetes > Kitasatosporales > Streptomycetaceae > Streptomyces > Streptomyces sp. NPDC004284. Next base: position 405,964 of record NZ_JBIAMJ010000007.1, on the reverse strand, counting down.
GGCCCAGCCTCGCCGTCATGGCCACCATGGACAAGGACGGCAGCGCCGTCGCGATCTCCGACGCCGTCGAGAAGAAGCTTCCCGACCTGCGCCGCGACCTGGGCTCCGGCGCCGAACTGACCGTCGTCTCCGACCAGGGCCCGGCCGTCGCCAAGGCCGTCTCCGGCCTGACCACCGAGGGTTCGCTCGGCCTCGTCATGGCCGTCCTGGTCATCCTGGTCTTCCTGGCGTCGATCCGCTCGACGCTGGTGACCGCGGTCTCCATCCCGCTCTCGGTCGTCCTCGCCCTCATCGTGCTGTGGACCCGCGACCTCTCGCTCAACATGCTGACGCTCGGCGCGCTCACCATCGCCATCGGCCGGGTCGTCGACGACTCGATCGTGGTCCTGGAGAACATCAAGCGCCACCTCGGCTACGGCGAGGAGCGCCAGGCCGCGATCCTCACCGCGGTCCGCGAGGTGGCGGGCGCCGTCACCTCCTCGACCCTCACCACCGTCGCGGTCTTCCTGCCGATCGGTCTGGTCGGCGGCATCGTCGGCGAGATGTTCGGCCCCTTCTCGCTGACGGTGACGGCGGCCCTGCTCGCCTCGCTGCTCGTCTCCCTGACGGTCGTCCCGGTCCTCTCGTACTGGTTCCTGCGCGCGCCCAAGGGCACCTCGCAGGACGCGGCGGAGGCCCGCCGCCTCGCCGAGGAGAAGGAGGAGAAGAGCCGTCTCCAGCGCGCGTACGTGCCGGTCCTGCGCTTCGCGACCCGGCGCCGGCTCCTGAGCCTGGCCATCGCGCTCGTCGTCCTGGCCGTCACCTTCGGCATGGGCGGGCTCCTGAAGACCAACTTCTTCGACCCCGGCGAGCAGCAGGTGCTCAACATCCGGCAGGAGCTGGCGCCCGGCACCAGCCTGAGCGCCTCCGACGAGGCCGCGAAGAAGGTCGAGAAGGTCCTCGCGAAGACCGAGGGCGTCAAGGACTACCAGGTCACGGTCGGCTCCTCCGGCTTCATGGCGGCCTTCGGCGGCGGCACCGGCTCCAACCAGGCCTCGTACAAGGTCAGCCTGGAGGAGTCCGCCTCGTACGAGAAGACCCGCGACGCCCTCCGGAAGGGGCTCGACGCCCTCGACGGCATCGGCGACACCACCATCGCCGCCGGTGACGGCTTCGGCTCCCAGAACCTGAGCGTGGTCGTCAAGGCCGCCGACCCGGAGGTCCTCGAGAAGGCCTCCGAGCAGGTGCGGGCCGCGGTGGCCGGGATGAAGGACGTCACCGACGTCGAGAGCGACCTCGCGACGTCCGTCCCGCGCGTCTCCGTGAAGGCGAACGCCAAGGCGGCCGACGCCGGCTTCGACACCAACTCGCTCGGCATGATCGTCGCCCAGGCCGTCCGGGGCACCCCGGCCGCCAAGGCGATCCTCGACGACACCGAGCGGGACGTCCTCATCACCTCGGCGCACCCGGCCACCACCCTGGCCGAGCTCAAGGCGCTGCCGCTCGGCCCGGTGAAGCTGGGCGACATCGCCACCGTCGAGCTGGTCCCCGGCCCGGTCTCGATGACCCGGATCGACGGCGCGCGCTCCGCGACGATCACGGCCAAGCCCGCCGGCGACGACACCGGCGCGGTGGGCGCCGCCCTGAACACGAAGCTCAAGGGGCTCGACCTGCCGGAGGGCGCCACCGCCACCGTCGGCGGCGTCACCGCGGACCAGTCCGACGCCTTCCTCAACCTGCTCCTGGCGATGCTCGCGGCCGTCGCGATCGTCTTCATGCTCCTGGTGGCGACCTTCAGGTCGCTGATCCAGCCGCTGATCCTGCTGGTCTCGATCCCGTTCGCGGCGACCGGGGCGATCGGCCTGCTCGTGGCCACCGGCACGGCGATGGGCGTCCCGGCGATGATCGGCATGCTGATGCTCATCGGCATCGTCGTCACCAACGCGATCGTCCTGATCGACCTGATCAACCAGTACCGGGCGCAGGGCCTGGGCGTCGTCGAAGCGGTGATCGAGGGCGGCCGGCACCGGCTCCGCCCGATCCTGATGACCGCCCTGGCGACGATCTTCGCCCTGCTGCCGATGGCCCTCGGCGTCACCGGCGACGGCGGCTTCATCGCCCAGCCGCTGGCCGTGGTGGTGATCGGCGGTCTGATCACCTCGACGCTGCTCACCCTCCTCCTCGTCCCGACGCTCTACGCGATGGTGGAGCTCCGCAAGGAGCGGCGTGCGCGGAAGAAGGCGGCGAAGCGGGAGAAGAAGGCGGGCGGCGACGCCCCGGTCCCGCCGCAGGCCAAGGAGCCGGCCGCGGTCTGATCCGTACGGCATGACGAAGGGGCGCCCCGCGGTGTGCGGGGCGCCCCTTCCGTGTGTCCGTACGAGGAATCGTTACGGCAGCGCCAGCATCCGCTCCAGGGCGAGCTTGGCGAAGCTCTCCGTCTCCTTGTCGACCTGGATCTGGTTGACGAGGTTGCCCTCGGCCAGCGACTCCAGGGTCCACACCAGGTGCGGGAGGTCGATGCGGTTCATCGTCGAGCAGAAGCAGACCGTCTTGTCGAGGAAGACGATCTCCTTGCCCTGGTCGGCGAATCGGTTCGCCAGTCGGCGGACGAGGTTCAGCTCGGTGCCGATCGCCCACTTGGAACCGGCCGGGGCCGCCTCCAGGGTGTTGATGATGTACTCGGTCGAGCCCACGTAGTCCGCGGCGGCGACGACCTCGTGGCGGCACTCGGGGTGGACGAGGACGTTCACGCCCGGGATGCGCTCGCGGACGTCGTTCACCGAGTCCAGCGAGAACCGGCCGTGCACCGAGCAGTGGCCGCGCCAGAGGATCATCTTGGCGTTGCGCAGCTCCTCGACGGTCAGGCCGCCGTTCGGCTTGTGCGGGTTGTAGAGCACGCAGTCGTCCAGGGACATGCCCATGTCGCGGACGGCGGTGTTGCGGCCCAGGTGCTGGTCCGGCAGGAAGAGCACCTTCTCGCCCTGCTCGAAGGCCCAGTCCAGGGCCCGCTCGGCGTTGGACGAGGTGCAGATCGTGCCCCCGTGCTTGCCGGTGAAGGCCTTGATGTCGGCCGAGGAGTTCATGTACGAGACGGGCACGACCTGGTCGGCCACGCCGGCCTCGGTCAGCACGTCCCAGCACTCGGCGACCTGCTCGGCGGTGGCCATGTCGGCCATCGAGCAGCCGGCCGCGAGGTCGGGCAGGACGACCTTCTGGTCGTCGCCGGTGAGGATGTCGGCCGACTCCGCCATGAAGTGGACGCCGCAGAAGACGATGTACTCGGCCTCCGGCTTGGCGGCGGCGTCGCGCGCGAGCTTGAAGGAGTCACCGGTCACATCGGCGAACTGGATGACCTCGTCGCGCTGGTAGTGGTGGCCGAGCACGAAGACCTTGTCCCCGAGCTTCTCCTTCGCGGCGCGGGCGCGCTCCACGAGGTCCGGGTCGGAGGGCGACGGCAGGTCGCCCGGACACTCCACACCGCGCTCGCTCTTCGGGTCGGCCTCGCGGCCGAGCAGGAGCAGGGCGAGCGGCGTCGGCTGCACATCCAGGGGCTGGGCGGTGGTCACGTCACGCACCCTTTCTTCGGGGTCTTCGGGGAAACCTTTTCGTCGAAATGACGCTATCTATCATAACTGCTTCACGTCACGTTGACGATGTCCATAGTGTCTATGTGACGAATTCGCCGTCCGCACTCATGGACATGGTGTGCGAGCATGAAAGGAGAAAGACCCGCTCGGCCCGGAATGAATCCGGGACACCGCCGGTTGCAACCGTCGGCAAGCAGTCTCCGTACACACCGGGAGAGAAGCAGATGTCCGTATCGGACGAGAAGACCACTGTCAGCGACGGCATCCTCCTGTCCGACGCCGCCGCGGCCAAGGTCAAGGCCCTCCTCGACCAGGAAGGCCGTGAGGACCTGGCCCTGCGCGTCGCCGTTCAGCCCGGTGGCTGCTCCGGCCTGCGTTACCAGCTGTTCTTCGACGAGCGCTCGCTCGACGGCGACGTCGTGAAGGACTTCGACGGCGTCAAGGTCGTCACCGACCGCATGAGCGCCCCGTACCTGGGCGGCGCGTCGATCGACTTCGTCGACACGATCGAGAAGCAGGGCTTCACCATCGACAACCCGAACGCCACGGGCTCCTGCGCCTGCGGCGACTCGTTCAGCTAAACCCGTACACGCGTGAGGGCGGTGCCCCCGGGAGCTCCCGGGGCCACCGCCCTCACGCGTGTACGGAGGCGTCAGCGCCGGGGCACCGGCTGCCCGCTCGCCCCGTCGACCACGGTCCGGTCGCCCAGCGGACCGTCCAGGGTCACCGTCTTCGTGACCTCCACCGCGATGGCGATGCACACCTTGTCCGGGTCCGTCGGAGCCTCCGCCACCCGGACGGTGACCCGCTCCGGGGTCTCCTTCGCCGTGACGGTGTACGTGCTGCACACCCCGCCCCAGAAGGTGACCGTCAGTTTCCGGCCGTCGTCCGCCGTCCGGTACGACTCGATCTGCCGGGCCGGCGCCGTGCCCTGGTCCGGCGGCGAGGGCTTCACCGGCGGCGCCAGGTACTCCCGGGCCACCGCCGTCTCCACCACCGTGTAGGGCGCCGCGTCCACCGGGTCCGCGGTGAACAGCCACGCCGGTACGAGCAGCCGCTCGCCGGCCACGTCCTCGGCGGCCAGACCGAACACCGCACCCGTCACCGGGACCTCGGTCGGCGGCGCCACGTCCCCGTGCGACCGACAGGGCGCGGTGGGGTCGTCCTTGCCGTTCCCGTCGACCCCCGCTCCCGCCGGCGGGTCGGTCGCGCAGCCGCCGATGCCGACCGGGCCCGTGCCCTTCGACTCCTCGTTCAGCTCCGCGAGCGCCTTCTCCGCGCCGACCACGGGGTACGTGGCGCCCTTCGCCGGCTCCTTGAGCATCCCGCTCCCGCCGACCGCCTTCCCGTCCGGACCGATGTGCAGCCCCGTCGACCAGCCGTGGGTCGGCAGCCCGTCCACCACCGGATCGGCGTTGACCACCCGCACCGAGCCGTCGATCACCTGGGTCGCGGTCACCTTCGCGTCGTCCTGGCCGAGCGCCTTCAGGACGGGGACGGCCGCCGCCTTCGCCGCCGCCTCGCTCACCGGCGTACGGCCCGCGGCCGGGGGCTTCACCTCGCCCGGGGGCGGGCAGGCCGGGCCCTTGAGGCAGGAGTCGCCGACCGGGCCGCCGTCGTACCAGGAGTACGTCCAGTTCCCCGGCGCCTTCCGGGCCACGTCGAGGCGCGGCCCCTGGCCGTCCTTCTCGGGCCCGATCGTCCAGACGTCCCCGACCAGCGCGGGCCGGCCCTCGATCCCGAGCGCTTCGGCCAGCCTGGTCACCTCCGCCGAGGTGACCAGGCCCTCGGGCCGGTGGACCGCGGCCGAGGAGGGCCCTTGGGGGAGGGGGCCCTTGGCTTTGTAGACCGTCCCGCTCGGGCCGCCGCCCGGGTCCGGTTCGCCGGGCGCGATCCCGGCACCGCCGCCCCCGGTCTCCAGGCGCAGCGGCGGGGGCGGCGCCGTCCGGGCGGCCTCGTCCGCCACCGCGGCCGGTGTCCCCGTGCCCGGCGACGTCGCCGCCACCGCCAGATAGACGCCACCGCCCCCGGCGAGCAGCACACCCGCCGCCACCGAGGCGGCGAGGACGTTCCGTCGCCTCCGTACGTTCTCCGTACCGCTCACCGCACACGCTCCCTCGTCTCGACCGGACGCCGATGGGACGGAGCGGACGGGCGGACGGTTCCGTCCGTCAGCCGCCGTACTCGGCGGTGGCCTCGATCAGCCGGGCCGAGGCCGCCGGCACGACGACCCCGTGGATCGACGCGGGGGAGACCCGTACGGGTGCGGGGGAGACCGGGGTGACCCAGTGGGGGGCCATCCGAGCACCGTCCCCGCGCAGCTGGGCGAGGCTCAACTCGGACTCGTGTCGCTCGCGAGGAGCGGGGTACATGGTCATGGGCGCACCGTATGCACCGCACCGCTCCGGGGAAAAGACCTACTCTGGGGTAGTTTCCACTGTTCGGCAGGGAGTCCCCCAGCCGGTAGCGTGAACTGTCGTCCTTCGTTCGAGCGCCTCGCGCGCCCCTACTGAACTCCGCAGGAGCACCCCGCCGTGCGTATCGCAGTCACCGGCTCCATCGCCACCGACCACCTCATGACCTTCCCCGGCCGGTTCGCCGACCAGCTGGTGGCCGACCAGCTCCACACGGTGTCCCTCTCCTTCCTCGTCGACAACCTCGACGTCCGCCGGGGCGGCGTCGCCCCGAACATCTGCTTCGGCATGGGTCAGCTCGGCGGCAGCCCGATCCTCGTCGGCGCGGCCGGGTACGACTTCGACGAGTACCGCGCCTGGCTCGACCGGCACGGCGTCGACACCGCCTCGGTGCGCATCTCCGAGGTCCTGCACACCGCGCGCTTCGTCTGCACCACCGACGCCGACCACAACCAGATCGGCTCCTTCTACACCGGCGCCATGAGCGAGGCCCGGCTGATCGAGCTCAAGGCCGTCGCCGACCGCGTGGGCGGCCTCGACCTGGTCCTCATCGGCGCCGACGACCCCGAGGCGATGCTCCGCCACACGGAGGAGTGCCGCACCCGCTCCATCCCCTTCGCCGCCGACTTCTCGCAGCAGATCGCGCGCATGGACGGGGAGGAGATCCGCACCCTCCTCGACGGCGCCACCTACCTCTTCTCGAACGAGTACGAGAAGGGCCTCATCGAGTCCAAGACCGGCTGGACCGAGGCCGAGATCCTCTCCCGCGTCGGCCACCGCGTCACCACCCTCGGCTCGCGCGGCGTCCGCATCGAGCGCGTCGGCGAGACCCCCATCGAGGTCGGCTGCCCCGAGGAGACCGCCAAGGTCGACCCGACCGGCGTCGGCGACGCCTTCCGCGCGGGCTTCCTGACCGGCCTGTCCTGGGGCGTCGGCCTCGAGCGGGCCGCGCAGGTGGGCTGCATGCTCGCGACCCTGGTCATCGAGACGCTCGGCACCCAGGAGTACACGCTGCGGCGGGCCCACTTCATGGAGCGCTTCACCAAGGCCTACGGCGACGAGGCCGCCGCCGAGGTCCACGCCCACCTGGTCTGACGCCTCCCGCGCCCCGCTGCCGTGTGGGCAGTGGGGCGCGCTACGACACCCGGCGCACCACGTACGCCACCCCGCCCGCCGCCGAAGGCGACTCGCCCGCGTACTCCTGCCCCCGCATCTCGCACCACGCCGGGATGTCCAGCCGGGCCGCCTCGTCGTCCGACAGGACCGTCACCGTCCCGCCCAGCGGCACGTCGCCGATGACCTTCGCGAGTTCGATGACCGGGATCGGGCAGCGCTTGCCCAGGGAGTCGACGACGAGGGAGCCCGAGGGCGCCGGGGCGGACGGCACGGAGACGGGGGCGCCCAGCCGCTCCCGCACCCCCGCCACCACCCCCGGGAGCACGGCGAGGAAGCGGTCCACGTCCTCCGCCGAGGTCCCGCCGGGGAGGGACACGCGGACGTTTCCCTCGCTCAGGACGCCCATCGCGCGCAGCACATGGCTGGGCGTCAGCGTCGAACTCGTGCACGAAGAACCGGACGAAACGGAGAAACCCTCCCGGTCCAGCTCCGACAGCAGCGTCTCCCCGTCGACGTACAGACAGGAGAAGGTGACGAGGTGGGGGAGCCGGCGCACCGGGTCGCCCACCACCTCCACGTCCGGCACCAGCTCCGGCACCCGCGCCCGGATCCGGTCCACCAGGGTCCGCAGCCGCGCCCCCTCGGCCGCCGCCTCCGCCCGGACCGCCCGCAGCGAGGCCGCCGCCGCCACGATCGCCGGCAGGTTCTCGAAGCCGGGCGCCCGCCCCGACTCCCTTTCGTCCGCGGGGCCTTGGGGAGCGAACCGGACACCCTTGCGCACGGCGAGGAGGCCGACGCCCGCCGGACCGCCCCACTTGTGCGCGCTCGCCGTGAGCAGCGACCAGCCCGCCGGCGCCGGGCCCCAGCCCAGCGACTGCGCCGCGTCCACGAGGAGCGGCACCTCCGCCGCCCGGCAGGCCTCGGCGACCTCGGCCACCGGCTGCTCCGTGCCCACCTCGTGGTTGGCCGACTGGAGGCACGCCAGGGCCGTGCCGGAGCCGAGCTCCGCCGCGAAGACGGACGCGTCCACGGCGCCCGACCGGCCCACCGGCACCTCCGTCACCGTGCCGCCCGCCGCCGCGTGCGCCTCGCCGGCGTGCAGCACGGAGGAGTGCTCGACCGCCGAGACCACGAGCCGGTTCCCGACACGCCGACGCCCCGCGAGCGCGCCCGCCACCCCGGCGTGAACCGCGCGCGTCCCCGAAGGAGTGAACACGAGCTCGTCCGGACGACACCCCACGGCCTCCGCCGCGGCCTCCCGCGCCGCGTCGAGCAGCAGCCTGGCCCGCCGCCCCTCCCGGTACAGCCGGGCCGGGTCGGCCCACCCCTCGTCCAAAGAGGCGAGCAGCGCCTGGCGGGCGACGGGATGCAACGGAGCAGCGGACGCGGCGTCGAAGTACGGCATCCACCCACCGTAGAACGCGGAGATCCCCCACCACGGATCCGGGGTTCCTGTGCGCGGCGAGACCCCGCACCCTGACCCGCGACACGGCCTTGCGACCTGGGGTTCCCGGCGCGCGACGCGGCTTCATGACCGGGGCTCCTGGCGCGTGACGCGGCTTCATGGCCGGGGGTTCCCGGCGCGCGACGCGGCTTCATGACCGGGGCTCCTGGCGCGCGACGAGGCTTCGCGGCCGGGGGTTCCAGGTGCGCGGCAAGGCTTCGAGGTCCGGGCTTCCGGCGCTCGCCGAGGCCCCGCGACCTGGGGCTCTTCCCGCGCGATACGGCCCCGCGGCCAAGGGTTCCCCCGTGCGATGAGGCCCCGCAGCCCGGGCACCCCCCCGCGACGAGGCTTCGCGGCCCGGGGCTCCCGCCGCGTGACGAGGTCTCGCGGCCTGGGGTTCCGAGTGCGCGGCACGCCCCCACGGCCCGGGGCTCCCGGCGCACCCCCCACGCCCCGGCGTCCCCGCCGTGCGGCGCGGCCCCGCAGCCCGGCTTTCCCCCCGCTCCGAGGCCCCCCGTCCGGGCGTCTCCCCGTGTGCGATGAGCCCCCGTCAGAAGTACAGCCCGGCGCGTCGGCAGACCGCCGAACGGGGGTTCCGTACGCCCCTCCGGAACACCGGAGTCCACCCCTTCGGGGACTCGGACGGCGCGTTGGGCACCCTCCCCGCGCGACCCCAAATAGCGTCCAGTAGGGTTTGGTCCGCATAAACATCCAAACCCCTGCCCGCGGCCGGGGCGGCGACCGACCAGCGAGACGGACGGCCGTGGCCGACCACTGCGGGCCGAGACTCTCGGGAAGGCGCTACGTGAGTCCCAACGGCTCCGACCGCTCGTCGCGGCGCCCGATGCGGCGGAAGCTGCCGCAGGTGCTGACTGCGGGCCTGATCCTGGCGACAGCCACGGGCTGCTCGTACAACTGGGAAGACTTCCCCCGCCTTGGTATGCCCACCCCCGTCACGGAAGAGGCGCCTCAGATCCTCTCCCTGTGGCAGGGTTCCTGGGCCGCCGCCCTGATCACGGGCGTCCTGGTGTGGGGCCTGATCCTCTGGGCCACCATCTTCCACCGGCGCAGCCGGACCAAGGTCGAGGTACCTCCGCAGACCCGTTACAACATGCCCATCGAGGCGCTGTACACGGTCACTCCGCTCATCATCGTCTCGGTGCTCTTCTACTTCACCGCACGCGACGAGTCGAAGCTCCTCGAGCTCACCCCGAAGCCGCCTCACACGATCAACGTGGTCGGCTACCAGTGGAGCTGGGGCTTCAACTACGTCGAGAACGTGCCCGGTGTGAAGGGTGACGCCAAGACGGACAAGAACCTCGCCACGCTCCCGGACAAGTTCCTCGCGGACTTCCCGGAGAACGCGGGCGGTGTCTACGACGCCGGCATCCCCGGCGACCGGAACCCGCAGACCGGCAACCCGGGCCCGACCCTGTGGCTGCCGAAGGGCGAGAAGGTCCGGTTCGTCCTGACCTCCCGTGACGTCATCCACTCCTTCTGGGTGGTCCCCTTCCTCATGAAGCAGGACGTCATTCCGGGTCACACGAACGCCTTCGAGGTCATCCCGACGCAGGAAGGCACCTTCCTCGGGAAGTGCGCCGAGCTGTGCGGTGTCGACCACTCCCGGATGCTCTTCAACGTCAAGGTGGTCTCTCCGGAGCGCTACCAGGCGCACCTGAAGGAGCTGGCCGCGAAGGGGCAGACCGGTTACATCCCGTCCGGCATCGAGCAGACGGACCCGGCTAGGAATGCGGAGAAGCACCAACTGTGAGCATCCCCAACGAAACCCAGGGTGCCGCCGCAGCTGAGGACTCGTACGAGAACGAGCTGCCCGTACGGCGCAAGCAGCCCGGCAACGTGGTCATCAAGTGGCTCACCACCACGGACCACAAGACCATCGGTACGCTGTACCTGGTCACGTCGTTCGTCTTCTTCTGCATCGGTGGCCTCATGGCGCTCTTCATGCGCGCCGAGCTGGCCCGTCCGGGTACGCAGATCATGTCGAACGAGCAGTTCAACCAGGCGTTCACGATGCACGGCACGATCATGCTGCTGATGTTCGCGACGCCGCTGTTCGCCGGTTTCGCGAACTGGATCATGCCGCTGCAGATCGGCGCGCCCGACGTGGCGTTCCCGCGGCTGAACATGTTCGCCTACTGGCTGTACCTCTTCGGCTCGATCATCGCGGTGGCCGGCTTCCTCACCCCGCAGGGTGCGGCCGACTTCGGCTGGTTCGCCTACTCCCCGCTGTCGGACGCCGTCCGCTCGCCGGGTGTCGGCGCCGACATGTGGATCATGGGTCTGGCCTTCTCCGGCTTCGGCACGATCCTCGGTTCGGTCAACTTCATCACCACGATCATCTGCATGCGCGCCCCGGGCATGACGATGTTCCGCATGCCGATCTTCACCTGGAACGTGCTGCTGACCGGTGTCCTGGTCCTGCTCGCCTTCCCGGTCCTGGCGGCCGCGCTGTTCGCCCTCGAGGCGGACCGCAAGTTCGGTGCCCACGTCTTCGACGCGGCCAACGGCGGAGCGCTGCTCTGGCAACACCTCTTCTGGTTCTTCGGACACCCAGAGGTGTACATCATCGCCTTGCCCTTCTTCGGCATCATCTCCGAGGTCATCCCGGTCTTCAGCCGCAAGCCGATGTTCGGCTACATCGGTCTGGTGGCCGCGACCATCGCGATCGCCGGTCTGTCCGTGACCGTGTGGGCCCACCACATGTACGTCACCGGTGGCGTGCTCCTCCCGTTCTTCTCCTTCATGACGTTCCTCATCGCCGTTCCGACCGGCGTGAAGTTCTTCAACTGGATCGGAACGATGTGGAAGGGCTCGCTGTCCTTCGAGACCCCGATGCTCTGGGCCGTCGGCTTCCTGATCACCTTCACCTTCGGTGGTCTGACCGGCGTCATCCTGGCCTCGCCCCCGATGGACTTCCACGTCTCCGACTCGTACTTCGTCGTGGCGCACTTCCACTACGTCATCTTCGGCACCGTCGTCTTCGCGATGTTCTCCGGCTTCCACTTCTGGTGGCCGAAGTTCACGGGCAAGATGCTCGACGAGCGCCTCGGCAAGATCACGTTCTGGACGCTGTTCGTGGGCTTCCACGGCACGTTCCTGGTGCAGCACTGGCTCGGTGCCGAGGGCATGCCGCGTCGTTACGCGGACTACCTGGACGCCGACGGCTTCACCACGCTGAACACGATCTCGACGATCTCCTCGTTCCTGCTCGGCCTGTCGATCCTGCCGTTCTTCTACAACGTCTGGAAGACCGCCAAGTACGGCAAGAAGATCGAGGTCGACGACCCGTGGGGCTACGGCCGTTCGCTCGAGTGGGCGACGTCCTGCCCGCCGCCGCGGCACAACTTCCTCACCCTGCCGCGGATCCGTTCGGAATCCCCGGCGTTCGACCTGCACCACCCTGAGATCGCGGCTCTCGACCAGCTCGAGAACAAGCCGCACGAGGCCGCGGCCCTCACGGGCAGCAAGGAGGCCGGCAAGTGAAGATCCAGGGCAAGATGTTCATCTGGTTGAGCGTCTTCGTCCTCGCCATGGCAGTGCTCTATGGCGTGTGGTCGAAGGAGCCGGTCGGTACGACGGCGCTCTTCCTGGCCTTCGGGCTCTGCATCATGATCGGCTACTACCTGGCCTTCACGGCCAAGCGTGTCGACGCGATGGCGCAGGACGACAAGGAGGCCGACGTCGCGGACGAGGCCGGTGAGGTGGGCTTCTTCGCCCCGCACAGCTGGCAGCCGCTCTCGCTGGCCGTCGGTGGCGCGCTCGCCTTCCTCGCGATCGCGATGGGCTGGTGGATCCTGTACTTCTCCGCCCCGCTGATCCTCGTCGGCCTGTTCGGCTGGGTCTTCGAGTTCTACCGCGGTGAGAACCAGAACCAGTAGTCGGCGGTACCCCGCTCCCACCGGAGCACCCGAGGGGCCCGGACACTTCGTCAGCGAAGTGTCCGGGCCCCTCTTTTGCAGCACTCGGCGCGCTGGCCGCGAGGATTGTCCTTAGCGTGAAGTCATGAACGACACGCCGCGCATTCGGACTGTTCTGAGCTGCACTCTTCTGGCCGTCACCGTCACCGCCGGCGCCACCGCGTGCGCGGGCTCCGACGGCCACCCGCTGTCGGAGAAGGCCTACGACGCGGCGGACCAGCTCGCGGTCAGCGCCCCCGCCGACGGCGCCAAGGCGGACCCCGAGAAGCCCCTGGAGATCACCACCAAGGGCGACGACGGCCGGATCACCGACGTCACCGCCACCGACGCCTCCGGGCACCACCTGGCCGGCGAACTCACCGCGGACGGACAGCGCTGGCGCTCCACGGCCTCTCTCGCGGCCGGAGCCCGCTACACGGTCCGGGTGGCCACCGAGGACGAGGACGGCGCTCCAGGCGCCCGTACGTTCACTTTCGAGACGGCTCCGGCCAAACGGGCCCTCACCGTGACCTTCGGGCCGGAGGCGGGCACGTACGGCGTCGGACAGCCCATCACGGCGGAACTCAGCCTCCCCGTCAAGGACCGGGCGGCCCGCGCGGTCGTCGAACAGGCCCTCAAGGTCCGTTCCACGCCCGCCGTCGAGGGCGCCTGGTACTGGGTGGACGACAAGAAGCTGCACTACCGTCCGAAGGAGTACTGGCCGGCCGGGGCGCTCGTCACGGCCACCGGCAACCTCGACGGCCTCAAGGTCGGCGACAAGCTCTACGGCGGCGCCTCCAAGGCGCTGAAGCTCACCATCGGCGACCGGATCGAGGCCGTCGCGGACGCCGAGTCGCACTACATGACCGTGAAGCGCAACGGAGAAGTGATCAACACCATTCCGGTGACCACCGGCAAGCCCGGCTTCTCCACCCGCAACGGCATCAAGGTGGTGCTCGGCAAGGAGTACTACGTGCGGATGCGGGGCACCAGCATCGGCATCTCGGAGGGCAGCTCCGACTCGTACGACCTGCCCGTGTACTACGCCACCCGGGTGACCTGGAGCGGCGAGTACGTGCACGCCGCGCCCTGGTCCGTCGACTCGCAGGGCGTCGAGAACGTCAGCCACGGCTGCGTCGGCATGTCGACGGGGAACGCGGCCTGGTTCTACGAGACCGTCCGCCCCGGAGACATCGTCCGCGTCGTCAACAGCGCCGGCGAGGCGATGGACACCTTCGGCAACGGCTTCGGCGACTGGAACATGCCGTGGGACAAGTGGCGCACGGGCAGCGCCCTGGTGGAGACCGCCGGAAGCCCGGTGGCCCCCACCGAGAAGGCCCGTCTGAGGCCCTCGATCTGACCCGGAAGGGGTCTGTCCGACACGGAAGGGGCCTGTCCGGCGGACAGGCCCCTTCCCGCGGGATCAGGCGTCCTGGGCGGCTCAGGCGTCGAGCGACAGGCGCGAGCGCAGCAGGGCGGCCAGGGACGCCGCGAACTCGACCGGTTCCACCGGAAGGGTGACCGCGGCGTCCGCGCGGCTCCAGGTGGCCAGCCAGGCGTCCTGCGGGCGTCCGATGAGCAGCAGCACCGGCGGGCAGTGGAAGACCTCGTCCTTGATCTGCCGGCACACCCCCATGCCTCCGGCGGGCACCGCCTCGCCGTCGAGCACGCACACGTCGATCCCGCCCTCGTCCAGGCGCTTCAGGACCGCCGGCAGCGTCGCGCACTCCACGAACTCGACCGGGGGAACGTCGGCCGCGGGCCTGCGTCCGGCCGCGAGCCGCACCTGCGCGCGGGTGTTGGCGTCGTCGCTGTAGACCAGGACCGTGGCACTCGACTGCATCGTTCCTCCGTGGGGAAGTCCGTGGGAAGGTCGTCGATCGATGCGCCGGATGCTACTCCGCTCCACACCCCGTCAACACCCGTTCAACACCTGTTCGAACGGCGCTCCGGGGCCCGCGCACTGGGCCGTTCGGGCTGGACACGGCCCCCTGACACTCCGAACGGCACCCCCCGGAGTGAGGGCGGGATAAGCGACCGACATAATGTCGGTCGTGGCGACAGTAACGACAGTAGAAACAGGGCACGCGCACCCGTCGGTCAATCGACCGAACCTCACCAGCGTCGGAACCATCATCTGGTTGAGCTCCGAGCTGATGTTCTTCGCGGCCCTCTTCGCGATGTACTTCACCCTGCGATCGGTGACGGGTCCCGAGTTCTGGGCGGAAAAGGCCTCGGCCTTGAACTTCCCCTTCTCGGCGACCAACACCACGATCCTGGTGCTCTCCTCCCTCACCTGCCAGCTCGGCGTCTTCGCCGCCGAGCGGGGCGATGTGAAGAAGCTCCGGACGTGGTTCATCATCACGTTCGTGATGGGTGCGATCTTCATCGGCGGCCAGGTCTTCGAGTACACCGAGCTGGTCAAGAAGGACGGCCTCTCGCTGTCCTCCGACCCGTACGGCACGGTGTTCTACCTGACCACCGGCTTCCACGGACTGCACGTGACGGGCGGTCTCATCGCCTTCCTGCTGGTCCTCGGCCGGACCTACGCCGCCAAGAGGTTCACCCACGAGCAGGCAACCGCCGCCATCGTCGTGTCCTACTACTGGCACTTCGTCGATGTCGTCTGGATCGGCCTCTTCGCCACGATCTACATGATCAAGTAATCGGTTCCGCCTCCACGGCGGACCGAGACATCCAGCAAGCATCGACGCAGAAGATCCTGACACCGGGGTAATCCGTGAAAAAGCTCTCCGCACGACGACGCCATCCGCTGGCGGCGGTCGTCGTCCTACTTCTCGCGCTGGCGGCCACTGGGGGGCTGTACGCCGCGTTCGCGCCCGCGGGCACGGCGAAGGCCGATGAAACCGCCCAGTCCCTCGCCATCGAGGAGGGCAAGAAGCTCTACTCCGTCGGCTGCGCCAGCTGCCACGGAACCGGCGGTCAGGGCACCACTGACGGCCCGTCCCTCGTCGGCGTCGGTTCGGCCGCGGTCGACTTCCAGGTCGGCACCGGCCGTATGCCGGCCCAGCAGCCGGGCGCCCAGGTCCCGCGCAAGAAGGTCATCTACTCGCAGGCCCAGATCGACCAGCTCGCGGCGTACGTGGCCTCCCTCGGCGCCGGCCCGATCGTGCCGACCGAGGGCCAGTACAGCCCTGACGGTGCCGACATCGCCAAGGGTGGCGAGCTGTTCCGCACCAACTGTGCCCAGTGCCACAACTTCACCGGCGAGGGTGGCGCGCTGACCTACGGCAAGTACGCCCCCAGCCTCGAAGGCGTGGACCCGAAGCACCTCTACGAGGCCATGCAGACCGGCCCGCAGAACATGCCCTCCTTCCCCGACACGACCATGCCGGAGAAGGAGAAGAAGGACATCATCGCGTACGTCCAGGCCGTCAACAGCGACAATTCCGCCAGCCCGGGTGGTCTCAAGCTCGGTGGCCTCGGCCCCGTCAGCGAGGGCCTGTTCGCCTGGGTCTTCGGTCTGGGTGCGCTGATCGCAGTTGCCATCTGGGTCGCGGCCCACACCGCTAAGGCCAAGAAGTCATGAGTAGCCAAGAGATTCCAGAAGAGACCCTGCCGGCAGGGCAGGACACCGCGCACGGCGCGGTGAAGGTCGCCGACGACCCGTTCGCCGACCCGGGCCTCCCGCCCCACAAGCCCCGCATCCAGGACATCGACGAGCGGGCCGCCCGCCGGTCCGAGCGTGCGGTCGCCTTCATGTTCGCGCTGTCGATGCTGGCCACCGTCGGCTTCATCGCCTCGTACGTGATCTTCCCGGTCGACGAGATCGTGTACATCTGGCCCATCGGCCACGTGTCCGCGCTCAACTTCGCCCTGGGTCTGACCCTCGGTGCCGCCCTCTTCTTCATCGGCGCGGGCGCGGTCCACTGGGCCCGCACCCTGATGTCCGACGTCGAGGTCGCCGACGAGCGTCACCCGATGCAGGCGACGCCCGAGGTCAAGGCGAAGGTCATGGCGGACTTCGCGGCCGGTGCCGCCGAGTCCGGCTTCGGCCGCCGCAAGCTGATCCGCAACACGCTCTTCGGAGCGCTGGCGATGGTTCCGCTCTCCGGCATCGTCCTGCTGCGTGACATGGGCCCCCTGCCCGAGAAGAAGCTCCGGACCACCATGTGGACCAAGGGGCTCCAGCTCATCAACATGAACACGCACGAGCCGCTGCGTCCCGAGGACGTCGCGGTCGGCTCGCTCACCTTCGCGATGCCCGAGGGCCTCTCGGAGCACGACGAGCACTTCCAGACCCAGATCGCCAAGGCCGCCCTGATGATCGTCCGGATCCAGCCGGAGGACATCAAGGACAAGCGCGAGCTCGAGTGGTCGCACGAGGGCATCGTCGCGTTCTCGAAGATCTGCACCCACGTGGGCTGCCCGATCTCCCTGTACGAGCAGCAGACGCACCACGTCCTCTGCCCGTGCCACCAGTCCACCTTCGACCTCTCCGACGGAGCCCGCGTCATCTTCGGCCCGGCCGGTCACCCCCTTCCGCAGCTGCGGATCGGCGTGAACGACAAGGGCTTCCTCGAGGCGCACGGCGACTTCGAAGAGCCCGTCGGTCCTGCCTTCTGGGAGCGCGGATGAGCACTGTGACCAACACGCAGAAGAAGGCACCCGCCGGTGAGCGGGTGGCCGACTGGGCCGACGGTCGCCTGGGGATCTACACGCTGGCCAAGGCCAACATGCGGAAGATCTTCCCGGACCACTGGTCCTTCATGCTGGGCGAGGTCTGCCTCTACAGCTTCCTCATCATCATCCTGACGGGCGTCTACCTGACGATGTTCTTCCACCCGTCGATGAACGAGGTGGAGTACGTCGGACCGTACGTCCCGCTCCAGGGACAGCTGATGTCCGAGGCGTTCAACTCGACCATGCACATCTCCTTCGAGGTGCGCGGTGGTCTGCTCATCCGGCAGATCCACCACTGGGCGGCGCTGATCTTCCTCGCCGGCATGTTCGTGCACATGATGCGCGTCTTCTTCACCGGCGCGTTCCGCAAGCCGCGTGAGATCAACTGGCTGTTCGGCTTCCTGCTGTTCTTCCTGGGCATGTTCACCGGCTTCACCGGTTACTCGCTCCCGGACGACCTGCTCTCCGGCACCGGTGTCCGCTTCATGCAGGGCGCGATCCTGTCCGTGCCGGTCCTCGGCACGTACCTGTCGATGTTCCTGTTCGGCGGCGAGTTCCCCGGCGGCGACTTCGTCGCCCGGTTCTACTCGGCGCACGTGCTGCTGCTCCCCGGCATCATGCTGGGCCTCGTGGTCGCCCACCTCATCCTGGTGTTCGTCCACAAGCACACGCACTTCGCCGGCCCCGGCCGGACGAACGAGAACGTCGTCGGCATGCCGCTGCTGCCCGTGTACATGGCGAAGGCCGGAGGCTTCTTCTTCCTGGTCTTCGGTGTCATCGCGGTCGTCGCGGCGATCGCCTCGATCAACCCGATCTGGGCCATCGGCCCGTACCGCCCGGACCAGGTGTCCACCGGCGCCCAGCCCGACTGGTACATGGGCTTCGCCGAGGGTCTGATCCGTGTCATGCCGGGCTGGGAGATCAACCTGTGGGGCCACACGCTGGTCCTCGGCGTGATGATCCCGCTGGCGATCTTCCCGGCGGTCCTCGCGGCCATCGCGGTCTACCCGTTCATCGAGTCCTGGATCACCGGCGACAAGCGCGAGCACCACATCGCGCAGCGCCCGCGCAACGCTCCGACGCGCACCGCCTTCGGCGTCGCCTGGATCACCGCGTACATGATCATGCTCGTGGGTGGTGGAAACGACCTCTGGGCGACCCACTTCCACCTGTCGCTGAACTCGATCACCTGGTTCGTGCGGATCTTCTTCTTCGCCGGTCCGGTCATCGCGTTCGTCGCCACGAAGCGGATCTGCCTCGGCCTCCAGCGCCGCGACAAGGACAAGGTGCTGCACGGCCGCGAGTCGGGCATCATCAAGCGCCTGCCGCACGGTGAGTTCGTCGAGGTCCACCAGCCGCTCAGCCAGGGCGAGCTGCACCGCCTCACGGCGCACGAGCAGTACGAGGCGGCTGAGCTTCCGCCGGCCGTCGACGAGAACGGCGTCGAGCGCAAGATCGGCCGCATGGAGAAGCTCCGGGTCAAGCTCAACAAGGGCTACTACGGCGACGACAGCCAGGTCGCCAAGCCCACGGTCGAGGAGTACAAGGAGATCCAGAGCGGCCACGGCCACCACTGATCCCCCTGAACACCTGACCTTGTAGGTGTCGCCACGGCGAGAGCCCCGTCCATTCGATGGACGGGGCTCTTTGCCGTCCCCGGAGGTCGATAGGGTGGAACCGTATCCGTCACGTGATCATCACAGGAGCTGCCATGAGCGCTGCGACCCCCGCTGGAGGACCTACGTCGGCGGGCCGCTCCTGGCCCGTCCTGCTGAACGGTCTCCTCGACGGCCAGGACCTCACCGCCGACGACACGGCCTGGGCGATGGACCTGATCATGAGCGGCGAGGCGACCGACGCGCAGATCGCCGGATTCATGGTGGCGCTGCGCGCCAAGGGCGAGACCGTGCAGGAGATCGCCGGCCTCGTACGGACCATGTACGCGCACGCCAACGTCATCGAGGTGCCCGGGAAGACCGTCGACATCGTCGGCACCGGCGGCGACGGCGCCAAGACGGTGAACATCTCCACGATGGCGTCGATCGTGGTCGCCGGGACGGGTGCCAAGGTCGTCAAGCACGGCAACCGCGCCGCCTCCTCCGCCTCCGGCTCCTCCGACGTCCTGGAGAAGCTCGGCGTCAACCTCAACCTGAGCCCGCGGAGGGTCGCCGAGGTCGCCGACGAGGCCGGCATCACCCTCTGCTTCGCGATCAAGTTCCACCCCTCGCTGCGGCACGTCGCCGCGGCCCGCGGCCAGCTGGGCATCCGGACGACCTTCAACGTCCTCGGTCCGCTGACCAACCCGGCCAAGGTGCGGGCCCAGGCCGTCGGCGTCGCCGACCCGCGGATGGCGCCGGTCGTCGCCGGGGTCTTCGCCGAGCGCGGCAACTCCGCCCTCGTCTTCCGCGGCGACGACGGCCTCGACGAGCTGACCACCACCTCCACCTCCCGGGTCTGGGTGGTCAAGGACGGCGGCGTCACCGAGGAGCGCTTCGACCCGCGGGACGTCGGCATCGAGCTCGTCCCCCTGGAGGCCCTGCGCGGCGCCGACGCCTCGTACAACGCCGACGTGGCCCGCCGGCTGCTCGCGGGGGAGACCGGTCCGGTACGGGACGCGGTGCTGCTCAACGCGGCGGCGGCGCTCACCGCCCTGGAGCCCGGCACGGGCACCCTGGCGGAGCAGCTGAGTGCCGGCATCGCGAAGGCGGCCGAGTCGATCGACTCCGGCGCGGCCCGCCGCTCCCTGGAGCGGTGGATCGCCGCCAGCAACGCCTGAGGTCGTATGAACGGAGCATTGCGACCCCGTCCCGGATGCCGGGACGGGGTTGCGGCGTAGAGATCGTCTGGCATAAGTTCTGAAACAGGTCATGAGTGACAGCTGCAAGGCCCCGGCCGGCTGTCCGGCAACCCTCCGTCCGTGGCGGGGTGCCCCGGGTGAAGACCAGGCCGTACGAGCAGAAGCCTGCGGCAAGCGCGGACCCCTGCGCCACACCTTGGGGTCCTTGGTCCTCTAGGGAGCGTTGTCTCGTGAGCAAGCGAATGCGTTAGGGCCCTTTCGGCCCCTCTTCCCCTCTCCACCCGTAGTGCGGCGCAGCCCTTCGCGCGCTGCCGCCCCGCGGGCCCCTTCACGCCTTTTCGCGCCCCTTTTATGCCGGGAGATACCGCCATGTCCGCACGCCCGAACGCCGCCACCGTCGAGACCGCTGCCGCCGCCGAGTCCACCGACCCCTGCTGCGCCGCCCCGCTGCCGGTCCTCGGCCGGGACGTCACCGTCCCGCTCGTCACCGGCGGCGAGGTGACCTACGCGGCGCTCGACTACGCGGCCAGCACGCCGGCCCTCCAGCGGGTCTGGGACGACGTCGCCGCGTACGCCCCGTACTACGGCAGCGTGCACCGCGGCGCCGGCTACCTCTCCCAGCTCTCCACCGACCTCTTCGAGAACAGCCGCGCCACCGTCGCCGAGTTCCTCGACTGCCGCCCCGGCGACCAGGTCGTCTTCACCCGCTCCACCACCGACTCGCTCAACCTGCTCGCCGCCGTGATTCCCGCGGACTGCCAGGTCTTCGTCTTCGAGACCGAGCACCACGCCTCCCTGCTGCCCTGGCGCGACGCCCGCGTCACCTACCTCAACGCGCCGCGCACCCCGCGGCAGGCCGTCGAGACCCTGGAGCGCGCCCTCGCCGACCGCGACCCCTACGGCCCGGCCCTGGTCTGCGTGACCGGTGCCTCCAACGTGACCGGTGAGCTGTGGCCGGTGAGGGAGCTCGCCGCCGCCGCGCACGCGCACGGTGCCCGGATCGTGCTCGACGCCGCCCAGCTCGCGCCCCACCACTCGGTCTCCGTAAGGGAGTTGGACGTGGACTGGGTCGCCTTCTCCGGGCACAAGCTGTACGCGCCCTTCGGCTCCGGCGTGCTCGCCGGGCGGGCCGACTGGCTGCAGGATTCCGAGCCCTACCTCGCGGGCGGCGGAGCCTCCCGCAAGGTGGCCCGTCGGGCCGACGGTGGTGTGGACGTGGAGTGGCACACCACCGCGGCCCGGCACGAAGCCGGTTCGCCGAACGTCATCGGCGTCTACTCCATCGCCTCCGCCTGCAAGGCGCTCACCGAGGCCGGCTTCGACTCCCTCGTCGCCCGCGAGCGGCACCTGATCGCCAAGGTCCGCGAGGGCCTCGCCGAGGTGCCCGAGGTGCGCGTCCTCTCGCTCTTCGGCGACGACGCGCCCCGCGTGGGCGTCATCTCCTTCGTCGTGGAGGGCTGGAACAGCTCCCACTTCGCCGCCGCGCTCTCCGCCGAGTACGGCATCGGCGTCCGCGACGGTCTCTTCTGCGCCCACCCGCTGGTCCGCACCCTGCTCGGCAGCGACCCGCAGGACCCGGGCGAGTGCGGCGCCCCCGAGGCGAACCCGGGGGAGCGGTCCCTCAACGCCATCCGGGTGAGCTTCGGCGCCGGTACGCCGGACGAGCACGTGGAGCGGTTCGTCGGCGCCGTGAAGGAGCTCGTCCGGGACGGCGCGCAGTGGAAGTACCGCACCGAGGACGGCCGCTGCGTCCCGGACCGCGGCTGATCAGCCACTCGTACGGGTGAAGGGGGCCTCCCGGCCGGGAGGCCCCCTTCAGCCATGCCGCGTGCGCGGTGTCAGGACTCCAGGCCGATGGCGAAGGCCGCCTCCAGGTCGTGCTGGGAGTACGTGCGGAAGGCGACGTGGGTGTCCGTGGCCTCGACGCCCGGGATCTTGCTGATCCGGCCGGGGATCACGTCCGCCAGGTCGTCGTGGCGCGGCACCCGGACCATGGCGATCAGGTCGTACGTACCGGTGACCGAGAAGACCTCGCTGACGCTGTCGAGCGCGGCGATCGACTCGGCGATCTCGGGGATGCGGTCCACGCTGGTCTTGATGAGCACGATCGCGGTGATCACGGCTGGCTTTCTCCCTCGGTCGCCGCGGCTGGGGCTTTCACTCTATCCCCACCGCGGAAGCGCCCCCAGGCGTAGAGGAAGCCGACGGAGAAGCCCACGACATGGGCCAGATAGGCGACCCCGGGTCCCGCGCCCGCCGCCCGCGCGGCCAGCCACTGGAGCGTGAACCAGAAGATCAGCACGATCCAGGCGGGGAAGCGCAGCGGCAGGAAGAACAGGAAGGGGAAGAGGCTGGTGACCCGGGAGCGCGGGAAGAGGAAGAGGAAGGCCCCGAGCACCGCGGAGATCGCCCCGGAGGCCCCGACGAGGGTCTGCTCGCTGTCCGCGTGCGCCACCGCGTACCCGAGCAGGGCGACGTAGCCGGTCCCCAGATAGAAGAGGCAGAACTCGACCGGCCCCATGCGCTCCTCGGCCATCGCTCCGAAGACGTACAGGAAGAGCATGTTGCCGAGCAGGTGGAGCCAGCTGCCGTGGACGAAGAGCGCGGTCAGCGGGGTGAGCAGGGCGCGCGGATCGCCGCTCGTCAGTTCGGCGGGCACGACGCCCCAGCGGCGGAAGTAGGCGCCCTGCGCGGCCAGGAGCTCGTCGCCCGTGCCGTACGCCGGATTGATTCCGGCGACCGGGCTGATCACGAAGAGCAGGCAGCAGGCGGCGATCAGTCCGTACGTCACCGCGGGTCCGCTGCGGGTGCCCCGCCAGGCACCGAGGACCGCGCCTCGCCAGTCGATCATGGACAGATCATGGCGTACCGGGGCCGAAGTGGACAGAGTGCCTCGCCGTGCCCCGGTCTCCCCGAGAGGCCTTAGGGTTACGGGCACCACCACCGCAGTTCGACGGCGCACCGCGGCACCCGCACCTGGTACCACGCAACAGGAAGAAGGACGGACCGATGACGACGGTTCCCCTGCCGACCGACGAGACCCGCTGGCGCTGCACGCTCTGCGGCAATCTGACCCGCTTCGACGTGACCCGCTCCTCCAAGGTCGTGGAGTACGTCCATCTGGACCTGGCCGGAGACCCGACGGTCGAGGAGCGGCAGGTGGTCAGTGAGACCATCGAGTCGGTCCGCTGCCGCTGGTGCAACGCGGTGGATCAGATCGAACTGGTGGACAGGCCGGGCGCCGAATCCTGAGGGACGGCGCGGACGACATAGGGGTGACGGATCGTGGAGCAGCCCGCGCACGGTGGTGAGCCGGCCGGCGCGGCAGGTGACGCTGCCGAGACGCTCGACCACCCATTGCCGGAAGGCGTACGGCGGCGGGTCGTCGCGCTGGTCGCGGACGCCTTCGGCGGGCTCACCGTCGCGGAGCTGCCCGCGCCCCTGCGGCAGTACGCCCGCTTCACCGCGAGTCGCCGGGCCAAGTTCGCCGGCAACGCGATGGCCGCCGCCCTGGAGAGCGACCCGCTCTTCCGGCAGCGGATCGGCGAACGGTTCAAGCAGGGCCAGCCCGAGCTGGCCGGAGCCGTGGAGACCGGCACCCCGCCCGCGGCCGCCGACCCCGTCGACGTGGCGGCGGCCGCCTATGTGCTGCGCCCGCCCGGCTGGGTCAAGCTGGTCGCCGCCGCCGGCGAGGAGGCCCAGCGGGTCGACGCCGAGCGGGCCGACGAGGCCGGCCGGCGCGAGCTGGAGCGGCTGCGCGAGGAGCTCGCGGCCGCCCAGGACCGCTCCCGGAGCGAGACCGAGCAGCTCCGGCGCGATCTGGAGACCGCCCGCAAGGAAGCGGAATCGCTTCAGCGCAAGCTGCGCAGCGCCCAGAGCGACGTCAAGCGCGGCGAGGCCGCGCTGCGCAAGGTCCAGGGCGAGATCGAGGCCGCGCGCGCGGAGTCGGCGGCCCAGGTGTCGGCCGCCGAGAGCGAGACCCGGCGGCTCAAGGCCCGGCTCGGCGAGGTCGAGTCGGCCCTCGAGGCGAGCCGCAGGAGCGCCCGCGAGGGCCGCTCGATAGAGGACATGCGGCTGCGGCTGCTGCTCGACACGGTCCTCGACGCGGCCCAGGGGCTGCGGCGCGAACTCGCGCTGCCGCCCGTCTCGGTGCACCCCGCGGACACCGTGGACGCGGTGGAGCCGGGGCGGATGTCCCCGAAGGACATCGCGGCGCGGGCGCTCTCCGAGACGGACCCGGCGCTGCTCGACCAGCTGCTCGCGCTGCCGCAGGCGCATCTGGTCGTCGACGGCTACAACGTCACCAAGACCGGCTATCCCACGATGCCGTTGGAGAAGCAGCGGCTGCGGCTGCTCGGCAGTCTGTCGGCCCTGGCGGCCCGCTCGGGCGCCGAGGTCACCTGCGTCTTCGACGGGGCGGAGCTGGCGGCCCCGGTGCTGCTCGCGCCGCCGCGCGGGGTGCGGGTGCTGTTCTCCAAGCCCGGTGTCACGGCCGACGAGTTGATCCGGCAGCTGGTCCGGGCGGAGCCGCCGGGGCGGCCGGTCGTGGTGGTCTCCACCGACCGCGAGGTGGCTGACGGCGTCGCGAAGGCGGGGGCCAGGCCGGTGACGTCCGCCTTGTTGCTGAAGCGGCTTTCGCGCCTCTCGTGACGCATCGCAACTCCTGGGCGGTATGCCCGAATTCTGGATGGCGCACGGTCAAGTACTCATCACTGCCCGTGTGATGTATGTAAATAAAGTGGTGCGTGAGCGAGATTTTTGCCGTCGGGATTTGAACTGATCACAACTTGGTCACTAGGGTCGGGCTTCGAACCTTCGCGCGGTTGATCACCCATCCGGGGTGGCGGCGGAGGAACCGCCTGCCCCTGACCGGTTGGGCGGCTCTGAGGAAGAAGGAGCTCGCCTTCGTGGCGTCCCACCGTCGACCCAAGCAGCCGAGCCGCACCCGTGTGACCGTGCTCACCGTGACCGCCGCCGCCGCCGTGGCGCTCACCGCCCAGACCGGGGCCCAGGCCGCTCCCGCGAAGCCGAAGATCGACGAGGTCAAGTCGAAGGTCGACAAGCTGAACGAAGAGGCCGAGGTCGCCACCGAGCAGTACAACCTCGCCGAGGAGCAGCGGGGCAAGCTGCAGAAGGAGATCGGCCAGCTCCAGGACAAGGTGGCCCGCGGTCAGGAGGAGCTCAACACCCTCCGCGACCAGATCGGTTCGGTCGCCAGCGCCCAGTACCGCTCCGGCGGCATAGACCCGGCGCTCCAGCTCTTCCTCTCCGCCGACCCGGACACCTACCTCGACAAGGCGTCCGCGATCGACCAGTTGAGCGCCCAGCAGGCCGACGTGCTCACCACGATCCAGGCCAAGCAGCGCACGCTCGCCCAGGAGCGGGCCGAGGCCACCTCGAAGCTGGCCGACCTCGAGGACGTCCGCAAGACGCTCGGCGAGAAGAAGCAGAAGTACCTCGGCAAGCTGGCCGAGGCCCGCAAGCTCCTCGACACCCTCACCGCGGCCGAGCGCCAGAAGATGGAGCAGCAGGAGCGCGAGAAGTCGCAGCGCGCCAGCCGCGACGCCGCCGGCTCGCGCCCCGACCTGGGCAACGAGGCCCCCGCGAGCAGCTTCGGCGCCGCCGCGCTCGCCGCCGCCGCCACCCAGCTCGGCAAGCCGTACGTCTCCGGCGCCGAGGGCCCCTACTCGTACGACTGCTCCGGTCTGACGATGTGGTCCTACCGCCAGGCCGGCGTCACGCTCACCCGCACCACCTACACCCAGCAGAACGACGGCGTGAAGATCGGCCGCAGCCAGCTCAAGCCGGGCGACCTGGTCTTCTTCAACGGCCTGGCGCACGTGGGCCTGTACGCGGGCAACAACACCGTCCTGCACGCCCCCCATACGGGCGCCGTCGTCCGCTACGAGTCCATGAACACCATCGGCTCGTTCATGTTCGGCGTCCGCGTGGCCGGCTGACCCGCCGCGACCCGCTCCGGCCCACCGCCCAATCGGGTGGTTCGCCACGACGCGCACTGACCTGACGCCCCGCCGGTGACCTGTGTTCTCCGGCGGGGCGTCACTTTGTGTGCCCGGCGCCTTCGTTGGACGAGGACTGATCAGCGGCTACTGTCTGCCGCGCCAGTCTGCGTCGAGCCGAACGGAGCGCGAATTCGTGGCGTCCCACCGCCGACCCGCCAGGGTCACCGTCCTCACCGCCGCCGCGGCCACCGCGGCGGCGTCCTTCGCGGCCGTCCCCGCGAGCGCCGACCCCGGGGCCACGCCCGCGGCCACCCGCGCCACGGTCGACCGCCTCTTCGAGGAGGCCGAGAAGGCCACCGAGGGCTACAACCGGGCGGAAGAGAAGGCGGACGCGCTGCGCCGGACGGTCTCCCAGGCACAGGACGGCCTCGCCCGGGGCCAGGAGCGCATCAACCGCATGCGGGGCGTGCTCGGTTCGGTCGCCGGCGCCCAGTACCGCTCCGGCGGCATCGACCCCGCCCTCGCCCTGCTGCTCTCCTCCGACCCCGACAGCTATCTGGACAGGGCCACGGCCCTGGACCGGGTCACCGCCCGCCAGAGCGCCGCGCTCGGCGAACTCCGGCGCGAGCAGCGCAGCCTGAACCAGAAGCGGAGCGAGGCCCGCGCGGCCCTCGCCGAACTGGAGCAGAGCCGGGCCGAGGTCGCCCGCCACAAGCGCACCGTCGAACGGAAGCTCGCCGAGGCCCGCCGGGTGCTCGCCTCCCTCACCGTCGAGCAGCGCGCCGACTACGACCGGGTCTCCCGCACCGGCGAGCGCGCCGTCGGACCCGACGGCGGGTCCGGCGGCGGGACCGCCGAGGAGCTGCCGCCGCTCGCCGACCTCGGCCCCTCGCGGGCCGCCGCCGCGGTGATGGCCGCCCGCAGCGCGATCGGCAGGCCGTACGTGTGGGGGGCGACCGGCCCCTCGGCCTTCGACTGCTCCGGCCTGATGGTCTGGTCGTACCGGCAGGCCGGGATCAGCCTCCCGCGCACCTCCTCCGCGCAGCGGTACGCCGGCCGGCAGGTCCCGCTCTCGCAGGCGCAGCCGGGCGACCTCGTCACCTACCGCGGCGACGCCAGCCACGTCGCCATCTACGCCGGGAACGGCCAGGTCATCCACGCCCCCTACCCGGGCGCGAGGGTCCGCTACGACCCGGTGAACATGATGTCCCACGTGACGGTGACCAGGGTCTGACGCTCCGCTTCCCCCGGCCGCGCCCCTTCGGCGCCCTTTACGATCGGGGGCGTGGCGATCCGGCGGAGTGGAGCGGTGCGCGGCGCGGCGGCGGGTCTGCTGGCCGCGCTCCTCGCGCTCGGCGGGTGCGCGGCGCCCGAACCGGCGGCGGGACCGGCGTCCGGGGAGATCCAGGGCCTCCTCGACCGGCACGCGCGGGCGCTGCTCGACCGGGACGAGGCCGGCTACCTCGCGGCCCTCGACCCCGCGCTCGTGCCGGCCGCGCGCACCGAGTTCGACCGGCTCGCGAAGGTCCCGCTGGGCGACTGGCGCTACCGGGTCACCGCCGTCGAACGGACCGGTGAGGGCCGGGCCACCGCCAGGGCCGAGCTCGGCTACCGGATCGAGGGCTACGACTCCGGGCCCGCCACCACCGAGCGGGTCCTCGACCTCGCCGAGCGGGACGGCCGCTGGTACGTCACCGGCGACCGCGCCGCCGAGGGCGCCCCGCAGCAGCTGTGGCAGCAGGGCGAGATCACGGCCGTGACCGGCCGGCGCAGCCTCGTCCTGGGCGTGGGGCAGAGCGGGGAGCGGCTGCGGGAGATCGCGACGGCGGCGGACCGGGCGGTGCCCGCGGTCGGGGACGCCTGGCACGGGAACTGGGCGGGCCGGGTCGTGGTCCTCGTCCCCTCCTCGATCGAGGCGATGGGCCGGCTCCTCGGCGGTCCCGCCGCCTCCTACCGGGGCATCGCGGCCGTCACCACCGGCCGGACGGGCGGCGGCCCCACCGCGCCCGCGGACCGGGTGATCGTGAACCCGGAGGCGTACGCGACGCTCGGCGCCTTCGGCCGGCAGCTGGTCCTCACCCACGAGACCACCCATGTCGCGACCCGCGCCCGGACCACCGGGGCCACCCCGGTCTGGCTCTCCGAGGGCTTCGCCGACTGGGTCGCCTACCGGGGGACCGACCGCACCGCCGCCCAGGCCGCCCCCGAGCTGGGCCGCGCGGTCCGGGCCGGCGACCTCCCGGCGGAGCTCCCCGACGACGCGGCCTTCGCCTTCGGCAGCGACGCGGAGGCCCTGGCCCGGGCGTACGAGGGCGGCTGGCTGGCCTGCGAGCTGATCGCGGACCGCTGGGGCGAGGAGAAGCTGACCGCGTTCTACCGAGCGGTCGGCGCCCACCCGGGCCGGGACGGCGCGGTGGAGAAGGCGCTCCGGGAGGTCCTGGACACCACGCCGGAGCGGTTCACCGCCGACTGGCGGACGTACCTGGGCGAGCGGCTCGGCTAGCGCGGCCCCGGGGCGGCTCAGAACGAGCCGGACAGGGCCTTCTCGCGGTCCGGCCGGGTCGCCTGCGCGGGGATCTTCCCGGTCGCGGCGAGACGCGGCTCCGTCACCGTGTGCCGCCACAGGATCCGGCAGGCGATGAGGGTGGCGGCGATCAGCAGGCCGTTCCGCGTGAACAGCACCGCGATGCCCAGCGGATCGCTCCGCGTCACGTGCGAGAACCACACCGGGAACTCGAACTGCGTCACCGCCGTCGCCCACAGCACCAGGTGCGCGGGCTTCCGCATCCGGCTCGACCGGTGGGCGAGGCACACCGCCGCCAGGCCGACCAGCCACAGCATGTACTGGGGGGAGAGCACCCGGCTCGTCGTCGTGAACAGCAGCACCGCCACGAAGGCCGCGTCCGCCACCGTCGACGAGGCGAAGTGCCGCGCCTTGACCCGCCACACGAGCAGCCAGCCGAAGGCGGCGATCGTGAGCACGAGGGCGGCCGTCGAGACGGTGGACACGTACGGGCCGAGGAACTCGATCGAGCCGTAGTTCATCTTCGCCTCGCCCTCCCAGCCGACGTGCCGCAGGACGTGGAAGACCATCGCGCCCAGCGACTCGACCTCCGTGCCCCGGTCGCGCTGGAAGCCGAGGAAGGCCAGCGCCCCCGGCATCCACAGCAGGCAGAACCCCAGCGCGGCGGCCGCCGCGCCCACCGCCGCCGGCCAGGAGCGGAAGGTCGCCCGCCCCTTCGGGGTGCCCGCGAGCAGCAGCACCGGCCACACCTTCAGGACCGCGCCGAAACCGGCGAGCGCGCCGAGGACGCGCGGGCTGCGGCCCGCCGCGAGGAGCGCGGCCACGGCGACGGCGGTGACCATCACGTCGTACCGGGCGTACGCGGTCGGGCCGAGCAGCGGGACGCCCGCCAGCCAGAACCAGGCACCGCGCGAGGAGCGGCCCGCGCGGCGGCCCGTGTACAGGAGCAGCCCGAAGACGAGGGCGTCGCAGAGGAAGGCGAGGAGGAAGAAGGCGGAGGCGTAGCCGAGGAACGGCAGCAGGCCCGGGGCGAGGATCGCGAACGCGGCGGCCGGCGGGTACTGCCAGGTGACGTCGTCCAGCGGGTACGTGCCCGTCCGCAGGACCTCGTACCAGCCCTGGTAGATGTTCGAGACGTCGAAGGTGATGTCCGGCCCGGGGATCACCACGATCTTGAAGACGCACAGCAGCAGGAGGGCCCGGGAGAGTCCCCAGAGGCCGAGCGGAAGCCGCAGACCCGTGCGTGACCCGTTCCCCACCGCACCCGTCGTCACTGTTGCGTCCTTGTCCTGTCGGCCCGCGGGAGCGGGGCGGTCGTGTTGCCGGGCGGTGGATGCGATCGCGTACTGTCGGCCACGATGCACAAGACCCTGATCGTAACCAACGACTTCCCGCCGCGTCCCGGCGGAATCCAGGCCTTCCTGCACAACATGGCGCTCCGCCTGGATCCCGACCGGATCGTGGTCTACGCCTCCACGTGGAAGCGCAGCCGTGAAGGGATCGAGGCGACGGCCGCGTTCGACGTCGAACAGCCTTTCACGGTCGTACGGGATCGCACCACCATGCTGCTGCCCACACCCCGGGTCACGGCCCGCGCCACCGCGCTCCTGCGCGAGCACGGCTGCGAGTCCGTGTGGTTCGGCGCGGCCGCGCCGCTCGGTCTGATGGCGCCCGCGCTGCGCCGGGCCGGAGCGAAGCGGCTCGTCGCCACCACCCACGGGCACGAGGCGGGCTGGGCCCAGCTCCCGGCCGCCCGGCAGCTCCTGCGCCGCATCGGCGAGGGCACCGACACGATCACCTACCTCGGCGAGTACACCCGCTCCCGGATCGCGACGGCCCTCACCCCGGCCGCCGCGGGACGCATGGTGCAGCTCCCGCCCGGCGTCGACGAGAAGACCTTCCACCCCGACTCGGGCGGCGACGAGGTCCGCGCCCGTCTCGGGCTCAGCGACCGCCCCGTCGTCGTCTGCGTCTCCCGGCTCGTCCCCCGCAAGGGCCAGGACACCCTGATCCGGGCCATGCCCGCGATCCTGCGACGGGTGCCGGACGCCGTCCTCCTGATCGTCGGCGGCGGACCGTACGAGAAGGACCTGCACCGCCTCGCCGCCGAGACGGGCGTGGCCGGATCCGTACGGTTCACCGGCGCCGTCCCCTGGTCCGAGCTGCCCGCCCACTACGGGGCCGGCGACGTCTTCGCCATGCCCTGCCGCACCCGGCGCGGCGGCCTCGACGTCGAGGGCCTCGGCATCGTCTACCTGGAGGCCTCCGCCACCGGCCTGCCCGTCGTCGCCGGCGACTCCGGCGGCGCGCCCGACGCCGTCCTCGACGGCGAGACCGGCTGGGTCGTCCGCGGCGAGTCCGCCGAGGAGACCGCCGACCGCGTCGCCACCCTCCTCCTCGACCCCGAGCTCCGCGCCCGCATGGGCGAGCGGGGCAGGGCCTGGGTGGAGGAGAAGTGGCGCTGGGACCTGCTCGCCGAGCGGCTGCGCGAGCTGCTGTAGTCCCCGGAGCACGGGAAGGGGCCCGGGGCGATGCGATCGCCCCGGGCCCCTTCCCGTACTCGCCCCTACTTCGTGTAGATGGCCTCGATCTCGTCGGCGAAGTCCTTCGCCACCACGTTCCGCTTCAGCTTCAGGGACGGGGTGATGTGGCCCGCCTCCTCGGTGAACTGGGCGGGGAGGATGCGGAACTTGCGGACCGACTCCGCCTTGGAGACCGCCGCGTTGCCGTCGTCGATCGCCCGCTGGACCTCCGCGATGAGCTCCGCGTCGTCCCGGAGGGAGGCCGCCGTCGAACCGGCCGGCTTGCCGTGCTCGCTGGCCCAGCGGCCGAGGAACTCCTCGTCGATCGTGACCAGCGCGCCCACGAACGGACGCCCGTCGCCGACCACCATGCACTCCGCGACCAGCGCGTGCGCCCGGATCCGGTCCTCGATGACCGCCGGGGCGACGTTCTTGCCGCCCGCCGTCACCAGGATCTCCTTCTTGCGGCCGGTGATCGCGAGGTAGCCGTCCTCGTCGAGCGTGCCGATGTCACCCGTGTGGAACCAGCCGTCCGCGAGGGCCTCGGCCGTCGCCGCCTCGTTGTTCCAGTACCGCGAGAAGACGTGCTCGCCGTGCAGCAGCACCTCGCCGTCGTCGGCGATCCGCACCACCGAGCCCGGCAGCGGCTGCCCGACCGTGCCGATCTTCTGCCGGTCCCACGGGTTGAACGCGGTCGCCGCGCACGACTCCGTCAGGCCGTACCCCTCCAGGACCGTGAAGCCGATGCCCCGGAAGAAGTGGCCGAGCCGCTCGCCGAGCGGCGCGCCGCCCGAGATCGCGGCCTCGCCGCGACCGCCGAGCACCGCCCGCAGCTTGCTGAAGACCAGCTTGTCGAAGATCTTGTGCTTCAGCCGGAGGCCGAAGGACGGGCCCTGCGGGGTGTCGATCGCCCGGCTGTACGCGATGGCCGTGTGCGCGGCCTTGTCGAAGATCTTGCCCTTGCCGTCGGCCTGCGCCTTCGCCCGCGCCGAGTTGTAGACCTTCTCGAAGACGCGCGGCACGCCGAGGATCAGCGTCGGCCTGAACGAGGCCAGCTCGTCGGTGAGGTTCTTGATGTCCGGTACGCAGCCCAGCTTGATCGGCGCCATGATGGCCCCGATCTCGACGAGCCGCCCGAAGACGTGCGCGGCCGGCAGGAAGAGCAGCACCGAGCACTCGCCCGTACGGAAGAGGGGCTTGAGCCGCTCCACCACGTTGCCGCACTCGGCGAAGAAGGCCCGGTGCGTCAGGACGCAGCCCTTGGGGCGGCCCGTCGTGCCCGAGGTGTAGACGATCGTCGCCGGGTCGTCCGCGTTCGCCGCCGACATCCGCTCGTCCACCAGCTCGTCGGAGACGCCCTCGCCGGCCGCGGTGAGCCGCGCGACCGCGTCGTCCTCGATCTGCCAGACGCCCTTGAGCTCCGGAAGGCCCGCCCGGACGGACTCCACCGACTCCGCGTGCCCCGGGCTCTCCACCAGGACGTGCGTCGCGCCCGAGTCGCCGAGGATCCACTGGATCTGCTCCGGCGAGCTCGTCTCGTACACCGGCACGGTCACCGCGCCCGCGCTCCAGATCGCGAAGTCGAGGAGCACCCACTCGTAGCGCGTACGGGAGAGCAGCGCGACCCGGTCGCCCGGCTCCACGCCGGAGGCGATCAGACCCTTGGCGGCCCCGCGGACCTCGGCGAGGAACTGCGTGGCGGTGACGTCGGTCCAGACGCCGTCGACCTTGCGCCCCATCACGGCGACGTCTGGGTGCTGGGAGGCGTTGCGGCGGATGAGATCCGTCAGGTTGCCGTCCGTGGGGACCTCGTACAGGGCCGGAAGGCTGAACTCGCGCAAGACTGCTGCTCCTCATCGGGCGCCGGCGCCACGGCTCTGTGTGATGCACCGGTGTAGTCCATGGTCGGGCAGGTGCTCGGTGGGGGTGAGCACGACTGGTGGACTGCCCGGACGTTACTCGCCGGTACGCGGTTCCCGATAGGGGGTCCCGGTCAGATGTTCCGTGCGTCACATATGTGTGACGTTCCTCTGCGCACAGTAATCCACAGGTTTCACGACTCCCAAGTAACCGCAGGTGACACCCCCTAAGGTGGGCTCATGCGAGTCCATGTGGTCAGTGACGTGCACGGCAACGCCGGCGACCTCGCCAAGGCCGGAGAGGGCGCCGACGCCCTCATATGCCTCGGTGACCTGGTCCTCTTCCTCGACTACGCCGACCACAGCCGGGGCATCTTCCCCGACCTCTTCGGCACCGAGAACGCCGACCGGCTCGTCGAGCTCCGCACCGCCCGCCGCTTCGACGAGGCCCGCGACCTGGGCCGACGCCTCTGGGCCCAGCTCGACGTCGACCGCGGCACCGCCATCGAGGGCGCGGTCCGCCGCCAGTACGCCGAACTCTTCGCCGCCTTCCCCACCCCCACCTACGCCACCTACGGGAACGTCGACATCCCCCAGCTCTGGGGCGACTTCGCCGGACCGGGGACGACCGTCCTCGACGGCGAGCGGATCGAGCTCGGCGGGCTGGTGTTCGGTTTCGTCGGCGGCGGTCTGCGCACCCCCATGCGCACCCCGTACGAGATCTCCGACGAGGAGTACGCGGCCAAGGTCGAGGCCCTCGGCGACGTCGACGTCCTCTGCTCCCACATCCCGCCGGACGTACCGGACCTCACCTACGACACCGTCGCCCGCCGCTTCGAGCGCGGCAGCCGGGCCCTGCTCGACGCCATCCACCGCGTCCGGCCCCGCTACGCCCTCTTCGGCCACGTCCACCAGCCGCTCGCCCGGCGGATGCGGATCGGTGCGACCGAGTGCGTGAACGTCGGCCACTTCGCCTCGACCGGGAGGCCCTACGCCCTGGAGTGGTGACGGCGCGGCCACGGGGGCGCGATAGCCTTCCATCGGCACGACTGTGCCCTCGTACTTCCGCCGGACCGCACAGTGGAGGAGCCACCACGATGGCCGAACACACCAGCTCGAGCATCACCATCGAGGCGGCGCCGGCCGACGTCATGGGTGTGATCGCCGACTTCGCCCGCTACCCCGAGTGGACCGGCGAGGTGAAGGAGGCCGAGGTCCTGTCCTCCGACGACGCCGGGCGCGCGGAGAAGGTCCGCCTCCTCCTCGACGCGGGCGCCATCAAGGACGACCACACCCTCGCGTACACCTGGACCGGGGACAACGAGGTCAGCTGGACCCTGGTCAAGTCCCAGATGCTCCGCTCCCTCGACGGCTCCTACCTCCTGAAGGCCCTCGGCGGCGACCGCACCGAGGTGACCTACCAGCTCACCGTCGACGTCAAGATCCCCATGCTCGGCATGATCAAGCGCAAGGCCGAGAAGGTCATCATCGACCGCGCCCTCGCGGGCCTGAAGCAGCGCGTCGAATCGGGCGCGTGAGCCTTTCCGGGGGCGGTGCCCGCGACGGGCGGGGCGACGGCCCGCGACGGGCGGCCCGGTAACGTTCCGCCGCATGCGGATCATCCTTGTCACCGGCCCCGGCGGCGCAGGCCGCAGCACCCTCGCCGCCGCCACCGCCCTCGCCGAGGCGCGGGCCGGCCGCCGGGTGCTGCTCGTGTCCGAGGACGCGGACCCGACGGAGGGCGTGAGGCTCCTGCGGCCGCGGCCCGGCGCCGACTTCCGCCGTGAGTTCCTCGCCCTCCAGGAACGTTCCTCCGCCGCCCTGGACCTCCTCGGCGCCGCCCCCTTCGAGGAGGCCGAGCTGACCGAGCTCCCCGGGAGCCGTCAGTTCGCCCTGCTCAGGGCCCTGCGGGACGCCGCGGAGGGCGACCACGACCTCGCCGTGGTCGATCTGCCCCCGCTCCCCGAAGCACTCGCCCTGCTCGCCCTGCCCGGGCAGCTCCGCCGCTATCTGCGCCGCCTGCTGCCCCCGGAGCGCCAGGCCGCCCGCGCCCTGCGGCCGATGCTGGCCCAGCTCGCCGGCGTGCCCATGCCCGCGCAGTGGCTGTACGAGACGACCGCCCGCTGGGAGGCCGAACTCGCCGCGGTCCAGGCCGTCGTCGAGGCCCCCGGCACCACCGTCCGGCTCGTCCTGGAACCCGGCCCCGGCGCCGCCCGCGCCCTGCGCGCCGCCCGCCTCGGCCTCGCCGTCCAGCGCCTCGGCCTCGACGCCGTCGTCGCCAACCGGATCCTGCCCGCCGGTTCCGAGGACCCCTGGCTGGCCGGACTCACCGCCGAACAGCACCGGCACCTCGCGGAGCTCCGTACCGCCGTCGGAGGCGAGCTGGACGAGCTGCCGCATCTCGGACGGGCCCCGCGCGGGGCCGAGGACCTGGTGCTCCTCGCGCCCGGCCGGGCCGGGAAACCGGTCCCCGTACCGGAGTGGGCCGTCGAGGACCGGCGCGAGGAGGACGGCGTCCTGGTCTGGCACATCCCCCTGCCGGGCGCCGTCAAGGAGGAGCTCTCCCTCGTCCGCCGCGGCGACGAACTGCTCCTGACCGTCGGCGCGTTCCGCCGCGGCGTCCCGCTGCCGGGCGCCCTGCGCCGCTGCGCCGTCACCGGCGCCGGGCTCGTCGACGGCGACCTCCGGGTGCGCTTCACGCCCGACCCCGGGCTGTGGCCCCGCACCCCCTGAGGCGGCGTGTACCGTCGAAGTACGCAGCCATTGAGGAGTACGCCATGAGCGATTCGGACGCCTGGGCCAAGGCCTGTGCCGAGGACCTGGAGGCGGAGAAGGCCCGCCGCCGGGCGCAGCGCGCGGACGGGCCCGGCTCGCCCGCGGAGGAGTTCCGCAAGCTCTTCGAGGCCGTGGCCGACAAGGTCGCCGGCGGCTTCGGGAACCCGCTCCTCGGCGGCCAGGCCGCGCAGACCGTGCAGCAGCTCGTCAACCAGGCGAAGGCCGTCGTCGAGCCCGTCGTCGAACGCAACCCGCAGGTCTTCGACCACCTCGCCGCCGCCGGCAGCGAACTGCTCGCCGCCTACCGCTCCGCCGTCGAGGGCCACGAGACCCGCTGGACCCGCGGCGGCGCCGTACCCGATGACGACGACCCGCGCCGCGACGCGGACACGCCCGGAAAGGGCGACCCCGAGGACCACCGCAAGGACGACGAGGGGCCCGGAACCGGCCAGCACATCGACCTCGACTGACCGGTGGGCCATCCCCGCTCGGGTACGGTGGGCCTTAGCGGGGCTCGACCGAAAACTGAGGGACACATGGGACTCACCATCGGCGTCGACATCGGCGGCACGAAGATCGCGGCCGGCGTGGTCGACGAGGAGGGCAACATCCTCGACACGCACACCGTGCCCACCCCGCCGACCCCCGAAGGCATCGTCGACGCCATCTGCGCGGCGGTCTCCGAGGCCGGCAAGGGGTACGAGATCGAGGCCGTCGGCATCGGAGCCGCGGGCTACGTCGACGACAAGCGCGCCACCGTCCTCTTCGCGCCGAACATCGACTGGCGGCACGAGCCGCTCAAGGACAAGGTCGAGCAGCGGGTCGGCCTGCCCGTCGTCGTCGAGAACGACGCCAACGCGGCGGCCTGGGGCGAGTACAAGTTCGGCGCCGGCAAGGGCCACGAGGACGTCATCTGCATCA
This sequence comes from Streptomyces sp. NPDC004284, assembly GCF_042874035.1. NCBI lineage: Bacteria > Bacillati > Actinomycetota > Actinomycetes > Kitasatosporales > Streptomycetaceae > Streptomyces > Streptomyces sp. NPDC004284. The sequence continues at coordinate 369,502 of NZ_JBIAMJ010000007.1, read as the reverse complement.
CCCTCGGCACCGGCCTCGGCGGCGGCATCATCATCGGCAACAAGCTGCGCCGCGGACGCTTCGGCGTGGCCGCCGAGTTCGGCCACATCCGGGTCGTCCCGGACGGCCTGCTGTGCGGCTGCGGCAGCCAGGGCTGCTGGGAGCAGTACGCCTCCGGGCGCGCCCTCGTCCGGTACGCCAAGCAGCGCGCCAACGCCACCCCGGAGCGCGCGGAGATCCTCCTCGGCCTCGGCGACGGCACCCCGGAGGGCATCGAGGGCAAGCACGTCAGCCAGGCCGCCCGCGCGGGCGACCCGGTGGCGATCGACTCCTTCCGCGAGCTGGCCCGCTGGGCGGGCGCCGGTCTCGCCGACCTGGCCTCGCTCTTCGACCCCTCGGCGTTCATCGTCGGCGGCGGCGTCTCCGACGAGGGCGACCTCGTCCTCGACCCGATCCGCAAGTCCTTCCGGCGCTGGCTGATCGGCGGCCAGTGGCGCCCGCACGCGCAGGTCCTCGCGGCCCAGCTCGGCAACAAGGCCGGCCTGGTCGGCGCGGCCGACCTCGCCCGCCAGGGCTGAGCCGGTACGGAGCCATACGACGACCGCCCGCCGCGTCCTCTCGGACACGGCGGGCGGTCGTCGTATGTTGGCCGTCATGGCGATCAGTGAGCTGCCCAACTCCCGCACCGAGAGCGACGGTTCGGCCGTCCTCCGGGTCCTGAGCTACAACGTCCGCTCGATGCGCGACGACGAGGACGCCCTCGCCCGGGTGATCCGGGCCTGCGCCCCGGACCTCGTCTTCGTCCAGGAGGCCCCGCGCTTCTTCCGCTGGCGCAAACACGCCGCCCGGCTCGCCGCCAAGAGCGAGCTCGTCATGCTGAGTGGCGGCGCCACCGCGGCCGGGCCGATGCTGCTGTGCTCCCTGCGGGCCACGGTGGAGCGGACGGAGGACGTCCTGCTGCCCCTGACACCCGGCCTGCACCGGCGCGGCCTCGCGACCGCCGTCGTCCGCTTCGCCGGGGCCCGGGTCGGTCTGGTCAGCTGCCATCTGAGCCTGCGGAAGGACGAGCGGTACGCCCAGGCAGGGATGGTCCTCGACCGGGTCGCCGCCCTCGGCACCCCGCACGCCCTCGTCGCCGGCGACCTGAACGAACGCCCCGGAGGCCCCGCCTTCACCCGCCTCACCGACGAGCTCCAGGACGGCTGGGCGGTCAGCCCCTGGGGCGGCGAGCACACCTCCACCCCCGCCGAGCCCCACCAGCGCATCGACGCGATCCTGGCGACCCCCGGCGTCGAGTTCCTCGGCTGCGGAGTCCCCCAGCACCTCGACCCGGGGGACCTGCGGGCCGCCACCGACCACCTTCCGGTACTGGCGGCGGTCCGGATCCCCGCGACGGGATGAACGGTGGGCCCCGACGGCCCGGGCCCGGCGTCGGGAATCAGACCACCGCGCCGCGGCCCGGGTCGTCGAAGCCGTCGTCGTCCTCGTCGTCGTGCTTCATGCGGGCCACCAGCGTCGCGAAGCCGCCCAGGAAGCCGCCCACGCAGATCGTCGTCAGCCACCAGGTCATGTCCCACTGGAGGAGGACGGCGACGAGCATCAGGACCGGGCCGCCGACGACCGCGAGCCAGGCGAACTTGGTCGTGGTGTCCGCCTCGGGCAGCGGGGGCGGCTCCGGCGGGACGAAATGGCCCTCGTCGGCGCCGCCGGCCGTCTCGTCGGGCTCGGACGGGGAGTAGTCCCGGGGGCCGCCCAGCACCCCGGGCGCGAACACGATCGAGCTGCCGAGCGCGGGCCGCTCGGGACCCGCCTCCGGGTCCTCCTCCGCCTCGGGGTCCTCGGGCGCGGGCTTCGGCCGGGGCTTCCAGGCCGCACCCTTCACCGGCCGGATCTCCGTGGCGGGACCGCCCTCGTCCTCCTCCTCGGGCTCCGGCAGCGACAGGTTCTCGACGGGCCGGAACGGCTTCGTCCCCGGAGGGTCCGCGGGCTCCTCGCCGTACCCGGCGACGATCGCGGCCCAGGCCGCCTCCTCGTCGATGGGCTGCGGCTCCCGCCCGTCGCCGTCCTGCTGCTCAGCCACCGCTCCTGCTTCCCTTCCCGTCGGCCAGATCCGGGGCCAGACGCTCGACGAAGGCCAGGCTCTCGTCGAAGATCCGCTCCGCATCATGGTCCAACGTCGCCACGTGGTAGCTCTGTTCCAGCAGGACCTCCCGGACGTCCGTGGAGGAGATGCGGGAGAGGATCCGGGCCGAGTCGACGGGCGGCACGACGTGGTCCTGGGGGCTGTGGAGCAGTACCACCGGCTGGGTGACCTGCGGGAGCTGCGCGTCCACGGTCCGGAAGAGCTGCCGCAGGGAGTGCGCGGCGTGCAGCGGCACCCGGTCGTAGCCGACCTCGGCCGCGCCCTCCTTGGCGATGTCGCTGGCGATGCCCTTCGTGGAGGGGACCAGGTGCCGGACGACGGGCAGCGCGTACGCCGCCAGGCCGTGCACCTTGTTGCCCGGGTTGACGAGGACGATGCCCCGCACCGCGTCACCGTGCTGGGCGGCGAGCCGCAGCGTGAGCGCCCCGCCCATGGACAGGCCGAAGACGAAGACCGTCTCGCACCGCTCCCGGAGCTCGCGCAGGGCCCGGTCCGCCTCCGCGTACCAGTCGTGCCAGGTGGTGAGCTGCATGTCCTGCCAGCGGGTGCCGTGGCCGGGCAGCAGCGGCACCGACACCGTCAGACCGCGCTCGGCCAGGTACTCGGCCCACGGGCGCATCGACTGCGGGGAACCGGTGAATCCGTGACAGAGAAGGACGCCGACCTCTCCGCCTTCATGGCGGTACGGCTCGGCTCCGGGAAGGACCGGCACCGGGGTCTCCTGTTCGGTTGCGACTCCGGCGCCTTCGGAGGGCGTCGGAGCGACGGAGTACGGGGAAGGACCTTCACGGTACGCGACCGGACCGACACCGACCAGGGCCGTAGCGGGGGCCGTGCGTCGGTAAGGGATAAAGTCGTGGCGACGGCACACGGAAGGCATGGCGAGTTGATCTACGGCGCAATGAAGTTCTCCCTCGGAGGGTCCCTGAAGCTTGCCTTCCGGCCCTGGGTGGAGGGCCTGGAGAACATTCCCGCCGAGGGACCCGCGATCCTCGCGAGCAACCACCTGTCCTTCTCGGACTCCTTCTTCCTGCCCGCGGTCCTGGACCGCAAGGTCACCTTCATCGCCAAGGCCGAGTACTTCACCACCCCCGGTGTGAAGGGCAAGCTCACCGCCGCCTTCTTCAAGGGCGTCGGCCAGCTCCCGGTGGACCGTTCGGGTGCCCGCGGCGCGGGCGAGGCGGCCATCAAGGCCGGCATCGAGGTCGTCGAGGGAGGTGGGCTCTTCGGGATCTACCCCGAGGGCACCCGCTCGCCCGACGGCCGTCTCTACCGGGGCAAGCCCGGCGGCCTGGCGCGTGTCGCCCTGGCCACCGGCGCGCCCGTGATCCCGGTCGCCATGATCGACACCGAGAAGATCCAGCCGCCCGGCAAGATCGTCCCCAAGCTGATGCGCCCGGGGATCCGGATCGGCAAGCCGCTGGACTTCACCCGCTACCAGGGCATGGAGGGGGACCGCTTCATCCTCCGCTCGGTGACCGACGAGGTCATGTACGAGATCATGAAGCTGTCCGGCCAGGAGTACGTCGACATCTACGCGACCGCCGCCAAGCGGCAGATCGCGGAGGCGGAGAAGGCGGCCAAGGAGGCCGTCAAGGCAGAGATCGCCGCTCGGGAAGAGTCCGGCGCGTAGGTCCCCGCGAGGGGGCTTTCCGGGGGTGGGGGAGATGGCCAAGCGCGAGCGTGTCGTGCGCATGTCGGTCGAGCAGCCGCTGTGGCGGGCGCTGACCGGCTACCGCGTCCTGACGATGGTCTACGCGGTGCTGATCTTCGTGTTCGGCCGGGAGGAGTACGAGCGGCCCTGGATCGCCGTCGCCTATCTGGCGGTGCTGTGCGTCTGGACCCTCGCCACCCTCCCCAAGGTGGCGAACGCGGCGAGCTGCACCAAGCGCTTCCTCGTCGCCGACCTCACCGTCGCCCTCACCGGCATCCTCCTCACCCCGCTCGCCGACGCCCAGGCCCAGTCGGTCGACGGCCCCACCCTGCCGTCGATATGGACCGCCGGCTCCGTCCTCGCGTTCGCGCTCAAGGGCGGCTGGCGCTGGGCCGGCGTCGCCTCCTCCCTGGTCGCCGTCGCCAACATCGTCGAGCGCGGGCACCCCGGCCGGGACACCTTCCACAACGTGCTGCTCGTCTGGGTCGCCTCCATCGCCATCGGCTACGTCGTCGAGGTCGCCCGCGCCTCCGAGCGCACCCTCGCCCGCGCCCTGGAGATCGAGGCCGCGACCCGCGAGCGGGAGCGGCTCGCCCGCGACATCCACGACAGCGTCCTCCAGGTCCTCGCGATGGTGCAGCGGCGCGGCACGGCCCTCGGCGGCGAGGCCGCCGAGCTCGGCCGGATGGCGGGGGAGCAGGAGGTGGCCCTCCGCACCCTCGTCGCGGGCGGGCTCACCCGGCCCAGCCTGGTCTCCGAGGACGAGTCCGAGGGCGCCTTCGTCCGGGTCGTCGAGGTGGACGACGAGCCCGACGACGACGCGCCCGTCGACCTGCGCGTCCTGCTCGCCCCGCGCGCCGGGGCCAGGGTCACCCTCTCCGAGCCGGGCGCCCCGGTCCTGCTGCCCCCGCCCACCGCCCGTGAGCTGACCATCGCCGTCGACGTCGCCCTGGACAACGTCCGGGTGCACGCCGGCACGGACGCGCACGCGTGGATCCTGATCGAGGACTGGCCGGACGAGGTGATCGTCACCGTCCGGGACGACGGCCCCGGCATCCCGGAGGGCCGCCTCGCGGAGGCCTGGGGCGAGGGCCGGATGGGCGTCGCCCTGTCCATCCGGGGGAGACTGCGGGATCTGGGCGGTTCGGCCGAGCTGATCTCGGTCCCCGGCCAGGGCACGGAAGTCGAGTTGAAGGTTCCACGGGGGAAGGCAGGGGAGAAGTGAGCGAGCAGCGGATCAAGGTGATGGTCGTCGACGACCATCCGATGTGGCGGGACGCGGTCGCCCGCGACCTCGCCGAGGCGGGCTTCGACGTGGTCGCCACCGCCGGCGACGGCGAGCAGGCCGTGCGCCGCGCCGTCGCGGCCGGCCCCGACGTCCTCGTCCTGGACCTGAACCTGCCGGTCAAGCCGGGCGTCCAGGTCTGCAAGGAGCTCGTCGGCGGCCGCCCCGAGCTGCGGGTCCTCGTCCTCTCGGCGAGCGGCGAGCACGCCGACGTCCTGGAGGCGGTCAAGTCCGGTGCCACCGGCTACCTCCTCAAGTCGGCCAGCACGGAAGAGCTGATCGACGCGGTGCGGCGGACGGCCGCCGGCGACCCCGTCTTCACCCCGGGCCTGGCCGGTCTGGTCCTCGGCGAGTACCGCCGGCTCGCCTCCGAGCCCGCCCCGGCGGCCGGCGCCGACGAGCCGAAGGCCCCGCAGCTGACGGAGCGCGAGACCGAGGTCCTGCGGCTCGTCGCGAAGGGCCTCAGCTACAAGCAGATCGCCGAACGGCTCGTCATCTCGCACCGCACGGTGCAGAACCACGTCCAGAACACCCTGGGCAAGCTCCAGCTGCACAACCGCGTGGAGCTCGTCCGGTACGCCATCGAGCGCGGCCTCGACGACGCCTGAGGCCCGTCTTCCGCGGCCGGGAGCCACGAGGGGCCGTATATTCGCGCATAGCGTGCATCTGCGGCCCATCGCGACACTGAGGGGAATCTCGTGGAAATCCTGGCATTCGGCGTGCAGGCGGACGAACGGCCCCTCATGGAGAAGGCCTTCGAGGGGCACCACGACGTCCGCTGCCTGAGCGTCTTCCTCACCGAGGACACCGCCCCCATCGCCGCCGGCTACGAGATCGTCTCCACCAGCGTCAACGCCGTCCTGGACCACCGGGTCCTGCAGACCCTCGCCGCCGGCGGCACCCAGCTGATCGCCCAGCGCTCCACCGGCTTCAACAACATCGACCTGGAGGTCGCCGAGCGCCTGGGCCTCACCGTCGCCCGGGTCTCCTCCTACTCGCCGTACTCCGTCGCCGAGTTCGCCTGGACCCTCGCCCTGGCCGTCAACCGCCGGATCGTCCGCGCCTCCAACCGGACCCGCGACTTCGACTTCCGGCTCGACGGACTGATGGGCCGTGACCTGCGGGGCCGTACCGTCGGCGTCCTCGGCACCGGCAAGATCGGCGAGGCCTTCACCCGGATCGCCCACGGCTTCGGCATGGACCTCCTCGGCTGGGACGTCGCCGAGAACCCCGCCTGCGTGGAACTCGGCATGAAGTACGTCGAGAAGGAACGCCTCTTCGCCGAGGCCGACCTCATCAGCCTCCACGTCCCGCTCGTGGAGGCCACCCACCACCTCGTCGACGCCGCCGCCCTCAGGACCATGAAGGACGACGCCATCCTGGTGAACTCCAGCCGCGGCGGCCTCATCGACACCGAGGCCCTCGTCAGGGAGCTCCGCGCCGGCCGCTTCACCGGCGTCGGCCTGGACGTGTACGAGGCGGAGGCCGGGCTCTTCTTCCTCGACAAGTCCCTCGCGGGCATCGAGGACGACACCCTGGCCCGCCTGGTCACCTTCCCGAACGTGGTGGTCACCTCCCACCAGGCGTACTACACCGCCGACGCGGTCGGCCAGATCATCGACACCACCGTCCAGAACGTCCTCGACCACGTCGCCGGGCGGCGCAGCGAGAACGTCCTGGTACCGAGGACGGCCTCCTAGACCAGCACGCCCGCGAGCAGCGAGGCCGTCAGCGCGGCCCCGTCCGTCGTGAGCACCGACTCCGGGTGGAACTGCACCCCCGCGAAGCCCGGTCCGCGCAGCGCGTGCACCTCGCCGGTCTCCGCGTCCCGGCTCACCTCGATGCGGTGCAGCGCCAGCTCCGTCGCCGTCCGGTCGTCGCAGCGGGCCGTGAAGCTGTTGTAGAAGCCGACCGTCCGCTCCTGCCCGAAGAGGTCGATCCGCAGCTGCGCCCCCTGGAACGGGGTCCGCTTGCGGACGATGTCCAGGCCCAGTTCGGCCGCGATCAGCTCGTGCCCGAGGCAGACGCCCAGGAGGCCGTGGCGGTGGTCCCGTACGAGCTCCGCCGTCAGACCGCGCAGGAAGCGCATCTTCGGGTCGGCGGCGTCCGACGGGTTCCCGGGCCCGGGCCCCAGGACGACCGGGCCCTCGTGGGCGAGCGCCAGCTCCCGCAGCCCCGGCTCGTCGTAGCGGAGCACCGACACATCGAGGCCCGAGGAGCGCAGGACGTGCGCCAGCATCGCCGTGAAGGTGTCCTCGGCGTCGATCACGAGCGCGTGCCCCGACAGCTCCGCCGACCTGGCCTGCATCTTCAGCCAGAACGGCGCCAGGTCCGCGCGGCGGGCGTCCAGCGCGGCCCGCACCCGGGGGTCGTCCGCCAGCCGGGGCGCCACCGGGGACTCGTCGCGCGGCCGCCCCTCCCGCACGCCCAGCGCGGACAGCACGCCCGCCGCCTTCGCGTGGGTCTCGGCGACCTCGCCCGCCGGGTCCGAGTGCCGTACGAGCGTCGCCCCGACCGGCACCCGCAGCCGGCCGTCGGAGGCGATGTCGGCGGTACGGATCAGGATGGGCGAGTCCAGCGTCTGCGCCCCGTTCGCGTCCGTGCCGAGCAGGGCGAGCGCCCCCGCGTAGTAGCCGCGCCCGACCCCGTCCCGCCCGAGGGGCTCGTGACGCTCGATCACCCGGCAGGCGTTCTGCACCGGCGAGCCGGTCACGGTCGCCGCGAACATCGTCTCCCGCAGCACCTCCCGCACGTCCAGCGAGGACCGGCCGCGCAACTCGTACTCGGTGTGCGCGAGATGGGCCATCTCCTTGAGTCGCGGCCCGACCACCACCCCGCCCATGTCGCCCACCGTGCACATCATCTTCAGCTCCTCGTCCACCACCATGGAGAGCTCCTCGGTCTCCTTGCGGTCGGCGAGGAAGGCGAGCAGGTCCTCGGCGGTCGGGGCGGCCCCGGCCGGGTAGCGGTACGTGCCGCTGATCGGGTTCATCACGACCGTGCCCCCCGACATCCGGACGTGCACCTCCGGGCTCGCCCCGACGAGCGTCCGGTCCCCGGTGTGCACGACGAACGTCCAGTACGCGCCCCGCTCGCCCGTGAGCAGCCGCCGGAACAGAGCGAGCGCGTCGGCACGCCCGAAGCCCGGGATCTCACCCGTGTAGGTGCGCCGGATCACGAAGTTCGCGCCCTCTCCGGAGCCGATCTCCTCGTCGATGACCCGCCGCACGATCTCCGCGTACTCCTCGTCGGAGACGTCGAACCCGCCGCCCTCCACCCGCACGTCATGCGCGGGCAGCGCGGCCAGCACCTCCGCGAGCGGCAGCTCCTCCACCTCGTCGGCGACGAGCACGGACAGCGGAGTGCCGTCGTCCCGCACGTCGAACCCGCGCTCCCGGATCTGCCGGAACGGCACCAGCGCCAGCGTCGGCAGCGGCCCCACGGGCAGCTCGGCCAGCCGCTCGGCCTCGTGCACCCGGCCGATCAGCACCTCGACGGTGTCGTGGTCACGGCCGGGAGTGCGGCGGCGCAGCAGCGCGAAGGGAGGGCAGGAGTCGTCGAGGAGACGGGAGAGGTCCATGGGACGTGTCGTTCCTTCCGGGTGGAGTACGGAGAGGAGGAACGGCCCCGGGTACGAGAAAGGCCGCCCCTCGGGCGGCCTTCGCGGGTCTTTCGGTGTACGCGCGATCAGTGGGCCGCCGGATGAGCGGTCCACCACCAGTTCTGGTCGGAGTGCGCGTACATGCGAGCACTGTAACCCAGCCGGGTAAGGGAACGGGGCCCGGTCCGCACCGTGGACGGTGCGGACCGGGCCCCGCGGCCCTGCGATCCGATCAGAAGATCAGGTTGTACGTCTGCCAGCCGGGGCCGACGTTGACGCGGGTGGCGAACGGCGTGGTGGCGGTGCCGGTGCCCTTGTACGACCAGAGCGCCCCGGTGGTGTCGCGGCCGACGAAGTCGACCTTGCCGTCACCGGAGAGGTCGCTCGGACCCACCATGCTGTTGTACGCGCCCCAGCCGCCGCCGACCTTCAGCCGCGTCGCGAACGGCGTGGTGGCGGTGCCGGTGCCCTTGTACGACCAGAGCGTCCCGGTGGTGTCGCGGGCGACCAGGTCGGCCTTGCCGTCACCGGTCAGATCACCGGTGCTGACGATCGCGTTGTACGTCTGCCAGCCGCCGCCGACCTTGATGCGGGCCGCGAACGGGGCGGCCGGGACGCCGGTGCCCTTGTACAGCCACAGGACACCCGACTTCTCGCGGGCGATCAGGTCCGGCTTGCCGTCGTTGGTGACGTCACGCACACCGATGATCCGGTCGTAGACCTGCCAGCCGCCGCCCGTCCTCAGACGCGTCTTGAACGGCGCGGACGGGTTGCCGCTGCCCTGGTAGTACCAGAGCACACCCGAGGCGTCCCGGGCCACGGCGTCCCCGGTGCCGTCGGCCCGCAGCGCCGTCATCGGCGTGATCACGTTGTAGGCGCCCCAGCCCGAACCGACCCGGTACCGCGCCAGGAACGGCGCGGAGGCGTTGCCGGTGCCCTGGTACTGCCAGAGGACACCGGAGGCGTCACGGGCGAGGAGGTTGTAGCGGTTGGTCGCGGTGACCGCGGGCTTGGTCGCGACCTCCTTGACGTCGCTCGCCTTCACCCACGCCATGCGGTGGTTGTAGCGGATCGGGATGAAGACGTTGGTCGTGCCGACGACCCGGGTGCCGTCGGTGTTGTAGGCGCTGTAGTAGTAGTCGCCCGTGACCGGCTCGCCGGCCTTCACGTACAGCTGCCCGGCCGGGAGGCTGTACTTCGTCAGCGACGCGTTGTTGTTGGCCTGGACCGGGACGCCGGTGCCCGTGTAGGCGGCGTCCTCGGGGTAGGTGCGCCCGTAGACCGGGATCGAGGTGGCGCCGTCCTTGGCGGTGATCGCCGTCTTCACGCCCACGGGGGCCGTGTACTGGCCGCCGGGGTTGTAGAACCAGGCCTTCTTGCCGCCGTACCAGATGGCGGTCCAGTCGGGCCGCGACTCGGCGACGACGTGGGTGCTGCCGGCCGTGACCTTGTTCGACCAGGTGGAGCCGAACTGCCAGCCCGAGCCCAGCCCGATGTACGGGTCGGTCAGCGCCTTGGTCTGGTCGGCGACCGGCTCCGAGTAGAGGTAGACGAAGTTCACCGGGAGCGGGGCGGTCGTCTTGGTGACCGGCTGGTCGTTGACCAGCTCGGTGTACTTCATCGCCTGCTGGTTCGCCGACGTCAGGGGCGGGACGATCCGTACCAGCTGGCCGGCCTGGAGCAGGCCGCCCGCGCCACCGGCGCCGGTCGGGGCGCCGACCAGGCTCATGAAGTGGTTCCAGTCCCAGAACGGGCCCGGGTCCCAGTGGTCCTGGACCGTGCTGTCCAGGATGCTCGGCACGTCGTCGTGACCGATGATGTGCTCGCGGTCCAGCGGGATGGAGAACTTCGCGGCCAGGTACTTCACGAGGGCCGCGGAGGACTCGTACTCGGGCTCGGTGTACCAGCCGGAGTCGCCCTTGATGGCGTAGCCCTCGTGCTCGATGCCGATCGAGTGCATGTTGAGGGTCTTGTTGCCGGCGTGGAACGCCTCGTTCTTGGTCTCGACCATCTGGGTCACGCCACCGTCGGCGCCCACGATGTAGTGGGCGCTCGCCCACTTGTTCGGGTTCTTGAAGACGGTCTTGGCGGCGTCGACGCTGCCCTCGATGTCGTGGATGACGATCTGGCGGACGTCGTAGCCGTTCGTCCCGCGGCTCGCGATGTTGTAGTTGCCCAGGTCCTGCTGGTACGCGGCCGGGTCGAACGTGCACGCCACGGTGGTCGGGCACTCGACCTGGGTGTCGGTCGTGGCCGCGAAGCTCGCCGCGAGGGGCACGTTCGACGGCTTGACCGGCTCCACGGACGGGTCCGCGGGAAGGACGACCTGCTCGCCGTCCGCCGTGATCTCGTGCTCACCCGTCTTGATCGACTCGAAGACGCGCTGGGTGAAGAGGTCGGCGCCCTTGCGGTTCTCCGACTGGCTGTAGCGGGCCACGGCCGGGTACCAGGCGCCCGGGTCGTCGGACAGCTCGGCACCGGCCTGCTTCTGGTACTCGGCGAGGAGCGCCGCACCGGCCCGGATCGACGCGGCCGAGTCCTTCTGGACGGAGTCGGTCGAGCTGTCGATCAGCCCGGCGGCCTTGTCCAGCGTGTGGAGCTTCGGGTCGTCGGTGTCGACCGTCTTCGCGGGGAGGGAGGCCAGTGCCTTCTTCTTGTCGATCTTCTTGTCGACGGCCGGGTCGCCGGTGCCGTTCACGAGGTGGAGGAGGCGCTCGTTCGCGTCCTCCTCGATGTCGTCGGCGTCGACCTTCGTCAGGCCCATGACGTTGTACGCACCCGTGGTGCTGGGCACGCCGCCGTGCGACTCCCAGCGGGTCTCGCGGTACGACACCGCCATCAGCACGCTCTGCGGCACGCCGAACTCGCGGGCCGCGTTTGCGAACTGCGTCTGGAGGGAAGCATCACCCCCGGACGTGCTGTCACCGGCCGCGCCGAGGAGGCTCGGAGAGGCGACCGCGATGGTGCCGATGGTGGCGGTGGCGACGACGGCAGCCGCCGCTCCGTACAAGAGTCGTTTCTTCTTGCGATCCCTGCGATGCCTCTGGGTCACGCCCACCCCTGTGAATTCGACTTTGCTCTTGTTAAACGGGCCGCAGGGTAACACCACTCGGTAGCGGGAAGATCCCCGAGGGACATTTCGGACGGGTGTTCGAGACGCGCGTCTCAGCCAATGGGCATGGGGACAGGACCGGACGAAGAACCCCTTACTGTGGTGCTTGTGACCGTGAACGCTGATTCCCACGCCGTCGCCAAGGCGACCTGGCGAGACCTGCCCGCGGCGCAGCAGCCCGAGTACCCCGATGCCGAGGCTCTGCGCGATGTGATCGCGGACCTCGAGTCGTATCCTCCGCTCGTCTTCGCCGGCGAGTGCGACCAGCTGCGCGCCCGGATGGGAGCCGTCGCCCGTGGCGAGGCGTTCCTCCTCCAGGGCGGCGACTGCGCCGAGGCCTTCGACGCCGTGTCCGCCGACCACATCAGGGCCAAGCTCAAGACGCTGCTCCAGATGAGCGCCGTCCTCACCTACGCGGCCTCCGTGCCCGTGGTGAAGGTCGGCCGCATCGCCGGCCAGTACTCGAAGCCCCGCTCCAAGGGCACCGAGACCCGCGACGGCGTGACCCTGCCGACCTACCGCGGCGACTCGGTCAACGGCTTCGACTTCAACGAGAAGGCCCGCATCCCGGACCCCGAGCGGCTGAAGCGGATGTACAACGCCTCCGCCTCCACGCTCAACCTGGTCCGCGCCTTCACCACCGGTGGCTACGCCGACCTGCGCCAGGTGCACGCCTGGAACCAGGACTTCGTGAAGTCGTCCCCCTCGGGCCAGCGCTACGAGGCGCTCGCCCGCGAGATCGACAACGCCCTGAACTTCATGAAGGCCTGCGGCACCGACCCGGCCGAGTTCAAGGCCGTCGAGTTCTACGCCTCCCACGAGGCGCTGCTGCTCGACTACGAGGGCGCCCTGACCCGTACGGACTCGCGCACCGGCAAGCTGTACGACACCTCCGGCCACATGGTCTGGATCGGTGAGCGCACCCGTCAGCTCGACCACGCGCACATCGAGTTCTGCTCGCAGATCGCCAACCCGATCGGCATCAAGCTCGGCCCGACCACCACGGTCGACGAGGCGCTCACCTACATCGACCGTCTCGACCCGGACCGCGAGCCGGGCCGGCTGACCTTCATCGTCCGCATGGGCGCCGACAAGGTCCGCGACAAGCTCCCCGAGCTGGTCGAGAAGGTCACCGCCTCCGGCGCGGTCGTCGCCTGGGTCACCGACCCGATGCACGGCAACACCTTCGAGGCGGCCTCCGGCCACAAGACCCGCCGCTTCGACGACGTGCTCGACGAGGTCAAGGGCTTCTTCGAGGTCCACAAGGAGCTCGGCACCCACCCGGGCGGCATCCACGTCGAGCTCACCGGTGACGACGTCACCGAGTGCGTGGGCGGCGGCGACGAGATCTTCGTCGACGACCTGCACCAGCGCTACGAGACGGCCTGCGACCCGCGGCTCAACCGCAGCCAGTCGCTCGACCTGGCCTTCCTGGTGGCGGAGATGTACCGCGATCAGTAAGTAGGTTCCTACGGGGATGGGGCACGGATCGTTGTGATCCGTGCCCCATCGTCGTATCGAGGGCTTTTGCGCCTCCGGGGTGCCGGGTAAGGTTAGGTTAGCCTTAACGATCTCGGCGGGAGGTGACCGCGTGTACGTCTGCTCATGCTTCGGTGTCACGGAGAAGCAGGTCAAGGAGCACGCGGACGCGGGCGCCTGCACGCCCCGCCAGATAGCCTCCGCCTGCAAGGCCGGCACGGACTGCGGCTCCTGCGTCCGCCGCATTCAGGCCATTCTCGGGCGCGGCAACTGCCCGCGACGCGAGCTCGTGGACCAGGGCATGCCCGCCCTGACGGCGGAGACGGTCGTGGCGCTCGGGGAAGCGGCCTAGACCCCCTGGAACCCTCAGGGCCCTAGGGGCTTCAGCTGGGCTGCTCGATCAGCGTCGAGATGTACAGCGCCTCGCCCAGGGACTCGATCAGCTCCAGCTGCGTGTCCAGGTAGTCGATGTGGTGCTCCTCGTCGGCGAGGATCTCCTCGAAGAGATTGGCGGACGTGACGTCCCCCTTGGCGCGCATGACCTCGATCCCGCGCCTCAGGCGGTCGATCGCCTCCACCTCGACCTGGCGGTCCGCCTGGAACATCTCGGTGATCGTCTGGCCGACCCGCACGTGGAAGAGCCGCTGGTAGTTGGGCAGGCCGTCGAGCATCAGGATGCGCTCGGTCAGCTTGTCCGCGTGCTTCATCTCGTCGATGGACTCTTCACGGGTGTACTTGGCGAGCTTCGTCCACCCCTTGTTGTCCTGGATGCGGTAGTGCAGCCAGTACTGGTTGATGGCCGTCAGCTCGCCGGTCAGCTGCTCGTTGAGGAACTCGAGGACCTCGGGGTCGCCCTGCATCGCTTCAGGATCCTTCCACGCTATGTGTCCGCACCGTCACTAGGCGGGATGGCCGCATCCTCGCACCCCGAATGGGGGGCGTCCAGTAAGTGCAGGCTTAGTGTGAGTTGCCCGAATCGAGCCGCCCGGGTGGTCGCCTGGTCATGACCACCCCTCGCCGTCTGTCACCATGGATGACATGGGTCAGCCGGAGAGCGGAGCACACCGGGAAGCGGGTCAGCCGGATCGTTCGCCGGACCTTTCGTCGCACCTGTCGCCGGAACTGCCGCCCGGGCAGCGGATCCAGCGCGGCTGGCCGGTCACCCATTACGGGCCCGTCCCCAAGTTCAAGCCGGACCGCTGGGAGTTCCGCGTCTTCGGGGCGACGGCCGACGGCGACAAGCGCTGCTGGAACCACGAGGAGTTCTCGGCCCTCCCGTTCTCCACGGTCGTGGCCGATCTTCACTGCGTCACGAAATTCAGCATGCTCGGGGCCGAATGGGGCGGTGTCCCCGCCCGTACGATCCTGGAGCTCGCCCCGCCCGCGCCCCACGTCACGCATGTGATGGTCTGGGCCGAGTACGGCTACAGCGCCAACATGCGCCTCGCCGACTTCGCCGCGGACCGTACGATCTTCGCCACCCACAAGGACGGGGAGCTGCTCACCGCCGAGCACGGCTTCCCGCTGCGGCTCGTCGTCCCGCACCTGTACGCCTGGAAGGGGCCCAAGTGGGTCCGGGGCGTGGAGTACATGGCGGCCGACCGCCGGGGCTTCTGGGAGGAGCGCGGCTACCACAACCTCGGTGACCCGTGGACGGAGCAGCGCTACTCGTACCAGGAGGAACCGGGAGACGGCCCGGAGCTGTAGCGGCCCCGGGCCGCCCGTCCGGTCCGTCCGTTCAGTGGTGGTACCGGTGCACCACCGCGTGGCCCTTGCCGCGGCCGATCATCCACTTGTTCACCGGTGTGGTCACCACGAAGGCGAGGGTGAGCGAGGCCGCGAGCGCGATCCAGAAGAGCACCTCGTCGAGGTGCGCGTCCATGGCGCCGGGCCAGAGGGCGATGACGCCGTTGTCGATGATCTCCATGACGAGGATGGAGAGGGTGTCGGCGGCGAGGGCGACCTTGAAGGCCGTCTTGAAGTCGACGCCGGCGGACAGGATGCCGCGCAGGGTGAGCGCGTAGCCGAAGAAGAACGCCAGGGCGATCGCGAGGACCATCGTCGGCATGTTGCCCCAGCCGAACGCGGTGCCGACGATCATGCCGAGGATCTCGCCGATGGCGCAGCCGGTGAGGCAGTGCAGCGTGGCCTGGGCGGCCATGGACCAGGAGACGGTGCCGCCGGGGGTGTGGTGGCCGGAGTGGGCGTCGTGGCCGGAGTGGCCGGTGTGGTGCTGGTGGTCCTCGTGGTGGCCCTGGTGGCCTTCGTGGTCCTGGTGGTCCTGGTGGCTCTGGTGGCTCTGGTGGCCGATGTGGTCGTGGTGACCCTCGTGCCCTGCGTGGCCGCCGTGACCCTCATGCCCGCCATGTCCACCATGCTCGCCGTGGCCCTCGTGGCCCTCGTGGCCCTCGTGGCCCTCGTGGCCCTCGTGGCCCTCGTGGCCGGAATGGTCGTGGTGCGCGTGCGCTTCGTGCTGCATGAGGTGCCCCCAGCCTCGGTATGCGGTTCTGTCGTCGACGGGAACCGTATACCCCCCTAGGGTATTCCTCAAGGGGAAATGATCATCCTTGGCGCTCGCGGAGCTTCTTCAGGAGCTCGACGTCGGCCACGTGCCCCTCCTTGCCGCCGGGGGTCTCGATGACCAGCGGTACGTTCTCGGTGGCCGGGTGGCGCAGGAGGTTCCGGAACGCCTCCTCGCCGATGTGACCGGAGCCGATGTTCGCGTGCCGGTCCTTGTGCGCGCCCACCACGTCCTTCGAGTCGTTGGCGTGGATCAGTTTCAGCCGCCCCTCGCCGACCGTCTCCACCAGCAGGTCCAGGGTCTGCGCCGCCCCGTGCGGGCCCGCCAGGTCGTGCCCGGCCGCGAAGATGTGGCAGGTGTCGAGGCAGACGCCCAGCTTGGGGTGGCGGTCGAGGGCGTCGAAGTACGGGCCGAAGTCCCAGGTCCGGGAGCAGAGCGAGAAGCCCTGGCCCGCCGTCGACTCCAGGAGCAGATCCGGATCGTCCTCGTGGGTCAGCTCGTCGAGGAGCGGCAGCATCCGTTCGCGCACCTGGGCGAGGGCCACCTCGCGCGGGCGGCCGCCGGTCGCCGAGCCGGTGTGGACCACGACGCCCTTCGCGCCGATCTCCCGGCCCCGGCGCAGCGAGTGCCGCAGCGACTCCACGGACTTCTCCACCGTGGCCTCGGTGTGGGACCCGAAGTTGATCAGGTACGGGGCGTGCACCCAGGCCGAGATCGACGCGGCCTCGCACTCGGCCCGGAAGCGCTCGTCCTGGGCGGGGTTGCCGGCCGGGGTCGCCCAGCCGCGCGGGTTGGCGACGAAGACCTGCACGGTCTCGGCGCCGAGTTCGCGGGCGTAGCCGAGGCCGACGGTGGCGAGGCCGCCGGCCACGGGGACATGGCCGCCGACGGGGTTGCGCATGAGGTTCTAGAGTCCCTTGATCGTGATGGTGATGGTGGAGCCCTCGGGCGCGGTGCCGCCGCCCTCGACGGACTGGCTCGCGACGGTGTCGCCGAGGTACGGGAAGGACTTCTTGACCCTGACCTCGAAGCCCGCGTCCTCCAGGGCCGCCCGGGCGTCCTCGGTCGACCTGCCCGTCACGTCGGGGACCCTGACGAGCTTCGGGCCCTTGGAGACGGTCAGGGTGATGACGTCGCCCTCGGCGGCCCGGCTGCCCCCGGCGAGGGACTGGGCCGCGACGGAGCCGGCGGGCTCGGGGGAGTTGATCCGCTCGGGGGCGACCTTCACGGTGAGCCCCTCCTCCTGGAGGGCGGCCGTGGCGTCGGCGACGGTCTCGCCGCTGACGTCGGGCACGTCGATCGGAGAGCCCTTGCTGACGACCAGGGCGACGGCCGAGTCGGGGCTGCGCTCGGTGCCGGGCTCGGGGTCGGTGCTGATCACGGAGCCCTGCGGGACGGAGTCGCTGAAGGCGTAGGTGAGCACCCCGGGTGCCAGGCCCTCCTCCTTCAGGGCGCGCCTGGCCTCCGCGAGCGGCTTGTTCTTGAGGTGGGGGACCTTCACGACCTGCGGGCCGCGGGAGAGCGTGAGGGTGACCGTGACGTTGCCCCGGACGCGCTCGCCGGGGGCCGGGTCGACGGCCATGACCGTGCCGCGCTCGTACACGTCGCTGAACGCGCGCTTCGTGCCGCCGACGTCGAGCCCGGCGTCGGTGATTCGTTTCGTCGCGGCGGCCTCGGACTGGCCGAGGACGGCGGGGACGCGGGTGAACTGGCCGGAATTGATGTACCAGACGCCGGCGCCCAGACCGAGGGCGAGGAGGACGGCGGCGACGAGGAGGAGCGGGCCGCGCGGGGGCCGCCGGCGGGCGGCGGGCGGAGCCTCCGGGGCGGGCAGCCGGCTGGTGTGCTCGGCCGCCACCGGCACGGGGCGGGCGATCACGCTCGTCCGGTCCTCGGCCGTGTCGCGGACCTCGGACCGCGCCAGCGGGGGCACCACGTCCAGCTGTTCGTCGCCGAGCCCGGCGCGGGCCTCCCGGAGCAGGGCGAGCAGGGCGACGGCGTCGTACGGGCGGAGCTCGGGGTCGCGGGCCGTGGCCGCCGCGACCAGGTCGTCCAGCTCCGGGGCGATGCCCGGGGCGGTGGCGGACGGGGCGGGCACGTCGGTGTTCAGGTGCTGGTAGAGCACCTGGGCGGGGGTGTCGCCGGAGTGCGGCTTGCCGCCGGTCAGCATCTCGTAGAGGACGACACCGCAGGCGTACACGTCGGCGCGGGTGTCGGCGGTGCCGTGCTCGATCTGCTCCGGCGCGAGGTACGAGACCGTGCCGAGGACCGAGCCGGTGGTGGCCGTCGCCGTGCCCACGGCCCGTACGAGACCGAAGTCCGCGACCTTCACCCGGCCGTCGTCCCCTATCAGGACGTTCTCCGGCTTCATGTCCCGGTGCACGAACCCGGCCCGGTGCGCGGCGCCGAGCGCGGCGAGCACCGGCTCCAGGATGTCGAGCGCGGCCCGGGGCGACAGGGCGCCGCGCTCGCGCAGGACGTCGCGGAGCGTGCAGCCGGCGACGTACTCCATCGCCAGATACACGTACGCGCCCTCGGCGCCCTGGTCGAAGACGCCGACGACGTTCGGGTGCGCGAGCCGGGCGACGGACTTCGCCTCCCGGATGAACCGCTCCACGAAGGCGGCGTCGGTCGCGAGGGCCGGGTGCATCACCTTGAGCGCGAGCACGCGGTCGAGGCGGGTGTCCACGGCCCGGTAGACCGTGGCCATCCCGCCGACGGCGATGCGCGCGTCGACGCGGTAGCGGCCGTCGAGCAGCCGCCCGACGAGGGGGTCCTGAAGGGTCGTGTCCACGGCGACGAGTCTACGAGGGCGGGGCGGAAGCCTCGGCCTGCCGCCCGGGACTGCAGCGCACCTGTGACGCGCCGCACCCCGTGCGGGCGGAGGCCCGCGACGACTCAGAAGGCGGGGCGTTCCGGGTCCAGGCGGGCCTGGCCCGTCGTGGGGGAGGACGCCTCGGCGAAGTGGCGGCGGGGGATGCGGCCGGCGCGGTGGGCGAGGCGGCCCGCCTCCACCGCGTGCCGCATCGCCGAAGCCATGAGGACCGGCTCCTGCGCCCGCGTCACCGCCGACGCCAGCATGACCGCCGCGCACCCCAGCTCCATCGCGAGCGCCGCGTCGGAGGCGGTTCCGGCGCCGGCGTCGAGGATCACCGGGACGCCGGCGCGCTCCGTGATCAGCTGGAAGTTGTGCGGGTTGCGGATGCCGAGGCCGGAGCCGATGGGGGAGCCGAGCGGCATGATCGCGGCGCAGCCGACGTCCTCCAGCTTCCGGGCGAGGACGGGGTCGTCGTTGGTGTAGGGGAGGACGGTGAAGCCGTCGTCGACGAGGGTCTCGGCCGCGGCGAGGAGCTCCTCCCCGTCCGGCAGCAGGGTCCGCTCGTCCGCCACGACCTCCAGCTTGATCCAGTCCGTGCCCAGCGCCTCCCGCGCCAGCCGGGCCGTGAGGACGGCCTCGCCCGCCGTGTAGCAGCCCGCCGTGTTCGGCAGGACCCGGATGCCGAGGCGTTCCAGGACGGAGAGGACCGAGCCCTGGACGGTCGGGTCCAGGCGCCGCATGGCGACCGTGGTGAGCTCCGTACCGCTGGCGACGAGGGAGCGTTCCAGGACGTCGAGGCTGGGGGCGCCGCCGGTGCCCATGATGAGGCGGGAGGAGAACTCCGTACCGCCGAGGGTGAAGACGTCGTCGGACATCTGGCTCAGCCTCCCTGCACTGCCGTGAGGACTTCCACCCGGTCGCCCTCGCCGAGCAGCGTCGTGGCCCACTCGCCGCGGGGGACGACCGTCTCGTTGAGCGCCGCGGCGACCCCGGCGCGGGCCGTGGTGAGGGTGGCCACGAGGGCGTCCAGGGAGAGGGGGCCCGTCAGGACCCGGGGCTCGCCGTTGACGGACACGTTCATGCGGGCTGCTCCTGACGTACAGGGGAGAAACGGCGGGGGGTGAAGGGGCGGGCCTCGTCGGGGAGGGTGCCCGTGGTGAGCGCCTCGGCCATGACGTCGCCGGTGACGGGGGTGAGCAGCACCCCGTTGCGGTAGTGGCCGGTGGCCAGGTGGAGGCCGGGCAGGGAGGTGGGGCCGAGCAGCGGGGCGTTGTCGGGGGAGCCGGGGCGCAGCCCGGCGCGCGTCTCGGTGAGCGGCAGCTCGGTGAGGCCCGGGACCAGCTCGTGGGCGTCGCGGAGGAGTTCGTACACCCCGCCCGCCGTCACCGTGGTGTCCCAGCCCAGTTCCTCGCTGGTGGCGCCGACGACGAGCTCGCCGTTCTCGCGGGGCACCAGGTAGACGTGGCTGCCGCGGACGACGGCCCGGACGGTGCGGGAGAGGAAGGGGGCGTACGGGGCGGGGACGCGGAGGCGCAGGACCTGGCCCTTCACGGGGCGGACCGGCGGAAGGACCTCGTCGGGGACGCCCGCGAGGCGGCCGCTGAGGCTGCCCGCGGCGAGGACGACCTGGTCCGCCGTCAGCTCCTCGCCGCCGGCGAGGAGGACCCCGCGGGCCCGGTCGCGGACGACCGCCAGGCGCTCCGCGAGCGTGCGGTGGAAGACCACCCCGGCCCGCTCGCAGGCCACCACGAGCGCGGCGGCCAGTCGGCGCGGGTCGACCTGGTGGTCCCCGTCGACCCGCAGTCCGCCCCGCACGCCCGGGGCCAGCATCGGTTCGAGGCGGCGGCACTCGCGGCCGCTGAGCCACTCGGAGACGAGCCCGCAGCGGGTCTGCAGGGCGTGCAGTTCGCGCAGGTGGGCCCGGTCGTCGGCGTCGAGGGCGACGGCGAGGGTGCCGCAGGCGCGGTAGCCGACGTCGTGGCCGGAGGCTTCCTCCAGTTCGGCGACGAACGCGGGATAGCGCGCCGCGGAGGCGAGGTTGAGCCCGAGCAGGGTCTCCTCGCCGTAGTGGAGTTCGGTGACGGCGGCGAGCATGCCGGCCGCGACCCGCGCGGCCCCGCCGCCCGGGTCCGGGTCGACGACGGCGGTGCGCAGTCCGCGCTGCGCGGCCCGCCAGGCCGTGACCAGGCCGATGATGCCGCCCCCGACCACGAGGACGTCGGACCTCAGGACATCGGAAGAACGCATGGGCGTCCAGCCCCTCCCTTCGCCGGCATGACCCGGATCAGGTTCGTACGGTCGGAGGCCGTCCCAGCCTCCCTCTCAGCCCGGTGCGTCCGGGCTCCCGCGAGTGCTTTACGCCCGCCAGACTAGCCCGCGTCTCCGGGGGGTCACAGACCCCTCCTTTTCTGACGGTCCGTCAGATGCGTAAGGTGGTCGGGTGACCGAGCAGAAGCAGGCCCAGCAGCACGTCGTGATCGTCGGTGCCGGAATGGCGGGCGTCCAGACCGCCGTCGCCCTGCGCGAGCAGGGCTTCACCGGCCCCGTGACCCTCATCGGGGCCGAGCCCCACCAGCCCTACGACCGGCCGCCGCTCTCCAAGGCGATCCTCCTCGGCAAGGCCGAGGACTCCGCCTTCGAGATCGACTTCGAGGACCTCGGCATCGAGCTCCGCCTCGGCCTGGACGTCACCGGGCTGCGCGCCGCCGACCACGAGATCGACACCGAGGCCGGACCCGTCGCGTACGACGTCCTGGTCCTCGCCACCGGGGCCCACCCCGTCACCCTGCCCGGCACCGAGGGCGTCCCCGGGGTCCATCTGCTGCGGACCCTCGACGACGCCGTGCGCCTCGGGCCCGTCCTGGAGCGCCGCCACTCCGTCGTGGTCGTCGGCGCCGGCTGGATCGGCGCCGAGTTCG
This sequence comes from Streptomyces sp. NPDC004284, assembly GCF_042874035.1. Taxonomy (NCBI): domain Bacteria; kingdom Bacillati; phylum Actinomycetota; class Actinomycetes; order Kitasatosporales; family Streptomycetaceae; genus Streptomyces; species Streptomyces sp. NPDC004284. The sequence goes on along the minus strand of NZ_JBIAMJ010000007.1, from coordinate 347,992 downwards.
CCACCGCCGCGCGCGAGGCGGGCTGCGCCGTCACCGTCGTCGAGGCCGCCGACCGCCCCCTCGCCGCGGCGCTGCCCGCCGAGGTCACCGCCCCCATGGCCGAGTGGTACGGGGCGAACGGCGCCGAACTCCTCACCCACGCGCGCGTGCGCACCGTCGAGCCCGGCGCACCGGGCCGCGTCGTCCTCGACGACGGCCGCGAACTGCCCGCCGACGCCGTCGTCGTCGGCATCGGCGCCCGCCCCGCCACGGGCTGGCTCACCGGCTCCGGCATCGCCCTCGACCCGAGCGGCGCCGTCACCGCCGACGACCGGCTGCGCACCTCCCTGCCCGATGTGTACGCCGTCGGCGACTGCGCCTCCTTCCCCTCCGCCCGTTACGGCGAGCGCCTCCTCGTCCACCACTGGGACAACGCCCTCCAGGGCCCCCGCGCGGTCGCCGCCGCGATCACCGGGGCCGCCGACGCGCCGTACGACCCCGTGCCGTACTTCTGGTCCGAGCAGTTCGGCCGCTTCGTGCAGTACGCCGGCCACCACGCGGGCGCGGACGAGCTGCTGTGGCGCGGCGACCCGGCCGACGAGGCCTGGTCCGTGCTCTGGCTGCGCGACGGCGTGCCGGTGGCCCTCCTCGCGGTCGGCCGCCCCCGCGACCTGGCCCAGGGCCGCAAGCTCATCGAGGCCGCCGTCCCCGTCGACCCGGAGCGCGCCGCCGACCCGTCCGTCCCCCTGAAGGCGGCAGTCCGGTAGGGCCCGACTACCGGCTGCCGGTCCGGGATGGCAGGCTTGTCCCGTGACCGAGATTGACGTAAAGATCGATGCGCTCGTCCCCGCCTGGCTCTACGTGCCCGACATCGCGGAGATGCTCGACATCGACGTGGTGCGCGTGCGGCAGCTGATCAAGGAAGGTCAGCTCATCGCCGTGCGCCGCGGCGAGAACAACGCCCTGCAGATCCCCGCCGCCTTCATCCAGGGCGACAAGATCGTCAAGGGTCTCGTCGGACTCCTGACCGTGCTGCGGGACGACGGCTTCACCAACGAGGAGATGCTGGAGTGGCTCTTCACTCCGGACGAGAGCCTGCCGGGCACGCCCGCGCAGGCGCTCAACGAGAACCGCGGCACGGAGGTGAAGCGCCGCGCCCAGGCGCTCGCCATCTGACGAGCGCACGCACCGAAGACACCAGCGGGTGTCGCGGGGGGCGGGCCCCCCCCCGGGCCGCCCCCCCCGCGCCCGCGGCCCCCCCCGGGGGCCCCCCCCCCAAAACCCCCCCCCCGGGGGGGGGCGCGGCCCCCCCCCCCGCGGCGCCCCCCCCCCCCGCGGCGCCGGCGCACGAACGGGGGGAACCCACCCATGTCCACGCCTCGTGAGCGGCTCGCCGACGCCCGGCTCTACCTGTGCACCGACGCCCGGAAGCGCCAGGGCGACCTGCCGGCCTTCCTCGACGCCGTGCTCTCCTCCGGCGTGGACATCGTGCAGCTCCGCGACAAGGGCATGGAGGCCGGTGAGGAGCTGGAGCACCTCGCCGTCTTCGCCGAGGCCGCCCGCCGGCACGGCAAGCTCCTCGCGGTGAACGACCGGGCCGACGTCGCCCACGCCATCGGCTCCGACGTCCTCCACCTCGGCCAGGGCGACCTGCCCGTGCCCGCCGCCCGCGCGATCCTCGGCGACGAGGTGCTGATCGGCCGCTCCTGCCACGCGGAGACCGAGGTCGCCGCGGCCGCCGCCGAGCCGGGCGTGGACTACTTCTGCACCGGACCCTGCTGGCCCACCCCCACCAAGCCCGGACGGTACGCGCCGGGCCTCGGCCTCGTGCGGTACGCGGCGGAGCTGGCCCAGGACCGGCCCTGGTTCGCCATCGGCGGCATCGACGAGACCAACCTCGACGAGGTCCTGGACGCGGGCGCCCGCCGGATCGTCGTCGTCCGCGCCCTCACCGAGGCCGCCGACCCGGCCGCCGCGACGGCCGCCCTCGCCAAGCGCGTCCGCGAGCGCGCCGAGGACTGAGCCCGCAACCGGGGGGCACGCCGACCGCGTCGTGTGGCGCACGGCGTACCCCGAAAGTTGTCCGAAAAGGTGTCCATTACTCGGACGCCGCCTACGCGGTCCCCCGCCCCACGTCTAACCTGCCCGTATGGCCCTTGGTACCGCATCCATCCGCTCGGACCGTGCGCGCACGGTCCGGGAGATCCTCGCCGCCGGAGAGACGTCGTACTCCTTCGAGTTCTACGCGCCCCGGACCGAGAAGGGCGAGCAGGTGCTCTGGAACGCCATGCGCCGGGTCGAGGCGGTCGGCCCCAGCTTCGTCTCCGTGACCTACGGCGCCGGCGGCTCCACCCGCGGCGGCACCGTCAAGGCCACCCAGAAGATCGCCTCCGACACCACGCTCACCCCCGTCGCCCACCTCACGGCCGTCGACCACTCGGTCGCCGAGCTGCGGAACATCCTCGGCCAGTACGCCGACGTGGGCATCCGGAACATGCTCGCCGTCCGCGGCGACCCGCCGGGCGACCCGCTGGGCGAGTGGGTCGAGCACCCGGAGGGCGTGAAGTACGCCGCCGACCTCGTCCGGCTGATCAAGGAGTCGGGAGACTTCTGCGTCGGCGTCGCCGCCTTCCCGGAGATGCACCCCCGGTCCACCGACTGGGACACGGACATCCGGCACTTCGTGGACAAGTGCCGCGCGGGCGCCGACTACGCGATCACCCAGATGTTCTTCGACCCGGAGAACTACCTGCGGCTTCGCGACAGCGTCGAGAAGGCGGGCTGCGAGACCCCGATCATCCCCGAGGTCATGCCCGTCGTGAACGTGAAGACCCTCGACCGGCTGCCCCAGCTGAGCAACGCCGTCTTCCCGGCGGATGTGAAAGAGCGCATCCTCGCCGTCAAGGACGATCCCGCCGCTGTACGCTCCATCGGTATCGAGTTCGCGACGGAGTTCTGCGCGCGTCTGCTCTCCGAGGGTGTCCCCGGACTGCACTTCATCACGCTCAACAGCTCCACCGCGACGCTCGAGATCTACGAGAATCTCGGACTGCACCAGCAGTCGTGACCGGTCGTACCCGCCCCGACCCGCGGCGGTGACCGTGGAGAGGGGCGGCGGGGCATGGGGTGGACGGTCCTCTACATCGCGTTCGGCGTGGTCGCGCTGTGGCTGCTGGGGGAGGTGCTCCTCCAGTACAAGGCGCGGCTGCGCTGGCGCCTGCTCGCCTTCGGCGGCTTCCTCTGCGTCGTCGTGGGCGTCCTGCTGCCCTCGGTCCTCGTCATCGTCGCCGGGGCCGTCGCCTTCGCCGTCGGCCAGACCTATGTGACGCTCTCCTTCCGCCGCGGCTTCTCCACCGGCTGGGCGATCGGCGGGAGCCCCGGCGCGAGCCGCCGCCGCAAGGCCGCCCCGCCGGCCGAGGGCGGACCCACCCTCGAGGTCACCGAGCTCTCGTACGACACCGTGGACTCCGCGTACGACACGGAGGACGGGCCCGGCCACGACCCGCGCCCCGAGACCGCCGCCGAGACGACCGCGGTCTACGAGCCCCAGCCGATGCCCGAGGACACCGGCCAGTACGGGGTCTACGACACCACCGCCCAGGCCGCCGGCACCGGCACCGGATACGGGACGGAGTACGACCCCTACGCGTCCGCGTACCAGCAGCCCGGCTACGAGCAGCCCTCCTACGGGCAGCCCGGCCACGAGCAGCAGCCGGCCTACGACTACGGGACCGCCGCCGGACAGCAGCAGTACGCCGCGTACTCCGACCCGTACATCGGCCCCGGCACCGACGGCCAGCAGTACGGCTCGTACTACAACGACCCCTACGCCCCCTCGTACACCTACGACACCCCGCCCGGCGGCATCTGGGTCCCGCAGCAGCGCGACACCGACCAGGCCCCGCAGCAGGCCCCGTACGGCTACGAGCAGCCGCACCCGGACGACCAGCAGCAGTACCGCTACTGACCCCCCGCGGTCACCGGGAGCCGCGGAAGTCCGCGCCCTCCACGATCAGTCCGGCCACCAGCGCCCCCGACATGCCCGCGTGGGCGAGCCCGCCGCCCGGGTGCGACCAGCCGCCCGCGAAGTACAGCCCGGGGACGGGGGAGGCGTTCGCCGCCGGGAGGTACGTCCCCCGGGCGTCCGCGAGCGCGGGGGGCGGGACCTCGGCGGCCCCGGTGGCGGCCCGGACGTCCTCCGGGGTGCGGACCTCCCGCCAGAGCAGCCGCTCGGCGAGCCCCGGCACCGCCCGGGCGGCGGCCTCGACCATCCGGTCGGCGAGACCGCTCCGGTCCTCCCCGGACGTGAGGTCCAGCATCGCCGAGACCGTCACCGACTCGTGCTCCGCGTCGGGCCGCAGCTCCGGGTCGTCGGGCCGCAGCACGGTCACCGTGGGCCGCTCCCCGTCCCCGTGGACGACCGTGCGGTGCACGGCCCCCTCCTCGCGGGCCCCGCGCAGGGCCAGCAGGACCGTCAGACGGCCGGTGGACCCGTGCGCGAAGGGCGGCCACTCGTCGCTGCGCTCCCACGGCAGGACCTGCTCGCGGTAGAGGGAAGGCACCGGCGCGCCCGCCACCACGTGGTCCGCCTCCACCGTCCCGCCGGAGGCGAGCCGGATCCCGACGGCCCGGCCGGCCTCGGTCAGCACCTCGTCCACGGGCGCGTCGAAGACGAACTCCACGCGCCGCTCCCGGCACCGCTCGTACACCGCGTCCGCGAGCGCCCGGATGCCTCCCGCCACGTACCAGCTGCCGAAGGTCTGCTCCATGTACGGCAGGACGGCGGCGGACGCCGGGGCGGTCCACGCCGGGATGCCGTACGCCTCCGCGTAGGAGTCGAGGAGCGCGATCAGCCGGGGGTCGCGCAGCTCCCGCGCGCCCACCTGGGCGAGCGTCGTCGTCGGGCGGCGCAGGAAGCCCGCCTTCGGCGCCGGGTACGGCTCCTGGGCGAGCGCCTTGCGGTCGGCCGGCTGCGGCTCCTCCAGGAGCGGGCGCCGGGTCCGGTCCCAGGCCTCGCGGGCCCGCGTCAGGAAGTCGCCCCAGCGCTCGCCCGCGCCCGCGCCGAGCGCCGTGTCCAGGGCGTCGACCGTGCCGGCCCGGGAGGCGTTCGGCAGGTCGACGCGGGTTCCGTCGGCGAAGACGTGACGGGCCGCCGGATCGACCTGCGTCAGCGCGACGCACTCCTCCAGGGGCTTCTTCCCGGTCTTCACGAACAGGTCCCGGTAGACGGCCGGCAGGTGCAGCAGCCCGGGACCGGTGTCGAAGGCGAAGCCGTCGCGCTCGAAGCGGCCGACCGCGCCGCCGTACGTCGACGTCTTCTCGTACACCGTCACCGTGTGCCCGGCCACCGCCAGTCGGGCCGCCGCCGCCATGGCGCCGAGTCCCGCGCCGATCACCACAATCCGTGCCATGCGGACGAGACTATCCGGCGCCCCCGGCACCACCGGAGGGCAGGCCGGTCACGGTCAGAAGTGCTCCGAGCCGTCGCCCGGCGGGGCCTGGGACCGTGGCCGCGCCCCCGGGGCCGCGAGCCGTCTCTCCTCCCGCCGACGGGACCAGCGCCGCCAGCCGCGGCGGATCTGCTTGGCCAGGAAGACCAGTACCGCCAGGCCCGCCAGGAGCAGGACGGCCGCGACGACCGACGCCGCCACGGGATGGAAGACGGCGAAGGTGACGATCGCCGCCACCCCGAGGTCCTCCGCCAGGCTCAGCGCGATGTTCGAGAACGGCTCCGGCGAGGTGTTGACCGCCATCCTCGTCCCCGCCTTGACGAAGTGGCTGAGCAGGGCCGTCGAACCGCCGACCGCGCCCGCCGCCAGCTCCGGCAGCGAACCGTTCTGCCCGGCGAGCAGGGCGCCGACCACGGCCCCCGCGACCGGCCGGATCACCGTGTGGACGGAGTCCCATATCGAGTCGACGTACGGGATCTTGTCCGCCACCGCCTCGCACAGGAACAGCACGCCCGCCACGACGAGGACGTCGGTGCGCTGGAGGGACGCGGGCACCTCGTCGGTCAGCCCGGCCGCGCCGAGGACGCCGAACAGCAGGACCACCGCGTACGCGTTGATCCCGCTCGCCCAGCCGCTGGTGAACACCAGGGGGAGTACGGACACGCCCGTGATCGTAACCAGGACTGAGTATCCGTACCTAGAGGGCGAGATGAGTAGGGGCGCGGATGGGGCCGGTACCGGCGGGAGGGGAGAGTGGAGCCCACGGAAGGGGCGCGGCTCCGGTACCGCCGGCACGGGGCTGCGGAACGGGGCCGCGCACCTGCCGGCACGGGGGCGTGAACGAAGAAGCCGGTGCGGCGGGGCTCGGGGGGACCGAGCCTCGCCGCACCGGCTTCGCGCGTGTGTCGTCAGCGGCCGCCGACGCGGCCGTGCAGCAGGCGGGACAGCGCCGCGTGCACGTCGTCGAGGGACCGCTCGCTCTGGAAGGCCTGCCAGTCGAGCGCCGCCACGAGCACCATCCCGACCAGCGCCGAGGCGGTCAGCTGGACGTCGATCTCGTCGCTCAGCTCACCGGCCGCCACCCCCTCGCGCAGCACGCCCTCCACCACCGCGACGGCCTCCTGACGGACCACCAGGAGGGTCGAGTTCCAGGCGCGTCCGGTGCGCCAGAGCTCGGCCACGTACAGCTGGGTGAAGGCCGGGTAGCGGTCGATGAAGACGAGACCCGCCCGGATCATCGCGTCCAGCGCCTCGACCCGGCTCCCGCCGCGCTCGGCGGTCTCCTCGGCCGCCGAGCGCAGGGAGGCGGCGAGCAGCGACACCCCGTGGCGCAGCAGCTCCTCGAAGAGCTCGGTCTTGCTCTTGAAGTTGTAGTAGACCGTGCCCTTGGCCACGCCGGCCCGCTCGGCGATCTCGTCCACCGTCGTCGCGGAGAAGCCCTGCTCCGCGATGAGGGTGACGGCCGCCTCGTAGAGCTTCGTGCGCGTGGCCTGGCGTCGGGTGCTGCTGCTGTCCATGGCGTCGATTCTCACAGGTTCAGAGCGACAGTTCGGGGTGAAGCCGGTCCAGCGTCCACACCTGCTTCTTGCGCGCCGAGACGGCGGTCAGGGCCAGGGCGCCGACGGTGAAGGCCGCCAGGACCGCGCAGGCCTCCCAGACCGGTCCGAGCCCGCCGCCCGTGATGAGGCGGCGCAGCGCCTCGACCACGTGGCTCATCGGCAGGAACGGGTGCACCGCGTTGAAGAAGGCCGGGCTGGTCTGGACGGGGTACGTGCCGCCCGCCGAGGTCAGCTGGAGCATCAGGAACGCGAGCACCAGGATCCGGCCCGCCGCGCCGAAGCGGGCGTTGAGCCACTGGATGATCGCGGCGAAGCAGCAGGTGACCAGGGCGAGGAAGCCGATCGTGCCGGCGGCCCGGGCCATCTGGAGGCCGAGGCCCCAGTGCAGGACCGACATCAGGGCCGCGACCTGGAGGATGCCGATCGCCGCCACCGGCAGCCAGCCCGCCAGCGCGATCCGCCAGGCGGAACCGCCCGCCGCGAGGGCGCGCCGGTTGAGCGGCTGGATGATCATGTACGCGACCATCGCGCCGACCCAGAGGGAGAGCGGGATGAAGTACGGGGCGAAGCCGGTGCCGTAGTTGGGCGCCTTGTGCAGGGACTGGGAGGCAAGCTTCACCGGGTCGGCCATGACCTCCGTGCGCCGGTCGCGGTCCTGCCGGTCGTAGTCGGGGATCTGGTCGACCCCGTCCTTCAGGCCGGTGGCGAGGGTGCCCGAGCCGTCGGCCAGCTTGAACAGGCCGCCGTCCAGGGCGCCCGCGCCCTTCTTGAGCTTGCCGACACCGCTGTCGAGGCTGACCGAACCGGTCTTGGCCTGCGTGATGCCGGTGTGCAGCCGGTCCGCGCCCGCCGCGACCTGCTGCGCGCCCGTGTTGAGCTGGTTGATCTTCCGGATGGCGCCCTCGACGTCCTCGTCGAGGTGCGGGGCGCGGGCGGCCAGCTCGTCGGCCTGCTTCTTGAGCTTGGCCAGGCGCGCGTCCAGGGTCTTCAGGTCGGTGCTGTTGTCCTTGGTGAGCTCGTGCACGTCGTCGGCGATCGTGGCCACGTCGCCGGCGGTGACGGAGGCCTCCTTGAGCTTCGCGCAGACCTTGGGGTCGAGCGGGGGAGCGGTGGGGGCGGCGTCGACGCACAGCTCGCGGTCGAGCCGTGCGAGATCGCCGTCGGCCTTGTGGGCGGCGGAGCGGACCAGGGGCGCGCGCCTGACCAGGTCGTCCAGGTCGTGGCGGGCGGCCGTGGCGGAGTCGGAGACGAGGCGGGCGGTGTCGCGGATCGACTTGCCGTTGTTCGCCAGGTACGGACGGACCTTGTCGGCGGTGCCGTTCACCTTGTCGGCGAGGGCCTGCGTGCCGTTCGCGACCTTGCGGGAGCCGCTCTCCAGGTCCTTGGCGCCCTTGTCGAGCTTCTTCAGGCCGGCGGCCAGGTCACCGCTGCCGGTCTTGGCGTCCGTGAGCCCGTCCGACAGGCTCTTGGAGCCCTTCTTCGCCTGGTCCACGCCCTCCTTGAGGTCGGCCGCGCCCTTGGCGGCCTTCGCCGTGGCGTCGTGGATGTCGGAGAAGGAGATGAAGATCTTGTCGAGGAAGCTGCGCGAGGACTTCGTGGAGGCCGCGCTGCGCACCTCGGCGAAGACCGTCCGGGAGATCGAGCCGACGATGTAGTTGTTCGCGTCGTTCGTCCGCACCTGGAGCGCGCCGGTCTCGGGGGAGTCGCCGGAGCTGGAGGCGATGCGGGTGCTGAAGTCGCCGGGCATGGTCAGGGACAGGTAGTACGTCCCGTCCTCCACGCCCTTGCGCGCCTCGGCGTCGCTCACCTCGTGCCACTCGAAGGTCTTGCTCTCCAGGAGCCCCTCGGTGATGTCGTCACCGGCGTTGATCTTCTTGCCGGCGGCGGTGGCGCCCCGGTCCTCGTTGACGAGGGCGACGGGGATCTTGTCGAGCCTGCTGTACGGGTCCCAGAACGAGTACAGGTACAGGGCGCCGTACAGCAGGGGCAGCAGCAGGATCGCGACGAGCGCGGCGCGCGGCAGCTTTCCCCTGCCGAAGCGCTTCAGCTCAAGCGCGGCCAGTTTCGGCGAGCGCATCGGCCGCCCCCTCCTCGGTCGTGGTGTCGGTGGTGACGCCGGCGGCCGTCTCCCCGACGGCGGTGGGGTCACCGGTGGTGCCGGTGTCGGTGGTGGCCGGGGCTTCGGCGGTGGCGGCCGGGGTCTCGGCGGTGCCCTCGCCGGCGAGGGCCGTGATGCGCAGGGCGTCCTCGGGGGCCTCGCTGCAGACGGCGAGGACCGTCGTCCCGGAGGCGGCCAGGGAGCGCAGCAGCGCCCAGGCCTCGGCGCGGTCGGCGTCCGAGAGCTTCAGGTCCAGGTCGTCCACGGCGAGCAGCCGGGGGCGGTTGATCAGGGCCAGGGCGATCGAGAGCCGCAGCGCTTCGAGGCGCTCCAGATCCCGTACGGAGGTCCGCTCGCCCTTCGGCAGGGAGTCGAGGTCCAGGCCCGCGGCCGCCACGGCCTCGTCGATCCGGGCCCGGGCCGTCGCCGCGCGCTCGGCGGGGCGCCGCAGGAGCGCCCGTACGGAACCGTCGAAGCGGCGCTGGAGCAGGGCCCGCTCGCGCAGGTGCTCGGCGACCGTGAAGGCGGGGTCGAGCTCGCTGACGCCCGGGACCTGGCCGAGCGCGGTGATCCGGCGCACGGCGGCCATCTTGCGGGGGAGGGCGAGGCCGCCGACCTCGGCGTGGCCCTCCTTGGCCTTCATCCGGCCCGTGAGGGCGAGCAGCAGACAGGTGCGCCCCGAGCCCGAAGGACCCTCGATCGCCACCAGCGCCCCGGGCTCCGCCCGGAAGGAGACCTTCCGGAAGGCCCAGCCGCGCGGCCCCTTCAGCCCGAAGCCGTCCGCGACGACGGCGGCGCCGTGCGGCTGCTCCTCGGTTTCCGCGCCCACGGACTCACCCCCCACTCCCCTTTTGAACTGACCAGTCAGTTCAAAAGTTACCCCTGAGTCGGGAATCAAGCAAAACCCCAGGTCGGCGTGATTGTCAGTGGGGCACTGCACGATGAACACATACGGCCACAGCGCCGTCACGCGACGACAGGAGGCTCGTCATGGCCAGCCCTTCCGCAGCAGCCACGCCCCGCCGCCGTCCCACCCCCGGGGAGACGGGACCCGGCTCCGACATCCACCCCGTCCGGCGCCGCTCCGCCGCCCCGCCCGCCGCCCTCGACCTCCTCGCCAAGTCCCACGCCGGACTCGCCGAGGCCGCCCTCCTCGACCGCCCCCACGAGCGGTACGCCACCGCCCACCTCGCCGCCCTGCGCGCCGCGGCCGCCGTGCTCGCCGCCCGGGCCAGGCCCGACACCCGGCCCCGCCACCGGCAGCGCATAAGGAGCACCTGGGAGCTCCTCCCCGACCTCGCCCCCGAGCTGACCGAATGGAGCGCCCTCTTCGCCGCCGGCGCCCCGCGCAGGGCCCGCGCCGAGGCCGGCATCAGCGGCGCCGTCACCCGGCGCGAGGCCGACGACCTGCTCCGGGACGCCGAGCACTTCCTGCGCCTCGTCGAGCGGCTGCTCGCCCTCCATCCCGTGCTGCCCCTCCAGCCCGGGACCGACGGGAGCCCGGGATGATCCGAAAGGCGAGGGCGAGGCCATAGGGTGGGGAGCGTCCAGACCCGTCACCGAGGAGTCAACAGCCGTGCCGGACCCTTCCCCTGTCTTCGGCCGTGAGGCGTCGTCGCGCCCGTCGCGCGCCTCCCTGCGTACCGCCGTCGTCTGGGACGTCCTCAAAGACGCCCTGGACCGCCGGGTCGAGGCCACCGGGAAGGACAGCCTCGACGTCCTCGACACGGGCGGCGGCTCCGGGAACTTCGCGGTGCCGGTGGCCCGCCTCGGCCACCGCGTCACCGTCGTCGACCCCAGCCCCAACGCGCTCTTCGCCCTCGGGCGCCGGGCCGCCGAGGCCGGCGTCGCCGACCTCGTGACCGGCGTCCAGGGCGACGTCCGGGGCCTCTTCGACGTCGTCGAGCGCGACTCCTACGACGCCGTGCTCTGCCACGGCGTCCTGGAGTACGTCGACGACCCCGCCGAGGGCGTGCGGAACGCCGCCGCCGCGCTCCGCCCCGCCGGCAGCCTCAGCCTGCTCGCCGCCGGGGTCGGCGGCGCCGTCCTCGCCCGCGCCCTCGCCGGCCACTTCACCGAGGCCCGGCACGCGCTCGACGACCCGGCGGGCCGCTGGGGCACCGGCGACCCCGTGCCCCGGCGCTTCACCGCCGAGCAGCTCGCCGAGCTGGCCGACGAGGCCGGACTGGAGGTCGGCGCCGTGCACGGCGTCCGGGTCTTCGCCGACCTGGTCCCCGGCGCCCTCGTCGACACCGAGCCCGGGGCCGCCGAGGCCCTCCTCCGGCTGGAGGCGGCCGCGGCGGAGCTCCCCTCCTTCCAGGCCATCGCCACCCAGCTGCACGTTCTCGGCCAGAAGCGGGCCTGAGCAGGACGGCCACCCGTCCGGCGGTGTGGGCCGTGGTGCCCCATGGAGTACGCCACAGCCCGCCCGATATGGGGCTCCGCCCCGTATGATCGGGGGACACCATCCGGCATGACGGACAAGGGGCTGGGGAATCAACGCCTCAGCAACCGATCCGCATGGCGGCCCGGATTGGCTATTCGGCATTGAGATTGAGGGCAGGTTTCACGGGGGCGATTCCCTGCCTATCCTGAAAGGGCCGCAAACCGGTCGCCCCCGCGACCGACGACTAGGAGGACTCCGTGCCGCTCTCGGAGCACGAGCAGCGAATGCTCGAGCAGATGGAGCGAGCGCTGTACGCCGAAGATCCCAAGTTCGCGACAGCGCTCGAGGGAAGCGGACTGCGTACGTACACCCGGCGACGGGTTTACCAGGCAGTCGTCGGCTTCCTGGTGGGTATCGCGCTCCTCATGGCCGGAATGGTCGCACAGCAGATCTGGATCAGCGTGGTGGGTTTCCTCGTCATGCTGGGCTGCGCGGTCCTGGCGGTCACCGGATGGCGCAAGGCGCCCAAGCCGGGCGAGCAGCGGGCGGCCGGAGGCCGCCAGGCTCGGCAGCGACGCTCCATGATGGACCGGATCGAAGCGCGGTGGCAGCGTCGCCGCGACGAGCAGCAGGGCGGCGGCCACTGACGGCCCCTGAGCGGTAGTCCCGCGCCCCCGAAAACACCCGAGCCCCGCAGGACCCGCGCCACTCGGCGCGCCCCCTGCGGGGCTCGACCCGTTTCCGGGCCCGCGCGGGCCCGCGCCGCCCGCGACGGGGCGGGGCGGCCCCGCGACGGACGGACCCCGTCAGCCGGCCTCGCGGCGGAGGAACGACGTCGCCCGGGACGTCGCCGCATGGCGGCGGTTCGACCAGTGGGCCGTCCATGACGACCAGCGGGCCGACGCGGCCCAGCGGAGGCGGGCGGCCGAGCGGGGGGCGAGGAGGGCGCGGAGGCGGGTGCGGCGGTCGGCGGCCGCGTGGAAGCCCGCACGGACCCGCGCCGCCTCGGAGGCCAGGTCCGCGACGGGCTGCGGCCGGGGCGCGTACAGCACCTCCTCCACCGCCCGCGCCACCCGGTGCACCGCGTCGGCGGACTCGCCGCGCAGCTCGCCGAGGCGGACGATCCGCGCCGCGGACTTCCTCGGCGTGAGGGAGTCGTCCGGCTCGACCCCGTGGTCCCAGGCCGTGTCGTTGATCTCCTGCCAGACCGGGAGCGCGGCGGCGTCCGGGCCGAGCCGCCGGGCCCGTACCCGCGTCCGCCAGAGCAGGGGGAGGAGGGGGAGGGAGAGGAGCAGCAGGGCCGCGAGGGACAGCAGGAGGACCGTCCGGAGGTCCGGGCCCGAGCCGTCCCCCGAGGCGCCCGCCGTCGCCGCGTCCGGCCCGCAGTCGCCGAGCTTCTTCATCTGCGGGGTGCAGCTCTCCGGGGAGGTCGGCGCGGCGGACGGCTGAGCCGAGGAGCTCTGCTGCGGCTGCGCGGGCCCGGTGGCCGTGCCCGAGGGCGTGTTCTCCCGGGTGTACGAGGGGGTGGAGCCCCGCGAGGGGGTCGGTTCGAACCGCGTCCACCCGGCGCCCTCGAAGTACAGCTCGGGCCAGGCGTGCGCGTCCCGGATGCCGACGGAGACCGAGCCGTCGGTCTGCGTCGTGCCCGGCATGAAGCCCACGGCCACCCGCGCCGGGATGCCGAGCGAGCGGGCCATCGCCGCCATGGAGAAGGAGAAGTGGACGCAGAAGCCCTCCTTGTCCTTCAGGAAGCGGGAGATCGCCTGCGTCCCGGTGCCGGACTCCACGTCGACGTCGTAGCGGAAGCCGCCGTCCTGGGCGAACCAGTCCTGGAGCCTCACCGCCCGCTCGTAGTCGTTCCGCGCGCCCTTGGTGACGGTCAGGGCCGTCGCCCTCACGTCGGCCGGCAGCGACGCGGGCACCTTGGTGTACTCGCGGCGCAGCTTCTCCGGGGCGGGCAGGGCGCCGGCCAGCTGCTCGGCCGTCGGCTGCACCTCCAGGCTGGCGACCTGGTAGCGGGCGCCCCTGGTGGTCTGCTTGTCGTCGCCGACGAGCATCCGGCCGGCCGGCTCGTACCGCCAGCGTCCGCCGATGTCGACCCGGGCGGCCGGGTACGGCATCGGCAGCCACTTCTGCTCGTACGCGTCGGAGGCGACGAAGTTGCTGGTCACCTCGGTGACCCGGACGCTCTGGGAGAGGCCGTCCGGCCAGGGCAGCCGCTGGGGGACGTCCTCGATCGGGCGGACCGAGGACTTCCACGAGGTGCCGTCGAACTGGTCGAGCGCGACGAGCCGCAGATACATGCCGCTGGTGTCGCGGGCGTTGGTCCGGTAGCGCAGGACCTCCCGGTCCTCCGGCTGGCGCAGGTTGTTCTGGAGGGAGACCAGCGGGTTCACGGCGGAGATCGTGCCGCCCTTGCCGGAGCCCCCGCTGCCCTCGCCGCCACCGCCGAAGAGGCCGCCGGAGAAGCCGGGCAGCGCGAACGGCACGACCAGCGCGACGCCCATGGCGACGGCGCCGATCCGGCGGCCGGTGCGGGCCGGGGCGAAGGCGGGGCCGCCGCCGGCGGCGACGCTGGAGCCGGGCCGGCCGGAGCGCTGGGCACCGCCGAAGACCCGCCCCCACTGGGAGAGCCGGTCGCGGCCCTCGGCGAGGAGCAGCAGCAGATAGCCGGAGGCCGCGAGGAGGAACCAGAGCCAGCCGGCGCCGCCGCCGGAGAGGCCGGCGGCCACCGAGTACAGGGCGAGCAGCGGCAGGCCGGCCGGGGCCGCCTTGCGGAAGGTGACCGCGAGGCCGTCCACCAGGAGCCCGATCGCGACGACGCCGCCGACCAGCATGAGCCGGATGCCCTCGGTGTCGGGCGCGGGGATCGCGTACCGGCCCACGTCCGCGGCGCCCGCCCGGAACAGTTCGGCGGCGTGCGTGAAGACCTCGGGGCCCGGGACGATCCAGAGGAGGGCCTGCTCGCGGGCGAAGAACAGGGTCAGCGCGAGGAGCGCGGTGACGGCCTGGGCGAGGAGCGTCAGCGGCCGGGCCAGCGGCACCCGGCGGGTCAGCATGCCCACCCCGCTGACCAGGGCGAGGACGAAGGCCGCCGTGAAGATCCAGGTCGCCGGCTTCACCAGGGGGAGCAGCGCCCCGGCCGCCATCAGGGTGGCGCCCCAGGAAGCGAGCGTCAGCCGTGTGCGGCCGCTCATGACCATCCTCCGTAGGTGTCGGCGGCGGCGGTCTCCGGACGGAGCCCGGCCGCCTGCTGCCACAGGTCGGCGAGGGAGGCGCCGGGCGGTACGGCCAGTGCCGTCCAGCCCGCCTCCCGCAGCTGCCGCACCCGGTCCTCGACCGCTCCGGCGACCGCGCCGGCGGTGAGCCAGGTGCCGGAGTCCAGGACGAAGGCGACGGCCGCGCCGGACCGTCCGCGCATCTTGGCGGTGAGGGCGGCCTGCTCCTCGTCGAGGTCGCCGAGGAAGGCGATGAGCAGCCCGTCGCCGCCGCCGCGCAGCACGTCGGAGGCGCGGGAGAGCCCGGCGCCCTCGGAGTGGTCGACGACCGCGAGGGTGTCCATCATCAGACCGGCGGCCTCGGCCGAGTCCTGGGCCGAGCCGGCGAAGCCCTCGGCCCCCTCGCCGGGGATCGCGCTGCCGGTGTCGGTGAGCAGCCGGACCGCGTAGCCGCGCTCCAGCATGTGGACGAGCACGGAGGCGGTGCCGGAGACCGCCCATTCGAAGGCGGAGTCGGGGCCCGCGCCCTGGAAGGCGATCCGGCGGGTGTCGAGGAGGACGGTGCAGCGGGCCCGCTGGGGCAGTTCCTCGCGGCGGACCATCAGCTCGCCGTAGCGGGCGGTGGAGCGCCAGTGGACCCGGCGCAGGTCGTCGCCGTGCCGGTAGGTGCGCGGGATGACGTCGTCGTCGCCGGCGAGCGCGAGGGAGCGGGACTGCCCGTCCCCGTATCCCGAGGCCTCGCCGAAGAGCCTCACCGGCGGGAGGGCCTCGGTCCTGGGGACGACGGTGAGGGTGTCGTACGCGCTGAAGGAGCGGGTCAGCTCGCACATCCCGAAGGGGTCGTTGAGCCGGAGCTGGAGCGGGCCCAGCGGGAAGCGGCCGCGCAGGTCGGAGCGGACCCGGTAGGACACCTCGCGCCGCCCGCCCGCCTCGACCCGGTCGAGGACGAAGCGGGGGCGGGGCCCCAGCATGTACGGCACGTGGTCCTGGAGCATCAGGAGGCCGGTGGGGAGCTTGGAGACGTTCTCCATCCGCAGCTGGACCCGGGCCTCGGTGCCGGTCTCGACCCGCTGGGGGGTGAGGCGGCGGGAGGCGGCGACCCGGTAGCGGGTCCGGTGCAGCACGAGGACGCAGATCAGCGGGAGGGCGGCGAGCAGCAGCCCGACGCGCAGCAGGTCGGCCTGGCCGAGGACGTACGCGCAGACGGCGGCGGCCACCCCCGCGGCGAGGAAGGAGCGGCCGCGGGTGGTCAGACCGCCGAGGGCGGCCCGCAGCCCGCCCCGGTCGTCCTCGTCGCCCCGCTGTCCGTCCGGCACGGCGGCGCCACTCATCACAGCCGCCGGGCGCCGGGCTGCTGCTGGCCGTAGAGCGGCCCGGCATCCGGTCCGGCGGACGGTCCGGAGGCCGGGACGGGGGTGCGCTGGATGATCTCGTGGACGACCTGCTCGGCGGTGCGCCGGTTCAGCTGGGCCTGCGCCGTCGGCAGCAGCCGGTGGGCGAGGACGGGCGCGGCGAGGGCCTGGAGGTCGTCCGGCAGGACGTACTCGCGGCCGCTGAGCGCCGCGGAGGCCTTGGCGGCCCGCAGCAGGTGGAGCGTGGCCCGGGGGGAGGCGCCGAGCCGCAGGTCGGGGTGGGTGCGGGTGGCGGCGACGAGGTCGACCGCGTACCGGCGCACCGCGTCGGCGACGTGGACCGCGCGCACGGCCTCGATCAGCTTGAGGACGTCGTGGGCGTGGGCGACCGGCTGGAGGTCGTCCAGCGGGGAGACGGAGCCGTGCACGTCGAGCATCCGGAGCTCGGCCTCGGCGCTCGGGTAGCCGATGGAGACGCGGGCCATGAAGCGGTCGCGCTGGGCCTCGGGCAGCGGGTAGGTGCCCTCCATCTCGACCGGGTTCTGGGTGGCGACGACCATGAACGGGCTGGGCAGCTCGTACGTCTGGCCGTCGACCGTGACCTGGCGCTCCTCCATGGACTCCAGGAGCGCGGACTGGGTCTTCGGCGAGGCGCGGTTGATCTCGTCGCCGATCACGATCTGGGCGAAGATCGCGCCCGGCTTGAACTCGAAGTCCCGCCGCTGCTGGTCGAAGATGGACACGCCGGTGACGTCCGAGGGCAGCAGGTCCGGGGTGAACTGGATCCGGCGCACCGAGCAGTCGATGGACCGGGCCAGCGTCTTGGCCAGCATGGTCTTGCCGACGCCGGGGACGTCCTCGATGAGGAGGTGCCCCTCGGCGAGCAGCACGGTCAGCGAAAGCCGTACGACCTCGGGCTTGCCCTCGATCACGCTCTCCACCGATCGGCGGACTCGCTCCACAGTGGTGGTCAGATCAGCGAGGCTCGCTCGATCGTCATAGGTCGTCACCCCGGCCCTCCTCGGCCTTTCGGAACTGTCGTCCGAGCATTGTTGTTGCCGTGGCCGGGCCTGTCACTCGCATGCGGACAAGTGCGGGGGAAATGCCAGGGTTTGACGGGTTAAGTTGCTGGTTTAAGCCGGGTCGATCTCGCGCAGCAGGCCCGTCGTCACGTCGAAGACGAAGCCGCGGACGTCGTCGGCGTGCAGCAGGAAGGGGGAGGTCCGCACCCGCTGCATCGACTGCCGGACGTCCTGGTCGACGTCGCGGAAGGCCTCGACCGCCCAGGCCGGGCGCTGGCCGACCTCGTCCTCCAGCTCGTGCCGGAAGTCCTCGGTGAGGGATTCGAGACCGCAGTTCGTGTGGTGCACGAGCATCACGCTGCGGGTGCCCAGGGCCCGCTGGCTGATGGTGAGCGAGCGGATCACGTCGTCGGTGACCACGCCGCCGGCGTTGCGGATGGTGTGGCAGTCGCCCAGTTCGAGGCCGAGGGCCGCGTGCAGGTCGAGACGGGCGTCCATGCAGGCGACGACGGCGACGCGCAGCACGGGATGCGCGTCCATTCCCGGGTCGGAGAAGTCGGCGGCGTAGTGTGCGTTGGCCTCGACGAGACGGTCGGTGACCGTGGGGCCGGTGCGTATGGCGTCGGCTGAGGGGTGCGCGGAGGTCGACATGGTTCCGACGGTAGTGGTCACACCTCTTTCCGGCCCGCTGTGAGAGGGGACAAAGAACCTCAATGAGTCTTGTTGTGAGCTAATCCACAGATGGGGCTCCCCGGGCCGCGCGGCGCGCCAGTCGGTTGATTGACCGGCGCGTCCCGTGGACTAAAGTGACGCGGAGTTCACGGAGACAACGAGCGATTTCCGCGGTTTCTCCCCCCGTGTGTGCGGCGGTACCTACGGCTCGGCCCCTCCCGCGGTACGTGCCTCCGCGCCGGCTCTGAGAGGGCGCATTGAGCAACGACCGACACGTCCCGGTGATGCTCCAGCGGTGCCTGGACATGTTGGCCCCCGCCCTGGAGCGCCCCGGAGCGGTCGTCGTCGACTGCACCCTGGGCCTCGGCGGCCACAGCGAGGCCATGCTCGCGCGGTTCCCCGAGGTGCGGCTCATCGGCCTCGACCGCGACAAGGAGGCCCTGCGGCTCTCCGGCGAGCGGCTCGCCCCGTACGGCGACCGGGCCACCCTCGTCCACGCCGTGTACGACGAGCTGCCCGAGGTCCTCGACCGGCTCGGCATCCCCAAGGTGGACGGCGTCCTCTTCGACCTGGGCGTCTCCTCCATGCAGCTGGACGAGGCCGACCGCGGCTTCGCCTACGCCCAGGACGCGCCGCTCGACATGCGCATGGACCAGACGACCGGCATCAGCGCGGCCGAGGTCCTCAACACCTACCCGGCGGGCGAGCTGGTCCGGATCCTGCGCGCGTACGGCGAGGAGAAGCAGGCCAAGCGGATCGTCTCCGCGATCGTGCGCGAGCGCGAGAAGGAGCCGTTCAGCAACAGCGCCCGGCTCGTCGAGCTCATCCGCGACTCCCTGCCCCAGGCCGCCAAGCGCACCGGCGGCAACCCGGCCAAGCGCACCTTCCAGGCCCTGCGCATCGAGGTCAACCGCGAGCTCGAAGCCGTCGAGAACGCGATCCCGGCGGCCGTGAAGGCCCTCGCCGTCGGCGGACGGGTCGTCGTCCTCTCGTACCAGTCCCTGGAGGACCGGATCGTCAAGGGCGTCTTCGCGGCCGGCGCGGCGACCACCGCCCCGCCCGGACTCCCGGTCGTCCCCGAGAAGTACCAGCCCCGGCTGAAGCTGCTCACCCGCGGCGCCGAGCTGCCCACCGAGGAGGAGGTCGCCGAGAACCGGCGCGCCGCCCCCGCCCGGCTCCGGGGCGTCGAGCGCATCCGGGAAGACGTCCTGTGAGCACGGCGAAGGGGCCCCTCAAAGGGCGGGCCGCGCGGCTCGGACGGCTCATGCCGTCGGGGCCCAGCTCGGCCGCCCGCACCCCCTTCGTCCTGCTCGTCGTGGTCCTGCTCGGCGGCGGGCTGATCAGCCTGCTCCTGCTGAACTCGGCCCTCAACCAGGGCTCCTTCAAACTGAACGAGCTCAAGAACAAGACCACCGAGCTCACCGACGAGGAGCAGGCGCTCCAGCGCGACGTCGACGACTACGCGGCCCCCGACGCCCTGGAGCGCCGCGCCCGCGAACTCGGCATGGTCCCGGGCGGCAGCCCCGCCTTCCTCGGCCCGGACGGCAAGGTCCTGGGCGAGCCGTCGGTCGCGGTCGCCCCCGAACCGAGCCCGAAGCCGACCCCGAAGCCCACCCCGAGGCCCACGCCGCCCGCTTCCGCCGGCGCCCCGAAGCCGTCGGCGAACACCGGCACCGCTCCCACCGGCACCAGGCAGGCCCCGGCGGCGCCCGCGACGACCCCGACGACCCCCGGCAGGTGACCGAGCAGTGCCCCCCAAGGAGCCCCCGCGCCGTCGCGTCCCCGGTCCCGCCGGGCCCGCACGTCCCCGGCCCGCCTCCGCCGGAGCCCGCACGCCCGGAGCACGCCCGTCCCGTCCCGTCCCGCGCCCGGCCGCGAAGCGGACCGCGCCGCGGCCTCCGGCCCGGCAGCCCCGCACGATCCGGCTCGGCAAGCCGCGGCCCCGGCTGCGCCTGATCGCGCTCGGGCTGACGCTCGTCATGCTGGTCTTCGTGGTCCGGCTGCTCCAGGTCCAGGCCGTCGACGCCGGCGCGTACGCGGCCAAGGCCGACAAGTACCGCTTCCAGGAGTACACGCTCTCCGCCGAGCGCGGCGAGATCACCGACCGCAACGGCATCGCGCTCGCCGACAGCGTCGACGCGTACGACATCACCGCCGACCCCAAGCTCTTCACCCCCGAGGAGTCGAAGCTCCCCGACGCCCCCGAGCAGGCGGCCGCGCTCCTCGCCCCGATCCTCGGCAAGGAGCCCGCCGAGCTCGCGAAGAAGCTCCGTACCCCCAAGTCCCGCTACACCCTGCTCGCCCGCAAGCGGACCCCGCAGGTCTGGAACCAGATCAAGGACCTCAAGAAGGTCTACGGGCAGAAGGCCCAGGCCGTCGGCGGCAACGGGGTCAACCTCCTCGGCGGCATCCTCAGCGAGCCCAGCACCAAGCGCGTGTACCCGAACGGCGGGCTGGCCGCCGGGATACTGGGGTACGTCAACGCCGAGGGCCGCGGCGCCGGCGGCCTGGAGTCCATGCTCGACGCGGAGCTCGCCGGCAAGGACGGCAAGATCCGCTTCACCCAGTCCGGCGGCCGCCAGGTGCCGACCGCGGGCTCCCAGGGCACCCCCGCCGTCCCCGGCTCCGACATCGAGCTGACCATCGACCGGGACATCCAGTGGGCCGCCCAGCAGGCCATCACCGAGCAGGTGAGGAAGTCCAAGGCCGACCGCGGCTACGTCGTCGTGCAGAACACGAGGACCGGCGAGGTCCTGGCCATGGCCAACGCCCCCGGCTTCGACCCCAACGACCTCTCGGCCGCCAACTCGGCCGCCATGGGCAACGCCGCCCTCCAGGACGCCTACGAGCCCGGCTCCACCGCCAAGGTCATGTCCATGGCCGCCGTCCTGGAGGAGGGCAAGGCGGCCCCCGACACGCACGTCACCGTCCCCAACCGGCTCCACCGCGGCGACCGGCTCTTCAAGGACGACATCGACCACATCACCTGGTACCTGACCCTCAACGGCGTCCTCGCCAAGTCCAGCAACATCGGCACCATCCTCGCCACCGGCCAGCTCGGCAAGGACCAGGCCGAGGCCAACCGGGTCCTCCACTCCTACCTGCGCAAGTTCGGCATCGGCAGCCCCACCGGCCTGGACTTCCCCGGCGAGACCCCCGGCATCCTCGCCAAGCCCCAGGACTGGTCCACCTCGCAGCAGTACACGATCCCCTTCGGCCAGGGCCTCTCCGTCAGCGCCATGCAGGCCGCCTCCGTGTACTCGACCATCGCCAACGGAGGCGTACGGATCGAACCGACCCTCGTACGCGGCACCAAGGGGCCCGACGGGCGCTTCGCGGCGGCCCCCGCGCCCAAGGAGTCCCGGGTCGTCAGCGAGAAGACCGCCAAGACCCTCTCCCAGATGCTGGAGTCCGTCGTCAAGGACCGGGAGGGCACCGGCACCAAGGCCGCCATCCCCGGCTACCGCGTCGCGGGCAAGACCGGCACCGCCAACCGCGTCGACCCCGAGCTCGGCTACTACAAGGGCTACACCGCCTCCTTCGCCGGTTTCGCCCCCGCAGACGACCCGCAGATCACCGTCTACTGCGCCATCCAGAACCCCACCAAGGGCAGCTACTTCGGCGGCCAGATCTGCGGGCCCATCTACAAGAAGGTCATGGAGTTCGCCCTCAAGACCCTCCACGTCGCCCCCACGGGCAGCGAACCCGCCCGACTGCCGGTCACCTTCGAACCCACCCCGTGACACTCCGGGAGCACCAGTGACAACGATCACCCCGCCACCGGCCAGCTCGGCAAGGACCAGGCCGAGGCCAACCGGGTCCTCCACTCCTACCTGCGCAAGTTCGGCATCGGCAGCCCCACCGGCCTGGACTTCCCCGGCGAGACCCCCGGCATCCTCGCCAAGCCCCAGGACTGGTCCACCTCGCAGCAGTACACGATCCCCTTCGGCCAGGGCCTCTCCGTCAGCGCCATGCAGGCCGCCTCCGTGTACTCGACCATCGCCAACGGAGGCGTACGGATCGAACCGACCCTCGTACGCGGCACCAAGGGGCCCGACGGGCGCTTCGCGGCGGCCCCCGCGCCCAAGGAGTCCCGGGTCGTCAGCGAGAAGACCGCCAAGACCCTCTCCCAGATGCTGGAGTCCGTCGTCAAGGACCGGGAGGGCACCGGCACCAAGGCCGCCATCCCCGGCTACCGCGTCGCGGGCAAGACCGGCACCGCCAACCGCGTCGACCCCGAGCTCGGCTACTACAAGGGCTACACCGCCTCCTTCGCCGGTTTCGCCCCCGCAGACGACCCGCAGATCACCGTCTACTGCGCCATCCAGAACCCCACCAAGGGCAGCTACTTCGGCGGCCAGATCTGCGGGCCCATCTACAAGAAGGTCATGGAGTTCGCCCTCAAGACCCTCCACGTCGCCCCCACGGGCAGCGAACCCGCCCGACTGCCGGTCACCTTCGAACCCACCCCGTGACACTCCGGGAGCACCAGTGACAACGATCACCCCACATTCCGGGAACCGGAAATCGAACTCCGGCGAGGCCCCGGGCTCTTTTGGCCCCGCACAGGGTGCGCCCGGTACGCTCACCGCCGTGCCACACGCTGATCAGTACAGAAACGCCCCACCCCGGCCGGAGCAGGCCCGCCCGACACCCCTGGGCGACCTGGCCGCGCAGCTCGGGGCCGACGTCTCCGAGACCACCGAGATCTCGGGCATCACGCACGACTCGCGGGCCGTGCGCCCCGGGGACGTGTACGCGGCCCTGCCCGGCGCCCGCCTCCACGGCGCCGACTTCGCCGCCCAGGCCGCCGGACTCGGCGCCGCCGCGATCCTCACCGACCCGGCGGGTGCCGAGCGCGCCGCCGCGACCGGCCTCCCGGTCCTCGTCGTGGAGAACCCGCGCGGCCGGATGGGCGAACTCGCCGCCGAGATCTACGGGCGCCCCGGCGAGGACCTCCTGCAGATCGGCATCACCGGCACCTCGGGCAAGACCACCACCGCCTACCTCGTCGAGGGCGGGCTGCGCGGCTCCGGGCGGAAGACCGGGCTGGTCGGCACGGTCGAGATGCGGATCGGCGACGAGCGCATCAAGTCCGAGCGCACCACCCCCGAGGCCACCGACCTCCAGGCCCTCTTCGCCGTCATGCGCGAGCGGGGCGTCGAGGCCGTCGCCATGGAGGTCTCCAGCCACGCCCTCGTGCTCGGCCGGGTCGACGGCTGCGTCTTCGACGTCGCCGTCTTCAACAACCTCAGCCCGGAGCACATGGAGTTCCACTCCGACATGGAGGACTACTTCCGGGCCAAGGCCGCGCTCTTCACGCCCGAGCGCAGCCGCCTGGGCGTGGTCAACGCCGACGACGCGTACGGCCGCAGGCTCGTCGCGGAGGCGACCGTCCCGGTCGTCACCTTCTCCGCCGAGGGCCGCGCGGACGCCGACTGGCGCGCCGAGGACCTCGTCCTCGGCTCCCACGACTCGACGTTCACCGCCGTCGGCCCCGAGGGGGAGCGGATTTCGGCCACCGCCCCGCTGCCCGGCCCGTTCAACGTCGCCAACACCCTCGCCGCGATCGCCACCCTCGCCGCCGCCGGCCTGGACCCGAAGGCCGCCGCCGAGGGCGTCGCGGCCGTCCCCGGCGTCCCGGGCCGCCTGGAGCGGGTCGACGCCGGACAGCCGTACCTCGCGGTCGTCGACTACGCGCACAAGACGGACGCCGTCGAATCGGTCCTGCGCTCCCTGCGCGAGGTCACCGAGGGCCGGCTGCACGTGGTCATCGGCTGCGGCGGCGACCGGGACACCACCAAGCGCGGCCCGATGGGCGCCGCCGCCGCCCGGCTCGCCGACACCGCCGTCCTGACCTCCGACAACCCCCGCTCCGAGGACCCCCTGGTGATCCTCACCGCCATGCTCGCCGGCGCCGCCGAGGTGCCCGCGGGGGAGCGCGGCGCCGTCCTGGTCGAACCCGACCGGGCCGCCGCCGTCGCCGCCGCCGTCGCCCGCGCGCGGCCCGGCGACACCGTCCTGGTCGCCGGCAAGGGCCACGAGCAGGGCCAGGAGATCGCCGGGGTCGTACGCCCCTTCGACGACCGTCAGGTCCTGCGCGAGGCGATTCTCAGCCAGCAGGACGCACACCGCCACGAGAACAGTCAGGGATGAAGCAGTGATCGCCCTCTCCCTCGCCGAGATCGCCGAAATCGTCGGCGGGCAGGCGCACGACATACCGGATCCGGCCGCCCGGATCACCGGGCCCGTCGTCATCGACTCCCGCGAGGTGCGGGCCGGCAGCCTCTTCGCGGCCTTCACCGGTGAGCACGTCGACGGCCACGACTACGCGGAGCGCGCCGTCGCGGCCGGAGCGACGGCCGTGCTCGCCGTCCGTCCCGTCGGCGTCCCCGCCATCGTCGTGGACGACGTCCAGACCGCGCTCGGGACCCTCGCCCGCGCGGTCGTGGAACGGCTCGGCACCGATGTCGTCGCCCTCACCGGCTCGGCCGGCAAGACCTCCACCAAGGACCTGATCGCCCAGGTCCTCGACCGGCACGCGCCCACCGTGTGGACGCCCGGCTCGCTCAACAACGAGATCGGCCTGCCGCTCACCGCGCTCCGCGCGAGTGACGAGACCCGGCACCTGGTCCTGGAGATGGGCGCCCGCGGCATCGGCCACATCCGCTACCTGACGGAGCTCACCCCGCCCCGCATCGGCCTCGTCCTCAACGTGGGCACCGCCCACATCGGCGAGTTCGGCGGCCGGGAGCAGATCGCCGAGGCGAAGGGCGAGCTCGTCGAGGCCCTGCCCTCCGCCGAGGAGGGCGGAATCGCCGTCCTCAACGCCGACGACCCCCTCGTCCGCGCGATGGCCAGCCGCACCAAGGCCCGCGTGACCCTGTTCGGAGAAGCGGACGAAGCGGCCGTACGGGCCGAGAACGTCCACCTCACAGAGAACGGACAGCCTTCTTTCAGGCTTCACACACCCACCGGGTGCAGTGACGTGACCTTGCGCCTGTACGGTGAGCACCACGTGTCGAACGCGCTCGCAGCGGCCGCCGTCGCGCACGAGCTGGGCATGCCTGTCGAAGAGATCGCCACCGCGCTCTCCGAGGCCGGCACCCTGTCGCGCTGGCGCATGGAGGTCACCGAGCGTCCGGACGGCGTGACGATCGTCAACGACGCCTACAACGCGAACCCCGAGTCCATGCGAGCCGCCCTGCGCGCGCTCGCGGCCATGGGCAGGGCCGCACAGGCCCGAGGGGCTCGTACGTGGGCGGTGCTCGGCAAGATGGCCGAGCTCGGTGACGCATCGCTCGTCGAGCACGACGCGGTCGGACGGCTTGCCGTCCGGCTCAACGTCAGCAAGCTCGTCGCGGTCGGGGACAGGGAAGCGTCCTGGCTGCAACTGGGCGCATATAACGAGGGTTCGTGGGGTGAGGAGTCGGTGCACGTGTCCGACGCGCAGGCGGCTGTCGACCTGTTGCGCAGGGAGCTGCGTCCGGGGGACGTCGTCCTTGTGAAGGCTTCCAGGTCGGTCGGTCTCGAACAGGTCGCGCTGGCGCTCCTCGACACCGAGGGCGAGGTCACCGGCCGATGAGGCAGATCCTCTTCGCGGGGGCCATCGGGCTCTTCCTGACCCTGATCGGCACGCCGCTGCTGATCAAGCTCCTCGCCCGCAAGGGGTACGGGCAGTTCATCCGTGACGACGGCCCGCGCGGTCACGCCGGGAAGAAGGGCACGCCCACCATGGGCGGCATCTCCTTCATCCTGGCCACGCTCATCGCGTACGCGCTGGCCAAGGTCATCACCGGTGAGGACCCGACGTACTCGGGCGTCCTGGTGCTGTTCCTCATGGCCGGCATGGGCCTGGTCGGCTTCCTCGACGACTACATCAAGATCGTCAAGCAGCGTTCGCTCGGTCTGCGGGCCAAGGCGAAGATGGCCGGCCAGCTGATCGTCGGCATCGCCTTCGCGGTGCTCTCGCTCCAGTTCGCGGACGTGCGCGGGCTGACCCCGGCCTCCACGAAGCTCTCCTTCATCACGGACTTCGGCTGGTACATCGGCCCGGTGCTCTTCGTGGTCTGGGCGCTCTTCATGATCCTGGCCATGTCCAACGGCGTGAACCTGACGGACGGCCTGGACGGTCTGGCCACCGGCGCCTCGGTGATGGTCTTCGGCGCGTACACCTTCATCGGGCTCTGGCAGTTCCAGGAGTCCTGCGCCAACGCGATCACGCTGACCAACCCCAACGCCTGCTTCGAGGTCCGCGACCCGCTCGACCTCGCGGTCGTGGCCTCCGCGCTGATGGGCGCCTGCTTCGGCTTCCTCTGGTGGAACACCTCGCCCGCCAAGATCTTCATGGGTGACACCGGCTCGCTCGCCCTCGGCGGCGCCCTCGCCGGTCTCGCCATCTGCTCCCGTACGGAGCTCCTCCTCGCGCTGCTCGGCGGCCTGTTCGTCCTGATCACGATGTCCGTGGTCATCCAGGTCGGTTCGTTCAAGCTGACCGGCAAGCGCGTCTTCCGGATGGCCCCCCTCCAGCACCACTTCGAACTCAAGGGGTGGTCCGAGGTCCTGGTCGTCGTCCGGTTCTGGATCATCCAGGGCATGTGCGTGATCGTGGGCCTGGGCCTCTTCTACGCGGGATGGGCAGCGGACAAGTGACAGAACAGCTCGACTGGAACGGCAAGAAGGTCACCGTCGCGGGGCTCGGGATCTCCGGCATCCCGGCCGCCCGCGTCCTGCACGCCCGCGGCGCGCTCGTGACCGTCGTCAACGACGGCGACGACGAGCGCTCCCGGGCGCAGGCCGCCGAACTGGAGGCGGAGGGCATCACCGTCCGCCTCGGCGACGGGGCGACCCTGCCGGCCGGCACCGAGCTGATCGTCACCACCCCCGGCTGGCAGCCCGACAAGCCCCTCTTCGCGGCCGCCGCCGAGGCGGGCGTGGAGGTCTGGGGCGACGTCGAGCTGGCCTGGCGCCTCCGCGGCCCCGAGGCCGCCCCCTGGCTCGCGGTCACCGGCACCAACGGCAAGACCACGACCGTGCGGATGCTCGCCTCGATCCTGGAGGCGGCCGGCCTGCGGACCGCCGCCGTCGGCAACATCGGCGTCTCGCTCCTCGACGCCGTCCTCGGCGAGCAGGAGTACGACGTGCTCGCCGTCGAGCTCTCCAGCTACCAGCTGCACTGGGCGCCCTCCGTCCGCGCCCACTCGGCCGCCGTGCTCAACCTGGCGCCCGACCACCTCGACTGGCACGGCTCCATGGAGGCGTACGCCGCCGACAAGGGCCGCATCTACGAGGGCAACAAGGTCGCCTGCGTCTACAACGTCGCCGACGAGGCGACCGAGGACCTGGTGCGCGAGGCCGACGTCGAGGAGGGCTGCCGCGCCATCGGCTTCACCCTCGGCACCCCCGGCCCCTCCCAGCTCGGCGTCGTCGAGGGCATCCTCGTCGACCGGGCCTTCGTCGAGAACCGGCAGAAGAACGCCCAGGAGCTCGCCGAGGTCGCCGACGTCCAGCCCCCGGCCCCGCACAACATCGCCAACGCCCTCGCGGCGGCCGCCCTCGCGCGCGCCTTCGGCGTCGAGGCGAAGGCCGTACGGGACGGCCTCAAGGCCTTCCGGCCCGACCCGCACCGCATCGAACTGGTCGAGGAGGTCCAGGGAGTCACGTACGTCGACGACTCCAAGGCCACCAACACCCACGCCGCGGAAGCCTCGTTGGCCGCCTACGACCCGATCGTCTGGATCGCCGGCGGCCTCGCCAAGGGCGCGACCTTCGACGAGCTCGTCCAGAAGTCGGCGAAGCGCCTGCGCGGAGCCGTCCTGATCGGCGCCGACCGGGCCCTGATCCGCGAAGCCCTGGCGCGACACGCCCCGGAGGTCCCGGTGGTGGACCTCGACCGGACCGACACTGGTGCGATGTCCGAGGCGGTCCGCGAAGCGGCCCGGCTCGCCGCCCCGGGGGACACGGTCCTGCTCGCCCCGGCCTGCGCCTCGATGGACATGTTCACGAACTACAACAAGCGGGGCGAGGCCTTCGCGGACGCCGTCCGCGCCCTCGCCGCCACCGGGGACGCCTGACCCGACCAGCGGGAGGGTCCGGCCGGACCGGGCACGACCGGAGGGGACAGCGAGCATGCCGAGCAAGATCGCCGGGACGCGCCGGCCCTCCGCCGCACGCGGCGGGGGGCGGGCTCCCGCGACCCCGCGGCGGGCGCGCGGCGGGGGCGTACGGGGGCTGTACAGACGGGCGCAGAAGGCCTGGGACCGGCCTCTGACGGCGTACTACGTGATCATCGGCGCCGCGCTGCTCATCACCACGCTCGGCCTCGTGATGGTCTACTCCGCCTCGATGATCACGGCACTCCGCTACGAGCTGGTGCCCTCCTACTTCTTCCGCAAGCAGTTCTTCGCCGCCCTGCTCGGCACCGGACTGCTCCTGGCCGCCTCGCGGATGCCGGTCAAGCTGCACCGGGCCCTCGCCTATCCGATCCTGGTCGGTGCGGTCTTCCTGATGGTGCTCGTCCAGGTCCCCGGGATAGGGCGCAACGTCGGCGGCAACCAGAACTGGATCTCGCTGGGCGGCCCCTTCATGCTCCAGCCCAGCGAGTTCGGCAAGCTGGCGCTGATCCTGTGGGGGGCCGATCTGCTCGCCCGCAAACAGGACATGAAGCTGCTCGCCCAGTGGAAGCACATGCTGGTGCCGCTGGTCCCCGGCACCCTCCTGCTGCTCGGGCTCATCATGCTCGGCGGCGACATGGGCACCGCGATCATCCTCACCGCGATCCTCTTCGGCCTCCTGTGGACCGCCGGAGCGCCCACCCGGCTCTTCGTCGGGGTGCTCGCGGTGGCCGGCGCGATCGGGGCGCTGCTCATCAAGACGAGCCCGCACCGGATGGACCGCTTCCAGTGCATCATGGCCTCCGACCCCGGCGGCGAGGGAGCCCCCTGTCTGCAGGCCGCGCACGGAATCTATGCTCTGGCCTCGGGCGGATGGTTCGGTTCCGGACTCGGCGCGAGCGTCGAGAAATGGGGTCAACTCCCCGAAGCCCACACCGACTTCATCTTCGCGGTCACCGGTGAGGAACTGGGCCTCGCGGGGACGCTGTCGGTACTCGCCCTGTTCGCGGCTCTAGGCTATGCGGGTATCCGCGTGGCCGGAGGCACGGAGGACCCCTTCGTGAGGTTCGCCGCGGGAGGTGTGACCACCTGGATCACGGCCCAGGCCGTGGTCAACATCGGTGCGGTGCTCGGTCTGCTGCCGATCGCCGGTGTCCCGCTCCCGCTGTTCTCCTACGGAGGGTCGGCCCTGCTGCCGACCATGTTCGCCGTCGGGCTCCTCGTCGCCTTCGCGCGACAGGAACCCGCCGCGAAAGCGGCCCTGGCCATGCGCCGCCCCGGCTGGGGCAAGCGGGCCGGGAAGAGATGGAAGTCGATGCGACGGCGCGTCAAGAAGCGCCCGTCCGGAGAGCGGTGAATTTCGGTGCATGTCGTACTCGCCGGCGGGGGGACCGCCGGCCACATCGAGCCGGCGCTCGCCCTCGCGGACGCCCTGCGCAGGCAGGACCCCAGTGTGGGGATCACGGCGCTCGGCACGGAGAAGGGCCTGGAGACCCGGCTCGTGCCCGAGCGGGGCTACGAGTTGGCGCTCATCCCCGCCGTACCGCTGCCCCGCAAGCCCACCCCCGAGCTGATCACCGTCCCGGGGCGGCTGCGCGGCACGATCAAGGCGGCCGAGCAGGTCCTGGAGCGCACCAAGGCGGACTGCGTGGTCGGCTTCGGCGGCTACGTGGCCCTGCCCGGCTATCTCGCGGCCAAGCGCCTCGGGGTGCCCATCGTGGTCCACGAGGCCAACGCCCGGCCCGGCCTGGCCAACAAGATCGGTTCGCGGTACGCGGCCGGGGTCGCCGTCGCCACCCCGGACAGCAAGCTCCGCAACGCCCGCTACATCGGCATCCCGCTGCGGCACACCATCGCGACCCTCGACCGGGCGCGGGTGCGGCCCGAGGCGCGCGCCGCCTTCGGCCTCGACCCGAACCTGCCGACGCTGCTCGTCTCCGGCGGCTCCCAGGGCGCCCGGCGGCTCAACGAGGTGATCCAGCAGATCGCCCCGGTGCTCCAGCGCTCCGGCATCCAGATCCTGCACGCGGTCGGCCCGAAGAACGAGATGCCGCGCGTCGACAACATGCCCGGTATGCCGCCCTACGTGCCGGTACCGTACGTGGACCGGATGGATCTCGCGTACGCCGCGGCCGACATGATGCTCTGCCGTGCGGGCGCGATGACCGTCGCCGAGCTCTCCGCCGTCGGACTGCCCGCCGCCTACGTCCCGCTGCCCATCGGCAACGGCGAACAGCGGCTCAACGCCCAGCCGGTGGTCAAGGCCGGCGGTGGACTCCTCGTCGACGACGCGGAGCTGACGCCGCAGTGGGTGCAGGGCAACGTCCTGCCCGTACTGGCCGATCCGCACCGTTTGTACGAGATGTCCCGCGCCGCCGCCGAGTTCGGCCGCCGGGACGCCGACGACCTGCTCGTCGGCATGGTGTACGAGGCGATCGCCTCCCGCTAGCGGGGGACTGAGGGCAGGAGGCGCCGGGTGGCAGCCGGACCGACGACCGCGGAGAAGAGCGGTACCAGCAAGTCGAAGGGGTCGTCGGGGCGGTCGTCCGGCGCGGACGCCCGGAACCGTCGGTTCCGGGTGCCCGCCCCCCGGGTGGTCCTCGTGGCGCTCGGCCTCGTCGTGCTCGTGGTCGGCGGGGTCTGGGCGCTCTACGGGTCGACCTGGTTCCGTGTAGAACGTGTGAAGACTTCGGGCACCGGGGTGCTGACGCCGGCCGAGGTCGAGGCGGTCGCCGCGGTTCCCATGGGCGCCCCGCTCGTCACCGTCGACACCGACGCGATCGAGGCCCGGCTCCGGCAGGAACTGCCGCGAATCGACTCGATCGACGTGGTGCGGTCGTGGCCGCACGGAATCGGGCTGAAAGTGACAGAACGGCAGCCCGTTCTCCTGGTGGAAAAGGGCGGAAAGTTCATCGAAGTGGACTCGGCGGGCGTGCGGTTCGCCACGGTCGACACCGCCCCCCGCGGCGTGCCCCGACTCGTCCTCGACAGCGCCTCCTCGCCGAGCCTCCGCCGCTTCGGCGCGGACCGGCTGCTTCGGGAGGCGGTCCGCGTCCGGGGTGAACTCCCGGAACAAATCGCGCGGGACACTCGTGTCGTGCGCATCACCTCGTACGACTCCGTCACTCTGGAACTGACCAGGGGGCGAACGGTCTTCTGGGGCAGCGGTGAGCACGGGCCCGTCAAGGCCCGGGTGCTGACCGCCCTCCTGAAGGCCACGCCCAAAGCGGGGCACTTCGACGTAAGTGCCCCCACGGCGCCCGCCTCGTCCTGAAGTTGACGGGTATCTCCGCTGGCCAGCACCCTGGTTGGCCAGCGCTACGGGTGATCACATAGGGTGAAAAGAAAAACGGGAGGTTCGGCGTGTTCGTTGAACGTGCGCCACTTGTCGACTTAGTGTCCTGTTCGGAAGAGTCCAACGAACAGCGACACTGGTAACCCTAAACTTCAACGTTAGGGTTCGGGTCGGCTATTCGGACCGTCCCAATCGGCATCCGTCGGAGCGGCGCGACCAACCGCGCAGCGACGACACGTAACTCGAGGCGAGAGGCCTTCGACGTGGCAGCACCGCAGAACTACCTCGCAGTCATCAAGGTCATCGGTGTCGGCGGCGGTGGTGTCAATGCCATCAACCGAATGATCGAGGTCGGCCTCAAGGGCGTCGAGTTCATCGCGATCAACACCGACGCGCAGGCGCTGTTGATGAGCGACGCCGACGTCAAGCTCGACGTCGGCCGTGAACTCACCCGCGGCCTCGGGGCCGGGGCCAACCCGGCCGTCGGTCGCAAGGCGGCAGAGGACCACCGTGAGGAGATCGAGGAGGTCCTCAAGGGGGCCGACATGGTCTTCGTCACCGCCGGCGAAGGCGGCGGCACCGGCACCGGCGGCGCGCCCGTCGTCGCCAACATCGCGCGCTCGCTCGGCGCCCTGACGATCGGTGTGGTCACCCGGCCGTTCACCTTCGAGGGCCGCCGTCGCGCCAACCAGGCGGAGGACGGCATCGCCGAGCTCCGCGAAGAGGTCGACACCCTCATCGTCATCCCGAACGACCGGCTGCTCTCGATCTCGGACCGCCAGGTCTCCGTGCTCGACGCCTTCAAGTCGGCCGACCAGGTCCTGCTGAGCGGTGTCCAGGGCATCACCGACCTCATCACCACCCCGGGTCTGATCAACCTCGACTTCGCCGACGTCAAGTCGGTCATGTCCGAGGCCGGTTCGGCGCTCATGGGCATCGGTTCCGCCCGCGGCGACGACCGCGCGGTGGCGGCGGCCGAGATGGCGATCTCCTCGCCGCTCCTGGAGGCCTCCATCGACGGCGCCCGCGGCGTGCTGCTCTCCATCTCCGGCGGCAGCGACCTCGGTCTCTTCGAGATCAACGAGGCCGCGCAGCTGGTCAGCGAGGCGGCCCACCCCGAGGCCAACATCATCTTCGGCGCCGTCATCGACGACGCCCTCGGTGACGAGGTCCGGGTCACCGTCATCGCGGCCGGCTTCGACGGCGGCCAGCCGCCGGCCCGCCGGGACAACATCATCGGCTCGGTCTCGGCCAAGCGCGAGGAGCCGGCCCCGGCGCCCCGCATCGCCGAGACCCCCCGCCCGCTGGGCGGCCTCGGCACCCTCGCCCCGCGCGAGGAGCCGGTGTCCGTCCCGGTCGAGCCCGCCCCGGTCGTCAACGAGGCCCCGCTGCCGCCGGTCCCGCCGGTCGTCCCGCCGGCCCGTCCGTACGCGGACAGCCAGGCCGAGGAGCTGGACGTCCCGGACTTCCTGAAGTGATAGGGCAGCGCTTCGACGCGAACGGCGCCCACTTCGCCTTCACCGACCGGTGGGGCGGGGTGAGCGCCGTTCCGTACGAGGAGCTCAACCTCGGCGGGGCGGTCGGGGACGACCCGGAGGCCGTCCTCGCCAACCGGGGGCTCGCCGCCCGCTCGCTCGGGCTCGACCCGGCGCGGGTGGTCTGGATGAACCAGGTCCACGGCGCCGACGTCGCCGAGGTCGACGGACCGTGGGGGGACGGGGAGATCCCGTCCGTCGACGCGATCGTCACCGCCCGCCCCGGACTCGGCCTCGCCGTCCTCACCGCGGACTGCGTCCCGGTCCTCCTCGCCGACCCGGTCGCCGGAGTCGCGGCCGCCGCCCACGCCGGGCGGCCCGGGATGGTCGCCGGAGTCGTCCCCGCCGCGGTCGGGGCGATGGTGAAGCTCGGCGCCGACCCCGCCCGGATCGTCGCCCGCACCGGACCGGCCGTCTGCGGCCGGTGCTACGAAGTGCCGGAGGCGATGCGCGCCGAGGTCGCCGCCGTCGAACCGGCCGCGTACGCCGAGACCTCCTGGGGGACCCCCGCCGTCGACGTCGCCGCCGGAGTGCGCGCGCAGCTGGAGCGGCTCGGGGTCCGGGACGTCGCGGACGCCGGGGTCTGCACCCTGGAATCGCGCGACCACTATTCGTACCGCCGCGATCGCACCACGGGGCGACTCGCGGGATATGTCTGGTTGGCAGGGAAGAACTGATGACGGACCGCAAGTCGGAACTCGCCGCGAACCTGGCCCGGGTGGAGGAGCGCATCGCCGCCGCGTGCGCCGCCGCCGGGCGCCCGCGGGAGGAGGTGACCCTGATCGTGGTCACCAAGACCTACCCCGCGAGCGACGTCAGACTCCTGCACGGGCTCGGTGTCCGACACGTCGCCGAGAACCGGGACCAGGACGCAGCCCCCAAGGCGGCCGCCTGTTCCGATCTTGACCTGAACTGGCACTTCGTGGGCCAGTTGCAGACCAACAAGGTCAGATCCGTGGTGGGTTATGCCGATGTGGTGCAGTCCGTCGACCGCCTGAAGCTCGTTTCCTCTCTCTCCGCGGCCGCGGAGAAGGAGGGCCGCGAGCTCGGCTGCCTGATCCAGGTCGCGCTCGACGCCGAGTCCGGCGAGCGGGGCGACCGCGGCGGCATCGCGCCGGACGGGATCGAGGAGTTGGCGGCGGCCGTGGACGCCGCGCCCGGACTGCGGCTCGACGGACTGATGACCGTCGCCCCGCTCGCCGGGGAGTACGCCGGCCGGCAACGTGCCGCCTTCGACCGGCTGATGGATTTGTCGACTGTCCTGCGCGCGACCCGTCCTGCTGCGAACATGGTGTCAGCAGGGATGAGTGCGGACCTCGAAGAGGCCATCGCTGCCGGGGCGACACACGTACGCGTCGGTACGGCGGTACTCGGTGTCCGCCCGAAGCTCGGGTAACGTCGCGAAGCAAGTCGGACCACAGCAGAAAATATGGTCATTCCGCAGAACGGCGGGATGGCCCGTGGATCGCCGGCACTTGGTGACAAGGCCGATCCACCACAGAGCGGAGGACTCAGAGAATGGCCGGCGCGATGCGCAAGATGGCGGTCTACCTCGGCCTCGTGGAGGACGATGGGTACGACGGCCGGGGCTTCGACCCCGACGACGACTTCGAACCCGAGCTGGAGCCGGAGCCCGAGCGCGACCGGCGCCACACCCCCCCGCGTCAGGTGGAGCGCGAGGAGCCGGTGCGAGTGGTGCAGCCTCCGGCCCCCCGGGAGCCGATCGCCCATTCTGTCCCGGTACTCGCCGAAAGCGGACGTCCGGCCCGAATTGCCCCCGTGGCATCCATCACACCCGAACGCCCGAGCCTGGAGAAGAACGCACCGGTGATCATGCCCAAGGTCGTGTCCGAGCGGGAGCCGTACCGCATCACCACGCTGCACCCGCGGACCTACAACGAGGCCCGTACCATCGGGGAACACTTCCGTGAGGGCACCCCCGTGATCATGAACCTCACGGAGATGGACGACACGGACGCGAAGCGACTTGTCGACTTTGCCGCCGGACTCGTCTTCGGGCTCCATGGCAGCATTGAGCGCGTGACGCAGAAGGTGTTCCTGTTGTCGCCTGCTAACGTCGATGTCACGGCGGAGGACAAGGCCCGGATCGCAGAGGGCGGATTCTTCAACCAGAGCTGAGAACACGACAACCGGACGGACCGGTCGCGAAGCGGCCGGACAAGCGAGAGCACGGAAGCCAGGGGAGAGGGAAACGCGGGATGGGCGTCGCACTACAGGTGGTCTACATCGTGCTGATGTGCTTCCTCGTCCTCCTGATCGTCCGGCTTGTCATGGACTACGTCTTCCAGTTCGCCCGTTCATGGCAACCCGGTAAGGCGATGGTGGTCGTCCTTGAGGCCACCTACACTGTCACCGATCCACCGCTCAAGCTTCTGCGGCGACTCATCCCGCCGCTGCGTCTCGGGGGCGTGGCACTCGACCTGTCCTTCTTCGTTCTGATGATCATCGTCTACATCCTGATCTCCATCGTGAGCCGCTTCGCGGGGTGATGGTGGAGGAACAAGTGGACGATACGGTCTTGCCGACTGCCGACGACTACGTAGAGGTGAAGAAGAGATGCCGCTGACCCCCGAGGACGTGCGGAACAAGCAGTTCACGACCGTCCGCCTTCGAGAAGGCTATGACGAGGACGAGGTCGATGCCTTCCTCGACGAGGTCGAAGCCGAACTGACCCGCCTGCTCCGCGAGAACGAGGACCTGCGCGCCAAGCTGGCCGCCGCGACGCGTGCCGCCGCGCAGAACCAGCAGCAGGGCATGCGCAAGCCCCCGGAGCCGCAGGATCGTCCCGTCGGTCCCGGCGCGCCGGTGCCCGCCGCCATATCCGGACCGCCGGCCCAGCAGCAGCAGCCGCAGATGGGTCCGCCGCAGCTGCCCTCCGGTGCCCCCGCGCTTCCCCCCGGCCCCATGCAGGGCGGCCCCATGGGCCCCGGCCCGATGCAGGGCGGTCCCATGCAGGGCGGCCCGATGGGTCCCGGCCCGATGCAGGGCGGCCCCATGGGTCACCCGCAGCAGCAGATGCAGCAGCAGATGCCGCCGCAGATGCAGCAGCCGCAGCCGCAGCAGGGCCCCGGTGGCGACAGTGCCGCGCGTGTCCTCTCGCTCGCCCAGCAGACCGCCGACCAGGCGATCGCCGAGGCGCGCTCCGAGGCCAACAAGATCGTCGGCGAGGCGCGTTCCCGCGCCGAGGGCCTGGAGCGGGACGCCCGCGCCAAGGCGGACGCTCTTGAGCGGGACGCGCAGGAGAAGCACCGCGTCGCGATGGGCTCCCTGGAGTCCGCCCGCGCCACGCTGGAGCGCAAGGTCGAGGACCTGCGCGGCTTCGAGCGCGAGTACCGCACGCGTCTGAAGTCCTACCTGGAGTCCCAGCTGCGTCAGCTGGAGACCCAGGCGGACGACTCGCTGGCTCCGCCGCGCACCCCGGCCACGGCCTCGCTGCCGCCGGCCCCGTCGATGGCCTCGGCGGGCGCGAGCGCGCCGTCCTACGGCGGCAACGGCGCGATGGGCGGTGCCCCGTCCATGGGCGGTGCCCCCTCCTACGGCGGCCAGCAGCAGATGTCCCCGGCGATGACCCAGCCGATGGCTCCGGTCCGTCCGCAGGCGCCCCAGCCGATGCAGCAGGCGCCGGCGCCGATGCGGGGCTTCCTGATCGACGAGGACGACAACTGACGCGGCGCCACCCGAGCGTGTAGCCGTCGGCAGTCACGAAGGGCCGGTTCCCCTCCGGGGGGACCGGCCCTTCGCCGTACCCCCGCCCGGCGGGGGCGGGTACGGCGAAGGGCCCGGCACCGAGCGGTGCCGGGCCCTTCTGGTGCGTCAGGCCTTGCGGAGGCGGAAGGTGAGGGCGAGGGACTCGTCCTCGAAGGGGCTGCCGTAGGTGTCGTCGGCCTCGCCGGAGGCGTAGTCCGTGGCCAGCACCTCGTCCGCGATGAGTTCCGCGTGCGCCGTCAGGGCCTCCGCCGTCTCCGGGGACGTGGAGGTCCAGCGCAGCGCGATGCGGTCCGCGACGTCCAGGCCGCTGTTCTTGCGGGCCTCCTGGATCAGGCGGATCGCGTCACGGGCGAGGCCCGCGCGGCGCAGCTCCGGGGTGATCTCCAGGTCGAGGGCGACCGTCGCGCCGGAGTCGGAGGCGACCGACCAGCCCTCGCGGGGGGTCTCCGTGATGATGATCTCCTCGGGGGTGACGGTGATCTCCTCGCCGTTCACCACCAGGGACGCCTCACCGGACCGCAGCGCCAGCGAGAGGGCCGCCGCGTCGGCCGCCGCCACCGCCTTCGCCACGTCCTGGACGCCCTTGCCGAAGCGCTTGCCGAGCGCGCGGAAGTTCGCCTTGGCCGTCGTGTCGACGAGCGAGCCGCCGACCTCGGACAGGGAGGCCAGGGAGGAGACGTTCAGCTCCTCCGTGATCTGGGCCTGGAGCTCCGGAGACAGGGCCGGGAAGCCCGTCGCCGCGACCAGCGCGCGGGACAGCGGCTGACGGGTCTTCACGCCCGACTCCGCCCGCGTCGCCCGGCCCAGCTCGACCAGGCGGCGGACCAGGAGCATCTGCTCCGAGAGCGTGCCGTCGATCAGGGAGGCGTCCGCCTCCGGCCAGGTCGCCAGGTGCACCGACTCCGGGGCGTCCGGCGTGACCGGCACCACCAGGTCCTGCCAGACCCGCTCGGTGATGAACGGGGTCAGCGGGGCCATCAGGCGCGTGACCGTCTCGATGACGTCGTGCAGGGTGCGGAGCGCGGAGGCGTCGCCCTGCCAGAAGCGGCGGCGCGAGCGGCGCACGTACCAGTTGGAGAGGTCGTCGACGAAGGCCGAGATGAGCTTGCCGGTGCGCTGGGTGTCGTACGACTCCATCGCCTCGGTCGTCTCGGCGACCAGCGTGTTCAGCTCGGAGAGCAGCCAGCGGTCGAGGACCGTGCGCTCGGCCGGCGCCGGGTCGGCCGCGCTCGGCGCCCAGCCGGACGTACGGGCGTACAGCGCCTGGAAGGCGACCGTGTTCCAGTACGTCAGGAGCGTCTTGCGGACGACCTCCTGGATCGTGCCGTGGCCGACGCGGCGGGCCGCCCACGGGGAGCCGCCGGCCGCCATGAACCAGCGGACGGCGTCGGCGCCGTGCTGGTCCATCAGCGGGATCGGCTGGAGGATGTTGCCCAGGTGCTTGGACATCTTCCGGCCGTCCTCGGCGAGGATGTGGCCGAGGCAGACCACGTTCTCGTAGGACGACTTGTCGAAGACGAGGGTGCCGACGGCCATCAGCGTGTAGAACCAGCCGCGGGTCTGGTCGATGGCCTCGGAGATGAACTGCGCCGGGTAGCGGGACTCGAAGAGTTCCTTGTTCTTGTACGGGTAGCCGTACTGCGCGAACGGCATGGAGCCCGAGTCGTACCAGGCGTCGATGACCTCCGGCACGCGGGTGGCGGTCTTCGAGCAGCTGGGGCACGGGAAGGTGACCGCGTCGATGTACGGGCGGTGCGGGTCGAGCTCCGACTGGTCGGTGCCCGTCAGCTCGGTGAGCTCGGCGCGCGAGCCCACGCAGGTCAGGTGGTCGTCCTCGCAGCGCCAGATCGGCAGCGGGGTGCCCCAGTAGCGGTTGCGGGAGAGCGCCCAGTCGACGTTGTTCGTCAGCCAGTCGCCGAAGCGGCCGTGCTTGACCGACTCCGGGAACCAGTTGGTCTTCTCGTTCTCCGCCAGCATGCGGTCCTTGACCGCGGTCGTGCGGATGTACCAGGACGGCTGCGCGTAGTAGAGCAGGGCCGTGTGGCAGCGCCAGCAGTGCGGGTAGCTGTGCTCGTACGCGATGTGCTTGAAGAGCAGGCCGCGCGCGTCGAGGTCGGCGGTGAGCGCCTCGTCGGCCTTCTTGAAGAAGACGCCGCCGACCAGCGGCACGTCCTCCTCGAAGGTGCCGTCGGGGCGGACCGGGTTCACGACCGGCAGGCCGTACGCCTTGCAGACCTTGAGGTCGTCCTCACCGAAGGCGGGGGACTGGTGGACCAGACCCGTGCCGTCCTCGGTCGTGACGTACTCGGCGTTGACCACGTAGTGGGCCTCGGCCGGGCTGTGCTCGTCGCTTCCCTCGCCGGCGCTCGGGAACTCGACGAGCTCGAAGGGGCGCTGGTAGGTCCAGCGCTCCATCTCCGCGCCCGTGAAGGACTCGCCCGTGGTGACCCAGCCCTCGCCGAGCGCCTTCTCGACCAGCGGCTGGGCGACGACGACGCGCTCGTCGCCGTCGGTGGCGACCACGTAGGTCACCTCCGGGTGCGCGGCGACCGCCGTGTTGGACACCAGGGTCCACGGGGTCGTCGTCCAGACGAGGAGCGCCGCCTTGCCGGCCAGCGGGCCGGAGGTGAGCGGGAAGCGGACGTACACGGAGGGGTCGACGACCGTCTCGTAGCCCTGCGCCAGCTCGTGGTCGGAGAGGCCGGTGCCGCAGCGGGGGCACCAGGGGGCGACGCGGTGGTCCTGGACCAGGAGGTCCTTGTCGAAGATCTGCTTCAGCGACCACCAGACCGACTCGATGTACGAGGGGTCCATGGTCCGGTACGCGTCGTCGAGGTCGACCCAGTAGCCCATGCGGGTCGTGAGCTCGGCGAAGGCGTCGGTGTGCCGGGTCACGGACTCGCGGCACTTCGCGTTGAACTCCGCGATGCCGTATTCCTCGATGTCCTTCTTGCCGGAGAAGCCGAGCTCCTTCTCGACGGCGAGCTCGACCGGCAGGCCGTGGCAGTCCCAGCCGGCCTTGCGGGCCACGTGGTAGCCGCGCATGGTCCGGAAGCGGGGGAACACGTCCTTGAAGACGCGGGCCTCGATGTGGTGGGCACCGGGCATGCCGTTGGCGGTGGGCGGACCCTCGTAGAACACCCACTCGGGGCGTCCCTCGGACTGCTCCAGGGTCTTGGCGAAGACCTTGTTGTCGCGCCAGAAGTCGAGCACGGCGTGCTCGAGCGCGGACAGGTCTACCTGGGCGGGTACCTGGCGGTACTGCGAAGACATCGATCTTCCTCCGGCGGATGTGCCACGTTTCCGTCCGGAGGGACGAGAGCACTGCTCCCGCGGTACCACCCTCCTTGGCCCCGGGCGCGGACGCCCTGAGCCCCCTCATTGGGGTCGCGACGCCGGGTCTAGTCACCGCGCTGTCACGCGGCTTTCTTCCGACGGCTCCGGGGTGATGCTTCACATCGGGCTCGCCCCCGGGCTCTCACCGTCCCCGGGTCGCTCATGGCTGCTTGCGACGCTACTCGTCCCCATCCATGCCTTTCGCTGGAGCCAGTGTACGGGGCCCGGAGGAGGGAGGCGGACCGGTTTTCCCGTGACCCGAATGGCCATACGGCCCGTGCCGGACTTCGCGTGCGCCCATGTGGGGGAGGTGCGGGACGGATAACCGGGCGGGGAGCTGGGCACAAGGGAGGCAGGCCCGCCCCGCGGGGAGCGGGGGCGGGTGGGAACGGCGGCGTGCCCCGTTGCCGCGGGCCTTGGGCCGATTTATCGTCCCAGCACGATTCGCGAGCAAGATCACAAAATGTGAAGGGGCCGCGACATGGTGGCGAAGAAGACCGCCGCGAAGAAGACCCCGGTCGCCGGCTCCGCCGGCGCGGCCGGGGTCGCCGAGGACGTGGCCGCCAAGGACGTGGCCGGCAAGAAGTCGACGGTCGACGGGAAGCGGGTCGCGAAGAAGGCACCGGCCCGGAAGACGGTCGCGAAGAAGACGCCCGCCCGGAAGACCGCGGCCCGGAAGACGGCCTCCGAGGCCTCCGCCCCGAAGGGGGCCGACGAGGCCTCCGCCCCGAAGACACCCGCCAGGAAGGCCGGCGCGGCGGATTCCGTCGACGAGGCCGCCACCCCGGGGAAGCCCGCGAAGAAGGCCGGTGCGGCGGTCTCCGCCGACGGGGCGGCGGCCCCGGAGACACCCGCCAGGAAGGCCGGTGCGGCGGATTCCGCCGACGAGGCCTCCGCCCCCAGGACGCCGGCCAAGAAGGCCGTGGCGAAGAAGGCGGGCGCCCGGAAGGCGCCCGCCGCGAAGAAGCAGACAGGAGCCAGGACGGTGGCAGCGAAGAAGACCACGGGTGGCGTCACGACCGTCGGGGAAGAGGCGGCGGTGCCCCCGGCGCGGGCCGGTGAGCTCGCGGTGCGTCCCGGTGAGGACCCGTGGACCCCGGCGGAGGTCGCCGAGGCCCGAGACGTCCTCCAGTCGGAGGTGCTGAGGCTGCGCAGCGAGCTCGTCCACTCCCAGGAGGAGCTGACCGGCCTGATGCGGGACTCCGGCGACGGCGCCGGGGACGACCAGGCCGACACCGGCACCAAGAACATCACGCGCGAGCACGAGCTGGCCCTCGCGGCGAACGCCCGGGAGATGCTGGAACAGAGCGAGCACGCCCTGGAGCGGCTCGACGCGGGCACCTACGGCCTCTGTGAGGTGTGCGGGAAGCCGATCGGCAAGGCGCGGATGCAGGCCTTCCCGCGGGCCACGCTCTGCGTCGAGGACAAACAGCGACAGGAGCGGCGCGGCTGACGATCTCGGCTGCCGGTCTCGTACGCCTGTGCCGTACGCTCGGGGCACGGTCAGGCATCGAGGTCGAGGGACTCACTCACGTGGCAGAGGCGGAGCGCATCATCGGTACGCCGGATTCAGCAGGGGCCGACGAGACGGCCGTCCCCGACGGCGCGGCCGTTCCCGAGGAGCGGCCGAAGGGCAGGCGCAGGATCGTCGCCCTCTTCGTCGTGGCCGTCCTCGCCTATCTGCTCGACCTCGGCAGCAAGATGCTGGTGGTCGCCAAGCTGGAGGGCCACGAGCCGATCGATCTGATCGGCGACCTGCTGCGGCTCGACGCCATCCGGAACCCGGGCGCCGCCTTCGGCATGGGCGAGGCCTTCACGATCATCTTCACCTGCATCGCGGCCACCGTGATCGTCGTGATCATCCGGCTCGCGCGGAAGCTCTACAGCCTGCCCTGGGCGATCGCGCTCGGCCTGCTGCTCGGCGGGGCGCTCGGCAACCTCACGGACCGGATCTTCCGCTCGCCGGGCGTCTTCGAGGGCGCGGTCGTGGACTTCATCGCCCCCGCGCACTTCGCCGTCTTCAACCTCGCCGACTCGGCGATCGTCTGCGGCGGCATCCTGATCGTCATCCTGTCGTTCCGGGGCCTGGACCCCGACGGCACCGTCCACAAGGACTGAGCACTTCCGGCACAAGGCATACTCGACGGGTGAGCACGAGTCCCGAGATCCGCACGCTGCCCGTTCCCGATGGCCTGGAGGGCGAGCGCGTCGACGCCGCCATCGCCCGAATGTTCGGGTTCTCCCGTACGAAGGCGGCCGAGCTGGCCGCCGCAGGGAAGGTCCAGGTCGACGGCTCCGTCGTCGGCAAGTCCGAGCGGGTCAGCGGCGGCGCGTGGCTCGAGGTCGAGATGCCCGGCGCGGCCGCGCCCGTGCAGGTCGTCGCCGAGCCCGTCGAGGGCATGGAGATCGTCCACGACGACGACGACATCGTCGTGATCATGAAGCCGGTCGGCGTCGCCGCGCACCCCAGCCCCGGCTGGACCGGCACCACGGTCATCGGCGGCCTCGCCGCCGCCGGCTACCGCATCTCCACCTCCGGCGCCGCCGAGCGCCAGGGCATCGTGCACCGCCTCGACGTCGGCACCTCCGGCCTGATGGTGGTCGCCAAGTCGGAGTACGCGTACACCTCGCTCAAGCGCCAGTTCAAGGAGCGCGTGGTGGACAAGCGCTACAACGCGCTGGTCCAGGGCCACCCGGACCCGATGAGCGGCACCATCGACGCGCCGATCGGCCGGCACCCGAACCACGACTACAAGTGGGCGGTCACCGCCGAAGGCAAGCCCTCGGTCACGCACTACGACCTCATCGAGGCGTACCGGTCGGCCTCGCTGCTCGACATCAAGCTGGAGACGGGCCGCACCCACCAGATCCGGGTGCACATGTCCGCCCACCGCCACCCCTGCGTCGGCGACCTCACCTACGGCGCCGACCCGACGCTCGCCAAGCGCCTCGGCCTGACCCGGCAGTGGCTGCACGCCGTCCGCCTCGGCTTCGAGCACCCCGGCGACGGCTCCTGGGTCGAGTTCGAGAGCTCCTACCCCGCGGACCTGCAGACGGCCCTCGACCGGATCGCCTCGGAGAGCCGGTGAGCGACGCGTACACCGTCCGCGAGGCGGTCGGCGAAGGGGACAGGGAGGCCTGCTTCGCGGTGCGTCGCGAGGTCTTCGTCGAGGAGCAGGGCGTCCCGCAGGAGCTGGAGTACGACACGTACGACGCCACCGCGGTGCACGTCCTGGCCGTGCGCGCGGACGGACTGCCGCTGGGCACCGGGCGCCTGCTGCACGGGGCGGACGCGGCCGGCAAGACCGGTGGCGACGCCTCGGTGGGCTCCCTCGGCCGGCTCGCCGTCGCCAAGGCGGCGCGCGGCCTCGGGGTCGGCGCGGCGCTCGTGCGGGCCGTCGAGGACGCGGCGCGGGAGCGCGGTCTGAGCGCCGTCGACCTGCACGCGCAGACCCACGCGCTGGGCTTCTACGAGCGGCTCGGCTACGAGGTGTACGGCCCGGAGTTCCCGGACGCGGGCATCCCGCACCGGGCCATGCGCCGCGCGCTGTAAAGCGTCCGGCCGGGGGCAATCGCTTCCAAAACGGACGTACGTGACAGGGTGGGGCCGTGGATCAATTGGCCCTGCTCTTCCTGCTCCTCCTCGGCGCCCTGCTCACCGTGCCCCTCGGTGACCGGCTCGGGCTGCCCGCGCCCGTCCTGATGACCCTCGTCGGGATCGCGCTGGCCTTCCTGCCCTTCGTGCCGAACGTCGACATCCCGCCGGAGTTCATCCTCCCGCTGGTGCTGCCGCCGCTCCTGTACGCCTCCGTGCAGCGGACCTCCTGGCGGCAGTTCGCGGCCAACAGACGGCCCATCTTCCTGCTCGCCGTCGCCCTGGTCTTCGTCACCACGGCCGCCGTCGGCGCGGTCGCGCACTCGCTCGTGCCGGGCCTTCCGCTGGCCGCCGCGCTGGCGCTCGGCGCCCTCGTCGCACCGCCGGACCCGGTCGCCGCGACCGCCGTGGCCGGCTCGCTGGGGCTGCCCCGCCGGCTCGTGTCGATCCTGGAGGGCGAGGGCCTCTTCAACGACGTCACCGCGATCGTGCTCTACCACGTGGCGATCGCCGCCGTCGTCAGCGGCTCCTTCTCCTGGCCCGAGGCGCTCGGCGAGTTCGTGCTGTCCGCCGTGGTCGCCGTCGTCATCGGCCTGGCCCTCGGCTGGCTCTCCAACAAGCTCATCGGACTCCTCGGCGACGTCACCCTGCAGACCGGCCTGACCCTCCTCGTCCCCTTCGTGAGCTACGTCCTCGCCGAGGAGCTGCACGGCTCCGGCGTCCTCGCCGTCCTGGTCACCGCCCTCTTCCTGGCCGAGCACGCGGCCGACGCCGACGACGTCATGGGCCGGATCGCCGGACAGACCTTCTGGCAGATCGTCGACACCCTCGTCACCGGCATCGCCTTCGGCCTCATCGGCCTGGAGCTCATCCACGTCTTCGGGGTCGCGGAGGGTCGCGGCTGGGAGATGCTCGGCTGGGGCGCCGCGGTGGTCGGCGTGGTGGTCGGCGTCCGGCTCCTGTGGCTGCTGCCCGCCACCTGGCTGGCGAAGCGGCTGCACACGCTCCGGGACGTCGACGAGGAGATCCCGATGAGCTGGCGGGAGACCGTCGTCATGTGGTGGGCGGGGATGCGCGGGGTGGCCTCGGTCGCCCTCGCGCTCGCCATCCCGCTCACCACCGACGAGGGCGCGCCCTTCCCCGGCCGCGACGAGATCGTCTTCATCGCCTTCTGCGTGATCATCGCCACCCTCGTCTTCCAGGGCCTCACCCTGCCCTGGCTGGTCAGGCGGCTCGGGGTGCGGGCCGACACGGACACCGAGCGCGCCCTGGAGCGGGACCTCGCGATCCGGGCGGCGAGGGCGGCCAGGCGCAGGCTCAAGGAGATCGAGGAGGTCGAGGAGCTGCCCGAGGAGGTCCAGGAGCGGCTGCTGCGCGGGGCGTACGACATCGGGGCGCGGATCAGCCCCGACATGGTGGACGACGAGCGGCGGGCCGCGTTCCAGGAGCGGGCCGAGCGGTTCAAGGCGGTGCAGCGGATCCAGCGGGAGCTGATGTCGGCCGCCCGGC
The DNA here is from genome assembly GCF_042874035.1 of Streptomyces sp. NPDC004284. Taxonomy (NCBI): domain Bacteria; kingdom Bacillati; phylum Actinomycetota; class Actinomycetes; order Kitasatosporales; family Streptomycetaceae; genus Streptomyces; species Streptomyces sp. NPDC004284. The sequence goes on along the minus strand of NZ_JBIAMJ010000007.1, from coordinate 303,145 downwards.
ACGAGGTGCTCTCGGCCCGCAGCGAGCCGGGCGCCGACCCCGAGGTGGTGGACCGGGTGCTGCGCCAGCTGGACGTGCGCAGCATGCGCTGACGTCTCCAGGGGCCTGCCCGGTCCCGTCGGCGCCGGGTGGCAGGATGGGACGCATGGACATCATGCTCTTCCACTCGGCCTACGGGCTGACCCCTTCCGTCGAGGCGGCCGCCGAGCGGCTCCGGGCCGCCGGGCACCAGGTCTGGACGCCGGACCTCTACGACGGCCGGACGGTCGGGACCGTCGAGGAGGGCGTGGTGCTCCGGGACGAGATCGGCAAGGACGAGCTGCTGAAGCGGGCGGTCCTGGCCGCCGCGCCCTACTCCGAGCGGGGCCTGGTCTACATGGGCCTCTCCCTCGGGGCCTCGATCGCGCAGACCCTGGCGCTCGGCGACGAGAAGGCGCGCGGGCTGCTGCTGCTCCACGGCACCTCGGACCTCGCGGAGTCCGCCTCGGTGGACGAGCTGCCGGTCCAGCTGCACGTGGCCGAGCCCGACCCCTTCGAGACGGACGACTGGCTGTCCTCCTGGTACCTCCAGATGCGCAAGGCCGGGGCGGACGTGGAGATCTACCGCTACCGGGGCGCGGGGCACATCTACACGGATCCGGAGCTGCCGGACTACGACGCGGAGGCGGCGGAGCGGACCTGGTCGGTCGCGCTGTCCTTCATCGACGGCCTGTAGGGCGTACGAGAGCGCGGAAAAGGGGTGTGGCCCCGGGGAACTCCCCGGGGCCACACCCCTTTTCACGCGGACGGGCCGTCAGGCGCGGTACGCGGTCCAGGCGTCGCTCATGCGGGCCACCTGGCCCGCGGTGAACTGGTACATGCAGGAGTCGTACGTGTAGTCCATGAAGTTGTGGATCGGGTCCACACCGGGCTTCGAGGTGCAGGTGTCACGGCCGGTCGGGCACTCGAAGGCGGCGCTCTTCTCGGCCGGGGTGTCGGAGACGTAGTCGCCGTTGCCCGTGCAGCCGCCCTGGAAGGTGTGGTACAGGCCCATCCAGTGGCCGACCTCGTGGGTGGCGGTGTCGCCCTGGTTGTAGTTGGTGGCGGAGCCGCCCGGGAGCGAGGCGTCGAGGATGACGACGCCGTCCATGTTCGGGGCGGACTTGTACGAGGACGGGAAGGTCGCCCAGCCGAGCAGGCCGCCGCCGAGGTTGGCGGTGTAGACGTTCAGCGCGTTGGCGCCGCCCTTGCGCAGGGCGGTCTTCATGTCCTTCTCGGCCTGGGTGCCGTCGGTGATGTTGTACCAGGTGGCGTTGTCCGTGTAGTCGGTGCCGGCCAGGGTGAACTGGAAGCCCGTGTTGGCGTTGCCGGTGCCCTGGCCCCCGTAGGCGGCGTTGAGGACGGCCATCTGGTTGTTGATGGCGGTGGCGCTGAGCTTGCCCGTCGTGCCGCTGTGGATCACGTGGAAGTAGACGGGGATCGTGGCGCCGGCGGTGACGGAGGAGGCGCTGAGGCGGCCGGACTTCCGGGCGGCGGCGACCTTCTTCTTCAGGTCGTCGTCCATGGCCTTGGCCTGGGCGGCGGTGACGGCGTTGGGCTCGGCCTTGGTGGAGCTCCCCTTGGCCTTGCGGGCGCCGGACAGGGCGGCGGTGCCGTCCGCGCACTTCTCGGCCGAGGCCAGCGTGGTGGTCGACGGGCTGGCCGCCGGGGCGGACAGCGGGGCCAGGGCCAGAGTTCCGGCCATCACGGCGGTGCCGAGCACACGACGGGACGTACGCGGCGATATACGGACAAGAGCACGCACGGGTGACTCCTCGCGGGGGGTGGTTGCGAGGAACTTCCTCGCCACGCCGGGGAGATTACGCGGCCATGTCAGAGGTCGCCGAGAATCGATCAAGCCCAATCATTCATGGGGCAATTCGGGTCATCGGGAAGAAAAACTTGCGTCGCTTCCAGGGTTTGAGACGTGGACGTAACGAACGAAGTGATGGAGACGGGTGGTGTGTCCGGATTCGATCTCCCGAACCCACCACCCGCCGTAGCGATGTGATCCCCCGTTAACAAAGGGGATCATGGCTGAAAATCGCCGTTAAGGCATCGCTCAGAGCACCGGCTGGTACACCCGCTCGACACGCTGCGTTCCGCTCAGCGTCCGGTACGAGCGCGCCCAGGACGTCGTCGCGGCCGGGTCCGTCTTGTCGGAGACCGTGTAGTAGTCCATCTGCGAGCGCGCGGCCGTCACGTCGAGCACGCCGTAGCCGTGGTGGTCCATGTCCACCCACTTCACATGGCGGTTGGCGGCCTTCACGGCGCCCGCGGCCACCACCGAGAGCGTCCCCGGGGCCACGTGCAGCAGGTCGTCGAGGTTGTCCGAGGTCACCGAGGTGACCACGAACTCGGTCGCCGCCGAGGCCGAGAGCGGGTACGTCGCGGCCTTCACCGGCACGTCGTTGGCCCAGGCCATGTGGATGTCGCCGGTCAGGAAGACCGTGTTCCGGATCGCCCGCTCGGTCAGGTGCGCGAGCAGCTCCTTGCGGTCGTCGGTGTAGCCGTCCCACTGGTCGACGTTGACCGCGATCCCCTCCTTCGGCAGGCCGAGGAGCCCGGCGAGCGGCTCCAGGAGGTACGCCGGCAGGGAGCCGAAGGCGACCGGCGAGATCATCACCGAGGTGCCGACCAGCTGCCAGGTCGCGTCCGAACCGGCCAGACCGGCCTTCAGCCAGTCCAGCTGCGCGCGGCCGGTGATGGACCGCTCCGGGTCGTCGACCGTGCCGCTGCCGGCCTTCGCCTGCGCGGACCGGAACGAGCGCAGGTCCAGCAGGTGCAGATCGGCCAGCTTGCCGAAGCGCAGCCGTCGGAAGACCGTGCCCTCGGTGGAGGTGCGGACCGGCATCCACTCGAAGTACGCCTGCTTCGCGGCGGCCACCCGGGCCGCCCAGTCGCCCTCGGTGCCCGGGGTGTGGTTCTCGGCCCCGCCCGACCAGGCGTCGTTGGCGAACTCGTGGTCGTCCCAGATGGCGACGATCGGGTGCGCCGCGTGCATCGCCTGGAGGTCGGCGTCCGTCTTGTACGTGCCGTGCCGGGTGCGGTAGTCGGCCAGCGAGAGGATCTCGTGGCGCGGCTCGTGCTGCCGGACGACGTACTTCGCCTCGGGGTAGGCGCCGGTGGCGTACTCGTAGATGTAGTCGCCGAGGTGGAGGACCGCGTCCAGGTCGGTGCGGGCCGCGAGGTGGCGGTAGGCGGAGAAGTGGCCGGACTCCCAGTTCGAGCAGGAGACCACGCCGAAGCGGACACCGGGCCCGGCGGAGTCGGCGGCCGGCGCGGTGCGGGTGCGGGCGGTGGGGGAGGCGACGCCGCCCGCGGTGAAGCGGAACCAGTAGGCGGTGGCCGGGCGCAGGCCCCGGACATCGGCCTTCACCGTGTGGTCGGAGGCGGCGCTCGCCGTGGTCGTGCCGGAGGCGACGACCCGGGCGAAGGAGCGGTCCTCGGCGAGCTCCCAGCCGACCTGGACGTCGGGGCCGAGGCCGGATCCCGGCACGGCCTCGGGGGTGGGGGTGACGCGCGTCCAGAGCAGGACGCCGTCGGGCAGCGGGTCGCCCGAGGCGACGCCGTGGAGGAAGGCGGGTGCCCCGGAGTCCGCGAGCGCCGGAGAGGCCGCGCCGAACAGGGCGGGCGTGGCGACGGCGGTGACGGCGGCGGCCTTGACGACGGCGCGCCGCGTGGGGGCGGAGGATATGAAACGACTGGTCACGGGCAGTCAGATTACTGACGAGTACGCCTCAAGGGCAGACCAAATCCGGAAGTTCGCCCACTCGTCGCCCCCCGGACGCCCGGGCCGGGTACGCGACGGCCCCGGACCGAACCGGTCCGGGGCCGTCGCGGAGCGAGGGGGCGTCAGGCCTTGAGGGCCGCGTCGATCGCCGTGTCGAACTCGGCCACCGTCATCGGCGGGTTGGTCGTGCCCGGCGTCGTGACCGCCTTGCCGTTCATCTTCAGCGTCGGGGTGCCCTGCACCCCGCTGGCGTCGAAGGCCTTCGACATCTTCATCGCCCACGCGTCGAAGGTGCCGTCCTCGACGTTCTTCTTGAACGCCGCGTTGCCCTTGAGGGCCGGGACCGAGTCCGCCACCTCCAGGAGGTAGGAGTCCTTGGCGAACTTGTCGTCCTTCTCCTCCGGGTGGAACTTCGCGGAGTAGAGGGCGGCCTTGTACTTCAGGAAGGCCTCCGGGCTCACGTCCAGCGCGGCGCCGAGCGCCGAGAGGGCGTTCTTCGAGCCCTCGCCCGGGATGCCGTTGTCGATGAAGGTGGCACCGACGTACCGGATCTTGTACTTGCCGGCCTCGACGTCCTTCGCGACCGTGGAGCCCACGGTCTGCTCGAAGGTCGCGCAGACCGGGCAGCGCGAGTCCTCGTACAGCTCCAGCGTCTTCTTCGCGGAGTCCTTGCCGATGACGACGGTCGTGCCGTTCGTGCCCGAGGTGTTCTTCGGGGCCGTCACGCTCTTCGCGTCGGCCGCCGCCTCCCACTGGGAGGGCTTGTTCGACTGGACGACCGCGTAGCCGATGCCGCCGGCGGCGGCCAGGACCGCCACGGCCGAGACGCCGACGATCAGCTGCCGGCGCGCCCGGTCCTTCTTCGCCTGGCGCTCGCGCTCCTCGCGCAGACGCTCGCGGGCGGCGGCCTTGTTGGCGTGGCTGTTGCGTGCACTCATGATCGTGATCTCCGTGAAAGACGAGGGGAAGGGCAGGGGGAGGCGCGGGACCCGCTCAGACGAGAGCGGGCACCGGACGCGGCGGCCCCCGCCGCCCGACGGAGTGCACGAGGAGCCGGGCACGGGCGGACCGGGGCCGCCCGGCGGGCCGGCCGGCCCGCAGCGGCGCCGGACCGGCGGTCCGGAAGAAGGCCGCCACGAGCAGCAGCGGCCGGAACGCGAAGGCCTCCACCGCACGGAGCAGCCGGGCGAGCGCCCGCTCCCCGCCGCGCAGCCAGCACGCCGCCGAGAGCCCCACGCCCACATGGGCCAGGAGCAGCAGCCACGGCAGCGCCGGGTCGGGGGAGGAGAGCAGGGCGGCCGCGCTCCCGCCCTCCGGGGTCACCACCCCGGGCAGCGGGGTGCCCACGGCGCCGCCGCAGAACACGTCCACGCCCACCGAGCGCAGCGAACCGGCGACCGGACCGCCGGCGGGGCCGTAACAGACCGTCTGACCGCTGGTGAAGAGCGTGTCGGCGGCCAGCTCCAGCGGGACGAGGACCCCGGCGATCGGGCCGAGGCCGCGCTCGCGGCCGGCCAGCGCGTACGCCACGGCGAAGACGCCGACCGCCACCGGGACGACCGTCCCGAGCGGCAGCGGCACGCGGGAGAGCAGCACGTGGGACGCCACGGACAGCGTCACGACCAGTGCCGTGAAGAACGCCGCCCGCAGCGCCCTCAGCTGCGTCCCTGCCATGTCCATCGTCGTGGAGTGTCCCATGCGCGCGCGTAAGACGGCCCTAAGCGCAGCCTGTGGACCCGCCCTACAGGCCCGGGATCCGGCCGTTGCGGAAGAGGTCCACGAAGATCTGGTGGTCCGCCCGCGCCCGCGCCCCGTAGGCGTGCGCGAAGCCGACCAGGAGCTCGGCGAAGCCCTCCTCGTCGGCGGCGATCGCCGCGTCGATGGCCCGCTCCGTCGAGAACGGCACCAGGGAGTGGCCGCTGGAGTCGTCCGCCGCCGCGTGCATCGTGGCCGTCGCCCGGCCCAGGTCGGCGACGGTGGCCGCGATGTCCTGCGGGTCGTCGATGTCCGACCAGTCCAGGTCCACCGCGTACGGCGACACCTCGGCGACCAGCTGGCCCGCCCCGTCCAGCTCCGTCCAGCCCAGCCACGGGTCGGCGTGCGCCTGGAGCGCCCGCTGCGAGATCACGGTGCGGTGGCCCTCGTGCCGGAAGTAGCCCCGTACCGACGGGTCCGTGACGTGCCGCGAGACCGCCGGGGTCTGCGCCTGCTTCATGTAGATCACGACGTCGTTCTCCAGGGCGTCGCTGTTGCCCTCCAGGAGGATGTTGTACGAGGGCAGGCCGGCCGAGCCGATGCCGATCCCGCGCCGCCCGACGACGTCCTTCACCCGGTACGAGTCGGGGCGGGCCAGGCTCGACTCCGGCAGGGTCTCCAGGTAGCCGTCGAAGGCCGCCAGGACCTTGTACCGGGTGGCCGCGTCCAGCTCGATCGTGCCCGAGCCCGCCGAGAAGCGGCGCTCGAAGTCGCGGATCTCGGTCATCGAGTCGAGCAGCTCGAAGCGGGTCAGCGCCCGGGCCTCGCGCAGCGCGCCGAGCAGGGCCCCGTCGGCGGTCTCCAGGGTGAAGGAGGGGACCTCGTCGCCCTTGGCGCCGGTCGCGAGGGCGTGGATCCGCTCCCGGTACGCGCCCGCGTAGATCCGGACGAGCTCGGTGATCTGCTCGTCGCTCAGCGCCTTCGCGTAGCCGATCAGGGCGAGCGAGGCGGACAGGCGCTTGAGGTCCCAGGTGAAGGGGCCGACGTACGCCTCGTCGAAGTCGTTGACGTTGAAGACGAGCCGCCCGTTGGCGTCCATGTACGTGCCGAAGTTCTCCGCGTGGAGGTCGCCGTGGATCCAGACCCGGCCGGTCCGCTCGTCCAGGTACGGGCCCTCGTGCACCTCCTGCTCCAGGTCGGAGTAGAAGAGGCACGCCGTGCCCCGGTAGAAGGCGAAGGCGGAGCCGGCCATCTTCCGGAACTTGACGCGGAAGGCCGCCGGATCGGCGGCGAGGAGCTCGCCGAAGGCGGTGTCGAAGACGGCGAGGATGTGCTCACCGCGCTCGGCTGCGGTGGGCTGCGGGACCGACATCGAGGTGCCTCCTGGTGCAAGACTGCTCATGAACAAATGGGACAGGTGTTCCCGGTCTTCCAACGCCCGACGGTACCGGCGAGTGCCCGTGATCTGTCAGTCGGCCGACGTAGACTTCCACGCTGTCCCCCCAGAAATTCATCGTCGGAGGCATCCCCACTGTGACCAGGCCGCCCTTCACGCACCTCCACGTCCACACCCAGTACTCCCTGCTGGACGGTGCCGCGCGGCTGAAGGACATGTTCAACGCGTGCAACGAGATGGGCATGACCCACATCGCCATGTCCGACCACGGCAACCTGCACGGGGCCTATGACTTCTTCCACACCGCGAAGAAGGCCGGTGTGACGCCGATCATCGGCATCGAGGCGTACGTGGCGCCCGAGTCCCGGCGCAACAAGCGGAAGATCCAGTGGGGCCAGCCGCACCAGAAGCGGGACGACGTCTCCGGTTCCGGCGGTTACACCCACAAGACGATCTGGGCGGCGAACTCCACCGGCCTCCACAACCTCTTCAAGCTCTCCTCCGACGCGTACGCCGAGGGCTGGCTGCAGAAGTGGCCCCGGATGGACAAGGAGACCATCTCCCAGTGGTCCGAGGGCCTGATCGCCTCCACCGGCTGCCCCTCCGGCGAGCTGCAGACCCGCCTCCGCCTCGGCCAGTTCGACGAGGCCCTGAAGTCCGCCTCCGAGTACCAGGACATCTTCGGCAAGGACCGGTACTTCCTGGAGCTGATGGACCACGGCATCGAGATCGAGCACCGGGTCCGCGACGGGCTCCTGGAGATCGGCAAGAAGCTCGGCATCCCGCCGCTGGTCACCAACGACTCGCACTACACGTACGCGCACGAGGCCGGCGCGCACGACGCCCTGCTGTGCATCCAGACCGGCAAGAACCTCTCGGACCCGGACCGCTTCAAGTTCGACGGCACCGGCTACTACCTGAAGTCCACGGACGAGATGTACGCCGTCGACTCCTCGGACGCCTGGCAGGAGGGCTGCCGCAACACCCTCCTCGTCGCGGAGCAGATCGACACCTCCGGCATGTTCGAGGCCAAGAACCTCATGCCGAAGTTCGACATCCCCGAGGGCTACACCGAGGTCACCTGGTTCCGCGCGGAGACCATGAAGGGCATGCACCGCCGCTTCCCCGGCGGCATCCCCGAGGACCGCATGAAGCAGGTCGAGTACGAGATGGACACCATCATCTCGATGGGCTTCCCGGGCTACTTCCTCGTCGTCGCCGACTTCATCATGTGGGCGAAGAGCCAGGGCATCGCCGTCGGCCCCGGCCGAGGCTCCGCGGCCGGCTCGATCGTCGCGTACGCCATGGGCATCACCGACCTCGACCCGATCCCGCACGGCCTGATCTTCGAGCGCTTCCTCAACCCCGAGCGCATCTCGATGCCCGATGTCGACATCGACTTCGACGAGCGTCGGCGCGTCGAGGTGATCCGGTACGTGACCGAGAAGTACGGCTCCGACAAGGTCGCCATGATCGGCACGTACGGAAAGATCAAGGCGAAGAACGCCATCAAGGACTCCGCGCGCGTCCTCGGCTACCCGTACGCCATGGGCGACCGGCTCACCAAGGCCATGCCCGCCGACGTCCTCGGCAAGGGCATCGACCTCGACGGCATCACCAACCCGAGCCACCCGCGCTACAGCGAGGCCGGCGAGATCCGGGCGATGTACGAGAACGAGCCGGACGTGAAGAAGGTCATCGACACCGCCAAGGGCGTCGAGGGCCTGGTCCGCCAGATGGGCGTGCACGCCGCCGGCGTGATCATGTCCAGCGAGCCGATCGTCGACCACGCCCCGATCTGGGTGCGGCACACCGACAACGTCACCATCACGCAGTGGGACTACCCGCAGTGCGAGTCGCTCGGCCTGCTGAAGATGGACTTCCTCGGCCTGCGCAACCTCACGATCATGGACGACGCCGTCAAGATGGTGAAGTCCAACAAGGGGATCGACATCGATCTCCTCGCGCTGCCGCTCGACGACCAGAAGACCTTCGAACTGCTCCAGCGCGGTGACACCCTCGGGGTGTTCCAGTTCGACGGCGGCCCGATGCGCTCGCTGCTCCGGCTGATGAAGCCGGACAACTTCGAAGACATCTCCGCCGTGTCCGCCCTGTACCGGCCGGGCCCGATGGGCATGAACTCGCACACGAACTACGCCCTGCGCAAGAACGGCCAGCAGGAGATCACCCCGATCCACCCCGAGCTGGAGAAGCCGCTCGAAGAGGTGCTCGCGGTCACCTACGGCCTCATCGTGTACCAGGAGCAGGTGCAGAAGGCCGCCCAGATCATCGCCGGCTACTCGCTCGGCGAGGCCGACATCCTCCGCCGCGTCATGGGCAAGAAGAAGCCCGAGGAGCTGGCGAAGAACTTCACCATCTTCCAGGCCGGAGCCAAGAAGAACGGCTACAGCGACGAGGCCATCCAGGCCCTCTGGGACGTCCTGGTCCCCTTCGCCGGCTATGCCTTCAACAAGGCGCACTCCGCCGCGTACGGCCTGGTCTCCTACTGGACCGCCTACCTCAAGGCGAACCACCCCGCCGAGTACATGGCGGGACTGCTCACCTCGGTCAAGGACGACAAGGACAAGTCCGCGGTCTACCTCAACGAGTGCCGCCGCATGGGCATCAAGGTCCTGCCGCCCAATGTGAACGAGTCCGAGGCGAACTTCGCCGCGCAGGGCGACGACGTGATCCTCTTCGGCCTCACCGCCGTCCGGAACGTCGGCTCCAACGTCGTCGAGTCGATCATCAAATCGCGCAAGGCCAAGGGGAAGTACTCCTCCTTCCCCGACTTCCTCGACAAGGTCGAGGCCGTCGTCTGCAACAAGCGGACGGTCGAATCGCTGATCAAGGCCGGCGCCTTCGACGAGATGGGCCACACCCGCAAGGGCCTGGTCGCCCACCACGAACCCATGATCGACAACGTGGTGGCGGTCAAGCGCAAGGAGGCCGAGGGACAGTTCGACCTGTTCGGCGGGATGGGTGACGAGTCGAGCGACGAGCCCGGCTTCGGCCTGGACGTCGAGTTCTCCGACGTCGAGTGGGAGAAGTCGTACCTGCTCGCCCAGGAGCGCGAGATGCTCGGCCTGTACGTCTCCGACCACCCGCTCTTCGGCATCGAGCACGTCCTGTCCGACAAGACGGACGCGGCGATCTCCCAGCTGACCGGCGGCGAGCACGCCGACGGCGCGGTCGTCACCATCGGCGGCATCATCTCCGGCCTCCAGCGCAAGATGACCAAGCAGGGCAACGCCTGGGCCATCGCCACCGTCGAGGACCTGGCCGGCTCCATCGAGTGCATGTTCTTCCCGGCCACGTACCAGCTGGTCTCCACCCAGCTCGTCGAGGACACGGTCGTCTTCGTCAAGGGACGGCTCGACAAGCGCGAGGACGTGCCCCGCCTCGTCGCCATGGAGCTGATGGTCCCCGACCTGTCGAACGCCGGGACCAACGCGCCGGTGGTCCTCACCATCCCGACCGTGAAGGTGACCCCGCCGATGGTCAGCAGGCTCGGCGAGATCCTCAAGCACCACAAGGGCAACACCGAGGTGCGGATCAAGCTCCAGGGTCCCCGCACCACCACCGTGCTCCGGCTCGACCGGCACCGGGTGACCGCGGACCCGGCGCTCTTCGGCGACCTGAAGGTGCTGCTCGGCCCGTCCTGCCTGGCCGGCTGACCCGGTTCCGTGCAGCCGACCCGGTTCCGTCCGGTCGGCCCGGTTCCGTACACGCGCAAGGGGCGCGCCCGTTCCCACGGGCGCGCCCCTTTGCCGTCCGAGCGTCAGTTGTGGCCGAAGCGCTTCTGACGGCCCTTGCGGGCCATGTCACCAGGAGTGACCTGGCTCGCGCGCTGCTCGGCCTGAGACTCCATCGACGACTGCTGCGCCTGCTGGGCACCGCGCTCGGCCGACGACGGCTGCTTCTGACTGCGGTTCTGGTTGCGGTTCTTGGCCATGGGGTTTCCTCCTCAAGGGGACTTAGGGGCCAGGGCCGCTGTCAGACTCACATACGGTACGAACCGCCGCATGTTGGATCATTACGGAGCGTAAGGGCGCCCCCGGCGTGACATCCGCCACGCCGATGATCCAGTTCCGGCCGTCAAGCCCCCGGCGGTCGGGCAGACTCGAAGGAAACTCGAAGCACCTTCCGCTCCCGCTTCCGATCCTGATCCGATGCCGAGTCCGACTCCGAGGCTCCCGAAAGAGGGTGGAACACGTGGACCGCTGCGTCGTCCTGGTGGACGCCGGCTACCTGCTGGGCGCCGCCGCCAGTCTCCTCGCCGGGGAACCGGCCCGCTCCAGGATCACCGTCGACCACGCCGGGCTCATCCAGCAGCTGCGGCAGCGCGCCGAGGCCGAGACCGCGCTGCCCCTCCTGCGGATCTACTGGTTCGACGGCGCGCCCGACCGGGTGCCCCAGCCCGAGCACCGCAGACTCCGCGTGATGCCCCGGGTCACCGTCCGGCTCGGCGCTCTGACCAGGAGCGACGGGCGCTGGGCACAGAAGGGCGTCGACGCGGCCATGCACACCGAGCTGACCGAGCTCGCCAGGAACAGGGCCTGCTCCGACATCGTGCTCGTCACGGGCGACGGCGACCTGCTGCCCGGCCTCATGTCGGCCAAGGAGCACGGCGTCGCCGTCCACCTCTGGGCCGTCCAGGCCGCCGACGGCGACTACAACCAGTCCGAGGACCTCGTCGCCGAGGCCGACGAGCGGCGGGTCCTCGACCGGGCCTGGATCACCCGCGCCGTCCGCGCCAGGGACCTCACCGGCATCTGCGCGCCGCCGCCCGCCCCGCGCCCGGAGATCGCCGCCATCCTCTCCGCGCCGCTGCCCGAGGCGGCGCTCGCCGCCTCCGCCGAACGGGCCGCCGAGGCGGCCGCGCGGAACGGGGGACCGGCCCCCGCCGCCGAGGCGAACGGCGACGGCGGCCACGAGCGCCTCCGCGCCGACGGCCACGTCCGCGAGGACGAGCACGTCCACGGCCCGGGCGTCCCCGCCCCGGCGGCCGGCAAGGGCGTCCCCACCCCCAAGGACCTGGCGGGACTGCGCGGACCCGGCATCCCGGCCGCCCCGGTGCCGCAGGGCGCGAGCGCGCTCCGCTGGTCCTCCGACCGGGGCTGGATCGAGCGCCCGGCCCCCTCCTTCGGCGAGCCGGCCGAGACCGCCACCCTGCCCACCCTCGCCACGCTCACCAGCGCGGAGCAGCGCTGGGCCGACCGCGAGGAGGACATCACCACCGTCGGCGGTGACCCGTTCGAGGTCGGGCAGGTGTTCGCCAGGCGGTGGATGGAGCGGCTCCCCGAGCAGAGCCACGTCCAGAAGCTCTCCACCCTCTACCCGCGCATCCCGCACCGCATCGACGGCGAACTCCTCCGCTACGCCGCCCGTTTCGGACTTCTCGCTCACAAGGACGACCAGATCGACGAGCACGACCGGTACGCGATCCGGGCCGGTTTCTGGCGCGAGATCGACGTCCGGGCCGCCGCCGAACACGCCCCCGCGCCCGGAGTCGGCCCGGCGACCCCGTAGGCTCTTACCCCGTGAGTACGGTGTGCGTGGTGCGGGATCTGGTCAAGACGTACCCCGCCACGCGCGGCAGGCGCGGTGCGCCCGCGACCCCCGAGGTGCGGGCCACCGACGGGATCAGCCTCGACGTGCGCGGCGGCGAGATCTTCGGCCTGCTCGGCCCCAACGGCGCCGGCAAGTCCACCCTCGTCCGCCAGCTCACCGGGCTCATGCGCCCCGACTCCGGCACCGTCGAACTCCTCGGCCACGACCTCGTGCGCCACCCCGAGCGGGCGGCCCGGCTCCTCGCCTACCTCGGCCAGGAGTCCACCGCCCTCGACGAGCTGACCGTCTCCCTCGCCGCCGAGACCACCGGACGGCTCCGCGGCCTCGGCGCCCACGACGCCCGCGCCGAGCGCGACGCCGTCCTGGAGGAGCTCGGGCTCGGCGAGATCGCCGGCCGCGCCCTCAAGAAGCTCTCCGGCGGACAGCGGCGGCTCGCCTGCTTCGCCGCCGCGCTCGTCGGCCGCCGGCCCGTCCTCGTCCTCGACGAACCCACCACCGGCATGGACCCGGTCGCCCGGCGCGCCGTCTGGGCCGCCGTCGACCGGCGCCGCGCCGAGCACGGCACCACCGTGCTGCTCGTCACCCACAACGTCATCGAGGCCGAGACCGTCCTCGACCGGGTCGCCGTCATCGACCGCGGCCGGGTCATCGCCTGCGACACCCCCGCCGGACTCAAGGAGCGGGTCGCCGGCGAGGTCCGCGTCGAGCTGGTCTGGCGCGACGCGCCCCCGCTCCAGCTGCCCGAGGTCGCCGCCCTGCGCGGGCTCGCCCAGGAGACCGGACGCCGCTGGCACCTCCGGCTCGCCCCCGACGCCGCCCGCGAAGCCGTCGCCACCGTCACCGGCGGGGCCGCCTTCGCCGCGCTCGACGACTTCACCCTGGCCACGCCCAGCCTGGAGGACGTGTACCTCGCCCTGGGCGGCGCGACCGAGGGACTGGTGAAGGCGTGACGCACCCCCCTCACGTACCGCACGTCACCCTCAGGAGCCGCACGCAGTGAGCACCCTGCCCGCCGAGGTCCTGCCGACCGGCGCACTCCCCGCCGCGAGCCGGGACGCGGACGACGGCGCCGCGCCCCTCGCCCCGCGCGCCCGGCTCCTGCCGTCCCTGGCCGCCGTCTACCGGGCGCAGCTCAGCCGGGCCCGCGTCGCCCGCATCCCGCTGCTGTTCGTCGCCACCTTCCAGTCGATCGGGATCATGGTCCTGATGCGCGGGGTCGTCGACGGAGGCTCCGAGGCGCGCGCGGTCGTGGCCGGCTCCACCGTCCTCGTCGTCGCCTTCGTCGCGCTCAACCTGCTCGCCCAGTACTTCGGGCAGCTGCGGGCCGGCGGCGGCCTCGACCACTACGCCACCCTGCCCGTGCCGCCCGCCGCCGTCGTCCTCGGCGCGGCCGGGGCGTACGCCTCCTTCACCGTGCCCGGGACCGCCGTCACCGCCGTCGCCGGTTCCCTGCTCTTCGGGCTGCCCCTCGGCCAGCTGTGGATCCTCGCCGCCGTCGTCCCGCTCGCCGGGGCGGCGCTCGCCGGGCTCGGCGCGGCCCTCGGGCTGCTCGCGCCCCGCCAGGAGCTGGCCACCCTCCTGGGCCAGCTCGGGATGTCGGCGGCCCTGCTCCTCGGGGTCCTCCCCGCCGAGCGGCTGCCGGGACCGATCGGCTGGGCGCGGGACCTGCTGCCGTCGACGTACGGCGTGGAGGCCCTGGCCCGCACCTTCGAGCCGCGTCCCGACTGGGCGGCCGTCGCAGGCGACCTCGCCGTGTGCGGGGTGGTCGGCGTCGTCTCGCTCGCCGTCGCCACCTGGGCCTACCGGCGGGCCGCCGTCCGCTGAGGCGGGCCACAGGGACACCTGGCACGATGGCGGGGTGACCGCACCCCTGACTCCGCCTCACCAGCCGCCGAACGATCCCGACTGGCCCCCGCCGCCCCCGCCGCCGCTCGGCCCGGCCGGGGACCCGATCACGGGCGCCGAGGTCGTGCAGGGCGTGCTGGTGACCCTCGCCTCCGCGGTCGCGGGGGCGCTGCTCGGGGTGCTGTGGCTGAACCTGGCCCCGCGGGTCCTGCTCATCTCGGACGGCAAGGGCGTCTACCTCCGGAACTCCGAGGGGGAGCAGGCGATCGGCGCCGACGGAACGTTCGTGCTCCTCGCGCTGGCCTTCGGCGCGGTCGCCGCGCTCGTCGTCTTCCTGCTGCGCCGCAAGGGCGGCGTCCCGCTCGTGCTCGGCCTCGCGCTCGGCGGCGGCCTGGGCTCGCTGCTCGCCTGGTGGATCGGGACGGGCTTCGGCCCGACCGGTGACGTGGTCGCCCACGCGAAGGCGGTCGGCCCGAACGTCCCCTTCGAGGCGCCGCTCGAACTGAACCTCGGGGCCGCCGCGATGCTGGCCTGGCCGCTCGCCGCCATGATCGTGCACCTCGCGCTGACGGCCGCCTTCGGCCCCCGCGACCCGGAACCGGAGCCCTGGGGGCAGCCGAAGCCGTACACACAGGGACCCGGCTCGCACTGAGACCCGGGGAGGCCGCGCCTGACGTCAGGCGCGGCCGATCGGGGCCACGACCGCCGAGGTGAGGGCGGCCAGGTCGGCGGGGGAGAGCTCCACCTCCAGGCCGCGGCGGCCCGCCGAGATGCAGACCGTCGCGTGCTCCGAGGCCGAGGAGTCGAGGACCGTACGGAGCCGCTTGCGCTGGCCCAGCGGGGAGATGCCGCCCCGGACGTACCCCGTCGTGCGCTCCGCCGCCGCCGGGTCGGCCATCGCGGCCCGCTTCCCGCCGACCGCCGAGGCCAGCGCCTTCAGGTCCAGCTGGCCGGCCACCGGGACCACCGCGACCGTCAGCTCGCCGTCGACGTCCGCGACCAGCGTCTTGAAGACCCGGTCGGGGGAGACGCCGAGGGCCTCCGCCGCCTCCTCGCCGTACGAGGGGGAGGCCGGGTCGTGCTCGTACGCGTGCAGGGTGAACGGGGTGCCGGCCGCCGTCAGGGCCACCGTCGCCGGAGTGCCCCCGCTGTTCTTCTTCTGCTTCTTCGCCACGCGTTCTTCCTCGGCTCGGTCGGCTCGGTCGGCCCGGCGGGGCCGGGTCAGTTCGGGTAGGTCGGGGCCTGCGTCAGGTCCACCACCGGCAGCGACGGTAGATGCCTCAGCACCGCGGTCTCCGCCCGCAGCAGCGTCAGCTCCTCGCGCAGCCGGGTCGCCGTGTCCGGCGCCTGGAGCAGCCGCTGCTTCGAGGGGACGTCGAGGACCGCGGCCGCCGCGACCAGGTACGACACCACGGAGGGCTCGTCGGGCAGCTCACTCGTCGTCAGCGAGCGCTCACGGGCCCCCGCGAGGCGCTTCTGGTAGTTCCGGAAGGCCCGCAGCACGCCCTCGGCGAGCGCGGCCGCCTCCTCGCCCTGCTCCTCGGGGATCTCCTCGACCTCGGCCGTCAGGAACGGCCCGCTCGCGTCGACCGACAGCAGCTTGACCCGGGTCGTGCCGGTGGTCATCACCTCGAAGCTGCCGTCGGCGCGCTCCCGGATCGACGCCGCGTCGGCGATGCAGCCGACCCGGTGGAAGGACTGGATGGGATCGGAGCCGAAGCCCGCTGCCGGGCCCTTCTCCGGCAGCGCCGTCTGGTCCGGCATGCCGGGGGCCGTCGGCGCGACCTCGCGGCCGTCGCGGATGGCCACGACGGCGAAGCGGCGCGGCTCGGCGTCGTCGATCGTGAGCAGCTCGCGCATCATGGCGCGATAACGCTCCTCGAAGACGTTCAGCGGCAGCACGAGGCCGGGGAACAGCACCGCGTTGAGCGGGAAGAGAGGCAGGCGAGCGGTGGTCACAGCCGCCAAGCCTAATGGCCGCCGGGCCCGCCCCGTCCGGTCCTTCCCGGACCCGGGCCGCGAAGGGGCGTCCGGTGGGCCAGTTCGCCCCGTGTCCGGTCCCGCGCGGCCAGGAAGCCCAGCAGGGGATCCCCCCGTACGGCACCCCGTGCGGCACCCCAGGGGAACGAGGTCGCGTACGGGCCGATCCGCCCGAACTCCTCCCACGCCTCCGCCCAGCGCGCCCGCTCCACCAGCACGTACGCGAGCAGGTTGCGGACCTCGGCCGGCCACGGGTCGCCCACCGGGAAATCCGCCGACAGGGCCAGGGCACGGCGCACCGCCCGGTCGATCCGGGCGGCCGGCACGGCCCCGTCCGGGCCCTGCGGCACCCGGAGCCCGTCGTAGGCCGCGCGGACCGGCAGCGCCCCGACGAGCGAGCCCGGGGCGGCGTCGTCCGCGGCCTGCTCGGCGAAGTCGAAGGCGGCGCGGTGCGAGCCGTACCACTGCGCGGAGAGGTACTTCAGGGCGGCGACGTGGCAGCCGTAGTGGTGCGGGGAGCGGCGCACGGCCTGCTCCCACAGCGACTCGAAGACCGCGTGCCCGGCGTGCGCCCCGCGCGCGTGGTCGAGCGCCAGCCGCCACGGCACCGGATCGTGCGGCGCCTCCCCGGCGATCTCCCGCACCAGCGGGGCGAGCTCGCGCAGCCGCTCCCCCCGCGCCGGGGACTCCCAGGCCCTGCGGACGGCGAGCTGCGCCGTGACGAGGAGGGCGTCGGGATCGCCCGGCGCGGCGGCGAGCCACCGGGTGAGCCAGTCGCCCCTGCTGTACGCGAAGGTGGCGAGCCGGGTGACGTACCGGTCGCGGTCCTCCCACTCGCCGGCGTCCCGGGTGGTCGCGAGCAGCTTCGCCGCGGGCTCCGGATCGCCGAGGGCCGCGGCGACCAGGGCGGGGGAGAGCCGCTCGTCCGGGGCGTCGAGGAGCACGTCGTCGCCCGGCACGAGCTCCGCGGCGAGCCGCGGCGCGTGCCGGGCCGAGCGGACGATGCCGACCAGGGCGCGGAGAAGGGACATGATGTCTGCATTCTCCCCCGGCCGTGCCCGCCACGGCAGCCGCATCACCGGGTCACGACAGCACCCTCACCTCGTGGTGACAGCACCCTCACCCCCGCGCCCTCACCCCCTCCTCAGCAAGCGGGTCGCGCCCGCCGCCACCGTCGTCGCGAGGATCCAGCCGAGGAGGATCAGGACCGTCGCCGCCCACTGCCAGATGCCCTCCAGGCGCCAGGAGCCGTCCTGGCCGAGGTTGATCACGGGTATCAGCAGGTCGAGCGCGTACAGCGTGGCGTTCCACTCGGGTGCCTCGTCCGCCTTCAGCGGTATCGGGCGGTAGTGGGCGAAGGCCACCGTGCCCGCCGCCCACAGCACGGCCATCCACAGCGCCGCCCGGCCCGGCCGGTAGCCGTACGCCACGGTCCAGTCCTGGAGGTACCCCCACAGCTTCCCCGCGATCGGCAGGGTCTCCCGTCGGCGCCGCTGCTTGGCGAGCAGCACCTCGCGGGCGTCGGCGTCCTCCCCGCTGTTCCGCAGGACCGCCGCGAGCCGCTCGTACGGCTCGGGGGCGTACTCCGGGGTCGCCGCCGCCACCCACTCCAGGCGCCGGGCCAGGGGGAAGTGCCCGTACGGCACGAGGTTCTCGTAGACGAAGCCGCCCATCGCGAGCCCGCCGGGCCCCGGCCAGCTCGTCGACAGGTCGATCAGGGTGACGACCTTGGCGCCGTTGAGCACCACCCGCCCCTCCTCCGGCCGCTCGCCGTTGAACCGCAGCTCCGGGGTGACGATCCGGCGCAGCGACACCTCCTCCCGCCGGGCGCCGCTCAGCAGGAAGCGGGCGGAGTGCAGGTCCACCGCGTCACCGAACCGGCCGTCGTCGAGCCGCACCCCGCCGTGGCACTCCACCGGTCTGCGCCGGGTGCCCTGGACGGGCGTCACCCCGTACGGCGGAGTGGCCGTCGTGCTCCCCGTACGGCCGGAGGCCTCCTCGTACACCCAGGCCGCGTTCAGGTAGAGCGAGCGCTCCACCGTCAGCTGCGGGGCGTTCAGCGCGCGGCGGCCCTGCGCCCCGCGCAGCACGCTGCCCCGCAGGCTGAGCGAGACGCCCACCTTCGCCCCGCGCAGGCTCAGCTCCCCGTGGGTCTCGATCAGCTCGGCCTGGAGGTCCTGGGCGACCACCATCCCGTCCGCCGTGATCGCCCGCCCCCGCCGGTCGGGCCACACCTGGATCTGGTTGATCAGCAGGTCCGTGCCGATCTGGGCGTCCGTCAGCCGGATGCCCCGCCGCACCCGGCAGCGCGGCAGGTGCAGATCGCCCTCCGTGTGCAGCCGGGCCGCCTCCAGGCGCGGCAGCGCGCACTCGACCATCCGCAGCGTGCCGAACCGGGCCTCGGGCAGCACCACCTCGCCGTCGAACCGGCAGCCGTGCAGCTCCACGTACGGCCCTATCGTCCCGCCCGCCAGGTTCAGCACGCCGGTGATCCTGACCCCGCGCAGCTTCAGCGCGGCCACCCGCCCGGACCGGGCCGGCGGCCCGTCGAGCAGCAGCAGCGCCACCACGTCGGCGCGGACGCTCCGCTCCTCCCCCCACTCCCGTCCCCCGAAGGGGTCGTCCCGCTCCGCGATCCCCTCCGTCAGATCGCAGGTCCTGCCGATCCGGAACGCCCGCCACATGGCCCGCTCCGGGCCCGTGAGACCTTCCGGCATTCCGTCCTCGTGCGGCTCGGTCACTGCCGCCCCCTCGCTCTCCCCGATGCGCTCCCACGATTCCGCTTCCCGGGATTCGTGGATTCGTACAGTCGTTCTTCCCGCACTGTGACGGGCTGAACGCTAACGGTCAGGAGTGGCGAGGAGACGCCACCGTGGCGCGTATCAGCCAGTGAGGGGCATGTATCAGCTGCTGATACGGGCGACCGGCGTTGTAGGCCGTCTGCGAGAATTGACCCGTGATCTCTCGAATCGATCTGCGCGGCGACGCCCTCCCCGAGGGAACCGCCCTGCGCGACCTGCTGCCCCGTGCCGAGTTCGACGTGGAAGCCGCCCTGGAGAAGGTGCGGCCGATCTGCGAGGACGTCCGGCATCATGGTGCGGCGGCGGTGATCGACTACGGGGAGAAATTCGACGGCGTCCGCGTCCCGGGCCTGCGCGTCCCCGCCGAGGCGATCGGCCGCGCCCTCGACGAGCTCGACCCGGCCGTCCGCGCCGCCCTCGAAGAGTCCATCCGGCGCGCCCGGCTCGTCCACCGCGAGCAGCGCCGCACCACCCACACCACCCAGGTCGTCCCCGGCGGCACGGTCACCGAGAAGTGGATCCCCGTCGAGCGCGTCGGCCTGTACGTGCCGGGCGGCCGCTCCGTCTACCCGTCCTCCGTCGTGATGAACGTCGTCCCCGCCCAGGAGGCCGGCGTCGAGGGCGTGGCCATCGCCTCGCCCCCGCAGAAGGAGTTCGGCGGCCTTCCGCACCCGACGATCCTCGCCGCCTGCGCCCTCCTCGGCGTCGACGAGGTGTACGCGGCCGGCGGCGCCCAGGCCATCGCCATGTTCGCGTACGGCACGGAGGGCACCGCCGACGAGCCCGGCTGCGCCCCCGTCAACCTGGTCACCGGCCCCGGCAACATCTACGTGGCCGCCGCCAAGCGCCTCCTCAAGGGCCGCATCGGCATCGACGCCGAGGCCGGCCCCACGGAGATCGCGATCCTCGCGGACTCCACCGCCGACCCCGTGCACGTCGCCGCCGACCTCATCAGCCAGGCCGAGCACGACCCGATGGCCGCCTCCGTCCTCGTCACCGACTCCGAGGAGCTGGCCGCCGCCACCGAGGGCGAGCTGAAGACCCAGGTCGCCGCCTCCAAGCACGTCGACGACCGGATCGTCCCGGCCCTGGTCGGCCGCCAGTCCGCGATCGTCCTCGTCCGCGACCTCGCCGACGGCCTCAAGGTCGTCGACGCGTACGGCGCCGAGCACCTGGAGATCCAGACCGCCGACGCCGCCGCCGTCGCCGACCGCGTCCGCAACGCCGGCGCGATCTTCGTCGGCCCCTGGGCGCCGGTCTCGCTCGGCGACTACTGCGCCGGCTCCAACCACGTCCTGCCCACCGGCGGCTGCGCCTGCCACTCCTCGGGCCTCTCCGTGCAGTCCTTCCTGCGCGGCGTGCACATCGTGGACTACACGCGCGACGCCCTCGCCGACGTCGCCCACCACGTCGTCACCCTCGCCGAGGCCGAGGACCTCCCGGCCCACGGCGCGGCGATCAAGGCACGGTTCGGATGGAAGGTGCCGCAGAGCAAGTGAGCAAGATCGAGATCGACGACCTTCCCGTCCGGGACGAGCTGCGCGGCAAGTCCCCCTACGGCGCGCCCCAGCTCGACGTCCCCGTCCAGCTGAACACCAACGAGAACCCCTACCCGCTGCCCGAGCCCCTGGTGGCCCGGATCGCGGAGCGGGTCGCCGAGGCCGCCCGCGGCCTCAACCGCTACCCCGACCGGGACGCGATCGAGCTGCGCACCGAGCTCGCCGCCTACCTCACCCGGACCGGCGGACACCGCGTCGGCGTCGAGAACGTGTGGGCGGCCAACGGCTCCAACGAGGTCCTCCAGCAGTTGCTGCAGACCTTCGGCGGCCCCGGCCGCACCGCGATCGGCTTCGAGCCCTCGTACTCGATGCACGCCCTGATCGCCCGCGGCACCGGCACCGGCTGGATCTCCGGCCCGCGCAACGAGGACTTCACGATCGACGTGGAGGCGGCGGTCTCGGCCATCGCCGAGAACGCGCCGGACGTCGTCTTCATCACCTCGCCCAACAACCCCACCGGCACCGCCGTGAACGCGGGCACCGTCCTCGCCCTGTACGAGGCGGCGCAGGCGGCCAAGCCCTCGATGGTCGTCGTGGACGAGGCGTACGTGGAGTTCAGCCACCGCGACTCGCTGCTGCCCCTCATCGAGGGCCGCCCGAACCTGGTGGTCTCCCGGACGATGTCCAAGGCCTTCGGCGCCGCCGGACTCCGCCTCGGCTACCTCGCCGCCCACCCGGCCGTCGTCGACGCCGTGCAGCTGGTCCGCCTGCCGTACCACCTCTCGGCCGTCACCCAGGCCACCGCGCTCGCCGCCCTGGAGCACACCGACACCCTCCTCGGGTACGTCGAGCAGCTCAAGGCCGAGCGCGACCGCCTCGTCACCGAGCTGCGCGCCCTCGGCTGCGAGGTCACCGAATCCGATGCCAACTTCGTGCAGTTCGGGAAGTTCCCCGACACGCACGCGGCCTGGCAGTCGATCCTCGACCGGGGCGTCCTGGTCCGGGACAACGGCGTACCGGGATGGCTGCGGGTCACCGCCGGCACCCCCGAAGAGAACGACGCGTTCCTCGACGCGGTCCGTGAACTGATGAAGGAGCAGGAACGATGAGCCGCGTAGGCCGCGTTGAGCGCACCACCAAGGAGACCTCGGTCGTCGTCGAGATCGACCTCGACGGCACCGGGAAGGTCGACGTGTCGACCGGGGTCGGCTTCTACGACCACATGCTCGACCAGCTCGGCCGGCACGGGCTCTTCGACCTGACCGTCAAGACCGACGGCGACCTGCACATCGACTCGCACCACACCATCGAGGACACCGCCCTCGCCCTCGGTGCCGCCTTCAAGCAGGCCCTCGGCGACAAGGTCGGCATCTACCGCTTCGGCAACTGCACGGTCCCGCTGGACGAGTCGCTCGCCCAGGTCACCGTCGACCTCTCCGGCCGCCCGTACCTCGTGCACACCGAGCCCGAGAACATGGCGCCGATGATCGGCTCGTACGACACGACGATGACCCGGCACATCCTGGAGTCCTTCGTCGCCCAGGCCCAGATCGCGCTGCACGTCCACGTGCCGTACGGCCGCAACGCGCACCACATCGTGGAGTGCCAGTTCAAGGCCCTCGCCCGCGCGCTGCGCTACGCCTCCGAGCGCGACCCGCGCGCCGCCGGAATCCTCCCCTCCACGAAGGGCGCGCTGTAACCGTGACCGGCCTCTCCACCATCCTCATCCTCGTCGGGCTCTTCCTGCTCGGCGGCATCTACTCCTTCGTCAAGCAGCAGATGCCCAAGAGCCTCATCGTGCTGCTCTCCATCGGCGCCGCGATGTGTCTCTCCGCCGGCGTGCTGCGTCTGGACGTGTGGTCATGAGCACGACTTCCCCGAAGAAGGTCGTCGTCTTCGACTACGGCTTCGGCAACGTGCGCTCCGCCGAGCGCGCGCTCGCCCGCGTCGGCGCCGACGTCGAGATCACCCGCGACTACGACACGGCCATGAACGCCGACGGACTCCTCGTCCCCGGCGTCGGCGCCTTCTCCGCCTGCATGCAGGGCCTCAAGGAGGCCCGCGGCGACTGGATCATCGGCCGCAGGCTCTCCGGCGGCCGCCCCGTCATGGGCATCTGCGTCGGCATGCAGATCCTCTTCGCCGAGGGCATCGAGCACGGCGTGCAGACCGAGGGCCTCGACGAGTGGCCCGGCACGGTCGAGCCGCTGAACGCCCCCGTCGTCCCCCACATGGGCTGGAACACGGTCGACGCGCCCGCCGACACCCAGCTGTTCGCGGGGCTCGACGCCGACGCCCGGTACTACTTCGTGCACTCCTA
This sequence comes from Streptomyces sp. NPDC004284, assembly GCF_042874035.1. NCBI lineage: Bacteria > Bacillati > Actinomycetota > Actinomycetes > Kitasatosporales > Streptomycetaceae > Streptomyces > Streptomyces sp. NPDC004284. Next base: position 280,284 of record NZ_JBIAMJ010000007.1, on the reverse strand, counting down.
CGCGGTGCGCGAGTGGACCCTGGAGGTCGGCAACCCCAACATCCGCGCCCCCAAGGTCAGCTGGGCCACCCACGGCGAGCCCTTCGTCGCCGCCGTGGAGAACGGCGCCCTGTGGGCCACCCAGTTCCACCCCGAGAAGTCCGGCGACGCCGGTGCCCAGCTCCTCACCAACTGGATCGGAACCCTGTGACTGTGCCGTCTAGAAGCGTGCTCGAACTCCTCCCCGCCGTCGACGTCCGCGACGGCCAGGCCGTCCGGCTCGTCCACGGCGAGTCCGGCAGCGAGACCTCCTACGGCTCCCCGCTGGAGGCCGCCCTCGCCTGGCAGCGCGCCGGCGCCGAGTGGCTCCACCTCGTCGACCTGGACGCCGCCTTCGGCACCGGCGACAACCGCGACCTGGTCCGTGAGGTCACCGAGGCCATGGACATCAAGGTCGAGCTCTCCGGCGGCATCCGCGACGACGCCACGCTCGCCGCCGCCCTCGCCACCGGCTGCACCCGCGTCAACCTCGGCACCGCCGCCCTGGAGACCCCCGAGTGGGTCGCCAAGGTCATCGCCGAGCACGGCGACAAGATCGCCGTCGGCCTCGACGTGCGCGGCACGACCCTGCGCGGCCGCGGCTGGACCCGCGACGGCGGCGACCTGTACGAGACGCTCGCCCGCCTCGACTCCGAGGGCTGCTCCCGCTACGTCGTCACCGACATCGCCAAGGACGGCACCCTCCAGGGCCCCAACCTGGAGCTCCTGAAGAACGTCTGCGCGGCCACCGACAAGCCCGTCGTCGCCTCCGGCGGCGTGTCCTCCCTGGACGACCTGCGGGCCCTGTCCGGCCTGGTCCCGCTGGGCGTCGAGGGCGCGATCGTGGGCAAGGCGCTGTACGCCAAGGCCTTCACCCTCGAAGAGGCGCTCGCGGCGGTGGCGTCGTGACCGCGGAGGTCCGCAAGGTCGTCACCGGCGCTCCCTGGGAGGAGCAGTTCGGCTACTCCCGCGCGGTCGAGCTGCCCAACGGGACCGTCCTCGTCTCCGGCTGCACGTCCGTGATCGGCGGAGCGATCGCCGACGGCGGCCCGTACGAGCAGGCCGTCAACTCCTTCAACGTGGCCTTCGACGCCCTGAAGCAGCTGGACCTCGGCCCCCAGGACGTCGTCCGGACCCGGATGTACATCACGCACGCCCGGGACGTGGAGGAGGTCGGCCGCGCCCACAAGGAGCTGTTCGACGCCGTCCGTCCGGCCGCCTCGATGATCATCGTCTCGGGCTTCGTCGACCCCCGCCTGGTGGTCGAGGTCGAGGTCGAGGCGTACAGGAGTGATGCGGCATGAGCCTCGCCGTACGCGTGATCCCCTGCCTGGACGTGGACAACGGCCGGGTCGTCAAGGGCGTCAACTTCCAGAACCTGCGGGACGCGGGCGACCCCGTCGAGATGGCCAAGCTGTACGACGCCGAGGGCGCCGACGAGCTGACCTTCCTCGACATCACCGCCTCCTCCGGCAACCGGGAGACCACCTACGACGTGGTGCGCCGCACCGCCGAGCAGGTCTTCATCCCGCTCACGGTCGGCGGCGGCGTCCGCTCGGCCGAGGACGTCGACAAGCTGCTGCGGGCCGGCGCCGACAAGGTGGGCGTCAACACCGCCGCCATCGAGCGCCCCGAGCTGATCCGGGAGATCGCGGAGCGCTTCGGCCGCCAGGTGCTCGTCCTGTCGGTCGACGCCCGCCGCACGCCCACCGGCTCCTTCGAGGTGACGACGCACGGCGGCCGCAAGGGCACCGGCATCGACGCCGTCGAGTGGGCGCACCGGGCCGCCGAGCTGGGCGCGGGGGAGATCCTGCTCAACTCGATGGACGCCGACGGCACGAAGGACGGCTACGACACCGAGATGATCGCGGCCGTGCGCAAGCACGTGACGGTCCCGGTGATCGCCTCCGGCGGCGCCGGCAAGCTCGCCGACTTCCCGCCGGCCGTCGCGGCGGGCGCGGACGCGGTGCTCGCGGCCTCCGTCTTCCACTTCGGCGACCTGCGGATCTCGCAGGTCAAGGAGACGCTGCGGGAGGCGGGCCACCCGGTCCGCTGAACGACGCCGTGAGAAGGGCCCCCTCGGGGGCCCTTCTTCTTTCGCGGGATGCGCAGGATTATTTGTGCAAATTATGTTGCGCAAGTTTTCTTTCGTATCTAGGGTCGTGGACATGACCTCGCAGGAGAACCGCCGCATCGACGACCTCGGCACCCTCAAGGCCATCGCGCACCCCCTGCGCATGCGCCTCTACCGGGCCCTGTTCGTGGCCCGCACCGCCACCGCGTCCCAGCTCGCCGAGCAGGTCGACGAGGCCGTCTCCCTCGTCAGCTACCACCTGCGCAAGCTCGCCGAGCACGGCCTCATCGAGGAGGCCGAGGCGCAGTCCGCCGACGGCCGCGAGCGCTGGTGGCAGCCCAGTTCCTACGGGCTGTCCATCCGTGACGAGGACGTGCGAGGGAATCCGGAGATGGCCGCCGCGAGCGACGCCGTCGGGCGCACCATCAACGAACAGCGCACCGAACTCCACCGCCGCTACCTCGACGAGCGCCTCACCTGGTCCGACGAGTGGCGCTCGGCCGTCATCAGCTCCGAGTGGCTGCCCCGCCTCACCGCTCCGGAGCTCGCCTCCCTCGGCGAGGAGCTGGACGCGCTTCTCAAGAAGTACGACCAGGCGGCCCGCGCCGCCGAGGCCGCCGGCGACACCGAGGGCCGCGAGAACGTCGCCGTCCACCTGCACGGCTTCCCCTACCGAGGCTGAGGGCGATGACCACGACCACCGCCGCTCCCGCGGCCGTCCGCCCCGCCCACCGCAACCCCCGGGTCCTGCGCTGGCTCGGTGCCTACACCGCCTCCACGCTCGGCGACAGCGTCTTCTACCTCGCCCTCTCCTGGACCGCCGTGAGCAGCGGCACCCCCGCCCAGGCCGGGCTCGTCATGGCCGTGTCGGCCGTGCCCCGCGCCCTGCTTCTGCTCGTCGGCGGAGCGATCGCCGACCGCCTCGGCCCGCGCCGGGTCGTCCTCGCCTCCGACACCGTCCGTGCCCTCGTCGTCCTCGGCCTGGCCGCGACCCTGTTCCTCGCCTCGCCCGGCCTGTGGGCGCTCGCCGCCGTCGCCCTCGTCTTCGGCGTCGTCGACGCCCTCTTCCTGCCCGCCGTGGGCGCCCTGCCGCCCCGCATCGCCGAGCGCGACCAGCTGGCCCGCGTCCAGGGGATGCGCGGCCTCGCCTACCGTTCGGGCGCCGTCCTCGGCGCCCCGCTGGGCGGCCTCGCCGTCGCCCTCGGCGGCTCCGCCACCGCCTTCGGCGTCGCCGGGATCCTCTTCGCGCTCTCCCTGCCCCTGCTCGGCGCGCTGAAGCTCCGCCCGCTGCCGCAGGAGGACGAGGCGTCCGACCGCACCGCCCTACGCGACCTCGCCGACGGCCTGCGCTACCTCCGTGGCCACAAGGCGCTCGGCCCGCTGATGATCGTCGTCCTGCTCGCCGACCTCGGCTTCGCCGGCCCCCTCAACGTCGGCCTCGCGATCCTCTCCGACCAGCGCGGCTGGGATGCCTCCGGCATCGGCTGGGTCCTCGCCGGCTTCGGAATCGGCGCCGGCGGCGCCTCCCTGCTGCTGACCGTCAAGGGCCGCATACCCCGGGCCGGCGTCGTCATGGGCTGGACCATGGTGCTCGGAGCCGTATCGATCGGCGCCCTCGCCTACGTCCCCCAGCTGCCCCTCGCCGTCCTCGTCGCGGTCTCCATCGGCCTGCTCGCCGGACTCTCCGGAGCCCTCTGCAACGCCCTCGTACAGACCGAGTGCGACCCCGCCTACCTCGGCCGGGTGAGCGCCGTCTCCAGCCTCGGCAGCCTCGGCATCGCCCCGCTCAGCTTCCCGGTCACCGGCACCGCCATCGGCGTCTGGGGCCCCGGCCCGGTCTTCGTCGTCAGCGCGGCGGTCTGCGCCCTGTCCGGCGTGTACAGCCTGCTGGTCACCGCCGTCCGCCGCGCCGAACTCCCGAAGGGCTAGATCCCCAGCTGCTTCGTCTCCCGCAGCCGCTCGATCGCCTCCGGCTCGCCCTCGAGGGCCACCTTCGCCGAGTCCTGGCGGCCGTACAGGTACATCACCAGCTCGCCCGGCTCCCCGGAGGCCGTCACCACGGGGGTGCCGCGATGGGCGACGGCCGTCTGGCCGTTCGGACGGCGGAGGACCAGACCCACCGGCGCCTTGCGGCCGAGGAGACGGGCCATCCGTTCGAGGCGGGACCAGAGCGCGTCCGCGAAGACCGGGTCCAGCTCCCGCGCCGACCAGTCGGGCTGGGCCCGGCGGACGTCCTCCGCGTGGACGTAGAACTCGACGACGTTCGCCCCCTCGTCCACCTGCTTGATGGTGAACGGCGAGAACTTCGGCGGACCCGTCCGGATGAGCTGGATCAGTTCCTCGTACGGCTTGTCGGCGAACTCCGCCTGCACCCGGTCCAGCCGATCCCTCAGCACCGGTACGAGGTTTCCCGCCGCCGCGTCCGGACGCCGCTCCCGCACCACCACATGGGCCGCCAGGTCCCGGGTGCGCCAGCCCTCGCAGAGCGTCGGCGCGTCGGGGCCCGCCGCCTCCAACAGATCGGCGAGCAGAAGCCGTTCACGTTTCGCATGGGTCGACATGTCCGCCAGCGTACGACCGGCCCCTCCGGTCCGCCCAGTGGACGCCCCGCCGGACACCGCCCCGGATCGCGGCACAATGGCGCCATGACCAGCACGCCCCGGACCTCCAGCGACCTCGACCCGGCCATCGCCGCCCGCCTCAAGCGCAGCGCCGACGGGCTCGTCCCCGCCATCGCCCAGCAGTACGACACCGGTGAGGTGCTGATGCTCGGCTGGATGGACGACGAGGCCCTCCACCGCACCCTCACCACCGGCCGCTGCACCTACTGGTCCCGCAGCCGGAGCGAGTACTGGGTCAAGGGTGACACCTCCGGGCACGTCCAGCACGTCAAGTCCGTCGCCCTCGACTGCGACGCCGACACCCTCCTCGTCAAGGTCGACCAGGTCGGCGCCGCCTGCCACACCGGCACCCGCACCTGCTTCGACACCGACGTGCTCCCCGTATCCCAGTAAGGTCTGGCGCCATGGATCTCGAGACCTTCCGCAAGCTGGCGGCCGACCGCCGCGTCATCCCCGTCAGCCGCAGGCTCCTCGCGGACGGCGACACCCCGGTCGGGCTCTACCGCAAGCTCGCCGCCGAACGCCCCGGCACCTTCCTCCTCGAATCCGCGGAGAACGGCCGCAGCTGGTCCCGCTACTCCTTCATCGGCGTCCGCAGCGACGCGACCCTGACGGTGAAGGACGGCCAGGCGCACTGGCTCGGCACCCCGCCCGTCGGCGTCCCCACGGACGGCGACCCGCTCGACGCCCTGCGCGCCACCGTCGAGACCCTCCACACCCCGCGCGACCTCGCGTCCGGGATGCCCCCCTTCACGGGCGGCATGGTCGGCTACCTCGGCTACGACATCGTCCGCCGCCTGGAGAAGATCGGCGACTCCACCCGCGACGACCTGGAGCTCCCCGAGCTCACCATGCTCCTCACCAGCGACCTCGCGGTCCTCGACCACTGGGACGGCTCGGTCCTGCTGATCGCCAACGCGATCAACCACAACGACCTGGAGACCGGCGTCGACGAGGCGTACGCGCACGCCGTCTCCCGCCTGGACGCCATGGAGGCCGACCTGGCCCGTCCGGTCGCCACCGCCCCCGCCGCCCTGCCGCCCTCCGAGCTCCCCGGCTTCACGGCCCTCTGGGGCGGCGATGCCTACCAGGACGCCGTCGAGGACATCAAGGAGCGCATCCGCGCCGGCGAGGCCTTCCAGGTCGTGCCCTCGCAGCGCTTCGAGACCTCCTGCACCGCCTCCGCGCTCGACGTGTACCGGGTCCTGCGGGCCACCAACCCGTCCCCGTACATGTACCTCTTCCGCTTCGAGAACGGCTTCGACGTCGTCGGCTCCTCGCCCGAGGCCCTCGTCAAGGTCGAGGACGGGCAGGCGATGCTCCACCCCATCGCCGGCACCCGGCACCGCGGCGCCACCCCGCAGGAGGACCACGACCTCGCCGAGGAACTGCTCGCCGACCCCAAGGAGCGCGCCGAGCACCTCATGCTCGTCGACCTCGGCCGCAACGACCTCGGCCGCGTCTGCACCCCCGGCTCCGTCGAGGTCGTCGACTTCATGTCGATCGAGCGCTACTCGCACGTCATGCACATCGTCTCCACCGTCACCGGCGAGGTCGCCGAGGGCCGCACCGCCTTCGACGTCCTCACCGCCTGCTTCCCCGCCGGCACGCTCTCCGGCGCGCCCAAGCCCCGCGCCATGCAGATCATCGAGGAGCTCGAACCCTCCCGGCGGGGCCTCTACGGCGGATGTGTCGGTTATCTCGATTTCGCCGGGGACGCCGACACCGCCATCGCCATCCGCACCGCGCTGCTCCGCGACGGAACGGCGTACGTGCAGGCCGGAGCGGGTGTCGTCGCCGACTCCGACCCGGTCGCCGAGGACAACGAGTGCCGCAACAAGGCCGCGGCCGTCCTCCGTGCCGTCCACACCGCCAACCGGATGAACAACGACTGAGCACGTAGGGGATAGTGGGGTGCGTGAGTGCCGTACCCGTACCCCAGCCCCGGGCCGCCCGCGCGGCCGCCCCCACCGGTGGCCGCCGCAGCCTGGCGACGGCCCTCCTCCTCGGTGCCCTCGGCGCCACCGTCGTCCTCCTCTCCGCCGGCCAGATCTGGGCCGAGGGCACCGCGTCCGTCGTCGGCGGCAGCGTCCCCGTCAAGGCCGACGGCAGCGCCGTCACCGGAGTGCCGACCGCCCTCGCGATCGTCGGCCTCGCCGCGCTCTTCGCCGTCTTCGCCGTCCGCCGCACCGGCCGGACCCTCGTCGCCGCGCTCCTCGCGCTCAGCGGCGCGGGCGCCGCGCTCGCCGCGGTCCTCGGCGCCTCCGACAGCGCCGCCCTGGACTCCGAGGCCGCCCGGATCAGCGGTGACACCGCCGCAGCCGTCGCCGGCCTCACCCACACCGTCTGGCCGTACGTGACCGCCGCGGGCGCCGTCCTCATCCTGCTCGCCGGCCTCTTCGCCCTCCGCTTCGGCCAGAACTGGCCGGCGATGGGCGGCCGCTACGAACGCTCCGGCACCCCCCGCGCCGGCCGCAAGGCCCCGGCCACCGACCCGGACCGCCCCGAGGACCTGTGGAAGGCCCTGGACCGCGGCGAGGACCCCACCCGGGGCGAGTGAACGGTTCTGTTCGCGACGCGTGATCGTCCGGGCACCCCCGATTCATCCTCGCGCGCCCACGTGCGGGAGAATGAACGCCGAGTGTCCGCGCACGCGAGACCTCACCATCGAGCAACTGCAACGAGGAGCAACTCATGGCGGGCAGCGCCCACGGACACACCCCGGCCGCCTGGACCGGTGTCATCATCTCCTTCATCGGCTTCTGCATCGCCGGCGTCTTCATGGTGGCCGCCAACCTGCCCGGTTTCTGGGCCGGCATGGGCGTCATCCTCCTCGGCGGCGTCGTCGGCGGCGCGATGAAGGCGGCGGGCCTCGGCATGCCGAAGGACTCGGAGGCCGTCGTCGCCGCCCGCGCGGCCGCGACCGCCACCGCGAAGGCCCGCGCCTGACACGGCCCGACGCACCCGAGGGCGCAGTCCGGCCGTGCCGGGCTGCGCCCTCGCGCGTCAGGGGCGAGAATCACCGGATGGACGCGCAGCCGACGGCCGGAGCCGTGACCGACGATCCCCCCACCCGCCCGGGTGAACCTGCCCGCCCGAATGCTCCGGCGGCCGCGCCGGCCGCGCCGGGCGCGGGGGCGCCGGGGGGTGCGGCGGTGTCGGAGGGTGCCGCGGTACAGCCGGTCTCCGGCGCGTTGCCGGGCGGTCCGGTGCCTTCGGCCTCCGGCGCCACGCGGGGCGGGCCGGCCGAGCCGGGCCCCGCCGACGCCTCGCCTGGCGGCCCTGACGCCTCGCCGGGCGCGCCGCCCGTATCGCCGGGCCCTGCCCTGTGGCCGGGCGGGCCCGTACCCCCGGACGGGTACGTGTCACCGTCCGGGCCCGTGCCGCCCGGGCACGGCCCCTGGCCGGGGGCGTACGTTCCGGCGGCGCCGCCCGCGCCGAGGTCGCTCGTGCGGCGGCTGTCCGTGCCGGTCGGGGTCCTCGCCGGGGTCGTCGCCGCGTTCGCGTACGTCGGGGCCGTCGACCCCAACGAACCCGGGCACTACCCCGTCTGCCCGCTCCTGCGCTTCACGGGCGTCTACTGCCCCGGCTGCGGCGGACTCCGCAGTGCCCACGCCTTCGCCCACGGCGACCTGCAGGCCGCCCTCGGCGCCAACGCCCTCGCCGTCGTCGGCTACGGGATCTTCGCCGTCGTCATGGTCGTATGGCTGATTCGCGCCGTCCGCGGAGTGCCCATGCGCATCGCGGTCTCCCCGGCCTGGTGGTGGGGGATCGGGGCCGTCCTCGCCCTCTTCACCCTGGTCCGGAACCTTCCCTTCGGCTCCGCCCTGGCCCCCTGAGGGCCGTTCGGGAGTCCCAGCAGGTGGGACGCCGCTCCGGCCGATGCGAATCCGGGGCCGTCCTGCGGATAGGATCGAAGTGGCTGAACCTGGTTCATCATCACCGTCACCGTCCCGGAAGGGGGCCCCTCGCGTGAGTGTGCTCGACGAGATCATCGACGGCGTGCGCGCCGACCTCGCAGAGCGGCAGGCGCGGGTCACCCTCGACGAGCTCAAGGAGCGCGCCGCCAAGGCGCCGCAGGCCAAGGACGGCGTCGCCGCACTGCGCGGGGACGGCGTCAAGGTGATCTGCGAGGTCAAGCGCTCCAGCCCGTCCAAGGGCGCGCTCGCCGCGATCGCCGACCCGGCCGGACTCGCCGCGGACTACGAGGCGGGCGGCGCCGCCGTCATCTCTGTCCTCACCGAGCAGCGCCGCTTCGGCGGCTCCCTCGCCGACCTGGAGGCCGTCCGCGCCCGGGTCGACATCCCGGTGCTGCGCAAGGACTTCATCGTCACCGCGTACCAGCTCTGGGAGGCGCGGGCGTACGGAGCGGATCTCGCGCTCCTCATCGTCGCCGCCCTGGAGCAGGAGGCGCTGGTCTCCCTCATCGAGCGCGCCGAGTCCATCGGTCTCACCCCGCTGGTCGAGGTCCACGACGAGGAGGAGGTCGAGCGCGCCGTCGACGCGGGCGCCCGCATCATCGGCGTCAACGCGCGCAACCTCAAGACCCTCAAGGTCGACCGCTCCACCTTCGAGCGCGTCGCCCCCGAGATCCCCGCGCACATCGTCAAGGTCGCCGAGTCCGGCGTCCGCGGCCCGCACGACCTCATCGCCTACGCCAACGCGGGAGCCGACGCGGTCCTCGTCGGCGAGTCCCTCGTCACCGGCCGCGACCCGAAGGCCGCCGTCGCCGACCTCGTCGCCGCCGGCGCCCACCCGGCCCTCCGCCACGGCCGGAGCTGACCGAGTCATGACCCCCGTCCGCGCCACGCCGACCGCCCTGGGCTCCGCCCCGGGCGGCCCGGTCGTGCCCGCGGACGCCTCGGGCCGCCGTGGCCGGCTCCGTACCGCCGCCGCCCCCGTCTCCAAGCACGCCCCCCTGGCCCGGGGCTGCCGACCGCGCGGCTGCCGCGCACCCGCCCGCCGTGTCCACGGCCGCCGGGTCCGCTACGTCATCGGCTCCGAACCGGGCCAGGTCAACGGCATGCGATGGCGCCCGCGCCCCGCGCGCACCTTCACGTACAGCAACGCCGCCTGACGCCGTTGGGCCCGCGCCACCCGCCGTGTGGGCAATCGTCCCGCAGGGCGGGACGGGTGGGCACACGGGACGGCGCCTTCAGCGGCGCCTCCGCGTTCCGCGCCTGGACCCGCACCACGAGTGCGCCGCCACCAGGGGTGCGGGTTCAGGCTCGGGAGCCTCCGGCGCCGGCAAGGGCGCCGTTCCGTCGTGCCCACCCGTTCCGCCCCAGCGGAACGATTGCCCACAACGGGGAGCGACGAGGTTGCCGTACGTGAGTGCGTCGCGCGCATACCGTGACCACCAACCCCACGTATCCCGGGGCCCCCGCCCCGCGAGGAGCGCATCCGCATGTCCAGCGAGTTCTTCATCCCGGACCTGGAAGGCCAGGTCCCCAACGCCGAGGGCTACTTCGGCGCGTACGGCGGCAAGTTCATCCCGGAGGCCCTCGTCGCCGCGGTCGACGAGGTCGCCGTGGAGTACGAGAAGGCGAAGGCGGACCCCGAGTTCGCCCGCGAGCTCAACGACCTGATGGTCAACTACACCGGCCGGCCGAGCGCGCTGACCGAGGTGCCGCGGTTCGCCGAGCACGCCGGCGGTGCCCGGGTCTTCCTCAAGCGCGAGGACCTGAACCACACCGGCTCGCACAAGATCAACAACGTCCTCGGGCAGGCGCTCCTGACCAAGCGCATGGGCAAGACGCGGGTCATCGCCGAGACCGGCGCCGGCCAGCACGGCGTGGCCACGGCCACCGCCTGCGCCCTGTTCGGCCTCGACTGCACCATCTACATGGGCGAGGTCGACACCCAGCGCCAGGCCCTCAACGTGGCCCGGATGCGGATGCTCGGCGCCGAGGTCGTGGCCGTGAAGTCCGGCAGCCGCACCCTCAAGGACGCCATCAACGAGGCCTTCCGCGACTGGGTCGCGAACGTGGACCGGACGCACTACCTCTTCGGCACCGTCGCCGGCCCGCACCCCTTCCCCGCCATGGTCCGCGACTTCCACCGGGTCATCGGCGTCGAGGCCCGCCGCCAGATCCTGGAGCGCGCCGGGCGCCTGCCCGACGCGGCCATCGCCTGCGTCGGCGGCGGCTCCAACGCCATCGGCCTCTTCCACGCCTTCGTCCCGGACGCGGGCGTCCGCCTGGTCGGCTGCGAGCCGGCCGGCCACGGCGTCGAGACCGGCGAGCACGCGGCCACCCTCACCGCCGGCGAGCCCGGCATCCTGCACGGCTCCCGCTCCTACGTCCTCCAGGACGAGGAGGGCCAGATCACCGAGCCGTACTCGATCTCCGCCGGACTCGACTACCCCGGCATCGGCCCCGAGCACGCCTACCTCAAGGACAGCGGGCGCGGCGAGTACCGGGCCGTCACCGACGACGCCGCCATGCAGGCGCTGCGGCTGCTCTCCCGTACGGAGGGCATCATCCCGGCCATCGAGTCGGCGCACGCCCTCGCCGGCGCCCTGGAGGTCGGCAAGGAGCTCGGCAAGGACGCCCTGCTCCTGGTGAACCTCTCCGGGCGCGGAGACAAGGACATGGACACCGCCGCCCGCTACTTCGGGCTCTACGACAACGGCGCCGAGGGGGGCTCCAAGTGACCACCGGAAACATCCAGCTCCTCAGCGACACCCTCGCCAAGGCCAAGGCCGAGAACCGGGCCGCGCTCATCGCGTACCTGCCGGCCGGCTTCCCGACCGTCGACGGCGGCATCGCCGCCATCAAGGCCGTCTTCGACGGCGGCGCCGACGTCGTCGAGGTCGGGCTCCCGCACAGCGACCCGGTCCTCGACGGCCCGGTCATCCAGACCGCCGACGACATCGCCCTGCGCGGCGGGGTGAAGATCGCCGACGTCATGCGGACGGTCAAGGAGGCCCACGAGGCCACCGGCAAGCCGGTCCTCGTCATGACGTACTGGAACCCGATCGACCGGTACGGCATCGAGCGCTTCACCGAGGAGCTCGCCGCGGCCGGCGGCGCGGGCTGCATCCTGCCCGACCTGCCCGTCCAGGAGTCCGCCGTCTGGCGCGAGCACGCCGACAAGCACGGTCTCGCGACCGTCTTCGTCGTCGCGCCCAGCAGCAAGGACGAGCGCCTCGCCACCATCACGGCGGCCGGCTCCGGCTTCGTCTACGCGGCCTCGCTCATGGGGGTCACCGGCACCCGCGAGTCGGTCGGCGAGTCGGCGGCCGATCTGGTCCGCCGTACCCGTGCCACCTCCGAACTGCCGGTGTGCGTGGGTCTCGGCGTCTCCAACCCGACGCAGGCGAAGGAGGTCGCCGGCTTCGCCGACGGCGTCATCGTCGGCTCCGCCTTCGTGCAGCGGCTCCTCGACGCCGACGGCGACGAGGCGGCCGGGCTCGCCGCCGTAAGGGAACTGGCGGCCGAACTCGCCGAGGGCGTCCGCCGCGTTTCGTAGCCCGTATGGGTGGATCTGGGACCGGGGAGGCGCGGATGTGCCTCCCCGGTTCGTTGCCTGGGGCGTGAGCGAGAAGAACAGTGGTGACGGTAACCGGAGCGCGCGGGAGCGCCTCCAGCAGCAGCGCGAGCGCGACAAGGCCCGCGAGAAGCAGCGGCGCGTCCTGATCGTGTCGGCGGCGGTGGTCGGCGTCCTCGGCCTGGCCGCGGTCGTCGGCGTGATCGCCGCCGGCGGTGACAAGAACAGCGGTTCCGACAAGGCGGGCCCCGTGGTCGCGCCGACCGGAGCGACCGACGAGGACGCCAAGCCCGCCATCCCCACGGGCAAGGCGGACGCCCCGTCGACGCTCGCGGTCTGGGAGGACTTCCGCTGCCCGGCCTGCGCCCAGTTCGAGAACGTCATGCGGGACTCGATCCACGAGCTGCAGGCCTCCGGCGCGCTCAAGGTCGACTACCACCTCGCCACCCTCATCGACGGGAACATGGGCGGCAGCGGCTCCCTGCGCGCGGCGAACGCGGCGGCGTGCGCCCAGGACGCGGGGAAGTTCACCGCGTACCACGACACGCTCTACATCAACCAGCCGCCGGAGACGGACGACGCCTACGGGAAGAACGACAAGCTGATCGAGCTGGCGGCGAAGGTGCCGGGGCTCGACACGCCCGCCTTCCGCAGCTGTGTGAACGACGGCACGCACGACGGCTGGGTGAAGAAGTCGAACGAGGCCTTCCAGAACGGCGGCTTCCGCGGCACCCCGTCCGTCCTCCTCAACGGAGAATCGATCTTCCCGACCAAGGGGAACGAACAGATCTCCCCGGAGAACCTGAAGAAGTGGGTCGCCGAGGCCAACAAGGGCAAGAAGGCGGGCACGGCGTCCCCGTCGGCGGGCTAGCCGGCGGCCCGGTCATCGGCCTGATCAGAGGATTGGTTACCCATAAGTTGCCGGGCGGGCTGCCGCTTCGCCCGTCCGGCAGGGTAGCGTCGGTTCTGCCATGGACCTTGCCTACATTCCCAGCCCGTCGACCGGCGTGATCCACCTCGGACCGATCCCGCTGCGCGGCTATGCCTTCTGCATCATCATCGGTGTCTTCGTCGCCGTCTGGCTCGGCAACAAGCGCTGGATCGCCCGGGGCGGCACCGCCGGCACCGTGGCCGACATCGCCGTCTGGGCGGTGCCCTTCGGCCTCGTCGGCGGACGCCTCTACCACGTGATCACCGACTACCAGCTGTACTTCAGCGAGGGTGAGAACTGGGTCGACGCCTTCAAGATCTGGGAGGGCGGCCTCGGCATCTGGGGCGCCATCGCGCTCGGCGCGGTGGGCGCCTGGATCGGCTGCCGCCGGTGCGGGATCTCCCTGCCCGTGTACGCGGACGTCATCGCGCCCGGCATCGCCTTCGCCCAGGCCATCGGCCGCTGGGGCAACTGGTTCAACCAGGAGCTCTACGGCAAGCCGACCGACGTGCCGTGGGCGCTGAAGATCACCGAGGGACCCAACCGCGAGGCGGGCCTGTACCACCCGACCTTCCTGTACGAGTCGCTGTGGAACGTCGCCGTCGGCTTCCTGGTCATCTGGGCCGACCGCCGCTTCAAGCTCGGCCACGGCCGCGCCTTCGCGCTGTACGTCGCCGCGTACTGCTCCGGCCGCGTGTGGACGGAGGCCCTGCGCGTCGACGAGGCGCACCACATCCTCGGACTGCGGCTCAACGTGTGGACCGCGATCATCGTCGGCCTGCTCGCGGTGCTCTACTTCGTGATCTCGGCGCGGGTGCGTCCGGGCCGCGAGGAGATCATCGAGCCGAGGGCCGCGGAGAGGGCCGCCGAGAAGACGGACGCCGTCGAGGGTGCCGAGGCCGACAAGGCCGGTGACGCCGAGCCGAAGGACGCCGACCCCGACTCCTCGGACGCCGCACCGGAGCCCTCGGACTCCTCCGACCCTTCGGACTCCGAGAAGCCGGAGAAGGCCGAGAAGGCCGAGAACGGTGCCGGCTCGACCGCCACAAGCTGATCGTTCCCAGTCGAAGGGCCGCCGGGCCGCAGAAGCCCGGCGGCCCTTCGCCGTGTCTCAGCCCGCGCGGGCCGCGAGGGCGAGGACCCGGTGGGCGCCCTCCACCACCGCCGCGTCGACGAAACGGCCGTCCGGGAGGGCGAGCGCGCCCCGCTCGGTCGCGGCCGCCGCGACGACCTCACGGGCCGCGTCGACCTCCGCCGGGGTGGGCAGATAGGCGCGCTCGATGACCGGGAGCTGACGGGGGTGGATGGCAGCCCGGCCGAAGAAGCCCATGGCCCGGCCCCGGGAGCAGCCGGCGGCCAGCGCGTCCAGGTCGCGGATGTCCGGATGGACGGACTGGGCCGGCGGGGGGAGGGCGGCCGCGCGGGCCGCGACCACCACCCGTCCGCGCGGCCAGTCGAGGCCGGTGTCCTGCCGTACCCCCAGGTCCGCGCGGAGGTCGGCCTCGCCGAGGGCGATGCCGCGGACCGCGGGATGGGCGGAGGCGATGGCGTAGGCGTGCTCGACGGCGAGGGCGCTCTCCAGGAGCGGATAGAGCGCGAGGCCCGGGGCGAGCCCGGCGATCCGGTGGATGTCAGTGGCGTGTGTCACCTTGGGTACACGGAGACCGCAGAGGCCGGGGAGGGGGGCCAGGGTGGGGATGTCGCGCGGGGTGTGGATGCGGACGTGCACCGGGACGGGGTGGACGTCCGAGAGGAGCTCGGCCGTGGCGTCGAGGGCGTACGGCTTGCGGTGCGGGGCGACCGCGTCCTCCAGATCGACGATCACGACGTCGGCGCCCGAGGCCAGCGCCTTGCGCACCACCTCGGGGCGGTCGCCGGGGGCGTACAGCCAGGTGAGGGGGGCGACGGGGTGCGCGGTGGCGTCTCCGGTCCGCCCGACGGCCGAGCCGGTGGGACCGCTGAGGGGGCTCATACCGCTCCTTGCTCGCGGAGGGCGTCGATCTCGGCGGGGGTGAGGCCGAGCTCGGAGAGGACGGCGGTGGTGTCGGCGCCGTGCGGGCGGCCGGACCAGCGGATGGCGCCGGGGGTCTCGGAGAGGCGGAAGAGGACGTTCTGCATCTTGATCGGGCCGAGTTCGGGGTCCTGCACCTCGGTCACGGTGCGGAGCGCCTGGTACTGGGGGTCGGCGACGACGTCCCGGATGTCGTAGACGGGGGCGATGGCGGCCTCCGCCTTCTCGAAGGCCGCCATCGCCTCGTCACGGGTGTGGCGGGCGATCCACGAGCCGACCGCCTCGTCCAGGACGTCCGCGTGCTCGGCCCGGCCCGTGCCGTCGGCGAACCACGGCTCGTCGATCAGCTCCGGGCGGCCGACGAGCCGCAGCACCCGCTCGGCGATCGACTGGGCGGAGGTGGAGACGGCGACCCAGGAGCCGTCGGCGGTCCGGTAGGTGTTGCGCGGGGCGTTGTTGCGGGAGCGGTTGCCGGTCCGGGGCTGGACGTAACCGAGCTGGTCGTACCAGAGGGGGTGGGGTCCGATGACGGAGAGCATCGGTTCGATGATCGCCATGTCGACGACCTGGCCGCGGCCGGTCGCCGTCCTGGCGGTGAGCGCGGTCATCACGGCGTACGCGGTGGCCAGGGCGGCGATCGAGTCGGCGAGGCCGAAGGGAGGAAGGGTCGGGGGGCCGTCCGGCTCGCCGGTGATCGCGGCGAAGCCGCTCATCGCCTCGGCGAGCGTGCCGAAGCCGGGGCGGTGGGCGTACGGGCCGAACTGGCCGAAGCCGGTGACCCGGGTCAGGACCAGACCCGGGTTGACGGCGGACAGCTCCTCCCAGCCCAGACCCCAGCGTTCCAGGGTGCCGGGGCGGAAGTTCTCCACGATGACGTCCGCGTCGGCGGCGAGCGCGAGCAGCGTGTCGCGGCCGCCCGGCGAGGACAGGTCGAGGGTGATCGTCCGCTTGTTCCGGCCGAGGACCTTCCACCACAGGCCGACGCCGTCCTTGGCGGGGCCGTGGCCGCGGGACGGGTCCGGCTTGCGGGGATGCTCGACCTTGACGACGTCGGCGCCGAAGTCGCCCAGCATCATGGCCGCGAGCGGGCCGGCGAAGAGGGTCGCGAGATCCAGCACGCGCAGCCCGTGGAGGGGCGCCGGGGTGGGGGTGGTCATACGGCGTCGGCCTCCAGGGCGTCGGGGGAGAGGAACGCGGCCTCGATCTCGACGCGGTACGGCATCGAGGTCGACGCGCCCTCGCGCCGGACGGAGAGCGCCGCGGCCGTCTGCGCCCAGGCGAGGGCCTCCGGGGCGGGACGGCCCTCGCCGAGGGCGACCGCGAGCGCGCCGACGAAGGTGTCGCCGGCCCCCGTGGTGTCGACGGCCCGGACCCGGGGCGCGGGCACGGCGAGCGGTTCGGCGCCGCGGGTGGCGTACAGGCTGCCGGCCGCGCCCAGGGTGACGACCACCTCGGGGACGTCCCGCAGCAGGGCCCGCGCGGCCTCGCGGGGGTCGGTGAGGCCGGTGAGCGCGGCGGCCTCGTGCTCGTTGGGCACCAACAGGTCGGTGGCCGCGAGGAGTTCCGGCGGCAGGGGCTGCGCGGGAGCGGGGGTGAGGATCGTGCGGACGCCGAGGCGGCGGGCGGTGACGGCGCCCTCGACGACGACGGAGAGGGGGAGTTCGAGCTGGAGGAGCAGGGCGTCGGCGGTGCCGATGAGGGCCTCGTCGCCGTGGGTGAGGGAGGTGACGGTGCCGTTGGCGCCGGGGACGACGACGATCGCGTTGCCGCCCTCGTCGTCGACGACGACATGGGCGGTGCCGGAGGGGCCCTCGGCGGTGCGGAGCAGATCGATGTCGACCGCGCAGTGCTCCAGGGTGGCGCGCAGCTGTGCCCCGAAGCCGTCCGCGCCGACCGCGCCGATCATCGCGACCTCGCCGCCCGCGCGGGCGGCGGCGACGGCCTGGTTGGCGCCCTTGCCGCCGGGGATCGTACGGAAGGAGCGGCCGGTGACCGTCTCGCCGAGGGCGGGGGCCCGCGGCACGTAGACGACGAGATCCATGTTCGTGCTGCCGAGCACGACGATGCTGGTCATGGGCGTACTGCCTCCAGGTGTGTCAGTTCGGCCAGGGTGTCGAAGCCGATGCCGTCGAAGGACGGCACCGAGGTCGCGAGGCGGTTCTTGAGGGGGGAGGTCCAGCGCTCCGGCAGCCGGTCCGGGTGCCCGGCGAGCAGCCCGGCGAGCGAACCGGCGGTGGCGCCGTTGGAGTCGGTGTCCCAGCCGCCCGACACCGCCGCGCAGATCGAGCGCGAGAAGTCGCCGTCGGCGTGGGTGAGGGCGGCGGCGAGCAGGGCGGCGTTGGGGACGGCATGCACCCAGTGGTACCCGCCGAGTTCGGCGTGCAGGCGGTCGACGACGGTGTCGAAGTCGGCGGTGGTGCGGGCGGCCCCGATCCCGAGGCGGACGGCTCGGGCGAGCCGCGAGCGCGGCGGGACGACGCCGAGACCGGCGGCGAGGGAC
Organism: Streptomyces sp. NPDC004284; assembly: GCF_042874035.1. Lineage (NCBI taxonomy): Bacteria > Bacillati > Actinomycetota > Actinomycetes > Kitasatosporales > Streptomycetaceae > Streptomyces > Streptomyces sp. NPDC004284. The sequence continues at coordinate 262,638 of NZ_JBIAMJ010000007.1, read as the reverse complement.
TGGTGGACGTCCGCCGTCCCGGTCGCGGCGGTGGCGAGGGCGGCGGCGACGAACATGGCGCCGTAGACGCCGTTGGCGGTGTGCGTGAGCACCGCGTCCCGGTGCGCCTGCGCGGCGGCGGCCACCGGGTCGCCCGGGTGGGTCCAGCCGTGCACGTCGGCGCGGATCTGGGCGCCGATCCACTCGCGGAAGGGGTTGCGGCGGACGGCGGTCAGCGGGGGTTCGACGCCGTCGAGGAGGTTGCGGTAGGCGACGCGCTCGGCCGTGAAGGTGCGGCCGGCGGGGAGTTCGTCGAGCCAGAGGCGGGCGACGTCGGCGGTGGTGAAGTCGCGGCCGTACCGCTGGAGGAGCAGCAGGTTGAGGAGGGGGTAGTTGAGGTCGTCGTCCTCGGGCATGCCGTCGATGTTCTCGGCGAGCGAGGTGGCGGCGGAGCGGCGGTTCCACGGATGCGCGGCGAGCAGCTCCGGCGGGACGCCGCGGGCGGTGAACCAGGTGGTGAGGGGCCAGTTGCCGGCGGCGCGGGCGAGGGCGCGGACGGCGGGGAGGGGGAGCTTCTCGACGGGCTTGCCGAGCAGACAGCCCGCGGCCCGGCCGAGCCAGGCTGCGTGCAGGCGGTCCCGGAGGGCGGTGCCCCCGGCCCCGTCGGAGCGCGGGGGAGGGGTGGTGCGGGGGGTCGTCGAAGCCTGGATCTCGGGGAGGGCGGTCGGCTCCCGGGCCGACAGGGGGGCGGGGAGGGCCGCCAGGGCGTCCAGCAGCCGTTCCGCCAAGGGGCGGAGGTGCGGGTGGGGGAGGGGCGAGGCGCCGGCCGATTCCGGGGCCGGGGGGCCGCCCGCCGCCGTCCAGCGGGCCGCCAGGGCGTCGGCGTCGCGGCCGTCCTCCGACGCCTGGCGGAGTTCGTGGCCCACCAGGTCCTCCGGCTGGACCCAGGTCAGGCGGAGGGTCATCGGTCCGCGCTCGTCAGGGTCGCGAAGGCCGATTCGTGGGACCGGCGGGCGGCGGTGTCCGCGGCGAAGACCTCGCGGGCCACCGCCGTCAGCGCTCTCGCCGGGGCGTGGAGGTCCAGACGGCTCGCCTCCGCCACCTGCTTCGCCCACGCGGACGGGACGGCGGCCTCGCCGTGCAGCGCGCCCACGATCGCGCCCGCCATCGTGGCGATCGAGTCGCAGTCGCGGCCGTAGTTGACCGCGCCCAGGACCGTACGACGGTAGTCGCCGCCGCCGACCAGGAGCATGCCGAGGGCGATCGGGAGTTCCTCGATCGCGTGCAGGCGGGAGGGGCGGCGGGCGCCGAGGGAGGGGGCGCGGTAGTCGGGGCCGACCGTGTCGAAGGGGGCCACCGCCCGGCGGAGGGGGCCGAGGGCGGACTCGAAGTCCGTGTGCCGGGAGGCCACTTCGGCGACCGCCTCGATCGCCGCGTGCGTGCCGTCCTTCGCCAGGGACAGGGCCGCCTCCACCACCGACGCCGGTGTCGCGCCCGGCGCGCAGGCCGCCGCGACCGCCGCCGCGAAGACCCCCGCCGCCTCCCGGCCGTACGAGGACTGGTGCGCGCCCGTCAGGTCGACCGCCTCGGCGTAGGCGGCCGCCGGATGGGCGGCGTTGACCAGGCCGACCGGCGCCACGTACATCGCCGCCCCGCAGTTGACGACGTTGCCGTTGCCGGCCTCGCGGGGGTCCACGTGGCCGTAGTGGAGCCGGGTCACGATCCACTTCTCGGCGAGGAAGATCCGCTGGAGGGGGAGCGCCTCGGCCTCCAGCTCCGGGATCCAGACGGGGGAGCCGATGAGTTCGGGGACGAGGTGGTCCGCGACCGCGTACGCGTCGAGGTGGCCGCGGACCTTCTCGTACACCCGGATCAGGGCGTGGGTCATCAAGGTGTCGTCGGTGACGTGCCCGTCGCCCTTGTGGTACGGCGCGATGGGGCGGGCGGTGCGCCAGTCGCCGCCGTTCCAGGGGCCGACGATCCCGGTGACGCGGCCGCCGTGGCGTTCCACGATCTGCTCGGGGGTGTAGCCCTCGACGGGGCCGCCGAGCGCGTCGCCGACGGCGGCCCCGAGGAGACTTCCGGTGATCCGGTCATCCAATGTGGGTGTCATGTCGGAATTGTCCACCTGGGGTGGCCGGTTCCGTGGCTCCGAGCAGCCCGGCGAGTTCCACCAGGTCCGTCCCCGCGAGCCGGGGCAGCGCGCAGCCCGCGAGCGTCCTGCACGCCTCGCGCCAGCTCGCCGGGACCGAACGGCCGCCGCCCAGCGCGCCGGTGAGCGCGCCCGCCAGCGCCGGGGCCGAGTCGGCGACCCGGGAGAGGCAGGCGGCGGCCGGCACCGCGGCCGTCATCTCGCCCCGGGCGGCGGTGGCGAGGGCCAGGGCGACCGGGACGGTCTCGGCGGCGGCGATGCCGTAGCTGTAGACGTGGTCCACGATCTGGTGCTCCAGGAGCGGGACCAGCTCGAAGGCCGAATCGGCGGCCCGGGCGAGCTGCACGGCGTGCCGGGCGTTGCGGCCGATCTCGGTGACGGGCGGGAGTTCGGCGAGCGCCGCCTCGACGGCCTCGTCGACCGTCGCCCCGCCGAGGGCCGCGGCGACGGCCGCCGCCGTCGCGCGGGCGCCGTGCACGCCGTCGCCGTCCTGGGTGTACCGGGCGTCGAACTCGGCGAGTTCGGCGGCCGCGCGGGGATCGCCGGGGTGGACGACGGCGAGGACGGCGGCCCGGACGCAGGCCGCGTCGTCGAAGAAGTGCGGGTTGTCGTGGCCCGTCGCGGGCGGGCGCAGGCCGGTGGCGAGATTGCCGAGGCCCGCGCGGACCGAGATCCGGGCGCGGAGGGGCAGTACGGCCGACTCGACCTCGGGGGCGCGTTCGGCGGCGGCCGCGACCTGCCCGGCGAGGGCGTTCCAGGCGAGGTCGACGGTGGTGCGGAGGCGGCGGTCCGGGGGGAGGGCGGCGAAGACCCCGCTGTCGGCGGCGAGGATCGCCTCGGCGGTGAAGACCGCCCACTCGGCGTCGTCGGAGGGGCCCAGGCGGAGGGGCTCGGGGGGCTGGTTGAGGGCGATGGGGACGGGGAGGGTGGTCGTCGCGTTCTGCTCGGCGAAGGTGTCGAGTTCGCGGGTGAGGCGGCGGGTCCATTCGGGCATGCGGGCGGCGCGGTGTCGCGCGGCGGGCCATCCGGACGCGTCGCCCGCGGCGAGCCCGAGGAGGAGGCCCTCGACCGCGTCACGGCCGGCCCTGCGAGGGGCGTCGAGCCGCGGGGCCCCGTGGGCGACGCCCCAGGAGCCGGTGCCCCGCACCGGGGCGGGACCGTGCGGGGCGGGGCCGTGCGGGGTCAGGTCCAGCAGTTCCGCGCCCCGTACCGGGGCGGAGGCCTGGAGCGCGCCGATCGCGAGGTCGTCGCCCGGCACCGGGCCCGGGTCCCGCGGGGCGTCGGTCGCCGGGCCGGGACCCGGCACCGGGCCCGGGTCCCGCGGGGCGTCGGTCGCCGGGCCGGAACCCGGCACCGGGGCCTGTGCCCACCCTCCCCCGAGCTCTCGGCTCCGCTCGAACAGGGGGGACCCCCCTCGCCCCGCGGAACGATCGCCCGCGGAGGTGTCCGCGCTCATGCCGCCTCCTCCGGGGTCAGGAGGTCCGCGATGTCCAGGACGTGGTGGCCGCGCATCGAGGGGAGGCAGCTGCCGGTGACCGGGGCGATGGCCGAGGCCCAGTCGGCGGGGATCGCGTGGACGCCGCCCAGCGCGCCGGCCAGGGCGCCCGCGACCGCTGCCGTGGTGTCGGCGTCGCGGCCCATGTTGACGGCGGTCAGGACCGAGGTGCGGAAGTCGCCGCGGGCGGCGGCGAAGGCGCCGAAGGCGAGGCCCACCGCTTCCGGGGCGAGGTCCGTCCAGGGGTAGCCGCCGATGACGACGGCGGAGCGGACCTGGCGTTCGCGGGTGAGGGGGTCCGGTTGGACGCGCTGGGCGGCGACGACCGCGCGGCGCAGGGAGCGGGCCGTCCAGGAGTCCATGGGGACGACGGAGAGGGCGGCCGCGATCACCGAGGTGACCGTCGCTCCCGTCATCGCCGCCGCCACGCCCGCCGCGACCGCCTGGCCGCCGTAGATGCCCTCGCCGTCGTGGCTGACGCTGCCGTCGATGGCGACGAGCCGGGCCGCCTCCGCCGGGCGGCCGGCCGCGAAGACGCCGAAGGGGGCCGCGCGCATCGCGAGGCCGTCCGACCAGGCGTGGCGGTGCTGGGCCGAGATGGGGGCCGCGAGGCCCCGCCGGAGGTTCTCCAGGGTGCCGCGCTCCGAGAACCCCGCCCCGCGGAACGGGCCTTCGTCGAGGTCGGCGATCCAGCGGTGCCAGGCCCGTTCGACGTGGTGGACGGTGAGGGCGGAGCCGTGCCGGGCGAGGAGGAGGGCGGAGAAGATCGCGTACTCCGTGTCGTCGGTGCCCGCCGGACGGTCCGTCACGAAGCCCTCGACGCGGCCCCAGCGGCGGCGGATCTCGGAGGGCCGCATGTTCTCGGCGGGGGCGCCGAGCGCGTCGCCGACGGCGAGGCCGAGGAGCGCCCCTCTCGCCCGTTCACGCGTGTCGCACGCCGTGCTGTTCACCATCTCGTGCCCCTTCCTCGGTGGGGCGCCGACAGCGGCGCCCCGTTGCCTGGATCTGTGCCACCACGAGCCGCGAACTCGCCGAAGAAACGTCCCTGTCACCCGGCTGACGCCTCGACAGATAGGGGTGCCCTCAGTGAGGCGGGCCTTAGTAAGTACGGCCTGGCTTGCTGGCGCGACCCTTACATCGCGCGTAGTTTCGAGGGTGTTGGGGGCGGCGGGTGCATCCCGGCCCGCCGGAAAGAGGGGAGAACCATGTCCATCATCGAAGCTCAGGCGCCACTGCACGAGGCCCACCGCGACAACCACACGCACCGCGACGTGAACGGCGGTTGGCTGCGCCCGGCGGTGTTCGGCGCGATGGACGGACTCGTCTCCAACCTCGCCCTGATGACCGGTGTCGCCGGTGGCCAGGTCTCCGCGCAGACCGTCGTCATCACCGGCCTCGCGGGCCTCGCCGCCGGCGCCTTCTCCATGGCGGCCGGCGAGTACACCTCCGTCGCCTCGCAGCGCGAGCTCGTCCAGGCGGAACTGGACGTCGAGCGCCGTCAGTTGCGCAAGCACCCCGTCGACGAGATGGAGGAGCTCGCCGCGCTCTACGTCTCCCGGGGCGTCGAGCCCGCGCTCGCCCGCGAGGTCGCGATGCAGCTGTCGAAGGACCCCGAGCAGGCCCTGGAGATCCACGCCCGCGAGGAGCTCGGCATCGACCCGGACGACCTGCCGTCGCCGACGGTCGCCGCCGTCTCGTCCTTCGGCTCCTTCGCGCTCGGCGCGCTCCTCCCCGTCCTGCCGTACCTGCTCGGGGCGACCGCGCTCTGGCCGGCCGTGCTGCTCGCGCTCCTCGGGCTCTTCGCCTGCGGCGCCCTGGTGGCCCGGGTGACCGCCCGCGGCTGGCTCTTCAGCGGTATGCGCCAGCTCGTCCTGGGAGGTGCCGCCGCGGCCGTCACGTACGGGCTCGGCATGCTCCTCGGAGCCGCGTTGTAGCCCGGCGGAACCGGTACGGATTTCGTACTTCGGCGGTACGGATTCCGTACCCCCGCACAAGACCGAGAGGCCCCCAAAAGGGGCCTCTCGTTCATTTCGGGGCCCCTTTTCCGGACATAGGGCACGGAACGTCTGTGACGTATATCCCTGGTCCATTCCACCGTGGCGATGAGACACTATGCATGACGCCACATATGTAGCCGGTTACCCGGCGGTTTCGAACCCGTGACCAACGGGAAAGAGGCCTGAGCGCCATTCGGGCAACGAAGCCCACTCCCAGCGACGGGTCGCCGGAGACCCGAAGATCCTCCGGACCCCGATCCGTCCCCCGCGGGACAGCCTCTGTCGCCGCACCCCCCAGGTGAACCCACACCACCGCTGCGTATCGGCGGTGTCCGCATGCTGGAATGAGCTTTCCGCTTAGCGAGAAGCCGGTCATCATGTAACCTGCACGAAATTTCGCGGAGGGCCAACGTCGTCCCTCGGCATCTGCATATGCCACGACGACGACGGGAGAGCCGATGCGTTCCGACGCCTGGTCGCCCATGGACGGTCGCCCTGCCCCGCAGGGAATGTACGACCCCCGTAACGAACACGACGCCTGCGGTGTCGGGTTCGTGGCCACCCTCACCGGTGTAGCCAGCCACGCGCTGGTCGAGCAGGCGCTGACCGTACTGCGCAACCTCGAACACCGCGGCGCCACCGGCTCCGAGCCCGACTCCGGCGACGGCGCCGGCATCCTGCTCCAGGTCCCGGACGCCTTCCTCCGCGAGGTCGCCGGATTCGCCCTCCCCGAGGCCGGCGCGTACGCCGTCGGCATCGCCTTCCTCCCCGAGGACGGCACCGACGAGACCGCCGCGAAGATCGAGGCGATCGCCTCCGAAGAGGGCCTCACCGTCCTCGGCTGGCGCGAGGTCCCCGTCGCCCCCGAGCTGCTCGGCGCCTCCGCCCGCGCCACCATGCCGGTCTTCCGCCAGCTCTTCGTCGCCGACGGCGAGCACACGGGCATCGCGCTCGACCGCAAGGCCTTCGTGCTGCGCAAGCGCGCCGAGCGCGAGGCCGCGACGTACTTCCCGTCGCTCTCCGCCCGCACCATCGTCTACAAGGGCATGCTGACCACCGGCCAGCTGGAGCCCTTCTTCCCGGACCTGTCGGACCGCCGCTGCGCCACCGCCGTGGCCCTGGTCCACTCCCGGTTCTCCACCAACACCTTCCCGAGCTGGCCGCTGGCCCACCCGTACCGCTTCGTCGCCCACAACGGTGAGATCAACACCGTCAAGGGCAACCGGAACTGGATGACCGCCCGCGAGGCGCAGCTCGACTCCACCGCCTTCGGCGAGGGCTCCCTGGAGCGGATCTTCCCGATCTGCACCCCGGACGCCTCCGACTCGGCCTCCTTCGACGAGGTCCTGGAGCTCCTCCACCTCGGCGGCCGCTCCCTGCCGCACGCGGTCCTGATGATGGTCCCGGAGGCGTGGGAGAACCACGAGACCATGGACCCGGCCCGCCGCGCCTTCTACCAGTACCACTCCACCCTGATGGAGCCCTGGGACGGCCCGGCCTGCGTCACCTTCACCGACGGCGTCCAGGTCGGCGCGGTCCTCGACCGCAACGGTCTGCGCCCCGGCCGCTACTGGGTCACCGACGAGGGCCTCGTCGTCCTCTCCTCCGAGGTCGGCGTCCTCGACATCGACCCCGCCAAGGTCGTCCGCAAGGGCCGCCTCCAGCCCGGCAAGATGTTCCTCGTCGACACCGCCGAGCACCGCATCGTCGAGGACGACGAGATCAAGGCCGCCCTCGCCGCCGAGCAGCCCTACCAGGAGTGGCTGGAGACCGGCGAGATCGAGCTCTCCGACCTCCCCGAGCGCGAGCACATCGTGCACACCCACGCCTCGGTCACCCGCCGCCAGCAGACCTTCGGCTACACCGAGGAAGAGCTCCGCGTCATCCTCGCCCCGATGGCCCGCGCCGGCGCCGAGCCGATCGGCTCCATGGGCACGGACTCGCCGATCGCGGCCCTGTCCGCCCGCCCGCGGCTGCTCTTCGACTACTTCACGCAGCTCTTCGCGCAGGTCACGAACCCGCCGCTGGACGCCATCCGCGAAGAGCTGGTCACCTCGCTCCGGTCCTCCCTCGGCCCCGGCAGCAACCTGCTCGAGCCCACCGCCTCGTCGTGCCGCAGCGTCACCCTGCCCTTCCCGGTGATCGACAACGACGAGCTGGCCAAGCTCATCCACATCAACGCCGACGGCGACATGCCCGGCATGAAGGCCGCGACCCTCTCCGGCCTCTACCGGGTCTCCGGCGGCGGCGACGCCCTCGCCGCCCGCATCGAGGAGATCTGCGCCGAGGCCGACACCGCCATCGAGGGCGGCGCCCGCCTGATCGTGCTCTCCGACCGGCACTCCGACGCCGAGCACGCCCCGATCCCCTCGCTGCTGCTCACCGCGGCCGTCCACCACCACCTCATCCGCACCAAGCAGCGCACCAAGGTGGGTCTGCTCGTCGAGGCCGGCGACGTCCGCGAGGTCCACCACGTCGCCCTGCTCATCGGCTACGGCGCCGCGGCGGTCAACCCGTACCTGGCGATGGAGTCCGTCGAGGACCTGGTCCGCGCCGGCACCTTCATCGAGGGCCTGGAGCCCGAGCAGGCCATCCGGAACCTGATCTACGCCCTCGGCAAGGGCGTCCTCAAGGTCATGTCCAAGATGGGCATCTCCACCGTCGCCTCCTACCGCGGCGCCCAGGTCTTCGAGGCCGTCGGCCTCGACGAGACCTTCGTCGCCACGTACTTCAACGGCACGGCCACCAAGATCGGCGGCGCCGGTCTCGACGTCGTCGCCAAGGAGGTCGCCGCCCGCCACGCCAAGGCGTACCCCGTCTCCGGCGTCCCCTCGGCGCACCGCGCCCTGGAGATCGGCGGCGAGTACCAGTGGCGCCGCGAGGGAGAGCCGCACCTGTTCGACCCGGAGACCGTCTTCCGCCTGCAGCACGCCACGCGCACCAAGCGGTACGACATCTTCAAGAAGTACACGGACCGGGTGAACGAGCAGTCCGAGCGCCTCATGACGCTCCGCGGCCTCTTCGGCTTCGCCGCCGAAGGCCGCACCCCGATCTCCATCGACGAGGTCGAGCCGGTCTCCGAGATCGTCAAGCGCTTCTCCACCGGCGCCATGTCGTACGGCTCCATCTCCCGCGAGGCGCACGAGACGCTCGCGATCGCCATGAACCAGCTGGGCGCCAAGTCCAACACCGGTGAGGGCGGCGAGGACCCGGACCGCCTGTACGACCCGGCGCGCCGCTCCGCGATCAAGCAGGTCGCCTCCGGCCGCTTCGGCGTCACCAGCGAGTACCTGGTCAACGCCGACGACATCCAGATCAAGATGGCCCAGGGCGCCAAGCCCGGCGAGGGCGGCCAGCTGCCCGGCCACAAGGTCTACCCGTGGGTCGCCAAGACGCGTCACTCGACGCCGGGCGTCGGCCTCATCTCGCCGCCGCCGCACCACGACATCTACTCCATCGAGGACCTGGCGCAGCTGATCCACGACCTCAAGAACGCCAACCCGGTCGCCCGCATCCACGTGAAGCTGGTCTCCGAGGTCGGCGTCGGCACGGTCGCCGCCGGTGTCTCCAAGGCCCACGCGGACGTCGTCCTCATCTCCGGCCACGACGGCGGTACGGGCGCCTCCCCGCTGACCTCCCTGAAGCACGCGGGCGGTCCCTGGGAGCTCGGCCTCGCCGAGACCCAGCAGACGCTGCTGCTCAACGGCCTGCGCGACCGGATCGTCGTCCAGACCGACGGCCAGCTGAAGACCGGCCGCGACGTCGTCATCGCCGCGCTGCTCGGCGCCGAGGAGTTCGGTTTCGCGACCGCGCCGCTCGTCGTCTCCGGCTGCGTCATGATGCGCGTCTGCCACCTGGACACCTGCCCGGTCGGCATCGCCACCCAGAACCCGGTCCTGCGCGACCGCTTCTCCGGCAAGGCCGAGTTCGTCGTCAACTTCTTCGAGTTCATCGCCGAGGAGGTCCGCGAGCTCCTCGCCGAGCTGGGCTTCCGCACCCTCGAAGAGGCCGTCGGCCACGCCGAGCTGCTCGACACCAGCCGCGCGGTCACGCACTGGAAGGCGCAGGGCCTCGACCTGGAGCCCCTCTTCTACGTGCCCGAGCTGCCCGAGGGCGCGGTCCGCCACGCCCGGATCGAGCAGGACCACGGCCTGGAGAAGGCCCTCGACAACGAGCTGATCGAGCTCGCCGCCGAGGCCCTGGGCGCCGCCTCCGCCGAGGAGGCCCAGCCGGTCCGCGCCCAGGTCGCGATCCGCAACATCAACCGCACGGTCGGCACCATGCTCGGCCACCAGGTGACGAAGAAGTTCGGCGGCGCCGGCCTCCCGGCCGACACCATCGACATCACCTTCACCGGCTCCGCCGGCCAGTCCTTCGGCGCCTTCCTGCCGGCCGGTGTCACCCTCCGCCTGGAGGGCGACGCCAACGACTACGTCGGCAAGGGCCTCTCCGGCGGCCGTGTGATCGTCCGCCCGGACCGCGGCGCCGACCACCTGGCCGAGTACTCGACGATCGCGGGCAACACGATCGGCTACGGCGCCACCGGCGGCGAGCTGTTCCTCCGCGGCCGCACCGGCGAGCGCTTCTGCGTCCGCAACTCCGGCGCCCTGGTCGTCTCGGAGGGCGTGGGCGACCACGGCTGCGAGTACATGACCGGTGGCACGGCGGTCGTCCTCGGCGAGACCGGCCGCAACTTCGCGGCCGGCATGTCGGGCGGTGTCGCCTACGTCATCGACCTCGACCGGGACCACGTCAACTCCGGCAACCTGGGCGCGATCGAGGCCCCGTCGGACACCGACAAGACCTGGCTGCACGACGTCGTGCGCCGCCACTTCGAGGAGACCGGCTCCACGGTCGCCGAGAAGCTCCTCGCCGACTGGGACGCCGCCGCGGCCCGGTTCAGCAAGATCATCCCCGCCACGTACAAGGCAGTGCTCGCCGCCAAGGACGCCGCTGAGCTCGCCGGTCTCTCCGAGTCCGAGACCACCGAGAAGATGATGGAGGCTGCGTCCCATGGCTGACCCCAAGGGCTTCCTGACCACCGGGCGCGAAGTCGCCCAGACCCGGCCGGTGGGCGAGCGCGTCAGGGACTGGAACGAGGTCTACGTCCCCGGCTCCCTGCTCCCCGTCATCAGCAAGCAGGCCGGCCGCTGCATGGACTGCGGCATCCCGTTCTGCCACAACGGCTGCCCGCTCGGGAACCTGATCCCCGAGTGGAACGACTACGCCTACCGCGAGGACTGGTCGGCGGCGCAGGAGCGCCTGCACGCCACCAACAACTTCCCGGAGTTCACCGGCCGCCTCTGCCCGGCTCCCTGCGAGTCGGCGTGCGTGCTCGGCATCAACCAGCCGGCCGTCACCATCAAGAACGTCGAAGTCTCCATCATCGACAAGGCCTGGGACGCCAACGACGTCAAGCCGCAGGCGCCCGACCGCCTCTCCGGCAAGACCGTCGCCGTCATCGGCTCCGGCCCGTCCGGTCTCGCCGCCGCCCAGCAGCTGACCCGGGCCGGCCACACGGTCGCCGTGTACGAGCGGGCCGACCGCATCGGCGGCCTCCTCCGCTACGGCATCCCCGAGTTCAAGATGGAGAAGCGGCACATCAACCGCCGCATCGAGCAGATGCGCGCGGAGGGCACCAAGTTCCGCACGGGCGTCGAGATCGGCCGCGACATGCCGGCGACGGCGCTGCGCAACCGGTACGACGCGGTCGTCATCGCCGCCGGCGCCACCACCGCCCGCGACCTGCCCGTCCCGGGCCGCGAGCTGAACGGCATCCACCAGGCGATGGAGTACCTGCCGCTCGCCAACAAGGTCGTCGAGGGCGACTTCGTGGCCCCGCCGATCACCGCCGAGGGCAAGCACGTCGTCGTCATCGGCGGCGGCGACACCGGCGCCGACTGCGTCGGCACGGCACACCGCCAGGGCGCGGCCTCGGTCACGCAGCTGGAGATCATGCCGAAGCCGGGCGACGAGCGGAACGCCGGCCAGCCCTGGCCGACCTTCCCCATGCTCTACAAGGTCACCTCCGCGCACGAGGAGGGCGGCGAGCGGGTCTACTCCGTCTCCACCACCCACTTCGAGGGCGACGAGGACGGCAACGTCCAGTTCCTCCACCTCGTCGAGGTCGAGTTCGTCGACGGCAAGCTGACCCAGAAGCCGGGCACGGAGCGCAAGATCCCCGCCCAGCTGGTCACGCTCGCGATGGGCTTCACCGGCACGGACGTGGAGAACGGCCTGGTCGCCCAGTTCGGCCTGGAGCTCGACGAGCGGGGCAACATCGCCCGCGACGCCGACTTCGCCACCAACGTCGACGGCGTCTTCGTCGCCGGCGACGCCGGCCGCGGCCAGTCCCTCATCGTCTGGGCCATCGCCGAGGGCCGCTCCGCCGCCCGCGGCGTCGACCGCTACCTGACCGGCGCCAGCTCCCTGCCGGCCCCGATCCGCCCGACGGACCGCGCCCTGACGGTCTGATCCGGCCGGATCACCCCTGAGGACGTCCCGTACAACGGCGTACGGAACTGAACGCAGCGCCCCCTGAATGTCCCCGACCGGACGACTGGGGGGCGCTGCGGTGCGTTCTCAGGCGCGTTCTGAACGGAAGCGCGGGATCACGTGCTCCCCCCACTGCCGGATCGTCTCCAGGCAGACCTCCTGCGGGACCGTGCCCATCTGGATCAGGCACATCACCTCGTCGACCCCGATCTCCCGGAGCCGCTCGACGTAGGCGATCGCGGTGGCCGCGTCCCCGTAGGCGTGGTCGGTGTTGTACGTGCCCGTGTCGACCGGGCGGGCCGGGATGTTCGCCTCGTGCAGGCGGGCGATCAGCTTCTGCCGCTGCTCGTCGAGCGCCCCGCTGTGGTCCTCGTCCTCCGCGTAGCCCGTGGGGGCGGGGGCGCCGGCGTACCAGTGGGCGATGGACTCGGCGAAGAAGCGCTGGCCGCGGGTGCCGAGGCGGAGGGCGCGGGCGGGGTCGTCGAGGACGATCGTGGGGCAGAGGGCGGAGAAGTGGTCGTTGACCTCGGTGGAGACGAAGCGGGAGCCGTCCCTGGAGGCGAGGGCCTCGTCGTACACCGCGCGCATCGCCCGGACGTCCTCGGCGCCGGCGAAGCCCATGACCAGGGCGCCGATGCCGAGTTCGGCGGCCTGGCGGAGGGAGTCGTGCTGGGAGCAGGCCATGAAGAGCGGGGGGTGCGGGATCTGTACGGGGCGGGGGAGGACCGCGCCGGGACCGATGTCGAGGGTGCCGTGCCATTCGAACTCCGGCTCCCGCCAGGCGGCGGCGAAGATCCGCAGCGCCTCCTCGGTCTGGGGACGGGTGTCCTCCGGGCGCACCCCGAACATGCGGGTCTCCTGGCGGGTCGCGCCCCGGCCGGCGCCCACGTCGACCCGGCCGCCGGAGAGCACGTCGAGCATGGCGGCGCGCTCGGCGACCCGGACGGGGTGCTGGTAGCCGAAGGGCATGGTGACCACGCCGTGGCCGACGCGGATGGTCCGGGTGCGGGCGGCGACCCAGGTCAGGAAGACCTCGGAGGCGCTCATGTGGGCGTACTGGACGAGGGAGTGGTGCTCGACCGCCCAGATCCGGTCGAAGCCCATCTCCTCGGCGAGGACGGCCTGTTCGACGCAGTCGTGGATGATCTGGCGTTCGCGGTCGGGGGTCGGGTCGACGAGCTGTGCTTCGAAGATCATGGAGAACTTCACGGGACGCTCCTCCCGGGGCAGGCCGAACCTTATGCCTAATCGAAATACTTCTAGCAGGCATAGGGAGAGGAGGGAAGGACCGTAGACTGCCGTCCGTGGTGGACCGAGAGAGCGTGCCAGGGCTTCCCGCGACGAGCTGGGCGGTGCTCGGACTGCTCTCCCACGGACGGGAGTTGTCCGGCTACGACGTCAAGAAGTGGTCCGACCGGTCCCTCGGCCTCTTCTACTGGAGCCCGTCCTTCAGCCAGATCTACAGCGAGCTGAAGCGCCTGGAGAACAGCGGCTACGCCACCTCGCGGCTCGTCGCCCCCGAGGCCGGCACCCGCGACAAGCGCGTCTACCGGATCACCGGCGAGGGCCTCGACGCCGTCCGGACCTGGGCCCGCACCGCCCCCCTCGACCCGCCCGTCCTCAAGCACGGGCCGATGCTGCGGCTCTGGCTCGGACACCTCCTCGAACCCGAGCGGATGCGGGAGATCCTGGCCGCGCACCGGGAGTACGCCGAGGGCATGCGACGGCGCGCCGAGGCGGACGTGGCGGACGCGGGGGCGGACGAGGCCTGGGCGTACCCCCGGCTCACCCTCGCCTGGGCCGAGCGGTACTACACGGCGGAACGCGACCTGGCCGACGCCATGCTCGCGGACATCGAGCGGCTGGAGGGGGAGCGGTAGATGGCACTGAGCCCGCGGAAGGTCGAGGAGACCGCGCCCGCGCTGGTGAGCCTCTACAAGGAGGCCGGGGCGTCACTGGTGCGGCACGGCATCAGCGGACAGCGGGTCGCCGTCTACCTCGTCATCGACCATTCCGGCTCCATGAGGCCCTACTACGCCAACGGCACCGTCCAGGCCCTCGCCGACCGGGTCCTCGGGCTCTCCGCGCACCTCGACGACGACGGGCGGGTGCCGGTGGTCTTCTTCTCCACCGACATCGACGCGGAGACCGACATCCGGCTCGACGACCACGTCGGCAGGATCGACCGGATCGTCGCCGGACTCGGCCACATGGGGAAGACGAGCTACCACCTCGCCATGGACGCCGTCATCGACCACTACCTGGACAGCGGCTCCACCGCGCCCGCGCTCGTCGTCTTCCAGACCGACGGAGGGCCGATCGACAAGCTCGCCGCCGAGCGGTACGTCTGCAAGGCGGCCCGGCTGCCGATCTTCTGGCAGTTCATCGGCTTCGGTGATCCCGGCAGCCGGCAGTTCGAGTTCCTGCGCAGGCTCGACGAGCTGTCCGTGCCGGAGCGGCGGCCCCTCGACAACGTCGGCTTCTTCCACGCGGGCCAGGACCCGAGCCGGGTCCCGGACGCGGAGCTGTACGACAGGCTCGTCTCCGAGTTCCCCGCGTGGCTCGCCGCGGCCCGGGCCCAGGGCGTCGTCCGGTCATGAGACCTCTCGGGCCAGGCGCGCGAACTGCTCCTCGGTGAGCGTGACGTCGAGCGCGCCCAGGTTCTCCAGGAGGTGGGCCGCCGAGGAGGTGCCCGGGATCGGGAGGACGTGCGGGGCCCGGTGCAGGAGCCAGGCCAGGGCCGTCTGCGAGGGGGTCGCGCCGAGCTCCCGGGCGACCCGGGCGACCGGCCCGTCCGGGCCCGCGTGGCCGCCCATGGCGACCGGGAAGAAGGGGACGAAGGCGATCCCGCGTCCGGCCGTGTGGTCGACCATCGGCTCGTGGCCGCGGGTCGCCAGGTTGTAGAGGTTCTGCACGGCCGCGACCGGGGCCGTCGCCTCGGCCTCGGTGAGCTGCTCGACGGTCACCTCCGAGAGCCCGATGTGCCGGACCTTGCCCTCCTCCTGAAGCCGCTTCAGGGCGCCCATCTGCTCGGCGACCGGGACGTTCTCGTCGAGACGGTGCAGATAGAGGAGGTCGATCCGCTCCGTACGCAGCCGGCGCAGGCTCAGCTCGGCCTGCTGGCGCAGATAGGCGGGGTGGCCGAGCGGCACCCACTCGGTGGGGGAGGGGCGGACCACGCCGACCTTGGTGGCCACCGCGACCCCGTCGCCGTACGGGGCCAGCGCCTCGGCGAGCAGCTCCTCGCCGGCCCCCAGGGCGTACGCGTCGGCCGTGTCGAAGAGGGTGACGCCCGCCTCGGCGGCCGTCCGCAGCAGGCCCACCGCCGCCGCCCGGTCGGCCGGGGCCGTCCAGATGCGGGCCTCCGGGCCGGTCGGGTCGCCGGGGCCGTCGGCGAGCCGCATCGTGCCGTACCCGATGCGCCGGACCGGAAGGTCGCCGCCGAGCTGGAATACCGTCGTGCCGGTAGGGGAGTTCGTGTTGTTCGTCATGGTCCGGACCGTAGGAGCTCACACAGGTGTGAGGTTCAAGCACGGACGGGCGGATGTGAGGGGGGTCACATGAAGATCGGTGAGCTGGCGCGCGAGACCGGGGTGAGCGTCCGGCTGCTCCGCTACTACGAGGAGCAGGGCCTCCTCGACTCGGAGCGCACCTCCGGCGGGCAGCGGGTGTACGGCCCCGACGCCCCCGCCGTCGTGCGCCGCATCCGGGCCCTCCTCGGCGCCGGGCTGCCGACCCGGATCATCGCCGAGGTCCTCGACTGCGTCTGCGGCAGCGAGGCGGAGATCGAGCCCTGCCTCAGCCCGCTGCTCGTCGCCCGGCTCGACGCCATCGACGAGCAGATCCAGGACCTCCAGGGCACCCGCTCCTCGCTCGCCGCGCTCGTGGCGGTGACCGAGGGGCGCCGCCTCTGAACGGGGCCGGGAAACCGGTGGTTTCCGGCCCGGCCGCGGGCGATCATGACGCCATGACCTCTCTCGTGCGCCACGTGACCATCGACTGTGCCGACGCCTACGCCCTGGCGGGCTTCTGGGCCGCCGCCCTGGACGCGAAGCTCGCCGACGACGACTTCCCCGGTGACCCGGAGGCCACGGTCGAATCGCCCGGCGCGAACCTCCTCTTCATCCAGGTCCCCGAGGCGAAGGCGGTGAAGAACCGCGTCCACCTCGACCTCCAGCCGCAGGACCGCACCCGGGACGAGGAGGTCGAGCGGCTGCTCGGCCTCGGCGCCACATTGGTCGACGACCGCCGGAACCCGGACGGCACCGGCTGGGCGACGATGGCGGACCCGGAGGGCAACGAGTTCTGCGTGGAGCGCAGCGCGGCGGAGCGCGCGGCGACCTCCTGAACCCGGGAGACGGAGCAATCCGGACAGTAGGTGTCGGGTATCCGGTGTTTCCTGAAGTCATGGGAGACACCGGAACCACCTGGTCGGACTTCGAGGCCGCCGAGCCCGAGTTCGCCGCGACCGTGCGGGAGCGCTTCGGGAAGTACACCCACCACGCCCTCGCCACCGTGCGGAAGGACGGCTCGCCCCGCCTCAGCGGCATCGAGGCCGACTTCCGCGACGGGGAGCTCTGGCTCGGCATGATGCCGAACTCCCGCAAGGCGCTCGACCTGCGCCGCGACCCCCGGTTCGCGCTGCTCGCCAACCTGGGCCCCGGCACCGACCTGGGAGGAGGGGACGTCCGGATCTCCGGGCGGGCGGTCGAGGTCACCGACCCCGAGCGACTGGACCGGTACGCGGCCGAGGCGGGCGCCCCGCAGCCCTTCCACCTCTTCCGGGTGGAGCCGACCGAGGTCGTACGGACCTGGGTGGACGGCGAGGAGATCGCCTTCCGCAGCTGGGCGCCGGGACGCCCGACGCGGACGCTCCGGCGAGGCAACGACGACGGCCCGCCCCGCGAGGACGCCTGACCCTTGGGTGCGCCGCCGCGCGGGGGACCAGAATGGGCATGTGCCGAACACAGCAAGCAAGAAGAAAAACCAGGTGAACGGCGGGCCCGAGCGGCGCCGTGAACTCCTCGACACGGCGGCCGAGGTGTTCGCCGCCCAGGGGTACAACGCCACCACCGTCCGCAAGATCGCGGACGCCGCCGGGATGCTCGCCGGCAGCCTCTACTACCACTTCGACTCCAAGGAGTCGATGCTCGACGAGATCCTCTCCACCTTCCTGAACGAGCTGTGGGAGGGGTACGACGCCGTCCTCGACGCCGAGCTCGGCCCCCGCGAGACCATCGAGGCCCTCGTCACCGAGTCCTTCCGCGAGATCGACCGGCACCGCGCCGCCGTCGCCATCTACCAGAAGGAGTCCCTCCACCTGGTCGACCTGCCCCGCTTCGACTATCTGACCGAGTCGCAGCGCAGGTTCGAGAAGGCCTGGCTCGGGACCCTGGAGCGCGGTGTGGCGGCGGGGGTCTTCCGCGCCGACCTCGACGTCCGGCTGACGTACCGCTTCGTCCGCGACACCGTGTGGGTCGCCGCCTCCTGGTACCGGCCGGGCGGCCGGCACAGCCCCGAGGAGATCGCCCGCCAGTACCTGTCGATGGTCCTGGACGGGATCGCCGTACGCGGTGCCGGGGTGTCCGGGGAGTCCGGGGAGCGGGGGGTCGGGGCGGGAAGGTCCTGAGGCGCACTATTGTTCCGGTAGACGTCCGGGACCTGTATCGCGAGTCCCGGGGGAGACAGCCGGGGCCCGCGTACGGGTGTCCCGGGAGAGACAGCCGGGGCCCGTATCAGGTGTTCCGGGTAGAACAGCCGGGGCCCGCATCGCGCAGGTGCGGGCCCCGGCTGTGCCGCGCACCGGCAGGAAGGCACGAATGACCCGCTCCGAACGCCCCCACAAGCGCGGCCCCCGCACCGCCCAGGCGAAGTCCACGTCCCAGCCGAAGGGCCCCCGCGGCGGCCGTCGTCCCGCCGCGCCCCCGCCGCCGCAGGAGTTCACTCCGCCGGAGACGGTGACGCCCGCGCTGCCGCCCGTGGCCTCCTTCGAGGACCTGGACATGCCGGCCGCGCTGCTGCGGACGCTCACCGAGCAGGGCGTCACCGAGCCCTTCCCGATCCAGGCCGCGACCCTGCCGAACTCGCTCGCCGGGCGCGACGTCCTCGGCCGGGGGCGCACCGGCTCCGGCAAGACCCTCGCCTTCGGGCTCGCGCTCCTCGCCCGCACCGCCGGCCGCCGCGCCGAGCCGACCGCGCCCCTCGCGCTGGTCCTGGTGCCGACCCGCGAGCTCGCCCAGCAGGTGACCGACGCCCTCACCCCGTACGCCTCCGGGCTGCGGCTGCGGATCACCACGGTCGTCGGCGGCATGTCGATCACCCGGCAGTCGTCCTCGCTGCGGCGCGGCGCCGAGGTCCTCATCGCCACGCCCGGCCGGCTCCACGACCTCATCGAGCGGGGCGACTGCCGCCTGGACCAGGTCGCCGTCACCGTCCTCGACGAGGCCGACCAGATGGCCGACATGGGCTTCCTGCCGCAGGTCACGAAGCTGCTGAAGCAGGTCGAGCCGGGCGGGCAGCGGCTGCTGTTCTCCGCGACCCTCGACCGGAACATCGACAAGCTCGTCAAGATGTTCCTCGACGACCCGGTCGTGCACTCCGTCGACCCCTCGGCGGGCGCGGTGACCACGATGGAGCACCACCTGCTGTACGTGCAGGACGAGACCGACAAGAAGGCCGTCACGCTGCGGATCGCGGCCCGCGACGGGCGGACGATCCTCTTCATGGACACCAAGCGGTCCGTGGACCGGCTGGTCAAGCGGCTGCTCGCCAACGGCGTCCGGGCCTCCGGGCTGCACGGCGGGCGCTCGCAGCCGCAGCGCAACCGGACCCTGGACCAGTTCAAGACCGGCCAGGTCACCACGCTCGTCGCGACGAACGTGGCGGCCCGCGGCATCCACGTCGACGACCTCGACATGGTCGTGAACGTCGACCCGCCGATGGACCACAAGGACTATCTGCACCGCGGCGGCCGCACCGCCCGGGCCGGCGAGTCCGGCAGCGTCTTCACGCTGGTCCTGCCCGAGCAGAAGCGGGACATGGGCCGGCTGATGTCGAACGCGGGCATCAGCCCCCGTACGGCGCAGATCAAGTCCAGCGACGAGGAGCTCGTCGAGCTCACCGGCGCCCGGGAGCCCTCGGGCGTCCCCGTCGTCATCGAGACCCCGCAGCCGACCCCGCCGCGCAAGCCGGCGGGAGGCGGCGCCGCCGGCACGGGCGGCGGCCGCCGTCGTCGCCGTCCGGCCGGTTCCGGAGCCGGAAACGGTGGTACGGGCACGGCCGCACCGTCCTCGGGCCGCGCCCCCGGCACGTCCACGGGCCGCGGCTCCGCCACCCCCACCGGAAACCGGACCCCCAACGCCGCGACGGGCTCGGGCCGGGGCTCCGGCGGCACGGGCGGCTCCGGGCGCGGTGCGGGCGGTTCGGGCCGGGGCTCCGGTTCCGGCGCGGGCGGCGGGCGCGGGCGTCAGGCCTCGGCCACCAGCCGTTCGCGGAGCGCCGCGAGCTCGCGCAGCTCCAGGCCGAGGCCGACCGACACGTAACGGAAGAGGC
This sequence comes from Streptomyces sp. NPDC004284, assembly GCF_042874035.1. Lineage (NCBI taxonomy): Bacteria > Bacillati > Actinomycetota > Actinomycetes > Kitasatosporales > Streptomycetaceae > Streptomyces > Streptomyces sp. NPDC004284. The sequence goes on along the minus strand of NZ_JBIAMJ010000007.1, from coordinate 242,969 downwards.
TCCCGTAGGAGGTGCGGAGCTGGTCGAGGGCGGTGTCCAGGTACGCGTCCCGCACCTCCTGGAGCGGCACGATCAGCTCCGGGTTCTGCATGAGCCCGGCCTGCCTCAGGCCCTCCCGCACCCGTGCGTCGTTCGCGGCGCGGAAGGCGTTGGAGGCCAGGTAGTCCGCGCGGGCGGAGGCCCGGGGCACCCCGAGCAGGGTGAGCAGGAGCCAGCTCGTCCAGCCGGTGCGGTCCTTGCCGGAGGTGCAGTGCAGCAGCAGCGGCCCCCGGCGGGGATCGGCCAGGTCCCGCAGGGTGGCCGCGAAGGCGGCCCGGTTCGCGGGGTCGGTGACGAAGGTGCGGTACACCTCGCACATGAAGGCGGCGGCCCGCCCGCCGCCGAGCATCTCCTCCTGGCGCACCGGGTCGCGGGAGCCGATGGCGGCCATCAGCTGCCCGAACAGGCCGTTGTCGGTGATGGGCCGGGCGACCGGGACCGGGCCCGCGGGCAGCCGGTCGGCGCCGTCGTACCCGACCTCCAGCGGGATCCGCAGGTCGACCACCGTGCCGAGGCCGAGCCCGGCGAGGGTGGTGAGGTCGGCGTCGGTGAGCCTGGCGAGGTGGTCGCTGCGGTAGGCGAGGCCGTGCCGGACCCGGCCGCCGTCGTGGGTGGGGTGTCCGCCGAGGTCGCGGGTGTTGACCGCGCCCTGGAGCGGGATCTGCCGGATCGCCTCCGCCGGGCGGGGGCGGGGGCGGGCGAGCGCCTCCGTCGGCAGGGCCGAGAGCAGGGCGGCGGCACCGGTGGTGGTGAGCAGTGCGCGACGGGACAGGGGCATGGCTGGGCTCCCTTACGGACTGACGGACGTACGGCAGGGCCGTACGGCTGACGGACTCGGGTGGGACAGCCGTGGGCGGACGGGCCCGCGGGGCCGCTCTGAACCTAACGTTAGTTAGGTGACGTGTCGGCGAGGAAGGTATCAGCCGCGGGGGCCGAACGGGAGGGGTGTGCGGCACGCGGCCGCGCCGGCTACTCCGTGAGGCGCTTGGTGGCGGCGCGCTGGCGTGCGGTCGCGCCCGTCAGGAAGCGGGTGATCGTCGCCAGTTCCCCGGTCGTGAACTCCTCGTAGAGCTCGTGCACCTCGCGCGCCCAGTCGTCGAAGAGCGGGGCGAGCTCGGCCAGCTTCTCGGGGCGGGGCTCGACGAGCACCCGGCGCTTGTCCGTCGGGTGCTTCACCCTGCGCACGAAGCCCTTGCGCTCCAGGCGGTCGACCAGTCCCGTGACGGAGGCGGGGGCCAGGCCCGAGTGCTCGGCCAGCTCCTTGGCGGTGAGGGGGCCGTGCCGTTCGAGCAGGTCGAGCGTCTTGGTCTCGGTGGCGCCCAGGTCCTGCTGGGCCGCGATCGCCGAGTGGAAGGCGACGGAGGCCGCGCTGGAGTCCCGGCCGGCGGCGGTGAGGGCGGCGATGACCGCGCTCCGTTCCCGGTCCTGCCCGCCGTCCCGCCCGCTGCCCTGCTCGCTCATGGCGGCAGCCTAGCAACATTCATTTCGTTCGGCCGAACGAAAGACTTGTGATCAAGGATCGGTGCGTGCCATTTTTATTTCGTTCGCTCGAACGAAATAAATCGAGGAGGACCCGTGTCACCCACCCCGCACCGCTGGGCCGCCGCCGTCGTCATGATGGTCGCCGCCCTCATGGACCTGGTCGACGTCACCATCGTCAACGTCGCCCTGCCCTCCCTCGGGCGCGGCCTCGGAGCCTCCGAGAGCGCCCTCCAGTGGACCGTCTCGGCCTATCTGCTCGGCTTCGCCGCGACCCTCGTCGTCGCCGGACGGCTCGGCGACCGGTACGGCCGCAAGGCGTTCTTCCTCGCCGGCACCGCGGGCTTCGGCCTCGCGAGCCTCGCCTGCGGCCTCGCGCAGACCCCCGGCCGGCTCATCACGGCGCGCGCCGTCCAGGGCATCGCGGCCGCGGTCCTCATGCCGCAGGTGCTCGGCTCCTTCCACAGCCTCTTCAAGGGCGAGGAACGCGGCAAGGTCTTCGGCCTGTACGGGGCGGTGGCCGGCTTCGCCTCCGCGATCGGACTGCTGCTCGGCGGGGTCCTCACCGACGCGGACCTCTTCGGCCTCGGCTGGCGGAGCGTCTTCCTCGTCAACGTCCCCGTCTCGCTCCTCACCCTGATCGCGGCCGTCGTCCTCGTCCCCGCCACCCGCGAGCGGGCCGCCACCCGGCCCCCGGTCCCCGGCAGCCTCGTCCTCGCCGCCGGTCTCGTGGCCGTCGTGCTCCCGCTGGTGCAGGGCCGCGGCTGGGGCTGGCCGCCGTGGGGCTGGGGCCTGCTCGCCGCGGGCGCGCTCGCCGTGGCGGGCGTGGCGGCGCGCGGCTCGGTCCTCCCGGCCGGCACGTTCCGGGTGCCCGCCTTCTCGTACGGCCTCGCCGTCCAGCTGCTCTTCGCCCTCGGCATGCAGGGCTTCTTCCTCGTCCTCGCGATCTGGCTCCAGGGCGGCCAGGGCTACACCCCCACCCAGGCCGGCGTGCTCATGGCCGCCTTCTCGGCCGGCGGCTTCCTGACCGCGCCGGCGGCCGAACCGCTCGCGGTCCGGCTCGGCCGGTACGTCCCGACGGCCGGCGCGGTCCTCATGGCCGCCGGCTACGGCTGGGTCTGGTACGCGATGGAGGGCGCCGCCCCCGCCCACACCGGCGCCTGGCCCCTGGTCCCCGGTCTCGTGGTCGCGGGCGCCGGGCTCGGCCTCCTCGTCGTGCCGCTCGTGAACATCGTCCTGTCGTCCGCCCCGGCCGCGCTCGCGGGCAGCGCCTCCGGGGCCTTCTCGACGGCCCAGCAGTTCGGCGGCGCCCTCGGAGCGGCGGTGATCGGCACCGCGTACTTCGCCGACCTCTCCCTCGCGGCCGCGATGCCCTGGGTGCTCGGCGCCTACCTCCTCACCGCCCTGCTGAGCCTGCGGCTCCCGGCCTCGGCGACGTCGTCGACCGCGGCCGCGGCGGTCGCCGAGGGGGCGTGAGCGGCGGGCGGTGGCCGGGTGTCAGCCCCGCCGCGGCGTCGTCCATTCCAGGCGGGTCCTGACCCGCGGGTCGTGCACGTGCTCCAGGGCGGCGAGGGCCGTCTCGCGGGCCGCGCCGTCCGCCTCCCCGTCGGCCAGGATCGACGCCAGCGCGTCGACGGCGCGCGGGTCCTGACGGATCGCGAGCCCCCGCGCCGCCTCCGCCGCCGTCTCCGGGTCCGCGTCGCCGAGCCGCTCCGCGAGCCCCTCCCGCACGAGCGGGGTGTCGTCGGGCAGCTCGGCGAGGGCCAGGGTCGCCCAGTCCCGCACCCGGGCGTCGCCGTCCCGGCTCAGCGCGAGCACCACCCCGAGCGCCTCGACGTGACCGGCCGGCACGATCCCGGCGAGGGCCGACGCGACGGCCCGGCGCACCACCGCGTCGGGATGCCCGGCCGCCGCGAGGAGTTCGGGCACGGTGGCCGGGTCCGCGCACTCCCCGAGCGCGGCCACCGCCGAGAGCAGCGGTTCCCGCGCCGGGGGCACGGCCTCCGCCGCGAGCCGCCGCAGGACCGGGACCGCGCCCGGACCGAAGCCGGGCAGCTCGCCGAGCACCCGCGCGCCCAGCGCCCGGCGCAGCGGATCCCGGTGGGCGCACCAGCCGGCCGCCGCCACGAAGGTCTCCTCGTCGGCCCGGCCCGCCAGCTCGGACACCGCCGTCGTCCAGTCGTCGAGCCCGGGATCGCCGCAGCGCAGCGCCCGCCCCGCGAGCTCCTCGTGCGGGGTGCGCAGACCGAGCGCCGCCTCCAGGAGCGTGGCGATCGCCGCGTGGCCGGTCCCCCGGTCGTCGCCGCGCCCCGGCGCGCCGTCCTCCCGCAGCAGCTCCACGACGACCGTGAGCCCGCCGTCCTCCCGGACCCGCCGGACGACCGCCTCGTACGTCTGCCCGCCCTCGTGCCCGGCGACCAGGCCGCGCCGCAGCTCGGCCGCGATGTCGGCGCCGATCCACCGCCGCGCCTCCCGCAGCGCCTCCTCCCGGAACCGCGCGCCGTGGTCGAGGAGCGCCCGCACGCACGCGGAGGAGCCGCGCCGGGCGGCGGCGACGAGCGGCCGGAGCCCGTCCGGCCCGGGCCGGTCCGGGTCCGCGCCGTGCTCCAGGAGGACCCGTGCCGTGTCGGCGTGGCCGAGCCGGAGGGCCCAGGCGAGGGCGGTGAAGCCGAACTCCTCCTCCTGGTCGGCCGCCGCGCCCGCCGCGAGCAGTGCCCGCACCACCTCGGTGTGCCCGCCGCAGGCCGCCCCGCACAGCGGCAGGTCGCCGCCGTCCTCGCCGCTGGGCCGGCCCGGATCGGCCCCGGCGGCGAGCAGCACCCGCACGATCCCGGCCTCGTCGCCGACGGCCGCCCGGTACAGGGCGCTCTCCCCGTCGTCCAGGTCCTCGGGTCCGGCTCCGCTCCGCAGGGCCCGTACGACCCCGTTCTCGTCCCCGGCCAGGATCGCGTCGAACAACGTGCTCATGCGCCGACCCTGACTCCCCGTCCGGTCCCGGCGCAAGTCGGTTCCTCAGGCCGCGCACTCCAGGACCGATCCGCACACCCCGCACCGGGCCCGCAGCGCCCGCCCCGCCGGAATCCGCAGGCGCTGCCCGCAGACCGGGCAGGGGAAGGAGACGCCGGCCGCCGGGGCCCCGCCGTCGAAGGCGTACGGCGCGTCCCCGGCGGCCCGGCCCCGGCGCCGCTCCCATCCGTACCGGCGGCGCTCGGCCCAGCCCGCCCCGGCGAGCGGCGGTGCGGTCCGCTCCCGCGCGGCCTCGGCCCGGCCCCGTAGCCACGCCTCGTACGCCACCGCGCTGGTGAACCACGGGGAGGGGTCCTCGCCGAAGACCTCGGCCCGCTTGGCGAGGACGTAGCCGAACTCCTCCGGGGTCAGATAGCCGAGCCGCTGGCTCTCGACGCCGTCCCGCCGGTAGGCGTCGAGGAGCAGCCAGCCGGCGCCCAGATAGGCGGTGACCACGTCCGTGAGGATCTCGTTCTCGGCGGTGCCGGGGAAGCCGAGGCCGAGCCGGTGCAGCAGGACGTGGGTGATCTCGTGGGCGAGGGCCGCGCCGATGTCCCTGCGGCGGGTCCGGAAGCGGTCGTTGAGCTCCACGAAGTACTCGGGGCCCGGAGTGAGGTCGACGGCCGCCGCGTACTCCATGGCCCGGAAGCTCACCACGATGCGCGCCTCGGGCAGCCCGAGGTGCCGCACGAGGGCGCGGGCCACCCGCTGGGCGCCCAGGTGGAGGTCCTCCTCGTCGCCGAAGGCCACGTCGGCGGCGGTCACGGAGGCCGGGTAGCGGTGCACGCCGTCGGGGGAGAGGCGGCGGTAGAGCGCGGTGAGCGAGGCCCGCACGGCGGCGCGGTGCGGAAAGCCGTGGATGACACGGTCGGCCTCATGTCGGTTCGGCATGCCGGATCCCCCCTCCCGTCCACTGTACGGTCCCTCCAACGGATCTGGCCGAAAAGGCTTTCTTGTGGCGTTAGTTGGGCGCTGTCCATACTCCGGACATGCCTTGACGGGCGCATGTCACGGCTTGCGGCCCGCCCGCACACCGCCACCCGCCGAGGCCGACCCCCCACGAGAGAAGGAAGACACGTGAAGCAGAACCGCATGGTCCGTGCCCTCCAGAAGCTGGCCGCCGCCGGCGCCGTCGTCCTGGCGGCCGTCAGTCTCCAGCCCACCACCACCGCCTCCGCCGCCCCCGCGCCCGTCGTCGGCGGCACCCGCGCCGCCCAGGGCGAGTTCCCCTGGATGGTCAGGCTCTCCATGGGCTGCGGCGGCTCCCTGATCAGCCCTCAGGTCGTCCTCACCGCCGCCCACTGCGTGAGCGGCTCCGGCACCAACACGAGCATCACCGCCACCGCCGGAGTCGTGGACCTCCAGTCCAGCAGCGCCATCAAGGTCAAGTCGACCAAGGTCCTCCAGGCCCCCGGCTACACCGGACAGGGCAAGGACTGGGCGCTCATCAAGCTCGCCAGCCCGATCACCTCGCTGCCCAACCTGAAGATCGCCGACACCACCGCGTACAACAACGGCACCTTCACCGTGGCCGGCTGGGGCGCCGCCCGCGAGGGCGGGGCGCAGCAGCGCTACCTGCTCAAGGCGAACGTCCCGTTCGTCTCCGACGCCTCCTGCCAGGCCGCCTACGGCAGCGACCTCGTCCCCTCCGACGAGATCTGCGCCGGCTACAGCCAGGGCGGGGTCGACACCTGCCAGGGCGACTCCGGCGGCCCCATGTTCCGCAAGGACGACAACGGCGCCTGGATCCAGGTCGGCATCGTGAGCTGGGGCGAGGGCTGCGCGCGGCCCGGCTTCCCCGGCGTCTACACGGAGGTCTCGACCTTCGCCGCCGCCATCACCTCCGCCGCCGCCACGCTGTAGCGGACGGCTCGTGAACGGGCGCCCCGGAGCGGCCTCGGCTCCGGGGCGCCCTCACGCTCACACCGGGTCCAGCACCGGCCCCGACCCGGGACCGCCCTCCACGGCGAGGACCCACACCTCGTTCGCGCCCTCCCGCAGCACCGGACCCGGCACGAACAGCGCCTCCTGCGGGCCCGCCGCCCAGTAGCGGCCCAGACAGAAGCCGTTCACCCACACGAAGCCGCGGGCCGCGCCCGGCAGCCGCAGCCACGCGTCACCGGCCCCGGTCACGTCGAACGCCCCCCGGTAGAGGCCGGGGCCGTCGGAGACCGGCCCGAACGGCACCTTGCCGACCGCCGCCGGCTCGAAGGCGTCCAGGCGCAGGCCCCGGGCCCGTACCCCGTGCAGATACTGCCGCTCGTGCCGTACGCCGCCGGTGATCCCCTTCGGCTCCGCGAGCCGCGGCCCGTAGTTGACCCGGCCGAGCGACTCCACCCACAGGTCCACCAGCGCGGGACCCGCCACCGGCTCCGGCAGCACCGCCTCCGTCTCCGTGAGCACCCCCGCCGCCACCCCGTCGACGTACACCACCGCCCGGTCCCGCAGCCCCGTCACGCCCAGCGGATACGGCTGCCGGGGACCCGGCACCGCCACCCGGTAGCGGACCAGCCCCCGGTCCACGCCCAGCTCCTCGAAGGCCGGCGGCATCGGCGTCGCCGTCTCCTCGCCGCCGAGCACCTCCAGGACGCCGTCCAGCGGCGCCCAGCCGTCGAGCACGCAGGACACCGGCGCCCCGAGCCGGGCCGGCGGCTCCGGGAGCTCCGGCAGCGGCCCCTCCGCGTACTCCGCGAGCACCTCGCGGAAGGCCCGGAACTTCTCCGTCGGCCGCCCCGCCTCGTCGACCGGCGCGTCGTAGTCGTACGAGGTCACCGTCGGCCGCAGCGGGCCGTCGTGCAGCTCGCCGTCCCGGTTCGCGCCCGCCCAGCCGCCGAAGTTCGTCCCGCCGTGCGCCATGTACACATTGACCGAGGCGCCGCACTCCAGGATCTCCCGCAGCGCCGCCGCCGCGTCCGCCGCGTCCCGCACGGAGTGCTCCGTGCCCCAGTGGTCGAACCAGCCGCACCAGAACTCCATGCACATCAGCGGCCCCGACGGCTGATGCCGCCGCAGCGTCGCGAAGCCCTCCCGCGCCCCCGAGCCGAAGTTCGCCGTCGCCAGCACCCCCGGCACCGAACCGCCCGTCAGCATGTGGTCCTCGGGCCCGTCCGAGGTGAACAGCGGCACGCTCACTCCGCAGCTCCGCAGCAGCCCCGCCACCCACTCCAGATAGCCCCGGTCGCTCCCGTAACTCCCGTACTCGTTCTCCACCTGCACCAGGACCACCGGCCCGCCCCGGTCCACCTGCCGCTCCACCACCTGCGGGAGCAGCCGCCGGAACCAGGCCTCCACCGGCGCCAGGAACTCCGGGTCGAGGCTCCGCACCCGCCGCCCCAGCGGCCCGGTCAGCCAGTGCGGAAGCCCGCCGTTCTCCCACTCGGCGCAGATGTACGGCCCCGGGCGCACGATCGCCCGCATCCCGGCCCGCCCCACCGCGTCCAGGAACCGGCCCAGCGCCTCCGGATCCGCGTACCGGCCGGGCTCCGGCTCGTGCAGGTTCCACGGGACGTACGTCTCGACACAGTCGAGGCCCATCGCGCGCAGCATCCCGAGCCGGTGCTCCCAGTGCCCCTCGTGCACCCGGAAGTAGTGCAGCGCCCCCGACAGCAGCCGCACCGGCCGCCCGTCGAGCAGAAAGTCCTCGTCACCGACAGCGAAGTCACCCACAGCGAACGTGCTCATGGCCTCACCCTCACCCCCTGGCGGCGGCACGGTCCATGGACAAAGATCGTCGCAGTTTGGACGTTACGGAGGCACGGCGATGTACCACACCTGGATGCGCTACTTCACGCCCGGCCCCGTCCACCAGCGCCTCGGCCTCGTCTGTCTGGGCGTCGGACTCCAGCACGGCACCCTGCCCACCGTCGGCCCGCGCACCCTCGACCACCACGTCGCCGTCGTCGTCTCCGCCGGCGGCGGCTGGTACCGGGGGGCCGACGGGCGCCGCACCACCGTCACCGCCCCCGCCCTCCTCTGGCTCACCCCCGGCGTCCCCCACCACTACGCCGCGGACCCCGGCACCGGCTGGGACGAGGCCTTCGTCGACTTCACCGGACCCGCCACCGCCACCTACACCGAGCTCGGCTACATCGAGCCCGACCGGCCCGTCGTCCCCCTCTCCGACGCCGCCCCCGCCCGCGCCGCCATCGGCCGGATCGCCCGCGCCGCCCGCCCCGGCAACCCCTTCCTGGAGGTCGAGACCGGCGCCGCCGTCCACGAACTGCTCGTCGCCCTGCGCCGGGCCCGCGCCGACACCAACGCCGACGGCGACCCCGTCCTCGCCGCCCTCGCCCGCGACGCCTTCCAGCCGCTCTCCGTCGCCGACCACGCCACCCGGCACGGCATGACCCCCGCCGAGCTGCGCACCGCCGTCCGCCGCGCCGCCGGGTGCAGCCCCAAGGACTATCTGCTCACCGTCCGCCTCGGCCGCGCCAAGGAGCTCCTCGCCGCCACCGAGCTGCCCGTCGCCGCCGTCGCCCGCCGCGTCGGCTACGACGACCCCGCCTACTTCTCCCGGCTCTTCACCCGCCGGGTCGGCACCGCGCCCATCCGCTTCCGCGAGCAGCAGGGACGGTCCGTGCACGGGGGCTGGAGCAACGTCGTTCCGGATCCCGAACACCCGCCCACGATCCTCCCCAGATCCGTCTAAGCTCGCAGATCATGAGCGACACCAGCGGCACCAGTGCCATCGACCCGAACGTCATCGCCGAGCTGACCCGGCTGCGCGAAAGCATCGACAACATCGACGCCGCGGTCGTGTACATGCTCGCCGAGCGCTTCAAGTGCACCCAGCAGGTCGGCATACTCAAGGCCGAGCACCAGCTCCCGCCCGCCGACCCCGCCCGCGAGGCCCGCCAGATCGCCCGGCTGCGCGAACTCGCCGAGAGCGCGAAACTGGACCCGGCCTTCGCGGAGAAACTCCTCAACTTCATCATCGCCGAGGTCATCCGGCACCACGAGACGATTGCGGACGGAGCACGCTGATGGGCCGCGTCACGGTCTTCACCCTCGGAGGGACCATCTCCGCACGAGGCGGTGACGCAGCCCGCATGACCGGCCAGGAGGTCCTCGCCGAGCTCGGCGCCCCCGAGGACGTCGTCCTGCGGGACTTCCGCCGCGTCCCCAGCTCCACCCTCTCCTTCGAGGACCTCGCGGCCCTCGCCGACGAGATCCGCGAGACCGTCGCCGACGGCTCCGGCGTGGTCGTCGTCCAGGGCACCGACACCCTGGAGGAGACCGCCTTCCTCCTCGACCTGCTCTGCAGCACCGAACAGGCGCCGATCGCCGTCACCGGCGCCATGCGCCGCCCCGACCTGCCCGGAGCCGACGGCCCCGCCAACCTCGCCGCCGCGCTCGCCGTCGCCGCCGACCCCGCCTGCCGGAACCTCGGCGTCCTCGTCGTCCTCGCCGACGAGATCCACGCCGCCCGCCTCGCCCGCAAGACCCACACCACCTCCGTCGCCACCTTCGCCTCACCCGGCGCCGGACCCATCGGCACCGTCGTCGAGGGCGAACCCCGCATCCTGCTCCGCCCCGCCGCCCCCACCGCGCTCTGCGCGCTGAAGCTCGACCCCTCCGTGCGCGTCGCCCTGGTGACCCTCTCCCTCGGCGACCGCGGCGAACTCCTCGAAGCCGTCGACCACCGCTTCCAGGGCCTCGTCGTCGCCGCCTTCGGCGCCGGACACGCCCCCGCCCACCTCGTCGAACCCCTCGCCGAGATCGCCCGCCGCATCCCCGTCGTCCTGGCCTCCCGCACGGGCGGCGGCGCGACCCTCTCCCGCACCTACCGCAGCCCCGGCTCCGAGTACGACCTGCTGCGCCACGGACTGATCCCGGCCGGCCCGCTCGACCCCGCCAAGGCCCGGATCCTGCTCCACACCCTGATCTCCAGCGGCGCCGCCGGACCGACCGGCTACGACCGCCCCCGCATCGCCGCCGCCTTCACCCACCTGAACGGCTCCGGACTCGCGTGAGAGGCCCGCGGGAGGCCGGTAAGCGGCCTCTTGCCGGACATCCCTGTACCGCTGGGGAAATCCATCAGGCAGCATGGCCCCCATGTCCGTACTGACGCGCGACGAAGCGCAGACCCGTGCCCAGCTCCTCGACGTCCACCACTACCGCGTGGACCTCGACCTCACCACCGGCGACGAGACCTTCGCGTCGCGCAGCCTCATCCGCTTCACGGCCCGCGCCGCGGGGGACACCTTCGTCGAGCTCAAGCCCGAGACCCTGCACTCCGCCCTCCTCGACGACGAGCCCCTCGACGTCACCGCCCTCTACGGCAACCGGCTCCCGCTGACCCTCACCGAGGGCGAGCACACCCTCGACATCAGCGCCACCATGCGGTACTCCCGCACCGGCGAGGGCATGCACCGCTTCACGGACCCCACCGACGGCGAGTCGTACGTCTACACCCAGCTCTTCATGGAGGACGTCCAGCGCGTCTTCGCCGGCTTCGACCAGCCCGACCTGAAGGCCGTCTTCGAGATGGGCGTCACCGCGCCCGAGGGCTGGACCGTCCTGTCCAACGGCATCACCGAGCAGCAGCCCGACGGCAGCTGGAAGGCCGCCGCCACCCCGCTGCTCTCCACCTACTTCGTCTGCGTCGCCGCCGGCCCCTTCCACAGCGTCCGCACCGAGCACGCCGGCCTGCCCTTCGGCATCCACTGCCGCCGCTCCCTCGCCGCCCACCTCGACGCCGACGCCGACGAGATCCTCGCCGTCACCAAGGCCTGCTACGACCGCTACCACGAGAAGTTCGACGAGCCGTACCCCTTCGACTCGTACGACCAGGCCTTCGTCCCCGAGTTCAACGCCGGCGCCATGGAGAACCCCGGACTCGTCACCTTCCGCGACGAGTTCGTCTTCCGCTCCGCCGTCACCGCCACCGAGCGGATGACCCGCGCCATGGTCATCGCGCACGAGATGGCCCACATGTGGTTCGGCGACCTCGTCACCCTCCGCTGGTGGGACGACATCTGGCTGAACGAGTCCTTCGCCGAGTACATGGGCTTCCAGACCGTCAACGAGGCCTGCTCCGACCTCTTCGCCGACACCTGGATCGACTTCGGCGTCACCCGCAAGGCCTGGGGGTACGAGGCCGACCAGCGGCCCTCCACCCACCCCGTCGCCCCCGACCCGGAAGCCGTCCCCGACACCGCCTCCGCACTCCTCAACTTCGACGGCATCTCCTACGCCAAGGGCGCCTCCGCCCTGCGCCAGCTCGTCGCCTGGCTCGGCGAGAAGGACTTCCTCGCCGGCATCAACATCCACTTCAAGCGCCACAAGTTCGGCAACGCCACCCTCGCCGACTTCATCGACAACCTCGCCGCCGCCACCGACCGCGACGTCCACGCCTGGGCCGAGCAGTGGCTCCGCACCACCGGCGTCGACACCCTCACCCCCCGCCTCGAGGGCGAGGGCACCCAGTGGCGGCTCCACGTCGACCGCGACGGCAGCCGCCCCCACCGGATCCAGGCCGGGATCTTCGACCGGCAGCCCGACGGCGCCCTCACCCTCCGCGAGCGCCGCGAGCTCGACGTCCCGCAGGAGGCGCCCGTCGAGCTGACCGGCCCCCGCCCCGCCCTCGTCGTCCTCAACGACGGCGACCTCACCTACACCAAGCTCCGCTTCGACGAGGTCTCCCTGGAGACCGTCCTGCGCGGCCTCTCCCGCATCCCCGACGCCCTCACCCGCGCCGTCGTCTGGAACGCGCTGCGCGACATGGTCCGCGACGGCGCGCTGGAGCCCTCCGCCTACCTGGAGACCGCCCTCGCCCACCTGCCCGAGGAGGACGAACTCGCCGTCGTCCAGGGCGTCCTGGGCTTCGCCCGCACCCAGATCGCCGACCGGTACGTCTCCGAGGGCGAGCGCCCCGCCGCCCTCGCCGCCATCGGTGAGATCGCCCGCGCCCTGCTCCGCCGCACCGAGGACGGCGAGGCCCCCGGGCTGCGCCTCACCGCCGTCCGCACCTGCGTCGACAGCGCCACCACCCCCGACAAGATCGCCTCCTGGCTCGACGAGGGCACCGTCCACGGCGGCCCCGAGCTCGACCCCGAGCTGCGCTGGAGGATCCTCGCCCGGCTCGCCGTCCTCGGCGCCACCGACGAGACCGTGATCGCCGCCGAACTGGAACGGGACCCGAGCGCCACCGGCCAGGAAGGCGCGGCCCGCTGCCGCGCCGCCCTCCCGGACCCGGAGGCGAAGGAGGCGGCCTGGGCTGCGATGTTCTCCTCCGACGACCTCTCCAACTACCTCTTCACCGCCACCGCCCAGGGCTTCTGGCAGCCCGAACAGGCCGAGCTCGTACGGGAGTACGTGCCGCGCTTCTACGAGGCGGCCATCGCGCTCGGCGACCGCCGGGGCCCCGCCATGGCCGAGGCCGCCGGCCGCTACGCCTTCCCCGCGTACGCGATCGACGCCGACTCCCTGGCCCTGGGCGACCGCCACCTCGCGGACGACCGGATGATCCCGGCCCTCCACCGCAAGCTGGTCGACCAGCTGGACGACCTGCGCCGCGCACTGCGCGTCCGCGGCTGAGGCGTACCGGGACCGTCTAGACCGGTCCTCCCGACCAGTCCCAGCCGGTGAGCGCCGCGTGCATCAGGCGCGCGGCGCCCGTGGGAGGACTGTCGGCGTGCCGGAGCAGGGTGAGGACGCGCCGGCAGTCCGGGCTGTCGACGGATATCCAGGCCACGGGGGCGCGGGTGGCGCTGCGCCGGGCCATGTCCGGGATGAGACCGATGCCGAGCCCCGCGGCGACCAGGATCGCGGTGGCGCTCGGCTCGTCGCCCTCGCAGACGATCCGCGGGGGAGCGAGGCCGTCCCCCGCGAAGAGCCGGTCGAGGAGCCGGCGCTGCCAGTGCCCCCGGCGGGTGGCGACGAAGGACTCGCCGGCGAGTTCGCCGACGGTCACCGAGGAGCGGCCCGCCAGCGGGTGGCCGAGCGGCGCGACCACCCACACCTCCTCGTCGAGCAGCCGCACCGCCTCCAGGCCCTCGGGCGGGTACGGCTGCGAGGCGACGCAGAGGTCCACCTCCTGGGTGCGCAGACCGCGGGCCATCTCCTCGGCGCCCATCTGGTGCAGTTCGACCTCGACCGAGGGGTGGGCCCGCTTGAACGCCCCGAGCGGCCCGGTCAGGGTGAGGAAGGTCTCCGAGGCCAGCCGTACCGTGCCGGACTCCCCGCCCGTGAGGGCCGCGACGGCCCGCCGTCCCGCGTCGAGCTCCCCGAGGGAGCGCTCGACGTACCGGAGGAAGACCTTCCCCGCCTCGTTCAGCCGGAGCCGGCCGACCCGGTCGAACAGAGGTGCGCCCAGTTCGCTCTCCAGCCGGGCTATGGTGCGGCTCAAGGACGGCTGGGCAACGTGGAGTTCCTCGGCCGCCCGGCTGAGGTGCTCAAGGCGGGCCACGACGACGAATTGCCCGAGCGCGTGGAGATCCATCATGCCCCCAGGGGCATGGCCCCATAGCGATATCGATCTTGGACAGATTATCGCCGGGGACATAGCGTCATGAGCGTTCCGCGCCGACAACGAGGGGAAGAGCGCGTCATGTTGAGAGGTGTGTGGCGGGGCATCGTCACCGTGCACGTGCTGGCGATCCTCGGTCAGCCGGTGTTCGCCGGTGTCTATCTGAGCGGCGACTTCGACGGCCTGGGCATGCACGCGGCGGGCGCCAACGCCGTCGCCACGCTCGCCCTCGTCCAGCTCGTCGTCGCGATCGTGATCTGGGTACGGCTGCGCCGCTCCTGGCCCTTCTATGTCAGCTTGGCGCTCGTGGCCGCCGAGATGACGCAGTACACCGCGGGACTGGCCGGGCTGCTGTGGCTGCACATCCCCCTGGGCGTGTTCACCATCGCCGCCGTCGTCCTGCTGTTCGCCGCGACCTGGCTGCGGCCGCTGGAGCGCAAGGAGACCGTCGATGCCTGACCTGACGAGGCGCCGGGTCCTCGGCATCGGCGGCGCGCTGGGAGCGATGGCGGCCACCGGCCTCACCGTCGGCGCCGTGCTCTCCCGCAGCCCCGCCGCCACCGGAGCCGAACTCCGCAGCGCCGTACCGCTGCCGCCGCCCTTCAAGGTGCCGCTGCCGCTCCCCGCCGTCCTGAAGCCGGTCTCCACGTCCGGCCGCGCGGACCGCTACGAGATCGTCCAGCGCGAGGCGACCGCCGAGATCCTGCCCGGCGTCAGGACACGGCTGTGGACGTACGGGGGCACCTTCCCCGGCCCCACGATCGAATCGCGCCGCGGCCGCCCGGTCACCGTCTCCCACCGCAACGAACTGCCCGTGCCGACCGTCGTGCACCTGCACGGCGGACGCACCCCGGCGGCCTCGGACGGCTACCCGACGGACCTGGTGCTGCCCGCGGGCTGGGGCGGCCAGGAGGGCGGTCACGGCGGCGGCCACGGCGGCGGTCACGGGTCCGGTCACGGCGGCATGCACGACCCCCAGGCGGTGACGACCGACCTGACCAGGGACTACACCTTCCCGCTCGAACAGCGGCCGACGCTGCTCTGGTACCACGACCACCGCATGGACTTCACCGCCCCGGCGATCTGGCGGGGCCTCGCCGGCATGCACATCGTGCGCGACGACGCCGAGGAGGCCCTCGGGCTGCCCGCCGGGCCGCGCGAACTGCCCCTCATGATCGCGGACCGCGCCTTCGCCGCCGACGGCAGCCTCGACTACCCCTCCCTCGACCCCACCCTGCGCGACCGCCCCGGCGTCCAGGAGCCCTACCTCGCCGGCGTCCTCGGCGACGTCATCCTCGTCAACGGCGCCCCCTGGCCCGTCCACGAGGTCGACGCGGCCCGCTACCGGCTGCGCCTCCTGAACGCGTCGAACGCCCGGCACTACGAGCTGGAGTTCGTCGACGAAGGCGACGGGCGCACGGTCGAGTTCGTCCAGATCGGCGCCGACCAGGGCCTGCTCGCGGCACCGGTGAAGCACTCCTCCCTGCCCGTCGCCCCGGCCGAACGCTACGACCTGGTCGTCGACTTCTCGCGCTTCCCCGTCGGCACCCTCGTCAAGCTCGTCAACCGCCTGGGCTCCGGGCGCACGCGCGACGTGATGGCCTTCCGGGTCGCCCGCAAGGCCGCCGACGACAGCCGCGTCCCCTCCCGCCTCTCGACCGACCTCCCGACCTGGCGCCGCTCCGACGCCGTCCGCGTCCGCGACTTCTCCTTCCGCGCCGGACGCATGGGCGAGGACAGCAGGCACGGCTGGCTCATCGGCGGAAAGCCCTTCGACCCGGCCCGCTCCGACGTGACCGTCCGCCTCGGCGACGTGGAGATCTGGCGCCTCGTCGCCGACGTCCACCACCCCGTCCACCTCCACCTCACCGGCTTCCGCATCCTCTCCCGGGGCACCAAGGACCCCCTCCCGCACGACGGCGGCCTCAAGGACACCATCTCCCTCCGCCCCGGCGAATCCGCCGAGATCATCACCCGCTGGGAGGGCTACCGCGGCCGCTACCTCTTCCACTGCCACAACGCGGAACACGAGGACATGGGCATGATGGCCAACCTCCAAGTGACGTAAGGACACCGCCCGTCGTGGGCGCCGCCCCGCCGGGCGGCGCCCGCCCCCGCTCCGGAAGCACACGCCCGACGTCCCTCGTTCGGGTCACGTCGACGGACTCCCCGGACAACGCCCCGCACGCCCCGGCACCCTGTCGTCCATGCGTGCCGCACCCCCACCCCTCGCCGCCGACCCCACCGCCCTGAGCCGTCTGCTCGGCATCACCCTGGACGCGCTCCAGGAAGGAGCGCAGGCCAGGGGCGGGCCGCTGCCGGCCGGGGGGCCGGAGGCGGTGGCACGCCGGATCGGGGCCCTCGGAGCCGTACTGCCCGAGACCGGCACCGGGCCGGACGAGGCGCTGAGGACCCTCGCCCGGGCCCTCGCGGAAGGGGCCGCGGATCCCGCCCACCCCCGGTGCGCCGCCCATCTCCACACCCCGCCCCTCGCGCTCGCCGCGGCCGCCGACCTGGCCGCCTCCGCGCTGAACCCGTCCATGGACTCGTGGGACCAGGCGCCGGCGGCCTCCGCCCTGGAGGCGGAGGTGACGGCGGCCCTGGCGGCCGAGCTCTTCCCCGGGGCGGAAGCGCCCGACGCGCTCGTCACCACCGGCGGCACCGAGTCCAACCAGCTGGCGCTGCTCCTGGCCCGGGAGCGGCACGGCGCGGGACTGCGGATCGTCGTCGGCGCCAACGCCCATCACTCCTTCCGCCGCGCCGCCTGGCTCCTGGGCCTGCCCGAGCCGGTCACCCTGCCCACCCCCGGCGGCACGCTGGACCCGGCCGCCCTCACCGAAGCCCTGGCCGGAGGGACGGGCCCCGTCCTCGTCGCCGCCACCGCCGGCACCACCGACGAGGGCCTGATCGACCCGCTGCCCGCGATCGCGGACGTCTGCGCCGCCCGGGGCGCGGAGCTGCACGTGGACGCCGCGTACGGCGGGCCCGTCCTCTTCAGCCGTACCCACCGCCCCCTCCTCGACGGCCTCGACCGGGCCCGCACCGTCACCGTCGACCTGCACAAACTCGGCTGGCAGCCCGCCGCCGCGGGACTCCTCGCCGTACGCGACACCGCCGACCTCGCCGTCCTCGGCCACACCGCCGACTATCTGAACGCCGACGACGACACCGGGGCCGGCCTCCCCGACCTCCTCGGCCGCTCCCTGCGCACCACCCGCCGCCCCGACGTCCTCAAGACCGCGGTCACGCTCCGGGCCCTCGGCCGCGCCGGGCTCGGCGCGCTCGTCGACACCTGCATGGACCTCGCCCAGGACCTCGCCGACCAGGTGGAGAAGGCCCCCGGCCTCGACCTCAGGGGCCGGCCCGTCCTCACCACCGTCCTCTTCCGGCCCACCGCCGCCGACGACGGGACCGTCGCGGCGATCCGCCGCACCCTCCTCGCCGAGGGCCGCGCGGTCCTCGGCCGGGCGACGGCCGACGGCCGCCTCTGGCTCAAGGCCACCCTGCTCAACCCCCACACCACCCCCGGCGATCTCGCAGAGATCCTCACCCTCGTGGAAGGCAGCGCGCACCGATGACCGGCAGCACCCCCCAGCAGGACCTCGACCAGCCCCACGACCTGGTGGGCGTCGGCATCGGCCCCTTCAACCTCTCGCTCGCCGCCCTCGCGCACGGCGTCCCCGGCGGCCTCGCCGCCACCTTCTACGAGCAGCGGCCGGCCTTCCGGTGGCACCCGGGGCTCCTCCTCGACGGCGCCACCCTCCAGGTCCCCTTCCTCGCCGACCTGGTGACCCTCGCCGACCCGGCCAGCCCCTGGACCTTCCTCAACTACCTGAAGAGCCGCGAGCGCCTCTTCCCCTTCTACTTCGCCGAGAAGTTCCACATCCAGCGCGCCGAGTACGACGCCTACTGCCGCTGGGTCAGCGAGCGGCTCCCCGGACTCCGCTTCGGCCACCAGGTCGACTCGGTCCGCTGGAACCCCGAACGGCGCCTCTTCGAGGTCGACTTCACCCAGGTCGACCCGGAGGGCGAGGCCGAGGCCCTGGGCCGCGCCTACACCCGGAACGTCGTCCTGGGCGTCGGCACCGAGCCGTACGTCCCCGAGCCGCTCCGCCCGCTCGCCGACGCCCCCGGCGTCCCGGTGATCCACTCCGCCGACTACCTGACCCACCGCGAGACGCTCCTGCGCGCCGGGCACGTCACCGTGATCGGCTCCGGCCAGTCCGGCGCCGAGGTCTTCCTCGACCTGCTCCGGGCCCGCCCCGCCGGAGCCGAGAGGATCCACTGGCTGGCCCGCACCGAGGCCTTCGCCCCCATGGAGTACTCCAAGCTCGGCCTGGAGCACTTCACCCCCGACTACACCCGCTACTTCCACGCCCTGCCCGAGCCCGTGCGCGGTGAACTCATGCCCCGGCAGTGGCAGTTGCACAAGGGGATCGACGCGGAGACCATCGCCGCCGTCCACGACGAGCTCTACCGCCGCACCCTGCACGGCGGCTGGCCCGACGCCGTCCTCACCCCCGGCGTCCGGGTCCGCACCGCCGGCCGGGTCGCCACCACCCAGGTCGAACTGCACCTGGAGCACGTGCAGCAGGGCACCCGCTCCCGGCTCACCACCGACGCCGTCGTCCTGGCGACCGGCTACCGGGAGCGCCCGGTGGACCGGATGCTCGCCGGACTCGACCCGTACCTGCGGCACGACTCCGCCGGGCGCCCCCGCGTCGACGAGCGCTACCGCCTGGTCCTCGACCCCTCCGTCACCGGCTCCGTGTACGTCCAGAACGCCGAGCGCCACACCCACGGCGTCGGCGCCCCCGACCTGGGCCTCGCGGCCTGGCGCAGCGCGGTCATCCTCAACGCGGTCACCGGCAAGGAGCCGTACCCGCTGCCGCGCCGCACCGCCTTCACCAGCTTCGGCCTGGAGAAGCGAGAGGCGCCGAGCATCCCGGCCCAGAGCCAGAAGCTGACGCCTCTCGTGCAGCAGTAGGAACGTACGGGCTAGAAGACCGGCACGCCGTCCCGGGTCAGCTTCCAGTCCACCGACGCGAAGGTGCCCGGGTCGACGGTCCCCTTGGCCTTCACCCACTGGATGATGGTGTTGCGGATCTCGTCCGAGTTCGCCCACAGCTGCTGGGCCTTGGCCACGTGCGGGAACGCGCCGCCGCCGCTGGCCCGGTAGTTGTTCACCGCGAGGACGAACTGCGCGGCCGGGTCGAGCGGCTCGCCCTGGAAGGACAGGCCGGTGATCCGCTGCCCGACCGGCTTGGCGATGTCGATGCCGTACGTCAGACCGGACACGGCGTCGTAGTTGTAGTCCGGGGTGGCGTCCGCGTTGGTGAGCTTCGCGGTGTCGACGGGCGCGCCCGCCGGCGTCTGGACGTAGTACTTCGCCGAGTACTCCAGGTAGTCCTTCAGCTGGGCGCCCGTCATCAGGCGGGCCTCCAGGGTGTTCTCGAAGGGGTACAGGCCGGCGGCGTCCTTGATGCTGATCTCGCCGGCCGGGATCCGGGCCGTGCGGGAGAAGCAGGAGGCCTGCGAGAGCACCGGCAGACCGGCGTACGCGCCGCCCGCGAGGGCCGCCTTCACCGTCTCGGCCTGGACGACGTTGATCAGGTCGATGATCGGCTCGTCCTTCCACGGCGCGTCGGCCGTGGTCATGGCCGCCGTGGAGGTGCCGATGACCTGGTTGACGTACGCGACGACCTTCTTGTGCTCGTCCGCGAGCAGGCCGGTGATCTCCGGGTCCTCGGCGACCGTGTTGGAGTTGAGGACCTGCGCGCCGGACTTCTCGACCACCCAGCGGCCCTTCTCCCACACCAGGTCGAAGGAGAAGAGGGTGAGGCGCTGGCCCCACTTCAGCGGCTCGGAGAGCACGACCTCCTTGCCGGTCTCCTTGTTGGCGATCCGGTACTCGGGGATCTCGGTGTGCGCGTGGCCGACGAGGATCGCGTCGATGCCGGGCACCTGCTCGGCGACGAGACCGGCCGCGTTCTCGACGTACGGGAGCTGGTCACCGTACGAGGAGGTGCCGGAGGAGCCGGAGTGCGCCGAGACGATCACGACGTCCGCGCCCATGGAGCGCAGCTTCGGCACCCACTTCGCGGCCTGCTCCTCCAGGCCGGGGAAGACCATCTTGCCGGTGACGTTGGCCTTGTCCCAGATGGCGATGCCCGGGTTGGTCAGGCCGAGGACCGCGACCTTGACGTCCTTGCCGTGCGGGGTGCGCAGGCAGTGGATGCTGTACGGGGCGAAGGCCGGGCGCAGGGTCTTGGCGTCGAGCGCGTTGGCGCCGAGCAGCGGGAAGTCGCACTGCTCCTCGAACTTGCGGAGCACCGGGATGCCGTAGTTGAACTCGTGGTTGCCGAGCGCGGCGGCGTCGTAGCCGATGGCGTTCATGGCCTGGGCCATCGGGTGGACCGGGCCGCCGGTCTGGGTGATCGGGTCGACCTTGGCGTAGTAGTAGGACAGCTGGGTGCCCTGGATGGTGTCGCCGGCGTCGATGAGGAGGGTGTTCTCCTCGCCCTTCTCCGCGCGGACCTGGTTGACCAGGGTGGAGATCTTGGCGAGACCGACGTCGTTGTGGGCCTTGTCGTCGAACTCCTTGTCCGTGAAGTAGTCCCAGTTGAAGACGTTGCCGTGCAGGTCGGTGGTGCCCATCACGGTGAACGAGTACCGCTTGGCCGGCCGGGGGCGGGCTTCGTGGGCCTCGGCCGGGGCGGCGACCCCGGCGGTGAGAGCGACTCCGGCTCCGACGGCGGCGGAGTTGCCCAAGAAGGCCCGGCGGTTCAGCGGCATGTGGTTCTCCCCATTGATTCGGCGCCTGCCATGGCGCACAACGCGCGTAGATTCTGGCTCAGAAGGCACTGTCGCAACAGACCTTTCGGGTTACGGAGTGGGAAAGTGTTCGGTATGACACATCCCCACCCCACCCCCGACGCGCCGCAGGTGACGGTCCGTGGCGAAGGACGCCTGGAGGTCGAGCCGGAGTTCGCCCGGATCTGGGTGACCGTCTCGGCGCGGGGCACGGACCGCGCCGAGACGCTCGCGGACCTCACCCGCCGCAACGCGCGGGTGCTCGACCTGGTCAAGGCGCACGGCGACGCGGTCCAGAAGCTGGAGACGGGCAGTCTCTCCCTCTCCCCGGAGCTGACCCGGAAGGGGCGCGGGGAGCGGGTGCACGCCTATACGGGACGGGTGCGGGTGACGGCCGAGCTGACCGACTTCACCGCGCTCGGCGAGCTGGTGACCCGGCTCGCGGACCTGGAGATGACGAGCGTCGACGGCCCGTGGTGGGACCTGCGGCCGGCCTCTCCGGCGTACGCGGAGGCGCGCCGGCTCGCGATCGAGGAGGCGGTGCAGCGGGCGCGCGCCTACGCCGAGGCGCTCGGCACCTCGCTCGCCTCACTCCTCGAACTGTCGGACGCGGGTCTCGCCGAGCCCCCGAGACCGAGGCGCGGCGGCTTCGGCGCCAGGGCGGTGGCCTACGCGGCGGAGGCGGTCGGGGAGGCGCCGCCACTGGACCTCGAACCGCAGCGGCAGACGGTGACGGCCGAGGTCGTGGCGCGGTTCACGATGCGCCCGCCCGCACTCTGAGACGGTCGCCCGGGGGGCGCGAAAATCGCTCATCGGAGCGAGCCGGCGCACAGATTCAAGACTTGTCAACAGCCTTTCACGTAAAGGTTGTTGGACGGTCATGCCGAGCCAACTTCCTACTGGTGGGTAAGGCCTAGGCTCGCCTCATGCGCCGAGCGAAAATCGTTTGTACCCTTGGGCCCGCCACCGAAACATACGACCAGATCAAGGCGTTGGTCGAGGCCGGAATGGACGTGGCCCGCTTCAATCTCAGCCACGGCAGCTATGCCGACCACGAGAAGCGTTATCAGCACGTCCGCGAGGCCGCCGACGAGACCGGCCGCAGCGTCGGTGTCCTCGCCGACCTTCAAGGCCCGAAGATCCGCCTCGGACGCTTCCGTGAGGGACCCGTACTCCTTGAACGCGGCGACGAGTTCACCATCACCGTCGAGCCGATGGAGGGCGACCGCCACGGCTGCGGCACGACCTACTCCGGACTCGCCGGGGACGTGACCCCGGGCGAGCGCATCCTCGTCGACGACGGCCGCGTCACCCTGGAGGTCACCTCCGTCGACGGCCCGCGCGTGCGCACCCGCGTGATCGAGGGCGGCATGGTCTCCGACCACAAGGGCCTCAACCTGCCCGGGGTCGCCGTCTCCGTCCCGGCCCTCTCCGAGAAGGACATCGAGGACCTGCGCTGGGCGCTGAACATCGGCGCCGACGTCATCGCCCTCTCCTTCGTCCGCAGCGCCCGGGACATCGACGACGTCCACCGCGTCATGGACGAGGAGGGCCGCCGGCTCCCCGTCATCGCCAAGATCGAGAAGCCGCAGGCCGTCGAGAACATCGAGGAGATCGTCGCCGCCTTCGACGGCATCATGGTCGCCCGTGGCGACCTGGGCGTCGAGATGCCCCTGGAGCAGGTGCCGATCGTCCAGAAGCGCGCGGTGAAACTGGCCAAGCGCAACGCCAAGCCGGTCATCGTCGCCACCCAGATGCTCGACTCGATGATCGACAACTCCCGCCCCACGCGCGCCGAGGCGAGCGACGTGGCGAACGCGGTCATCGACGGCACCGACGCCGTGATGCTCTCCGGCGAGACCAGCGTCGGCCGCTTCCCGATCGAGACGGTCCGCACCATGAGCCGGATCGTCGAGGCCGCGGAGGAGGACATCCTCGCCAAGGGCCTCCCGCCGCTGACCGAGCGGAACAAGCCCCGCACCCAGGGCGGTGCCGTGGCCCGCGCGGCCGCCGAGATGGGCGACTTCCTGGGCGCCAAGTTCCTCGTGGCCTTCACCCAGTCCGGCGACACGGTCAAGCGGCTCTCCCGCTACCGCTCACCGATCCCGCTGCTCGCCTTCACCCCGGACCCGGCGACCCGCTCCCAGCTCAACCTCACCTGGGGCGTCGAGACCTTCCTCGGCCCGCACGTCGACTCCACGGACGCGATGGTGGCCCAGGTGGACGAGGAACTGCTCAGGATCGGCCGCTGCGAGCCGGGAGACATCGTGGTCATCACGGCGGGCTCCCCGCCGGGCGTCGCGGGCTCGACGAACCTGGTCCGTGTCCATCACATCGGCGATCCACTCGCCTAGAGGCCACGGTCTTAAAGCTTGGAATCGAAGGTAAAGTGCCCCGGGTGGGATTCGAACCCACGCTGTATGGTGTTTGAGACCACTGCCTCTTCCGCTGGGCTACCGGGGCATCCTTCGAAACGAAGGTCGGTGATCACCCGCCGTGCCCCTACCTTACAGGAGGTAGGTAGGCTCATGGGGAGCTGTATCCGCCTCGGAACGAGGCCATCGAACGAGGAGCCCGCGTGACCGCCCCCGAGTCGCCCCAGCCCGCCGACGACGCCGAGGCGTCGCACGTTCCGCCGCTGACGACCCGTGTCGTCATCGCCGAGGACGAGGCCCTGATCCGCCTCGACCTCAAAGAGATGCTGGAGGAAGAGGGCTACACGGTCGTCGGCGAGGCCGGAGACGGCGCCACGGCCGTCGAGCTCGCCCGCGAGCACCGCCCCGACCTCGTCATCCTCGATGTGAAGATGCCCGTCCTCGACGGCATCTCCGCCGCCGAGAAGATCGCCGGCGAGTCCATCGCCCCGGTCCTCATGCTGACCGCCTTCTCGCAGCGCGAGCTCGTCGAGCGGGCCCGGGACGCCGGCGCCATGGCGTACCTGGTGAAGCCGTTCAGCAAGAGCGACGTGGTGCCGGCCATCGAGATGGCCGTCTCCCGCTTCGCCGAGCTCCGCGCCCTGGAGAAGGAGGTCGCCGACCTCTCCCAGCGCCTGGAGACCCGCAAGCTCGTCGACCGCGCCAAGTCGATCCTGCAGACCCAGTACGGGCTGACGGAGCCGGCGGCCTTCCGCTGGATCCAGAAGACCTCGATGGACCGCCGCATGTCGATGCAGCAGGTCGCCGAGGCCGTCATCGAGGACGCCGAGGAGAAGAAGGCGGCCAAGGGGCAGTAACCGCCCCCGTTTCCGTACGCACGAGAAGGCCCGCTTTTCCGTACACGGCCCGCGTTTCCCCGCACGAGAAGGCCCGCCCCACGACCTTGTGGGGCGGGCCTTCCGTTCGTGGTGCTCAGTCCTCGCCGAGGTACGCCTTGCGGACGGACTCGTCGTGGAGCAGGTTCTGCCCCGTACCGGAGAGCACGATCTTGCCGATCTCCATGACGTGACCGTGGTCCGCCAGGGCGAGCGCGGCCTGGGCGTTCTGCTCGACGAGCAGGATCGTGGTGCCCTGGGCCTTCAGCTCGGCGATCGTCGCCATGATCTTCTGCATCATGATCGGCGAGAGACCCATGGAGGGCTCGTCGAGCATGAGCAGCTTCGGCTGGGACATCAGCGCCCGCCCCATCGCGAGCATCTGCTGCTCACCGCCGGAGAGCGTGCCGGCGGCCTGCTTGCGACGCTCGCCCAGGATCGGGAAGAGGTCGTAGGCGCGCTGGACGTCCTTGGCGATGCCGGCGGAGTCCTTCCGGAGGAAGGCGCCGAGGAGGAGGTTCTCCTCGATCGTCATCCGGGGGAAGATGTGCCGGCCCTCGGGGGAGTGGGCCAGACCCAGCGAGACGATCTTGTGCGCGGGGATCTTGCGGAGGGACTTGCCCTCGAACTTGATCTGGCCGCCGACCGGCTTGAGGAGCCCGGAGAGGGTCCGCAGGGTGGTGGTCTTGCCGGCGCCGTTGGTGCCGATGAGGGTGACGACCTCACCGGCGTCGACGGAGAAGGAGATGCCCTTGACGGCCTCGATCTTTCCGTAGGCGACGCGCAGGTCCTCGACTTCGAGCAGTGCGGTCATGCGTCGTTCTCCTTGCCCGAAGCAGGGTCGTGCGGGGTCTCCTCCGAGGGCTCCTCGTCGGTGTCTTCGTCGGCGGGAGCCTCGTCGGCGGGAGCCTCGTCGGCGGGAGCCTCGGGGGTCTCGCCGTCGGCCGGAGCCTCGTCGGCCGGGGCCTCGTCGGCCGGAGCCTCAGGGGTCTCCTCGGCTTCTTCGGCCTCGTCGGCTTCTGGAGCCTCAGGGGCCTCGTCGTCCTCGGAGGGCTCGGTGTCCTCCTCGGCCTCCGGGGCCTCAGGGGCCTCGTCGGCCGAGGCCGCGGGGGTCTCCGGGCCCTCCTCCGAGACCTCCTCGGCGGCGACAGCCGCAGTCGCGGCCGCCTCGACCGGCTCGCCCAGGTACGCGGCGATGACCCGCTCGTCGCCCTGGACGGTCGCGCTGTCGCCCTCGATCAGCTTCTGGCCCTGGACGAGCACGGCGACCCGGTCGCAGAGGTTGAAGATGAACCGCATGTCGTGCTCGATGACGAGCACGGCGATGCCCATGTCCCGGATCTTGAAGATGAGTTCCTCCGCCGCCCGCGTCTCCTGCGGGTTCATGCCGGCGGTGGGCTCGTCGAGCAGGATCAGACCGGGGTCGCTCGCGAGGGCGCGGGCGATCTCCAGCTTGCGCTGCTCTCCGTACGGGAGGTTCTTGGCGAGGTGCTGCGCCTTGTCCTGGAGGCCGATGAACTCCAGGAGCTCCATGGCCCGCTCGGCGGCCTCGGCCTCGGCCTTCTTGAAGCCCGGCAGGCGGAGCAGCGCGGACCAGAGGCCCTGCTTCATCCGGGTGTGGCGTCCGACGAGGACGTTCTCCAGGACGGTCATGTTGTGGAAGAGCCGGATGTTCTGGAACGTCCGGGCGATGCCCGCGTCGGTGACCTTGAAGGACGTGGGCGGCAGGACCGTGCCCTTGTACCGGACTTCGCCCTCGGTGGGGACGTAGAGACCGGTGAGGCAGTTGAAGAAGGTGGTCTTGCCGGCGCCGTTGGGGCCGATGAGACCGACGATCTCGCCGCTGTTCACGGTGAGGTTCACATCGCGTACGGCGGTGAGGCCGCCGAACCGCATGGTGACCCCGCGGGCGTCGAGGACGGTCTCGCGGGCGGCCGGCTCGGTGGTGGCCTCGGCCTTGTTGGTGGTGGTCGTCATGGTTCAGGCACCTGCCTTGACGGGCGTGGCGGGCGTCTCGTCGTTCTCGTGGAACTCCAGCTGGTTGCGCCGGTTGGCGATCATGCCCTCCGGGCGGAAGCGCATGAGCAGGATCAGCGCGACGCCGAAGGCGAGGAGCTGGTACTCGCCCATGAACTGGAGCTTGTTGGGGATGAGGAAGAGCAGGGACGCGCCGACCAGCGGACCGCTCATGGTGCCCATGCCGCCGAGGACGACGGCCGCGAGCAGGAAGGCGGAGTTGGGCGGGATGGGACCGGCGAAGAGGTACTGCTCCGGGGTCACCGTGTAGGTGACGTGGGCCTGCACGGTGCCGGCGAGACCGGCGAGCGAGGCGCCGAGCGCGAAGGCGATGAGCTTGACCCGGAAGCCGTTGATGCCCATGGCGAGCGCGGCGGTCTCGTCCTCGCGGATGGCGACCCAGGCGCGGCCGATGCGGGAGTCGCCGCTGCGCCGGAAGACCAGCACGACGACCGCCATGATCAGCAGCATCAGGAAGAAGTAGTTGGCGAAGCGGCCGATGGTGAAGCCGGCGATGCTGTGCTCCGCGCCGAAGTCGAACCCGAGGATGTCGAGGTTCGGGATGGACGCGATGCCGTTGGCGCCGTTGGTGATGTCGGGGCCGGAGGTGCCGTCGGCGTTGTTCACCGCGATGCGGAAGATCTCACCGAAACCGAGGGTGACGATGGCGAGGTAGTCGCCGCGCAGTCGCAGGGTCGGGGCGCCGATGAGGACACCGAAGACCAGGGACGCGGCCGCGCCGACCAGGATCGCCGCCCAGAAGGGGAGGTGCAGGCCGACCGGGGAGGTCGGGGCGCCGGAGACGAGGGCGGCCGCGTAGGCGCCGACGCCGAGGAAGGCGACGTAACCGAGGTCGAGGAGACCCGCGAGGCCGACGACGATGTTCAGGCCCAGGGCGACCGTGGCGAAGATCAGGATGTAGACGCCGAGCGTCGCGTACTGGTCGTCGGTCTGGGTGAAGGGGAAGAGCGCCGCGGCGATGAACGCGCCCGCGATGGACAGGTTCTGGTGCTTGCCGGTGAGCTGCGTGGCCTGCGCCATGAGGCCCGACTTGTTGACCGCCGCGAAGCCGAGGCCGGTCGTGATCAGGAAGCCGAGGAACTGCTCGTCGTACTCGGTGCCGACACCGTAGGTGAAGACGCCGAGCGCCACCGCGAGGACGCCCGCGATGATCAGGATCTCGACGGCCGAGTTCATGGCGGGCAGCTTGCGCACGGGACCGCCGGCGAAGGAGGCCTTGAAGGTGGCCCAGCCGTTGCTGCACCGGTGCTTGAACTGGTCCCAGCCGGTGTCCTCCGGGTCCACGGGCAGCAGCTGCGGCCGCTCGAAGGGGAGGGCGAAGGCGCCGAGGAGGGCGAGCAGGGTGGCGAGCGCGACGACGGCGCCGCCCGGCTCCAGGTTGACCGGTCCGCCGAGCTCGATGCTGATCGCGCCGACGGTGAACCAGGCGATCGCGAAGTTGGCGAGCGCGGCGAGCTTGAGGGCGCCGTAGCCGTCGGCCGGGGTCAGCCAGCGGGTGCCCTTGACGCCGTACGCGGAGAGCGCGAAGAGCGTGGTGAGCAGGCCGGTGACCAGGACCTGGAGCTGGAGGCCGCCCGGGTAGCCGTAGACCGTGAGGTCACCCGGGAAGCGGGTGGTCCAGGTCCAGGAGAGGAAGCAGCTGGCGAGGGTGAGGACGCCGCCGCCCAGGGCGAGCGGCCGGGCGATCCCGGCCGGGATGAAGCCGATGAGGCCGGTCGCCTCGGCCGGAGCGGCCGCGGAGGCGGCGGGTGCCTCGGGGTTCTCGGAGATGGTGGTCATGTTGCTCACGCCCTGTCCGCGACGCGCTCGCCGAGCAGGCCTTGCGGCCGGGCGAGGAGTACGACGATGAGGAGTACGAAGGCCCAGACGTCGGCCCAGGACTGGCCGCCGAGCTGCTGCATGCCGGGGATGTGGGCGATGTACGCCGTCGCCATGGTCTCGGCGATGCCGAGGACGAGTCCGCCGATCATGGCGCCGTAGATGTTGCCGATGCCGCCGAGGACCGCGGCCGTGAAGGCCTTGAGTCCGAGGAGGAAGCCCATCTTGTAGTCGACGACGCCGTACTTGAGGCCGTAGGCGACGGCGCCGACCGCGGCGAACGCGGCGCCGAGGGCGAACGCGATCACGATGATCCGGTCCGTGTTGACGCCCATGAGCTTCGCGGTGTCCGGGTCCTGCGCGGTGGCCTGCATGCCGCGGCCGACACGGGTGCGCATGACGAAGAAGGCGAGGAAGGCCATGCAGATCGGGGCGGCGATCAGAAGGAAGACGTCACCGGTCTGGATGGTGACCGGTCCGAGCTCGATCGGGCCGCCGGGGATCTGCGGGAAGGTCCTGGCGGACTTCGCCTCCGGGTACAGGGACCAGACGGCCTGCTGCAGGGCGAGCGAGAGACCGATGGCGGTGATGAGCGGGGCGAGGCGGGGGCCACCGCGCAGCGGGCGGTAGGCCAGGCGTTCGGCGCCGACGGCTATCGTCGTCGCGACGAGTATGGCTCCGATGAGCATGAGGGGCAGCGCGATCCACATCGTGGTGCCGCCGGGCAGGATGAGCCAGACCGTGAGCGCCCCGAAGCCGCCGGTCATGAAGATCTCGCCATGGGCGAAGTTGATGAGCTGGACGATGCCGTAGACCATCGTGTAGCCGACGGCGACCAGCCCGTACATGGATCCCAGTAGCAGGCCGTTGACCAGCTGCTGCGGCAGTTCGTTCACCGCATTGTCCTCCGAGACTTTCGACGGATGTGACACCGCGCGGGGAGCCTGTGTGGCGCCCCCGCGCGGTGAAGGTGGTGCTGAGTGGGTGGGGCTTGAGGATCAGCCGCCGAAGGTGCCGGACTTGACGGGCTTGTAGGCGCCGCCGGTGACCTTGTAGACGGTCAGCTGCTTGTTGGTGGTGTCACCGAACTCGTCGAAGGCGACCGAACCGGTCACGCCCTCGAAGGAGACGCCCTGCATGGCCTCGACGACCTTGGCGCGCTCGGGGAGCTTGCCGCCGTTGCCCTCGACGGCCTTCTTGACGGCCTCGATGATCGCCCAGGTGGAGTCGTAGGCGTAGCCGCCGTAGGCCTCGTAGGCCTCCTTGTAGTTCTCGGCCTTGTAGTTGGCCAGGAACTCCTTGGCGGAGGCGAGCTCCTCGATCGGCGCGCCGACCGAGGTGGCGATGTCGCCCTCGGCCGAGGCCGGGCTGGCGAGCTTCACGTACTCGGGGCTGAAGATCGCGTCGCCGCCGACGACGGTGACCTTCGCGCCGGCCGCCTTGATCTGCTTGGCCAGCGGGCCGGCGGCGGGGTACTCGCCACCGTAGTAGACGACCTCGGCACCGGAGCTCTTCACCTGGGTGGCGACCGCGGAGAAGTCCTTGGTGTCCGGGTTGATGTGCTGGGTGCCGACGACCTTGCCGCCGAGCTTCTCGAACTCGCCCTTGAAGGTGCCCGCGAGGCCGGCGCCGTAGGTCTTCTTGTCGTCGATGATGAACGCCTTGGTCTTCTTGGCGTCCTTGAAGACGTACTGGGCCGCGAACGGGCCCTGGATGGCGTCGGTGGTGGCGGTGCGGAAGTACGACTTGTAGCCGCGCTTCTTGTCGCCGGAGGCCCAGTTCGGGCCCTGGGACAGCGACGGGTTGGTGTTGGCCGGGGAGACCTGCACCAGCTTCGCGTCGTCGAAGACCTTCTGCATGGACTCGGCGACACCGGAGTTCAGCGGGCCGACGACGCCGAGGACGGTCTTGTCGGCGACGAACTTCGTCGCGTTCTGCTGGCCGGAGGAGGGCTGCGCCTGGTCGTCCAGGGAGTCCAGCTTGAAGGTCACGCCCTTGACGTAGTTCTTCTTGTTGGCCGTCTTGACCGCGAGGTCGGCGGAGTTCTTGATGCCGAGGCCGAGGGCGGACAGCTCACCCGTGAGGGGCGCGTCGAGACCGATGGTCACGGTGACGTTGCCGTTGTCGCCGTTCTCGGCGCCGCCCTTGTCGTCACGCGATCCACAGGCGGTGAGCGTGAGCGCTCCAGCGGTGACCGCGGTGGTGAGTATGAGCAACGAACGGTTTCGCACGAAGGGTCCTTTCCCTGGCGCGGCCCCCTCGGACAGAGGCGGTGCCGTGAAGCTGCGGAGCGAGGGGTGCCGTTTTGGTACGCCGGGCCGTACTGGGGTTGGTACAGGGCCGTGCAGTAGGACGCGCCCGGCGGCGCGGTGACTGGCCGTGACTCTAAGCGCAGGTGGGGAGGGTCGGGGAGCGGCGAGGGAAGGATGTGACTGTCTTGTTATGCCGACGGGGAAAGAGTGTGCGCGCCGGGTGGGAAAACCGGGGCATTAGGGCCCGTAATGCAGTGTTCACATAGTGAGAACGCGCAGTTCCGCTAAGGGGCTTGAGCGTTTCTTGGTCCTGTCGCGCCCCTCGCGCCACTCTCCGGATATCGGACACTGGCAGAAAGCTGAGCGGACGAAACCGATCGTCCGCTCGGCCCGGTTCTCCCGCGTACGAAGATCACGGAGAGTGACAGAGGTCGGAGCGGTGGCGTCAGGGGAGCTGGACGAACGGCTTCAGGAAGTCACGCGCGCCGGGAGTGTCCAGCCGATAGGTCACATTGGTCGCGTAGCACGGCGTATCGCCGGTGATCGTGGTCGACACCAGGGTGAGCTTCCCCTTCAGCGTGGCGAAGTTGGGGCCGCCCGAGTCGCCGTAGCAGGCGCCGCCGTTCCCCTGGGGCGCGGTCATGCCGAGCCGGATCCAGGCGTTGTTGAGCGCGTTGAACGACACCGGGGCCTTCATGCGGACGCCGCCGCCCGGGTGCGTCTGCCCGCCCGGACCGCGCTCCGCCTCCTCGGTGCCGAAACCGGCGACGAGGAACGAGGTGTCGTTCAGCCCCTGCGGGCCGAGCGCGTCGAGGGCGCCCGCCTCGGGGAGCGTCGCCGGGGTGAAGGACCAGCGGGCCTTCACGGCGGAGGCGGGCAGCTCGATCACCGAGATGTCGTGCCGGTCGGAGGCCGGGCCGGGGTACGCGGGGTGGGTGTGGGCGGTGCCCTCGACGGCCACGCTCCGGGCCTGGGCGGCCGGGTCGCCCGGGTGTGCGGCCGCCGCCCGGTCCAGGCCGGCCTGGACGTCCTGGTCGAGCGACACGTAGAAGCGGACGTTCGCCGGCCAGTCGGTGGTGCAGTGCGCCGCGGTCAGGAACGTGTCCGCGTCGACCATGGTGCCGGAGCAGACCCAGTCGACGCGGTCGGGAGTCGCCGGGTCGTCGTCGTTGTCCCAGGTCGCGACGAGCGCACCGACCTCGGTGCGCTCGGGGGCCGGGGTCGCGTTGTACGAGTTGATCGCCGTGGCCGGAATCGCGGTGGCGAGAACGGCGGCACAGGCGGCGGCGGTGACGGTGGTCAGCGCGGTGGTGCGAACGGCGGTCACGAAGAACCCCTCGGTGTGTGAGTGGATCGGGTGTTCTCCTGTGGGGGAGGTTCGCCAGTGAAGCGGCTGGAGCCGCGCGGGGCAAGAGGGTCCGGATATACGGGAGTTGATACGCAAACGGCGCGGCGCGGGACGATCGAATCGTCCCGCGCCGCGCCGTTGACACCGACGGCTCATGGGCCGCACGGCCCGGGCTCCGGGCCCTGACCTCGGCCCGTGGGGCTCGGGTCCTGGTCCGTGGGGTTCAGGCTTCGGCCCTTGAGGCTCAGGCCTCGGCTCGGCCCGCCTCCGGCAGGTTGCCCGAGTCGCTGGGGTTGATGTCCCGGAGCAGACAGGTCAGCCGCGCCGAGCACACCCGCTTGCCCTGCTCGTCGCTGATCACGATCTCGTACGTGGCGGTGGACCGCCCGCGGTGCACCGGGGTCGCCACACCGGTCACCAGACCGCTGCGCACCCCGCGGTGGTGGGTGCAGTTCAGGTCGACGCCGACGGCGATCTTCGAGACCCCGCCGTGCAGCATCGAGCCGACGGAGCCCAGCGTCTCGGCGAGCACCGCCGACGCGCCGCCGTGCAGCAGCCCGTACGGCTGGGTGTTGCCCTCCACCGGCATGGTGCCGACGACCCGCTCGGCCGAGGCCTCCACGATCTGCACGCCCATCCGGTTCCCGAGGTGCCCGGCCGAGAAGAGCGCCGGGAGGTCGACGCCGAGCGTCGCGTACTCGTCGATGACCTCCTGCGGGAACTTCACGTGCTGCTGCTCACCCATGGGCCCGGCTCCGTCCGTCGCTCTCTCGTCGCCTGAGCAAACGCTTAGGCGGACTGCGATTGTTCCAGACGCACGATCACGGACTTGCTGGCGGGGGTGTTGCTGATGTCCGCCGTCGACTCCAGCGGCACCAGCACGTTCGTCTCCGGGTAGTAGGCCGCCGCGCACCCCCGGGACGTCGGGTAGTGCACCACCCGGAAGCCGGGCGCCCGCCGCTCGGTGCCGTCCGTCCACTCGCTGACCAGATCCGCGTACGCCCCGTCCGCGAGGCCGAAGGCCGCCGCGTCCTCGGGGTGCACGAGCACGACCCGGCGGCCGCCCTTGATCCCCCGGTAGCGGTCGTCGAGGCCGTAGATCGTGGTGTTGTACTGGTCGTGCGAGCGCAGTGTCTGCAGCAGCAGGCGGCCCTCGGGCACCCTCGGGTACTCGACGGGGGCGGCCGTGAAGTTGGCCTTGCCGGTCTTCGTGGGGAAGCGGCGCTCGTCGCGCGGGCCGTGCGGCAGGGCGAAGCCGCCCGGGTTCGCCGCGAGGCGGGCGTTGAAGTCCTGGAAACCGGGCACCACGCGCGCGATGCGGTCGCGGATCCGGGCGTAGTCCGCCTCGAACTCCTCCCAGGGCGTGGCCGACGCGTCGCCGAGGACGGCCCGGGCCATCCGCGCCACGATCGCCGGCTCGGACAGCAGGTGCGGGCTCGCCGGCGGCAGGTTGCCCCGGGAGGCGTGCACCAGGCTCATCGAGTCCTCGACCGTCACGAACTGCCGGCCGCTCTTCTGCACGTCCTTGTCGGTGCGGCCGAGCGTCGGCAGGATCAGCGCGCGCGTGCCCGTCACCGCGTGCGAGCGGTTCAGCTTCGTCGACACGTGCACGGTCAGCCGCGCGTTCCGCATCGCCGCCTCCGTCACCTCCGTGTCGGGCGTCGCCCCCACGAAGTTGCCGCCCATCGCGAAGAACACCTTCGCCTCGCCGTCGCGCAGCGCCTGGATCGAGCGCACCACGTCGAAGCCGTGGTGGCGCGGCGAGACGATCCCGAACTCCTTGTCCAGGGCGTCGAGGAAGGCGGGCGCGGGGCGCTCGAAGATGCCCATCGTGCGGTCGCCCTGCACGTTCGAATGGCCGCGCACCGGGCACACGCCGGCGCCCGGACGGCCGATGTTCCCCCGCAGCAGCAGGAAGTTGACCACTTCGCGGATGGTCGGCACCGAGTGCTTGTGCTGGGTGAGGCCCATCGCCCAGCAGACGATCGTCCGCTCCGAGGCGAGCACCATCTCCAGGGCCCGCTCGATCTCGGACCGCTTCAGACCGGTCGCGGCGAGCGTCTCGTCCCAGTCGGCCGTCCGCGCCGCCGCAGCGAACTCCTCGTACCCGTGGGTGTGTTCGCGTACGAACTCCTCGTCGACCGCCCCGGCCGTCTCCAGGACCAGCTTGTTGAGGAGCCGGAAGAGGGCCTGGTCGCCGCCGATCCGGATCTGCAGGAAGAGGTCCGTGAGCGCCGCGCCCCTGAGCATGCCCTGCGGGGTCTGCGGGTTCTTGAAGCGCTCCAGGCCCGCCTCCGGCAGCGGGTTCACCGAGATGATCCGCGCGCCGGCCGCCTTCGCCTTCTCCAGGGCCGAGAGCATGCGCGGGTGGTTCGTGCCCGGGTTCTGCCCGGCCACGATGATCAGGTCCGCCCGGTGCAGGTCCTCCAGGGAGACACTGCCCTTGCCTATGCCTATGGTCTCCGTCAGCGCCGAGCCCGAGGACTCGTGGCACATGTTGGAACAGTCCGGCAGGTTGTTCGTGCC
Source organism: Streptomyces sp. NPDC004284 (assembly GCF_042874035.1). Taxonomy (NCBI): domain Bacteria; kingdom Bacillati; phylum Actinomycetota; class Actinomycetes; order Kitasatosporales; family Streptomycetaceae; genus Streptomyces; species Streptomyces sp. NPDC004284. The sequence goes on along the minus strand of NZ_JBIAMJ010000007.1, from coordinate 208,932 downwards.
GAACTCGCGGGCGAAGAGCTGGAGCAGGAACGCCGCCTCGTTGCTCGTCCGCCCCGAGGTGTAGAAGAGAGCCTCGTCGGGCGAGCCCAGGGCCCGCAGCTCCTCCGCGATGATCGCGAAGGCCCGCTCCCAGCTCACCGGCTCGTACCGCTCGCCGCCCTCCGGCAGGAGCATCGGCTGCGTGATCCGGCCCTGCTGGCCCAGCCAGTACCCGCTGCGGGTCGCCAGGTCCGCCACCGGGTGCGCGGCGAAGAACTCCGGGGTCACCCGGCGCAGCGTCGCCTCCTCGGCGACCGCCTTCGCGCCGTTCTCGCAGAACTCGGCCACATGCCGCTTGTCACCCTCCGGCCAGGCGCAGCCGGGACAGTCGAAGCCGTCCTTCTGATTGACCTTGAGCAGGGTCCGCGCGGTGCGCGCCAGACCCATCTGCTCCTGCGCGATCCGCAGGGTGTGCCCGATGGCGGGCAGGCCGGCTGCGGCATGCTGCGGCGGCGTGACCTGCGGTGCGTCCTGGACCGGGTCACCGGCCGGCGGCTTGCTGACCATCGCGCTCTCCCTTGAGCGGTAATCCTGTGGCGTACGCCTTCGATCCTGTCACGCGGCACCGACAGCCCGGCACCCCGACCGGTGTGGACGGGATTGTCAGTGGGCCGTGGCAGGATCGTCCCGTGGCAGAGACAGCATCGAAGAACCCCGCAGACACCCGCCCCCGCCTGCTCCTCATGGACGGGCACTCGCTCGCGTACCGGGCGTTCTTCGCGCTGCCCGCGGAGAACTTCACCACCGCGACCGGACAGCCGACGAACGCGATCTACGGATTCGCCTCGATGCTGGCGAACACGCTCCGCGACGAGGCGCCCACCCACTTCGCGGTCGCGTTCGACGTGTCCCGCAAGACCTGGCGCTCCGAGGAGTTCCCGGAGTACAAGGCGAACCGCTCGAAGACCCCCGACGAGTTCAAGGGGCAGGTCGAGCTGATCGGCGAGCTCCTCGACGCGATGCACGCGCCGCGCTTCGCCGTCGACGGCTTCGAGGCCGACGACGTCATCGCCACCCTCGCCACCCAGGCCGAGGCCGAGGGCTTCGAGGTCCTCATCGTCACCGGCGACCGGGACTCCTTCCAGCTCGTCACCGACCACACCACCGTGCTCTACCCCACCAAGGGCGTCTCCGAGCTCACCCGCTTCACCCCGGAGAAGGTCCAGGAGAAGTACGGCCTGAGCCCCTCGCAGTACCCCGACTTCGCGGCCCTGCGCGGCGACCCGTCCGACAACCTGCCGGGCATCCCCGGCGTCGGCGAGAAGACCGCGGCCAAGTGGATCACCCAGTTCGGCTCCTTCGCCGAGCTCGTCGAGCGCGCCGAGGAGGTCAAGGGCAAGGCCGGGCAGAACTTCCGCGACCACCTGGAGTCGGTCAAGCTCAACCGCCGCCTGACCGAGATGGTCCGGGACGTCGAGCTGCCGAAGACCGTCACGGAGCTCGCCCGCGAGCCGTACGACCGCGCGGCCGTCGCCCTCGTCCTCGACACCCTGGAGATCCGCAACCCCTCGCTGCGCGAGCGGCTCCTCGCCGTCGACCCGGGCTCCGCCGAGGAGGCCGCCCCGGCCCCCGCCGCGGGCGTCGAGCTCGACTTCACCGTCCTCGGCGCCGGCGAGCTCGCGCCCTGGCTCGCCGAGCACGGCACCGAACCCCTCGGCATCGCCACCGTCGACAGCTGGTCCCTCGGCACCGGGAACGTCGCCGAGATCGCCCTCGCCGCCGCCGGGGGAGCCGCCGCCTGGTTCGACCCCAGCACCCTCGACGAGGCCGACGAGCAGGCCTGGGCCGCGTGGATCTCCGACCCCGACCGGCCGAAGACCATGCACAACGCCAAGGGCGCCATGCGGGTCTTCCCCGAGCACGGCTGGTCCATCGCGGGCGTCACCATGGACACCGCCCTCGCCGCCTACCTGGTCAAGCCCGGCCGGCGCTCCTTCGCCCTCGACGCCCTCACCGTCGAGTACCTCGGCCGCGAGCTCGCCCCGGCGGCCGCCGCCGACGGCCAGCTCGCCTTCGGCGCCGACGACACCGCCGAGGCCGAGGCCCTCATGAGCCAGGCGCGGGCCGTCCTCGACCTCGGCGAGGCCTTCGAGGAGCGGCTCGCCGAGGTCGGCGCCCGCGAGCTCCTCCACGAGGTCGAGCTCCCCACCTCCGTCCTCCTCGCCCGCCTGGAGCGGCACGGCATCGCCGCCGACCGCGACCACCTGGAGGCCATGGAGCAGCAGTTCGCCGGTGCCGTGCAGCAGGCCGTGAAGGAGGCCCACGCCTCCGTCGGCCACGAGTTCAACCTCGGCTCGCCCAAGCAGCTCCAGGAGGTCTTCTTCGGCGAGCTGAACCTGCCGAAGACCAAGAAGACCAAGACCGGATACACGACGGACGCCGACGCGCTCCAGTGGCTGGCCGGCCAGACCGAGCACGAACTCCCGGTGATCATGCTCCGCCACCGCGAGCAGGCCCGCCTGCGCTCCACGGTCGAGGGCCTGATCAAGACGGTCGCGGCGGACGGCCGCATCCACACCACCTTCAGCCAGACGGTGGCCGCGACCGGCCGCCTCTCCTCGACCGACCCGAACCTGCAGAACGTGCCGGTGCGGACGGACGAGGGCCGCGCCATCCGGCACGGCTTCGTCGTCGGCGAGGGCTTCGAGGCCCTCATGACCGCCGACTACAGCCAGATCGAGCTGCGCGTCATGGCCCACCTCTCCGAGGACGAGGGCCTCATCGAGGCCTTCGCCTCCGGCGAGGACCTGCACACCACCGTCGCCTCCCAGGTCTTCGGCGTCGAGCGGTCCGCCGTCGACGCGGAGATGCGCCGCAAGATCAAGGCCATGTCGTACGGCCTGGCCTACGGCCTGTCGGCGTTCGGCCTCGCGCAGCAGCTCAGCATCGACCCGGGCGAGGCCCGCGGCCTGATGGACACCTACTTCGAGCGCTTCGGCGGGGTGCGGGACTACCTGCGGCGCATCGTCGACGAGGCCCGCGCCACGGGGTACACCGAGACGATGCTGGGCCGCCGCCGCTACCTCCCGGACCTCAACAGCGACAACCGCCAGCGCCGCGAGGCCGCCGAACGCATGGCGCTCAACGCCCCCATCCAGGGCACGGCCGCGGACATCGTCAAGGTCGCCATGCTGAACGTCGACCGGGCGCTCACCGGGGCGGGCCTCTCCTCCCGGATGCTCCTCCAGGTCCACGACGAAATCGTCCTCGAACTCGCCCCCGGCGAGCGCGAGCAGGTCGAAGCCCTCGTCCGCGAGCAGATGTCCGCCGCCGCCGACCTCCGCGCCCCCCTGGACGTCTCGGTGGGCGTAGGCCCGAACTGGGACTCGGCAGCCCACTGACCCCCCGTTGTGGGCAATCGTGCCGCTCGAGCAGGGGGGACCCCCTTGCCCTGCGGGACGATTGCCCACACGGGGCGCGGCGATGTGCGCCAGGTGGACCAGTAAGGGGGCGCCCAGGCTCCCCGGCTCCGGAGACTGGGGGCATGATCCGCCGCTCCCGCCTCCGCGCCTGGGCCCTCCTCGGCGCCCTCCTGGGCGCGTCGGCCACCGCCTGGCCCCACCCCGCCGACGCACACGCGGCGCCCGCACTCTGCACCTCGTCCCGTGACCCGGACCTCGCCACCCGGCTGTCCCAGGACATCGCGGCGGCGCTCAAGGGCCGCGAGAGCACCGTCTCCCTCGCGGTGCACGACCCCGGGCGGGGGCTGCGCTGCCGGCTCACCGACACCCTCGCGTACGACTCCGCCAGCATCGCCAAGGTCCTGATCATGCAGGCCGTCCTCGGACGGGCGGAGGAACTCGGCCGCGCGCCCACCCGGCTGGAGGCGCAGCGACTGAAGGCGATGATCACCCGCTCCGACAACAAGGCCGCCACCGCGCTGTGGGACGGGCTGTCCAAGGCCCGGCTGAACAGGGTGCTGAGGGAGGCGGGGGCCCAGGACACCGTCCTCGGGCACGGCAGCTACTGGGGCCTCACCCGTACCACCGCACGCGACCAACTCGCCCTTCTCGCCGCGGTGTCGCGCCGCACCGAGGCCCTGTCCCTGATGGGGCAGGTCGTCCGTGCCCAGGCCTGGGGCGTCACGGCGGGGGCACCCCGCACGGTCAAGGTCCATCTCAAGAACGGCTGGCTGCCCCGGGCGACCCATGCCTGGCGCGTCCACAGCATCGGCATCGTGCGCCCGGCGACGACGACGGACACGGGCACGGGCACGAACCCCGAAAGGGACACCGGCGCCGACCCGAACACGAACACGAACACGAACACGAACACGAACAAGGGCACCACCCCGGCAGAAGGTCCCCCCGTCGACTACCGGATCGTCCTCCTGAGCCACGACAACCCCACCATGCGCTACGGCGTCCGCACCCTGGAGAGCATCGCCCTCGCCGTGCACCGCAGGCTCTCCGGCGGCGCGGCGGCCCGCGAGTTCACCCCGCCGGAGCGGATCAGCGAGATCCCTGACGGGAGCGCTCCGGCCGAGGCGCCGGGTCGCGGAGATCCCGGGGGAGCGGCGTCGCCGGGGCCGTCCGCGCCCGCCGTGACCAGAGGAGCCGCGCCCCCGTCCCGTACAGCACGAGCCCGACGGCGAGCCCCGCGCCGGCGCCGAAGCAGGCCGTCGGGATGACGTCGAGGGGCGTCTCGATCCGGTCCCAGCCCCAGTACGCCGCCCAGCGCAGCACCCGGTGGGCGACACCGGCGAGGACGCAGCCGCCGATCAGCCCGGCGGCGAGGAGCCGTCCGCGCCGGCCCGGGACCCGGACCCGGGCCGGCAGCTCCACCCCCGGGACGGGGGTGCGCAGCGACCGTGCCGTGCACCAGCCGAGGAGCCCGAGGGCCAGCGCCGAACTTCCGTACTGCGCGTAGAGATAGCCCGGCAGCCCGGCCACGATCTCACTGAGGAAGGGGACCGCGAGGGTGCCCCAGCGGTCGTGGTGGGTGAAGGAGTCCCACACCACGTGGGTCGTGGCGCCGAACACCGCCGAGAGGCAGAACCATCCGGCGAGCGCGGCCGGGTGCCGCTCCCGCCAGGGGCGGCCGCGCACGAGCCCGTACACCCGGCCGCGCCACCGGGCGGGCAGCAGCACGACGAGCGGCTCGCGCACGGTCAGCCACAGGGCCACGAGCGCGGCGGTGATCAGCACGTCCGCCGTGACGATCCCGAGGGCGGAGTGGGTGACGTCCCCGAAGGTCATCGCCCCGGGGAACGCGGTCGCGGCGAAGTAGGTCATGTCGGGCGAGAAGGACCCGGCGACGAGCGCGGACGCGACCAGCGGTCCGCGCGCGGTCCCGTTCCGTCGCAGCGCGGGCAGCACCGCGGCGGCGTGGCTCAGCGTGAACGGCAACGGGAGTTCCCCCAGGGTTCGGGCGGTGACGACGGCCGGCGTGTGTGATCGGCCGGAGTGCAAGAGGCACGGACGCTCCGGTCGGTTCCCGGACTCACCTGGTCGGCAGGCGGCCAAGAGGTGACGAAACCGTGAAACACGGTCAGGGCCCGGTATCCGGTGGTCCGGAGTTGGCATAGGGTCGCCAGAGGTTTCGCGCGGGGAGCGTGGGACGGCGTCGATGGGGAGGGGCGACGGACATGGCAGCGCACATGGGCCACCGGCTGCGCAAGGGAGCCACCACCGGTGTGGTGATGGCCGCGGCGGTCGCCGCGCTCGCCGCCTCGCAGGCACCGGAGATGCTTCAGCCGCCCGCGGACAACGCCGGCGGCGACCGCACCATCGGCGCCGGTGACACGGCATCGTCGTCCAAGGGACCCGGAGGCGGCTCCGCGACGGGCAACTCCCCGTACTACACGGAACTGCCGCCGCTGAACACGCCGAACAAGCCCGGCGCGAGCCCCCATCTGCCGGTGACCCCCGGCCCCGCCGAGGCCGGCATACCCGCGTCCGTCTACTCCGCCTACAAGCGGGCCGAGCTGTCCATACGCTCGACCGACCCCCACTGCAACCTGTCGTGGCAGATGCTCGCCGGCATCGGCAAGGTCGAGTCCGGCCAGGCGAACGGCGGCCGGGTCGACGCCAACGGCACGGCGTCGCCGCGGATCCTCGGCCCCGCCCTCGACGGCAAGGGCTTCGCCCTGATCACCGACACCGACGGCGGCGCCTACGACGGCGACACGAAGCTCGACCGGGCCGTCGGCCCGATGCAGTTCATCCCGTCCACCTGGGCCACCTGGGGCCAGGACGCCAACAGCGACGGGAAGAAGGACCCGAACAACATCTACGACGCGGCACAGGCCGCCGGCCTCTACCTCTGCGCCAACGACCGCGACCTCGCGCTCAAGTCCGACCTCGACCGGGCGATCCTCAGCTACAACCACTCGACGGAGTACCTGAACCTGGTCATGTCCTGGGTCACGTTCTACGAGCGCGGCACCCACCAGGTCCCGGACGGCACGGGCGTGCTGCCGGTCCACCGCAGCGACAACGGCGGCAGGAGCAAGGGCAACCAGGGCAGCGGCAACCGGGGCAACGGCTCCCACCCCACCACGCCGCCCTCGACCGCTCCGGCGCCGAAGCCGGGCACCCCGACGCCGAAGCCCTCGGAGACCCGCCCCGGGACGGTCAAGCCGCCGACCGTCCCGACCAAGCCCCCGGTGACGCCGCCCGCCCTCCCGGCGGCCGCCAAGGTCTCCCGGCTCGCGATCGTGGCCAACGAGAAGCTGACCACGACCACCGGCAGCGCCTTCACGGGAGCCCCCCGGGTCGCGGCGCTCGACGCCGCGGGCAAGCCGGTCGCCGGCGTGAGCATCCGCTTCGAGATCACCGGGACCACCGACACCCGCTTCGCCGGCGGCGGCACCACCGCCACCGTCACCACCGGCTCGACCGGCCTCGCCACCGCTCCCGGCCTCCGGGCCGGCGAGAAGACGGGCTCCTTCACCGTCCGGGCCACCGTCGTGCGCCGGACCCTCGCCCCGGCCGACTTCACCGCGACCGTCACGGAGCGCCAGGCGGACACCCTCACCCGGGTCGCCGGCGACCCCCTGTCGGCCGCGACCGGAACCTCCTTCAGCCAGCAGCTCCAGGTGAAGGCCACCGACAAGGGCGCCCTCGCCCCCGGCGTGCTCGTCACCGCGGTGATCGTCACCTCGAAGACGGACCCCAAGGAGAGCACCGAAGGCCCGTCCTTCAAGAGCGCGGCCGGTACCCCGGTCCGTACCGTCACGCTCAAGACCGGTACGAACGGACTGCTCACCTTCGCGTCGGGCGACCTCCTCGCGGGCGACGAGGCGGGCACCTTCTACCTCCAGCTGACCGCACCGGGCGGCGGCACCACCTTCATCGACCTCACGGTCACCGCACCCGCGACGTCGACCCCGGAGCCGACCCCGGACCCGACGCCCTCCGGCAGCGGCACGCCCGAGGCCACCCCCTCGCCCAGCACCTCCCCTTCGGCCTGACCCCTCGCGTCACCACCCGCGTTCCCCCGCGCCGTCCCTCCGTCCGTACCGGGCGAAGGGGCGGCGCTTCGCGTTGCCCGGGTGCAACGTGTTCTCATCTCGCGGCCGCGTTGCTACGGTGCCCCCGCCCTGACGCCCTATCAGATCGCATCCCGGGAGGCCGACCATGCGCGCCCTCGTCGCCGCCGCCATCGGACTCGCCCCAGTCCTCCTCTTCGTCCTGCTCCTCTCCGTGGTCGATCTGCCGCCCGACGGCCCCACCTCGCCCAAGCCCCTGCTGACCGCCGACCCCGGCCCCAAGAAGTAGGGGGGCGACCGTGCGCCGCCGAGCCAGCCTCGTCCTCCTCGCCCTCGCCGTCTTCTGCGCCGCGCTGGCCCCGACCCTGCGCTGGTACGCCTTCCCGCGCCTCGCGAAGATCCCGGCGAACCAGTACCAGGAGACCGTTCTGGAGGCGCGACCCGCGACCCTCCTCAACTACTCCACCCTCAAGGCCCAGAAGGTCGACAAGATCACGATCATCCAGACCCTCAAGGGCAACGTGGAGGAGTCGCGGCGCATCGAACGCGACGCCGGACGCGACGTCGTCGTCTGGGACGCCCTCGCCTACGTCACCGGACCCGACGGCAAGATGGTCTCCAAGGTCCCGGAGCGGTACATCTTCGACGCCCACACCCAGGACCCCGTCCACGCCACCGGCGAATCCGTCGACGGCGACCCGGTCCGGCGCGAGGGCATCGAGTTCAAGTTCCCCTTCCTCACCGAGAAGCGCGACTACCAGTACTACGACGCCCAGACCCGCACCGCGGCCCCCATCCACTACAAGGGCACCCGCACCTTCCGCGGCATGGAGGTCTACTACTTCGAGCAGACCATCCCCTGGACCGAGGTCCCCATGCCCAAGACCATGCCGGTCAAGGGCATCACCCCCAAGATCCTCGCCGACTCGGGCCTCACCCGCTGGTACACGACCAAGCGCATGTTCTGGATCGAGCCGGTCACGGGAGCCCCCGTCAACGGCGAGGAGATCCACAAGGAAGAGCTCCGCAACGCCCGGAAGCTGATGGGACAGGACACCCTCACCGTCTTCGCGGGACACGTGAAGATGCGCGAGGACTACCTCGAAAGCGTCGGCGCGATGGTCTCCTCCAACCGCCTCATGGTCCTCATGCTCGTCTCCTACGTCCCCTGGAGCCTCACCTTCCTCGCCCTCGCCCTCCTGGCCCTCGCCCTCTGGCTGGAGGCCCGCTCGCGCCGCCCCGAGCCGGAACCGCCCGCCGCCCCCGCCCCGGCCCCGGTCAGCGCTCCCCTCTGAGCCGCGCGCTGGTGTGCCGGGTCGGCACCGCCGCAGACGGATCCTCGGGCCACGGATGCTTCGGATACCGCCCCCGCAGCTCCGCCCGCACCGCGCGGTAGCCGTCCCGCCAGAAGGACGCCAGGTCGGCCGTGACCGCCGCGGGCCGGCCGGCGGGGGAGAGGAGATGGACGAGCACCGGGACCCCGGCCACCCGGGGCGTCTCGGCCAGACCGAACATCTCCTGGAGCTTCACCGCGAGCACCGGCCGCTCACCCCCGTACTCCACCCGTATCCGCGAACCGCTCGGCACCTCGATCCGCTCAGGAGCCAGCTCGTCGAGCCGCACCGCCTCGCCCGACGCCCACGGCAGCAGCCGCCGCAGCGCCTCCCCGGCGTCGATCCGCCCCAGGTCGGCCCGCCGCGACGCCCGCGACAGCTCCGGCTCCAGCCACTCCCCGGCCCGGTCGACCAGCGCCCCGTCCGACACGTCCGGCCACGGCCCGCCCAGCTCCCGGTGGAGAAAGGCCAGCCGCTCGCGCAGCTCCCCGGCCTCCCGGCGCCACCGCAGCAGCCCGAGCCCCTCGCGCCGCAGACCGTCGAGCAGCGCCTCCCGCACGAGAGCGGGCTCGGCCCCGGCACCCAGGGGACGGACCGTCAGCTCGACCGCGCCGAGCCGGTCCACCGACCGCGCCACCACATCCCCGTCCTCCCAGCGGACCTCCTCGCCGGTGCTCCGCAGATGCCCCGCAGCCCGGCACGCCATGGCCTCGTCCACCACGGCCGCGAGCCGCACCCGCGCCGTGGCGTCCCGCACCGTGCGGTCCGCCACCGCCACGGCCAGCCACCGGCTGGACCGCAGCCGGGAACCCTCGGCCAGCCGCGCCCCGCTCCCCGACGCCATCAGATAGCCACCCTGCTCCCGGGCCCTGGCCACCCGCTCCGGGAACGCCAGCGCCGTCACCAGACCGGCCACGGCGTCCTCGCCCTCCCGCTCGGCAGCGGCGGCGCCCCCGCCCACCACCTCGCCGGCCGACCGCTCCAGCCGCCGGGCCTCCGCCCTCCACCGCGCGCCGTACCCGTCGGAGCCCTGACGGGCCGTCCGCCAGGCCGCCGCCAGATCGTCCCCGTACTCGCGCGGCGGCTCCTCGCTGAGCAGCGCCACCACCTCCGCCGCCCGCCGGACCCCGACCTCGGGCGCCCCGTCGAGCAGCGCGCGCCCCAGCCGGGGGTGCAGCCCGAGCCGGGACATCCGTACCCCCCGCTCCGTGGCCCGGCCGTCCCCGTCCACCGCCCCGATCGACCCGAGCACCGCACGGGCCGCCGCCATCGCCCCGGCCGGCGGTGGGTCGAGCAGCGCGAGCCCCTCCGCCGTCGGGTCGCCCCAGCAGGCGGCCCGCAGGGCGAAGTCCGCCAGGTCGGCGATCCTGATCTCGGGCGAGGGGAACCGGGCCCGGTTGCCGTCCTCCGCCTCGGCCCAGCAGCGGTAGACCACCCCGGACGTCTCGCGCCCCGAACGCCCGGCCCGCTGGGTCGCCGCCGCGGTCGACACCGGCACCGTCGCGAGGGACCCGAGACCCCGGGCGTGGTCCGTCCGGGGCTCCCGCGCGAGCCCCGAGTCCACGACGATCCGCACCCCCGGAACCGTCAGGCTCGACTCCGCCACCGACGTCGAGAGCACCACCCGCCGCCGCCCGCCCGGCCCGGCACCCCTCAGCACCGCGTCCTGCACGGCGGCGGGAGCCCGCCCGTGCAGCTGGAGCACCTCCGCGTCCACCCCGTCGAGCAGCCCCGCCGTCCGCGCGATCTCCCCCGTCCCCGGGAGGAAGCACAGGACGTCGCCCTCGTGCCGCTCCAGCGCCAGCCGGACCGTCGCCGCCACGTGGCGCAGCAGGGCCGGATCCACCCAGGTGCCGTGCGCGGGCCTGATCCCCGACGGCGGCGCGGCGAACTTCACCGCGTACCCGTGGCCCTCGCCCTTGCTCCACACGATCGGCGCGGGCCCGCTGCCGTCCAGGACCGTGAGCAGCTCCGCCCAGGCCCCGGAGTCGCTCGTCGCGGAGGCCGCGATCAGCTTCAGCTCCGGCCGCAGCGTCGCCCGGACGTCCACCAGAAAGGCCATGGCCGTGTCCGCGTCGAGATGCCGCTCGTGGCACTCGTCGAGCAGCACCACGTCCACGCCCGCCAGCTCCGGATCGCGCTGGAGCCGCTGGAGCAGGATGCCCGTGGTCACCACCTCGACCCGGGTCCCGGGACCGGTCCGCCGCTCACCGCGGACCGAGAAGCCGACCGCGCCGCCGACCTCCTCGCCCAGCAGCCAGGCCATCCGCCGGGCCGCCGCCCGCACCGCCATCCTCCGCGGCTCGGCCACGAGCACCCGGCGCACCGGTCCGTCCCCTATCAGCCCCGCGAGCGCCAGCGGCACCAGTGTCGTCTTGCCGGTGCCGGGCGGAGCGGACAGCACCGCCGTGCCGCGCTCCGCGAGCGCGGCGAGCAGCTCGGGGACGGCATGGCGGACGGGGAGACGGTCGAGCACGTCGTTTCGGATCACGCACTCAGTCTCGTACGCGCCGAGAAAAAGGAGGGCCCCGTTATCCACAGGGCCCTCCATTAATACGATCAACCGTTTCGCCAGGCGACTAGCCGTCCCGCTCGCAGACGAAGATCGCCGTCCCCGGGATCAGGTTCCCCCGCAGTGGGGACCAGCCGCCCCACTCCTGGTTGTTCCAGGCCGGCCACTCCGGCTCGACCAGGTCCACGAGCCGGAAGCCGCCGGCCACCACGTCCCGCACCCGGTCCCCGATGGTCCGGTGGTGCTCCACGTACACGGCCCGCCCCTGCTCGTCCTGCTCGACGTACGGGGTGCGGTCGAAGTACGAGGCGGCGACCGAGAGGCCCTCCGGCCCCGGCTCGTCCGGGAACGCCCAGCGGATCGGGTGCGTCACCGAGAACACCCAGCGGCCGCCCGGCCGCAGCACCCGCCGCACCTCGCGGAAGACCCGCACCGGGTCCGCGACGAACGGCACCGCGCCGTACGCCGAGCACACCAGGTCGAAGGATCCGTCGCGGAAGGGCAGCGCCCCCGCGTCCGCCTCCACCAGCGGCACCTCCCCGCCGATCCGCAGCGCGTGCTGGAGCTGCCGGTGCGAGAGGTCGAGGGCCACCGGCCGCGCCCCTTGCGCCGCCAGCCAGCGCGAGCACTGCGCCGCGCCCGCGCCGATCTCCAGGACGTCGAGGCCCTTCAGCGACGCGGCCGGGCCGAGGAGCCCGGCCTCGGCCTCGTCGAGCCCCTCGGGGCCCCACACGAACCGGTCGTCGCCCAGGAAGGATCCGTGCTCGCTCTGGTACTCGTCCGCGTTCCGGTCCCACCAGCCCCGGCTGGCCCGGCTGCTCTCCGCGTCCCCCGCGTCACGCCGGGTCGCCTCGGCCCCGTCGTCCTCCCCGTCGACCGCGTCTTCGTGTCCGTACTCTTGGTTCATCTCGCCCGCCGATGTAGTTTGCGCTCAGTGCCGCCGTGCGGCGGACCCCCGCCGTGATGGCGCAAGGGCCATGAGTCACGCCGGAATTGAGCAGATCTGCCCTGGGTGTGCGCTTCGCGCATTGACCCTGTCCGGCCGCCCCCGTATGCTAAAGGTTGCGCTGCGGGCCTGCGCGCCTCAGACGGAGCAGGCCGCGCTCGTACCTGTTGTATGTCCCCTCGGTTTTCGAGGCTCCCTCCCGTTCGCGGAAGGGTGCTTCATTGGCTGTCCGGCTTCCTGGTGCGATACGGGCTCTCGGCGTAGCAGTACCTACGACTTTCTGTCCGTAACCGGAGCCCTTTCCCACATGACGAGCAGCACCGAGACCACCGCCACCACCCCGCAGGTTGCGGTCAACGACATCGGTAACGAGGAAGCCTTCCTCGCCGCGATCGACGAGACGATCAAGTACTTCAACGACGGCGACATCGTCGACGGCGTCATCGTGAAGGTCGACCGGGACGAGGTCCTGCTCGACATCGGTTACAAGACCGAAGGTGTCATCCCGAGCCGCGAGCTCTCGATCAAGCACGACGTCGACCCGAACGAGGTCGTCAAGGTCGGCGACGAGATCGAGGCCCTCGTCCTTCAGAAGGAGGACAAGGAAGGCCGCCTGATCCTCTCGAAGAAGCGCGCCCAGTACGAGCGTGCCTGGGGCACCATCGAGAAGATCAAGGAAGAGGACGGCATCGTCACCGGTACCGTCATCGAGGTCGTCAAGGGTGGTCTCATCCTCGACATCGGCCTCCGCGGCTTCCTCCCGGCCTCCCTGGTCGAGATGCGTCGCGTCCGCGACCTCCAGCCCTACGTGGGCAAGGAGCTCGAGGCGAAGATCATCGAGCTGGACAAGAACCGCAACAACGTGGTCCTGTCCCGCCGCGCCTGGCTGGAGCAGACCCAGTCCGAGGTTCGCCAGACCTTCCTCACGACCCTCCAGAAGGGTCAGGTCCGCTCCGGCGTCGTCTCCTCGATCGTCAACTTCGGTGCCTTCGTGGACCTGGGTGGCGTCGACGGTCTCGTCCACGTCTCCGAGCTGTCCTGGAAGCACATCGACCACCCGTCCGAGGTTGTCGAGGTCGGCCAGGAGGTCACCGTCGAGGTTCTCGACGTCGACATGGACCGCGAGCGTGTCTCCCTGTCGCTGAAGGCGACGCAGGAGGACCCGTGGCAGCAGTTCGCCCGGACCCACCAGATCGGCCAGGTCGTCCCGGGTAAGGTCACCAAGCTGGTTCCGTTCGGTGCGTTCGTCCGCGTGGACGAGGGCATCGAGGGTCTGGTCCACATCTCCGAGCTGGCCGAGCGCCACGTGGAGATCCCGGAGCAGGTCGTCCAGGTCAACGACGAGATCTTCGTCAAGGTCATCGACATCGACCTCGAGCGTCGTCGCATCAGCCTCTCGCTGAAGCAGGCCAACGAGTCCTTCGGTGCCGACCCGGCCTCGGTCGAGTTCGACCCGACCCTGTACGGCATGGCCGCGTCCTACGACGACCAGGGCAACTACATCTACCCCGAGGGCTTCGACCCCGAGACCAACGACTGGCTCGAGGGCTACGAGGCTCAGCGCGAGGCCTGGGAGACCCAGTACGCCGAGGCGCAGGCTCGCTTCGAGCAGCACCAGGCTCAGGTCATCAAGTCCCGCGAGGCCGACGAGGCCGCCGCTGCCGAGGGTGCTGCCGCCCCGGCCGCCGGCAACGCCGGTGCGGGCATCTCGGGCGGTTCGTACTCCTCGGAGTCGGACGACAACGCCGGCGCCCTGGCGTCGGACGAGGCGCTCGCCGCCCTCCGCGAGAAGCTCGCCGGCGGCCAGAGCTGAACAGGCTCTCCGCTGAGCGCTAGCCGCTAGCGCATCGAGGCCCGTTCCCCTTCGGGGGAGCGGGCCTCGGTCGTTTCCCCGCTCCTTCCCCAGAAGATCACGCGACCTGGGAATGGCCGTGCCGCGCCCGGCGTTTCCAGAGAGAACACGAGGAGGAGCGGTAATCGTGCTTGATCCCCAGGATTTGTACGAATGGGACCCGAAGGGCGTGGCCGTCGTCGACCTGGCCCTGGCGCAGGAGTCGGCCGGGCTGGTCATGCTGTACCACTTCGAGGGCTACATCGACGCGGGCGAGACCGGTGAGCAGATCATCGACGGGCTGCTCGACACCCTTCCGCACCAGCTGGTGGCCCGCTTCGACCACGACCGGCTCGTGGACTACCGCGCCCGCCGCCCGCTGCTGACCTTCCGGCGCGACCGCTGGACCGCGTACGAGACGCCGTCCATCGAGGTCCGCCTCGTGCAGGACGCCACCGGCGCGCCCTTCCTCGTCCTCTCCGGCCCCGAGCCGGACGTGGAGTGGGAGCGGTTCGCCGTCGCCGTCCGGCAGATCGTCGAGCGTCTCGGCGTGCGCCTCTCCGTCAACTTCCACGGCATCCCCATGGGCGTGCCGCACACCCGCCCGGTCGGCCTCACCCCGCACGGCAGCCGCACCGACCTCATGCCCGGCCACCGCAGCCCCTTCGACGAGGCCCAGGTCCCCGGCAGCGCCGAGTCCCTCATCGAGTACCGGCTCACCGAGGCCGGCCACGACACCCTCGGCGTCGCCGCCCACGTCCCGCACTACGTGGCCCGCTCCCCGTACCCGGACGCGGCCCTGACCGCCCTGGAGGCCGTCACCGCCGCCACCGGCCTCGTCCTCCCGGGCGTCGCCCACGCCCTGCGGACCGAGGCCCGCCGCACCCAGACCGAGATCGACCGCCAGATCGGCGAGGGCGACGAGGAGCTGGTCGCGCTCGTGCAGGGCCTCGAGCACCAGTACGACGCGGCCGCCGGCGCCGAGACGCGCGGCAGCCTGGTCGCCGAGCCGGTCGACCTGCCGTCGGCCGACGAGCTGGGCCGCGAGTTCGAGCGCTTCCTCGCGGAGAGGGAGGGCGACGCCTAGCCCCGCCGGGGCAGGCCCTAAGCTGCCGCTCATGCTGAAGGTGGGCCTGACCGGCGGGATCGGCGCCGGCAAGAGCGAAGTGTCACGGCTGCTCGTCTCGTACGGAGCCGTACTGATCGACGCGGACCGGATCGCGCGCGAGGTCGTCGAGCCCGGGACCCCGGGGCTCGCGGCCGTCGTGGCGGCCTTCGGGGACGACGTCCTCACCGCGGAGGGGACGCTCGACCGGCCGAAGCTCGGCTCCATCGTGTTCGCCGACGCCGACCGCCTGGCCACCCTCAACGCCATCGTCCACCCGCTGGTCGGGGCCCGGTCGGCGGAGCTGGAGAGCCGCGCGGGCGCCGGGGACGTCGTCGTCCACGACGTGCCCCTGCTCACCGAGAACGGGCTCGCGCCGCTGTACGACCTGGTCGTGGTCGTCGACGCGTCCCCGGAGACCCAGCTCGACCGTCTGGTACGGCTCCGCGGCATGGTCGCGTCCGAGGCCGAGGCCCGGATGGCGGCCCAGGCCACGCGCGCGCAGCGGCTGGCCGTCGCCGACCTCGTGATCGACAACGACGGACCGCTCGACGCGCTCGAACCCCAGGTGCGGAAGGTCTGGGACGAGTTGGAGCGCCGCGCCGAGGCTCCCGCGGACAGGTCCTAGCGGCGGAATGCGGCCGCCGGGTCCGGTGTTCAACCACCGGATCGAGGGGAAGGATTCCATCGTGGCCGACAGGAACCCGGAAACGCACGTCATCGACTTCCGCGCCGCCGAGCACCTGCTGGCCGCGCGGGACCCTCGTGGGGCCGTGAAGCTGCTGGACTCGGTGATCGCCGCCCATCCCGAGAACACGGCGGCACGCCTGCTGCGCGCCCGGGCGTTCTTCGCCGCCGCGCAGCTCCGTCCGGCGCAGCTGGAGTTCGAGCTGGTCCTGGAGCGCGAGCCGGACAACGCCTTCGCGCATTTCGCGCTGGGCCGCACCTTCGAGCGCTCCGGGCTGACGGCCCAGGCCATGCGGCACTTCCGCCTCGCGGCCGCGCTCGACCCGAAGCCGGAGTACCTGCAGGCGGCGGGGTTCGACACCCGGAACTGAGCGGGCGCGGGCGGGGCGTCAGCGGCGCCTGCCGCCGTGATCGGGTTCGTACGGGGGGATGCTCCGGCCCGGCTGCCAGTGCGGGCCCTGGTGGATGTGGTGCAGCACCACCGTCAGGTCGACCATGACGATCAGGAACAGCACTCCGCAGGCCGTCGCCCAGCCGGGGCTCCCCAGCAGGGAGAAGACGGTCGTGCCGAAGACCGCCCAGAGCAGCCCCCACATGCTCAGCCAGAACCGCAGGCGCAGGGCGCTGCGCGCGTTCACCGGCTCGTTCCCGGTACGCATGACGGTCGCATCTCCCCTCGGATCCCCGAGGTCCCTTCCAGCATGTACCCGGGGTGGGGGAAACGGAACACGCGCCTCGCGGCACGCCCCGACTAGTGGACGACGCTGTAGCTGCGCCAGGGCAGGGTGTCCGGGGCGATCTTGTCCCCGGTGGCGGAGGGCACGTAGATCGAGTTCCCGCCCGTACAGTCGCGGGTCCGGTACATCACGATGTCGTTCAGGGAGTTGTTCTCGACCTTGGTGACGCCCGAGGGCGCCAGGCGGTGGCAGCCCTTCACGGAGGGGCTGGTCACGGTCACCAGGAGGTCACGCTGCGTCTCGTACGTGATCGTGCCCACGGCGCTGCGGCCGAGGCCCGAGCAGCCGGCGACGGCGAGGGTGAGGAGCACGGCCCCGGTGGCGGTCGTGAGACGCCGGCGAACGGACATGGCGGAATCCTCTTCTGTCGTGTCGTCTGAGGCCACCATGCGCGCCCGTGGGGGCCGCTGTCATCCGCTGTTGGGCCGCTCGGGGGAACCGCCCGACACCCGTTGTCAGACCCCACCCGTAAGGTCGGAGGTCCGGTCGGGACACGACACGGGGTCGGGACACGACACCGAGGGGGAGGAGAGCGGAGCCGTGGCACACACCTGGACGACCTGCGCCGCCGTCTTCCTGCCGGCCGCCCTTCCCCGGGACGGCCGGGTCGCCTTCTGGGCCCCCGACGGCGGTGAGCTGCCGGAGGCGGGCGGGGCGGAGCAGGCGGAGCTGACCGTGGCCCGGCGGCACGGCAGCGGAGCGCGGGGGCGGTCCGTGCCCGCCGTGATCCTGCCCGTCGAGGCCGCCCTGCCGCATCTCGTCGCGGCCCGTCACCATCCGGCCGCGCACCCCGCCACCGCCGGCTGGGGCGCCGCCGCCCTGCACGCCCTGCACCTGGCCGCGCGCGGGCGGCTGCTGCCAGGACTGACCGCCGACGACCTGGACGCATGGCGGGCCGGCCCCCTGGACGCCGAGGACATCGCGCATCTGCGGGCCGTCGCCGCCGCCCTGCCGTACGAGGGGTACGCGGTGCCGGTGCCGGGGCGCGGTCCGCTGCGGCTGCCCGAGCCCGAGGCCCTCGTGCGGGCGTTCCTCGACGCGGTCGCCGACACGCTGCCCCGCACCCCGGCCGCCGCGCACGCGGTCGGCGCGCCGTTCGCGGCGCGTGCCCCGCAGCACCTGCCCCGCGCGCGTGCCTGGGCCGCCGAGGCGGCGGCCGGGATGGACGCGGGGGTGCGGGTCTCGCTGCGCCTCGACCTGTCGCCGTACGAACTCTTCGACACCACGGAGAGCGCGGGCACGGGCGAAGGCGGGGACCGTCACGCCGCCGCCGCGCTGCTCCAGATCCACAGCCTCGCCGACCCGACCCTCGTCATCGACGCCACGGACCTGTGGGCGGGCGAGGGCGACCACTTCGGGCCCCGCGCCCGGATCGACGCGGTCCTCGCCCTGCGCCGGGCCGCCCGCGTCTGGTCCCCGCTCGCCCGGCTCCTGGAGCGGGACGTGCCCGACGTCCTCGCCGTCACCGAGGACGAGCTGTACGAACTGCTCGGCCCGGCCGCCGCCCGGCTCGCCGACGCGGGGGTCGCCCTCCACTGGCCGCGCGAACTCGCCCGCTCGCTCAGCGCCTCGGCCGTCGTCCGCCCCGCCCATGCCGCGCCCGGCTCCGCCACCGACGGCACCTCCTTCTTCGACAGCCAGGAACTGCTGCGGTTCAACTGGCAGCTGGCCCTCGACGGCGATCCGCTCACCGAGCGCGAGATGGACCTCCTCGCCGAGGCCCACCGGCCCATCGTGCGCCTCCGCGACCAGTGGGTCGTCGTCGACCCCGCCCTCGTCCGCAAGGCGCGCAAGCGCGAACTCGGCCTGCTCGAACCGGTCGACGCCCTCGCCGCCGCGCTCACCGGCACCGCCGAGGTGGACGGCGAGTCCGTCCCCGCCGTCCCCGTCGGGGCGCTCGCCGCGCTCCGCGACCGGCTCCTGGCCGGCCCCGAGGACGTGCAGGCCCCGGCCGGACTCACCGCCACCCTGCGCGACTACCAGCTGCGCGGCCTCGCCTGGCTGGACCTGATGACCTCGCTCGGCCTCGGCGGCTGCCTCGCCGACGACATGGGCCTGGGCAAGACCGTCACCCTCATCGCCCTCCACCTGCGCCGCGCCCGCCGCGCCCCCACCCTCGTCGTCTGCCCGGCCTCCCTCCTCGGCAACTGGCAGCGGGAGGTGGCGAAGTTCGCCCCCGACGTGCCCGTCCGGCGCTTCCACGGCGCCGACCGGGACCTCGGCGGCACCGAGGGCGGCTTCGTCCTCACCACCTACGGCACCCTCCGCACCAGCGCCGCCCGGCTGGCCGAGCGGGAGTGGGGGATGGTCGTCGCCGACGAGGCGCAGCACGTCAAGAACCCGTTCTCGGCGACCGCCAAGGCGCTGCGCGAGATCCCGGCGCCCGCCAGGGTCGCCCTCACCGGCACCCCGGTGGAGAACAACCTCTCCGAACTCTGGGCGCTCCTCGACTGGACCACCCCCGGTCTCCTCGGCCCGCTCAAGGCCTTCCGCTCCCGTCACGCCCGGGCCGTGGAGAACAACGAGGAGATCGAGCACGCGGAGGCCGTCGAGCGGCTCGCCCGGCTCGTGCGGCCCTTCCTGCTGCGCCGCCGCAAGTCCGACCCCGGCATCGTCCCCGAACTGCCGCCGAAGACGGAGTCCGACCACCCCGTCGCCCTCACCCGGGAACAGGCCTCGCTCTACGAGGCGGTCGTCCGCGAGACCATGGCCCGCATCGAGGAGGCCGAGGGCATGGCCCGCCGGGGCCTCGTCATGAGCCTGCTGACCTCTCTCAAGCAGATCTGCAACCACCCCGCGCAGTACCTCAAGGAGCAGGCCCCGCGCGGCAGCGGCACCGGGCGGCTCGCCGGCCGCTCCGGAAAGCTCGCCCTGCTCGACGAGCTCCTCGACACGATCCTCGCCGAGGACGGGTCCGTGCTCGTCTTCACCCAGTACGTGTCGATGGCGCGGCTCCTCGCCGACCACCTGGCCGCGCGCGGCATCCCGGCCCAACTCCTGCACGGCGGCACCCCGGTGGCCGAGCGGGAGCGGATGGTCGACCGCTTCCAGGCCGGCGAGGTCCCCGTCTTCCTGCTCTCCCTGAAGGCCGCGGGCACCGGCCTCAACCTCACCCGGGCCGGCCACGTCGTGCACTACGACCGCTGGTGGAACCCGGCCGTCGAGGAGCAGGCCACCGACCGGGCCTACCGCATCGGGCAGACCCAGCCGGTGCAGGTCCACCGGCTCGTCGCCGAGGGGACCGTCGAGGACCGCATCGCCGAGATGCTCCGCGCCAAACGGGCCCTGGCGGACGCCGTCCTCGGCTCCGGCGAGGCCGCCTTCACCGAGCTCACCGACCGGGAGCTCGCCGACCTGGTGTCCCTGAGGAGGCCCTCGTGAACCACGCCCGGGGCACGCGGGCCGCGCGGGGCGCCGCCCCCCGCCACGACGACCGCCGCCGCAGCTTCCCGCAGGTCGCGCCGCGCTCGGCCCCCGACGGCCGGTTCGCCGCCACCTGGTGGGGGAACGCCTGGGTGGCGGCCCTGGAGGACACCGCCCTCGACGCGGCCCGGCTCGCGCGCGGCAAGGCGTACGCGGGGCGCGGCCACGTCGACGCGATCACGGTCACCCCCGGCCGGGTCGTCGCCTACGTCCACGGCAGCCGGCCCCGCCCGTACCGCACCGAGATCAGGATGCGGACCCTCGGCGACGACGGCTGGGAGAGGTTCCTCGACGAGGCCGCCGCCCGCCCCGACCACATCGCCGCCCTCCTCGACAAGGACGTGCCGCACGCCCTGGAGGCGGTCACCGGACTGCTGCCCGCGCCGGGCGACCTCGTCCCCGACTGCTCCTGCCCGGACGACGGCTACCCCTGCAAGCACGCCGCCGCCCTCTGCTACCAGGCCGCCCGGCTCCTCGACGAGGACCCGTTCGTCCTCTTCCTGATGCGCGGCCGCGGCGAGCAGGAACTCCTCGCCGAACTCACCCGGCGCAATGCCGCCCGGGCCGCCGCCGAGACGGGCGCGGCCGCCCCGCCGATGCCCACGGTCCCCGCCCGGATCGCGCTCGACGCGGCCACCGGGCCCGGGCTCCCGCCGCTGCCGCCCGAGCTGCCGGTCCCGGACCGGCCCGGTCGCCCGGCCGTCTTCCCGCCGGACCCGGACGCACCCGATCCGCTCGCCCTCGACCTCCTCGCCACCGAGGCCGCCGCCCGCGCCCACGCCTTCCTCGCCACCGGCCGCGACCCGGTCGCCGCCCTCACCCCCTGGCAGGACGCGGTCCGGCTGGCCGCCGCGCACCCCGGTTCCGGACTCACCGCCTCCTCCCGGGCCCTCTACCGCGACCTGGCGCACGCCCTCGACCGCACGCCCACGGACCTCGCCCGCGCCGTCGCCGCCTGGCGCCAGGGCGGCGAGGCGGGCCTCGCCGTCCTCGAAGAGCCCTGGGACCCGCCGGCCGGGCCGTTCGACCGGGCCAGACCCGCGCTGCTCGCCGCCGACTTCCCGGCGTTCCGCCCCTGGCGCAACCGGCTCTCCGGGGAGTCCCTCCAGCTCCGGCTCGGCCGGGACGGCCTCTGGTACGGGTACGAGTCGGACGCCGGCCGTGAGGACTGGTGGCCGCGCGGCGCCCCCGACCCGGACCCGGTCGGCGCCCTCACCGACCTCCTGGGGCGATGACCGGACATCCGCACGAGTCCCACTCGATGGAGTGAAACCCGTCAACGGCCGGATCCGGCACGCACGTTTGTCGCGTTGATTCGGGTACGGGCACTTGCCCGTGCACACCTCCGGAAGGCAGGAAGCCATGAGGCAGATTCGCCGAAGTGGTCTGGCCACACTGTTGGTCACGGGTGGAGCGCTCGCCCTCTCGGCGGGCGCCGCGCACGCAGACGCCGGCGCCCAGGGCGCCGCGGTCGGTTCGCCGGGAGTCGGTTCCGGCAACACGCTGCAACTGCCGGTGCACGTGCCGGTCAACGTCTGCGGCAACACGGTCAACGTCGTCGGGCTGCTCAACCCGGCCGCGGGCAACAGCTGTGCCAACCGCTCCGCCGAGCGCGAGACCGGAGGCTACGGGGACGAGAGCGGCGGCGGCATCCACAAGGACCAGCCCGGCACCCCGCGCGGCGGGGAGCAGGCCGGCGGCTCCCACAGCGGCGGCTCCCACGGGGGCGGCGCCTCCAACGGCGGCGGGTCCACCGCCGAGAGCCACGCCCAGGGATCCCCCGGCGTGCTCTCCGGGAACGGCATCCAGCTGCCCGTCGACCTCCCCGTGAACATCAGCGGGAACTCGGTCAACGTCGTCGGCCTGCTCAACCCGGCCATCGGCAACACCGCGGTGAACGGCCCGGCCAAGCCCCAGCAGCCGATCGAGACGCCGACGCCCCGCCCGCAGACCCCCGTGCGGAACGTGCCGGTGCCGCAGGCCGAGACCGTGACCCCCGCCCCGCAGGCCGAGACGAGCAGGGTCTCGCTGGCCTCCACGGGCTCGGACACCATGGGCTACGCCGGTTCCGCGAGCGCCGCGCTGCTCCTCGGCGGCGCCCTGCTGTACCGCCGTGGCCGCCGCACCGGCGACCAGGCCTGACGGTCCGCCCCTCGCGGCCCGGCCGACGCGGGCTGACGCCCGAGCCGTCAGCCGTGTCCCAGGCCGCTCACGGCCCCGCCGTCCTGGCGCCAGGTCCGGAGCACCGCCTCGACGGCGGGCGCGATCCTCGTCCGGGCCTGGTGCCGGGGGACCCCCTGCATCAGCAGGGAGTCGTACGGCGTGTCGACATGCCGTACGGAGGCTCGTACCGCGGCGGTGACCGCGCCGCGGTCGAGCGAGCGGCCCGCGGCCGTGCGCCCCACCCGTCCGCTGCCCTTCGCCGAGGCGTGGACGGCGATCTCCGTGGCCCGGTCCGCCGGGATGGACGGGAAGAGCCGCAGGATCTCCGTCCGGAGGCCTTCGGTGATATCGGCGTCGCGGGCCGCGCGCCGCACCGCGTCCCGGGCCCGCCGCGCGGCCCGCGCCTCGGCGTCCGCCAGGCAGGCCCGTTCCGCCGCGGCGAGGGCGGCCTCCTCGACGAGCAGGCCCTGCCGCTCGTAGCGGGTGCGGCGCCGGTTGTGCCGTACGACCACGGCCCAGAGCGTGCTGGCCTCCCGGGCGCGGCGGGTGAGGGCGGTGTCGCCCCGGCTCAGGAAGACCAGATGGCCGAGGTCGGCGCAGTCCAGGCAGACCGGCGCGTTGAACTCGACGATCATCCGCTCCAGCGGCCCCCGGTGGCATTCCGAGCAGCGGCGGCGCTTGAGCGGTTCGACGACGACGGGCGCGACGAGGTCCACGGAGGCCCCCCGGTCAGCGGACGCCGGGAGCGGCGGCGGCGATGAACACGGCGAGCGCCTGCTTGGCCTGCTCGGAGCGGTGGGCGCGGTCCGCCTCGTCGACCGCCTCGTGCATGCAGTGGGAATCCACGAAGGCCGCCTCGGCGAGCCGTCGGACCTCCGGGTCGTCGCAGACCAACTGGACGCGGAAGAGGGCCTGCCGGGCGGCGGTGCGCTGCCGGTAGGAGGCGTGCCGGGACTCCTCCGCCTCCTCGGATCCGGGCTGTTGGCGCGCCCGGAACCAGCGGTCGTTCTGGCTGTGCCGGTAGTCGACGACGGCGCCGGCGAAGGCGCTGTAGGTCGCGATCCGTTCCTGCCGGAGCTGTTCGGTGCGGGCGAGCGCGGCCGTGCGTTCGGTGGCCCGCCCCTGGAACCAGTGGGTGAAGACGACGCCCAACAGGGTTCCCGCCACGGCTATCAGCGCCGCATCCATGACCGGCCGCCCTCCCGTTCCCCTCGGCCTTCAGACCTCCAGATCATGACAGCTGAGGGGCCGGACGTCACTGCCGGTAGCCGCTCAGGAAACGGCCGATGCGGCTGATGGCGGCGTCGAGGTCGTCGGCGTACGGCAGGGTCAGGATGCGGAAGTGGTCCGGGCGCGGCCAGTTGAAGCCGGTGCCCTGGACGACCTGGATCTTCTCCCGCAGGAGCAGGTCGAGGACGAACTTCTCGTCGTCGTGGATCCTGTGCACGGCGGGGTCGAGGCGCGGGAAGGCGTACAGGGCGCCCTTCGGCTTCACGCAGGAGACGCCCGGGATCTCGTTGAGCTTCTCCCAGGCCCGGTCGCGCTGTTCGCGCAGCCTGCCGCCCGGGGCGGTGAGCTCGTGGATCGACTGCCGGCCGCCGAGCGCGGCCTGGATGGCGTACTGGGCGGGGGCGTTGGGGCAGAGCCGCATGGAGGCCAGCATGGTGAGGCCCTCCAGGTAGTTCTTCGCGTGCTGCTTGGGGCCGGTGACGACCAGCCAGCCGGAGCGGAAGCCCGCGACCCGGTAGGTCTTGGAGAGCCCGCCGAAGGTGAGGACGACCAGGTCGGGGGCGAGGGAGGCGGCCGGGTGGTGGACGACCTCGTCGTAGACGATCTGGTCGTAGATCTCGTCGGCGAAGACCATCAGGCCGTGGCGGCGGGCGAGTTCGAAGATGCCCTCCAGGACCTCCTTCGGGTAGACGGCGCCCGTGGGGTTGTTCGGGTTGATGACGACGATGGCCTTGGTGCGGTCGGTGATCTTCGAGGCCATGTCGTCGAGGTCCGGGTACCAGTCGGCGGACTCGTCGCACAGGTAGTGCACGGGCCTGCCGCCCGCGAGCGTGACCACCGCCGTCCACAGCGGGTAGTCCGGGGCGGGGACGAGGACCTCGTCGCCGTCCTCCAGGAGGGCCTGGACGGCCATCGAGATCAGTTCGGACACGCCGTTGCCGAGGAAGACGTCGTCGACGTCCACCTCCGGCAGGCCCATGGACTGGTAGCGCTGGGCGACCGCGCGCCGGGCGGAGAGGATGCCGCGCGAGTCGGTGTAGCCGTGGGCCTTGGGGAGCATCCGGATCATGTCCTGGACGATCTCCTCGGGCGCCTCGAAGCCGAAGAGCGCCGGGTTGCCGGTGTTGAGGCGCAGGACGCTGTGGCCCGCCTCCTCGAGCGCGTTGGCGTGCTCGATGACCGGGCCGCGGATCTCGTAACAGACCTCGTTCAGCTTGCTCGACTGCCGGAACTCCATGTCCGACCTCCCAGGTCCCCGGAATCAGTGTTGCTTGGTTTTACCAAGTTCGAGCTTGGAAAGTCCAACAACATGTCTAGACTGCGTCGCATGCCACGTCAGCCACGCCGCCGCAGCTACGACCAGCACTGCGCCGCCGCGCGCGCCCTCGACCTCGTCGGCGACCGCTGGACCCTGCTCGTCGTCCGCGAACTCCTCGCCGGGCCGCGCCGCTACACCGATCTCCACGCCGACCTCCCCGGCGTCAGCACCGACATGCTCGCCGGCCGCCTCAAGGACATGGAGGGCGCCGAGCTCGTCACCCGGCGCCGACTGCCCCCGCCCGCCTCGGCGTCCGTGTACGAGCTCACCCCGCGCGGACGCGACCTGCTGCCCGTCCTGCGCACCCTCGCCGCCTGGGGCGCGCCCGACCTCGGAGAACCGCGGCCCACCGACGCCGTCCGCGCCCACTGGTACGCGATCCCGCTCCTCGGGGCACTGGCGGAGCTCGGCGCGGGGGTCGTCCAAGTGACCCTCGACGAGGGCGAGTTCCACGTACGGATCGGGGCGGACGGGGCCGTGGCCTACGGGGACGGGGCGGTGGACGCCCCCGACGCCCGGCTGCGGACCGACGCGGCGACCTGCCGGGCCCTCGCCGCGGGGGAGCTGACGCTGGGCGAGGCGGTCGAGTCGGGCCGCGCCGTGCTGGAGCGGCCCGCGCCGGTCGTCGCACCGGCCTGAGTCCGACGGCCCGCGCTCGGGACTGCGCGGTGCGGGACTGTGCGGTGCGGGCCTGCGTTCAGGACTGCGCGGTGCGGGACCGCGTTCAGGACTGTGCGGCCAGCGCCTTCGCCAGGCGGTCGCGGGCCGCCGTCTGCGCCGCGATGCGCGCGTCGATCACGGCGAGGCGCTCGCGGGCGATCTCCAGGGCGCGGGCGGACGGCGGGACCGCCGAGATGTCCCCGTCCAGGCACGTACGGAACGCCGACACGTCGTCCAGGGTGAACCCCGCGTCCAGCAGGTACCGGATGTTCGACACCCGCGCGACGGCGATCTCCTCGTACACCCGGTACCCGTTGGCCGCGCGGACCGATGTGATCAGCCCCGCCTGCTCGTAGTGCCGCAGCGCGCGGGCCGACACCCCGGTCCGCCGGGCCAGTTCGCCGATGCGCAAGGACGCCACCTCCTCGCGCAGTCGTATCACGAGACCAGCGCGCCCCCGTCGACGGGCAGGACCGTGCCGGTCAGGAAGGCGGCGTCCGGAGCGGCGAGCGAGGTGATCGCCCAGGCGACCTCCTCGGGCCTGCCGACCCGGCCCAGCGGGGTGTGCGCGAGCTGCCACGCCCGCACCGCCTTCCGCTGCTCCGGGGAGAGGCCCATGTGGTCCACGATCGGGGTCTCGATCGCGCCGGGCGCGACCGCCACGACCCGGACGCCGGCCGGGGCGAGCTCCACCGCCCAGCAGCGGGTCAGGGTCTCCAGGGCGCTCTTGGTCGCCGGGTAGAAGGAGTTGGCGGGCCAGCCGCGCTGGCCGATCGTCGTCGTCACGTTCACCACGACGCCCCGGGACTCCCGGAGCGCGGGGACGGCCGCCTGGGTGAGCAGGACGGGGGCGACGAGGTTCGTCTCCAGGAGCGGGGTCATCACGGAACGGTCGAGGGTGCCGAGCGGACCGCCGGCCGAGATCCCGGCGTTGTTGACGAGGACGTCGAGCCGGCCGTGGGCCGCAAGGGCGGCCCGGACGATCTCCTCGGCCGCGCCCTCCGCCGTGATGTCCGCGGCGAACGGGTGGATGCCCGGACGCCCTTCGGCGGTCTCCCGCAGCGGCTCCGCCCGGCGGCCGACGGCGACGACCGTCGCCCCCTGCCCGGCGAAGGAGCGGGCGGTGGCCCGGCCGATGCCGGTGCCCGCGCCCGTGACGACGACGACACTGGTGGGTGTGGTGGTGTCCATGACCCGATGGTCGAACCCTGACGCCAGTGACAGGGTCAAGCCCGGCTCAGTGCTCGGGGGAGAGGAACTCCAGCCGGTTCCCGTGGCAGTCCGCGGCGTAGAAGCGCCGGTGGCCCGGGAAGTCGTCGTCCCACGTCACCTCGGTGCCCAGGCCGGTCAGCCGCTTCGCCAGGCCGTCGAGGTCGGTGACCAGGATGCCCGGGTGGCCCTTCCGGGACGGCCGGAAGTCCTCCTCGACGCCCAGATGGATCTCCAGCGCGTCCGAGCGCACCCACAGGCCGCCGCGCGCCGCGAGCACCGGGGGCTTCTGGATCTCGGTCATGCCGAGGACGTCCACGTAGAAGCCGCGGCACACCTCCTCCTCGCCCGGCGGCAGGGAGAGCTGCACGTGGTGCAGCCCGAGGCCGAAGGGCGTCGTCGCCTCCGTGGTCTCGTAGGGCAGGGCTTCCTGACGCCGGCTCATGGGGAACCAGTCCTCTCCTCCGTGGGTGCCGTGCGGTCGCGCGGCCAGGTCACCGTACGGCCCAAGATGTCGGCCGGTACACGTCAGGGGTGGGTGCGGCAGGCAGGATGGGCGTCATGCGATACGAGGCGATCACCTGGGACCGGCTGGCGGAGACGCTCGCCGGCCACCTCGACACGTCGCCCGCCGCGGCGGGCGACGACTGGCTCAAGGTGGGCATCGACGGCCCGCCCGCCGCACCCGGGGGCGAGTTCGCCGGGCTCCTCGCCGAGGCGCTGCGCACGCGCGGGCGGGCCGTCCAGGTCGTGAGCACCGGCGGCTTCCTGCGGCCCGCTTCCCTCCGGTACGAGTACGGGAAGCAGGACCCCGACGCGTACTACAGCGGGTGGACCGACACCGGGGCCCTGTGGCGGGAGGTCTTCGGGCCGCTGGACCCCGGCGGCACCGGGCGTGTGCTGCCCGACCTGTGGGACCCGGTCACGGACCGCGCGACCCGCAGCCCCTACGTCACGCTGCCGCCGCGCGGGGTGCTCGTGCTGCACGGGACCTTCCTGCTCGGCCACTGGTTCCCCTTCGACCTCACCGTGCACCTGCGCCTCTCGCCCGGCGCCCTCGCCCGGCGCACGGAGGAGTCCTGGACCCTGCCCGCCTTCGCCCGGTACGAGATGGAGGTCGGCCCCACCGACGCGGCGGACGCCGTCGTCCGCGCCGACGACCCACGCCACCCGGCCTGGACGGGACTCCGGCCGTAGGAGGTGCGCGCTGCCGGTCAGACCGGGGCCTTCGGGAGCCTGCCGGTCAGGCGGGGTCCTTCCGGAGGTCTGCCAGGTCGGGCGGGGTCCTTCCGGAGGTCTGCCAGGTCGGGCGGGGTCCTTCCGGAGGTCTGCCAGGTCGGGACGGGCCTTCTGGGGCCTGTCGGTCAGACCGGGGCCTCCGGAGGTCTGCCGCCCACGGTGGTGACCGCCTCCGCGCCCGCGCGGCAGCCCGCCTCGGCGGCTCGCACCGCGTCCGCGCCGGCGAGCCGTGCGGCCAGGAACGCCCCGGTGAAGGCGTCGCCCGCGCCCGTGGAGTCCACCGGCCGCGCCGGGGGCGCCGCCACCCGGGCGGTGATCGCGCCGCCCTCGGCGACCAGCGCGCCCGCGGCTCCGAGCGTGACCACGACCAGGGGGAAGCGCCGGCTCAACTCCGCGGCAGCCGACTCCGGTTCGACGCGGCCGGTGAGTGAGCGGGCCTCGTCGGCGTTGGGCAGCAGCGTCTCGGCGCCCTCCGCCGCCGCGAGGAAGCGGTCCGCCCCCAGTTCTGCCAGGAACCCCGCCGAGGCCGGGTCCACACTCACGGGGACGCCCGCCTCCCGCGCGTCCCGCAGCGCCCGGCGGGCCGTCTCGCGGCTCGTCGCGGCGAAGAACAGGTACCCCGAGAGGTGCAGCCGGGCCACGCCGTCGAGGAGACCCGCGGACCAGTCGGCGGGGGAGAGGCGCAGCGCGGCGCCGCTGTCGGTCAGGAAGGTGCGCTCCGCCGAGCCGTCCACGAGCGCGATCACCGTGGCCGTCGGCGCGTCCGGGTCCGGCACGAGCAGGGGGCGCACGCCCGCCCGCCGCAGCGCCCGCTCGTGCCAGCCGGCCGCGTCCGTCCCCACCCGGCCGAGCAGCCGCACCTCGCCGAGGCCCGAACGCGCCGCCCAGCAGGCCGCGTTGGCCCCGGCGCCGCCCGGCAGGGTCCGGATCTCCGCCGCCGTGTCCGTGGCGGGGGCCAGCGGGGTCCGGTGCCGGGCGACGACGTCCGTGACCACGTCCCCGACGACCAGCAGCGCGCCCCCGGCCCGGGTCACCGGCCGTCGGCGCCGGGTATGCCCGGAGCCGCCGCGCCGCCGGGCCCCGTCCCCGACGCGTACGCTCCCGCGACGCTCGCCGCGAGCCGCACGTTGCCCCGTACCGCCGCGAGGTTGGCCTCCAGGGACGCCCCTTCCGTGTGCACCATCAGGTATTCGAGGAGGAACGGCGTCACCGCCTGCCCGGTGATCCCCTTCTCCTTCGCCGCCGCGAGGCCCCGCGCGAGCACCCGGTCGTGCAGTGCGGGATCCAGCTGCTCGGCCACCGGCACCGGGTTGGCCACGACGAGCGCGGACCGGGGGCCGTCGAGACCGTCCTGCGCCCGTATCACCCCCGCCACCTCCTCCGGCGTCCGCAGGGTCCAGTCGACGGGCTCGCCCGAGGAGGAGAGGTAGAAGCCGGGGAAGTGCTCCGTGCCGTAACCGACGACCGTCACCCCGAGGGTCTCCAGGCGCTGGAGCGTCGCGGGCACGTCCAGGATCGACTTGACCCCGGCGCACACCACGGTGATCCCGACCCGGGCGAGCAGCCGCAGGTCGGCGGACTCGTCCTGCGTCTCGCTCCACTCCCGGTGCACGCCGCCGAGCCCGCCCGTCGCGAACACCCGTATGCCGGCCGCGTCAGCGAGCCAGGCCGTCGCCGAGACCGTCGTCGCGCCGGTGGCCCCGGTCGCCAGCGCCGGGGCGAGGTCGCGGTGGCCCAGCTTCCGCACCGACGGGTCCTCCGCGATCCGGGTCAGCGCCGCTCGGTCGAGGCCGATCCTGGCCGTGCCGTCGACGACCGCGATCGTGGCGGGGACGGCACCCCCGGCCCGTACCGACTCCTCCAGCTCCGCCGCCACGGCGAGGTTGCGCGGGCGCGGCAGGCCGTGGGCGATGAGCGTCGATTCCAGCGCGACGACGGGCCGGCCCTCGTGGAGCGCCTCCCGTACCTCTTCGGACACCTGTGTGGACATGTCCCATTCCTTGGCGCGCTCACCGGCCCCGCAAACCTCGTTGGCGAGCTCCTGCCACGCGCCGGGGGCCGCCTGCGGAATCCGCGACGGGCCGACCGGCGGAGACGGCGAAGACGGCCGGGGCACCCTTGGGGCGCCGTGCCGGAGGGCCGGTGCGGATTTCGTCGCCGAAGGGGGTTCTCGGTAGCACGCCTGGTAGGAGCCGAAACGGAGGCTGTTCTTCCAGCAGGTCCCGGCCTCGGAGTGCCCCCGGACCCCCGCTACAGTCACCGCCCATGACCACTCATGACGTGCCCTCCTTCGCCGTGCACATCCCCGACGCGGAGCTCGAAGTCGAGCCCCTCGACCCCAGCCAGATCGTCTCCGGCACGCCCGAGGTGACGGGCAAGGTGCTGTGGGAGTCGGCCGACGGCAAGCAGCTGCGCGGCATCTGGCAGATCACGCCCGGCGTCGTCACCGACACCGAGGCCAACGAGCTCTTCGTGGTGGTCTCCGGGCGCGCGACCGTCGCCGTCGAGGGCGGCGACACCCTGGAGATCGGCCCCGGCGACGCCTGTGTGCTGCGGGAGGGCGACCGGACGACCTGGACCGTCCACGAGACCCTGCGCAAGGCGTACCACATCAGCCTCTGACTCCGAGCGCCTCCGGGCCCGCCCGTGCCGCGTGGTGCGGACACGGGCGGGCGACCTCCCGGTCAGGCCTTCCGGAGGGCGCTCCGCAGGGCGAGCGCGGCCATCGGCAGCAGCAGGCAGGCGGCGATCGCGTTCAGCGGTCCGTAGCCCGCCTGCGAGACGATCAGGCCCGCCATGAGGCCGCCGAGCCCGGCGGCGGTGTTCATGACGAAGTCGGAGAGCCCCTGCACGGCGGCCCGCGCGGCCTGCGGCACCGAGTCGGTGAGCAGCGCCGAACCGGACACGAGCCCCGCCGACCAGCCCAGACCGAGCAGGACGAGCCCCAGGGCGGTCCGGCCGTGGGACGGTCCCGCGGTGCCCGCGACGAGCGCCGCCGCACCGATCAGCCCGACCGCGAGCCCGATCACCGACAGCCTGCCCAGCCGGTCGGACAGCCAGCCCATCAGCGGCGAGAAGGCGTACATCCCCGCGATGTGACCACTGATCACCAGCCCGATCAGCTGGATGTCCGCGCCGTGATGGGTCAGCGCCACCGGCGTCATCGACATGATCGACACCATGGCGGTGTGCGAACCGGCGACGGTGACCAGGGCGAGCCGGGCCCGCGGGGACTTCCGCACCGCGTCCATCCCGGCCCGCAGCGAGCGGCCCTCCGCCGCCTCGCCCGGCCCGGCGTCCGCCAGCGCACGTGCGGTGAGCAGCGGATCCGGGCGCAGCAGCACGGCCACGACGGCGGCCGAGAGCACGAAGACACCGGCGGCCCAGACGAAGGGGCCGGCCGTGGCCGGAATCCCCAGGCCCGAGACGCTCCTTCCGGCGGGCGCGGCGACGTTCGGGCCGAGCACCGCGCCGATCGTGGTCGCCCACACCACCGTGGAGATGGCCCGGGCCCTGCGGTCCGGCTCGGCGAGGTCGGCGGCGGCGAAGCGGGCCGTCAGGTTCGCCGAGGACCCGGCGCCGAAGCCGACGAGCCCGACGAGCAGCAGCGGGAAGCTGTCGACGACCGCCCCGAGCACCACCACGCCGGCGCCGAGCGCCCCG
Source organism: Streptomyces sp. NPDC004284 (assembly GCF_042874035.1). Taxonomy (NCBI): domain Bacteria; kingdom Bacillati; phylum Actinomycetota; class Actinomycetes; order Kitasatosporales; family Streptomycetaceae; genus Streptomyces; species Streptomyces sp. NPDC004284. The sequence goes on along the minus strand of NZ_JBIAMJ010000007.1, from coordinate 177,404 downwards.
AGCAGATACGCGAGGACGAGCCCCGCCCTGCGCCCCCGCGAGGCCATCAGCGCGGCCAGCGGCATGGCGAGCAGGGCCGGGCCGGCCACCGTCGCCGTCGACGCCAGACCGGACAGCGCCTCGGTGCCGCTCACGTCCCTGGCCAGGACGGCGGCGAGGGCGACGCCGATGGCGATGCCGAGGCCTCCCAGGATCTGGGTGGCGATCAGCACGGCCTGGACGCGCCGGCGGAGCGCCGGCAGCTCGGCGGGGGAGACGGGGAGGGATATGTCTTCGGGCTTGACGTCGTCAGGGGCGCGAGGGGTCTGAGTCACTTACGTGAGTGTGCCAGCCGTCCCAACTGATGGGAACGCCCCCTCCATCCACGGCGCCCGCCGGCTCCTCTTCTGCCCGCCTCCTCCTCCCACGGCGCCCGCCGGCTCCTCTCTGCCCGCCGCCTCCTCCCACGGCGCCCGCCGGTGCTCAGAACAGCGGTGTCGGCAGCACGCCCTCCAGGGCCAGCAGCTGTCGCTTCGTCTCCAGACCGCCCCCGAAGCCGCCGAGCCCGCCGTCGCTCTCCACCACCCGGTGGCACGGCACCACCACCGGCAGCGGATTGGTGCCCATCGCCGCGCCGACCGCCTGCGCCGCGCCCGGCTGCCCCACGCGCCTCGCCAGCTCCCCGTACCCGACGACCGTGCCGTACGGAACGCTCGCCGCCAGCTCGCGCAGCACCTGCCGGTTGAAGCCGGTCGTCAGGCTCCAGTCCAGCGGCAGGCCGAAGTCTCGGACCTCGCCCGCGAAGTACCGGTCGAGCCGCCGTACCGGCTCCGCGAGCCGGCCCGAGGCGCACTCCACCGGCTCGGCGCCGAGCTGCCCCGCCAGCCGGTCGAGCATCCGCTCCCGCCGCGCCGCGTCGGCGTGGAACTCGACCCGCACCAGCCCCCGCCCGGTCGCGGCGAGGAAGAGCGGCCCGATGGCGCTCTCCACGACCGTCCACTCCACCGGGACGGCCCGCTCCCCGCCGGCCGGCCCCGCACCCGCCCCCGCATCGATGTCCATGCGCCCACGGTACGGCCCGCCACCGACAATCCGGTCACGATCGGGTCCATGGCCGTCACGGAGATCACGGACCGGTCTCGCTCCGGTCTAGCGACCGGAAATTCCCCGGTCACATGGTCGCCGGGCCCCCGGCGCGCCATAATCTCGCCCCGGTAGTACTACCCAGCGGTACCGACTGTTTTCGGACGACGTCGCACCAGGGGTGGAGGACGCACGCTCATGCAGGGCACGGTCAACGGATTCAGCTACGGGCTCGTCACGCCGGTGGCCGCCTTTCTCATGGCCTGCCTCGGTGGCGCCCTCGGGCTGAGGTGCACCACCAGATCGCTGCGTCACCACGACACCTTCAAGGCGGGCTGGCTCGCCCTCGGCGCCACCTCGATCGGCACCGGCATCTGGACGATGCACTTCATCGCCATGATGGGCTTCTCCGTCGAGCGGGCGCCCCTCACCTACGACCGGCCCATCACCTTCGCCAGCCTGGGCGTCGCCGTCCTCATGGTCGGCATCGGCATCTTCATCGTCGGCTACCGCGGGGCGACCCCCCTCGCCCTGGTCACCGGCGGCACGATCACCGGCCTCGGCGTCGCCACCATGCACTACCTCGGCATGGCCGGCATGCGCCTCCAGGGCCGGATCGAGTACGACACCCTCACCGTCGCCCTCTCCGTGGTCATCGCCGTCGTGGCCGCCACCGCGGCCCTCTGGGCGGCCGTCTCCGTGCATGGATTTCTGGCCAGCCTCGGCGCGAGCCTGGTGATGGGCGGAGCCGTGAGTGGTATGCACTACACCGCCATGGCCGCCGTCAGCGTCCACCTGCACGGCACCGAGGCACAGGGCGGAACGGGCGACAACGCCACCTCGCTGCTCCTGCCCATGCTGATCGGCCCCGCGGTCTTCCTGATCCTGGCCGCCGTCGTCGTCATGTTCGACCCGCTGCTCGTGATGGGCGACCCGGACTGGCAGCGGCCCGCCGCCCGGATCCCGCACCGCCCCGGCGTGCCCGCCCCGCGCCACGTCCCGTCCTACGGCGAGCCCGCCAACTGGTCCGCCCGCCCCGCCGGCCGGACCGCCCGCAGGAGCGTCCCGCGCGGCGCTCACCGCTCCCAGGACTGGTGACGGGACAGCGGGCGAGCGGGCGGTGAGCCGATCACCGCCCGAGTGTCAGTGCCGGGTCGTACGGTGGTTGCATGCGGCCAGTTTCCAAGATCGAACGTACGGTGGCGCCCTTCGAGGTCGTCAGCGAGTACAAGCCCAGCGGCGACCAGCCGACCGCCATCGCCGACCTGGAGCGGCGCATCCGCGCGGGCGAGAAGGACGTCGTGCTCCTCGGCGCCACCGGCACCGGCAAGTCGGCGACCACCGCGTGGATGATCGAGAAGCTCCAGCGCCCCACCCTGGTGATGGCGCCGAACAAGACGCTGGCCGCCCAGCTGGCGAACGAGTTCCGCGAGCTCCTGCCGAACAACGCCGTCGAGTACTTCGTCTCGTACTACGACTACTACCAGCCCGAGGCGTACGTCCCGCAGTCGGACACCTACATCGAGAAGGACTCCTCCATCAACGAGGAGGTGGAGCGGCTCCGCCACTCCGCGACGAACTCCCTGCTCACCCGCCGGGACGTCGTCGTGGTCGCCTCCGTCTCCTGCATCTACGGCCTCGGCACGCCCCAGGAGTACGTGGACCGGATGGTCCCGCTCAAGGTCGGCGAGGAGATCGACCGCGACCAGCTGCTCCGCCGCTTCGTCGACATCCAGTACACGCGCAACGACCTCGCGTTCACCCGCGGCACCTTCCGGGTGCGCGGCGACACCATCGAGATCTTCCCGGTGTACGAGGAGCTCGCCGTCCGCATCGAGATGTTCGGCGACGAGATCGAGGCCCTCTCCACCCTCCACCCGCTCACCGGCGAGGTCATCAGCGAGGACCGCGAGCTGTACGTCTTCCCCGCCAGCCACTACGTCGCGGGCCCCGAGCGCATGGAGCGGGCCGTCAACGACATCGAGCGGGAGCTGGAGGGCCGCCTCGCCGAGCTCGACAAGCAGGGCAAGCACCTGGAGTCCCAGCGGCTGCGCATGCGCACCACGTACGACATCGAGATGATGCGGCAGATCGGCTCCTGCTCCGGCATCGAGAACTACTCGATGCACTTCGACGGCCGCGAGCCCGGCTCCGCGCCCAACACCCTCCTCGACTACTTCCCCGAGGACTTCCTCCTCGTCATCGACGAGTCGCACGTCACCGTGCCGCAGATCGGCGCCATGTACGAGGGCGACGCCTCCCGCAAGCGGACCCTGGTCGACCACGGCTTCCGGCTGCCGTCCGCCCTCGACAACCGCCCGCTCAAGTGGGAGGAGTTCCAGGAGCGGATCGGCCAGACCGTCTACCTCTCGGCGACCCCCGGGACGTACGAACTCTCGCGCGGCGACGGCTTCGTCGAGCAGATCATCCGCCCCACCGGGCTCGTCGACCCCGAGGTCGTCGTCAAGCCCACCGAGGGCCAGATCGACGACCTGGTCCACGAGATCCGGCTGCGCGCCGAGCGCGACGAGCGGGTCCTCGTCACCACCCTCACCAAGAAGATGGCCGAGGACCTCACCGACTACTTCCTGGAGCTCGGCATCCAGGTGCGCTACCTGCACAGCGACGTCGACACCCTGCGCCGCATCGAGCTGCTCCGCGAGCTGCGCGCCGGCGAGTACGACGTCCTCGTCGGCATCAACCTCCTCCGGGAGGGCCTCGACCTGCCCGAGGTGTCCCTCGTCGCCATCCTCGACGCCGACAAGCAGGGCTTCCTGCGCTCCGGGACCTCCCTCATCCAGACGATCGGCCGCGCCGCGCGCAACGTGTCGGGACAGGTCCACATGTACGCGGACCGGATCACCCCGGCCATGGAGCAGGCCATCGACGAGACCAACCGGCGCCGCGAGAAGCAGATCGCGTACAACACGGAGCGCGGCATCGACCCGCAGCCGCTCCGCAAGAAGATCAACGACATCGTCGCGACCATCGCGCGCGAGGAGCTCGACACCGAGGAACTCCTCGGCACCGGCTACCGGCAGACGAAGGAGGGCAAGGGCGCGAAGGCCCCCGTGCCCTCGCTCGCCGCGCACGGCCCCACGGCCAGGGGCAAGGGCGGCAAGGCCGGTGCGGCGGGTTCGACGGTCCAGCTCGGCGACCGGCCCGCCACCGAACTGGCCGCGATCATCGAGGAGATGACCGACCGCATGCGCGCCGCGGCGGCCGAGCTGCAGTTCGAGGTGGCGGCCCGGCTCCGTGACGAAGTGGGGGAGCTGAAGAAGGAGTTGCGCCAGATGAAGGAGGCGGGACTCGCCTGACCGGGCGGGGGCGGAGGGGCGGTCCGGTGTGTTGCAAGACCGACACAAAACCGGACCGTGCCTCCGCGCTGTCGGTGCCGCTGCGTAGGGTGCTCGACAACCGCACGCACCGGAACAGCGGTCGCGGGGAACGCCAACGAGAGGGGCAAGCGTGTCGGTCAACATGACCAAGGGCCAGGCCATCAGCCTGGAGAAGAGGGGCGGGGGCAGCCTCACCCAGGTGCGGATGGGCCTCGGCTGGCAGGCCGCGCCGCGCCGCGGTCTCTTCGGCTCGCGCACCCGGGAGATCGACCTGGACGCCTCGGCCGTCCTCTTCGCCGAGAAGCAGCCGGTCGACGTGGTCTTCTTCCGGCACCTGGTCAGCGACGACGGCTCGGTCCGGCACACCGGCGACAACCTGGTGGGCGGCGTGGGCCAGGGCGGCGACGACGAGGCGATCCTCGTGGACCTGGAGCGGGTGCCGGTCCACATCGACCAGATCGTCTTCACGGTGAACTCCTTCACCGGCCAGACCTTCCAGGAGGTGCAGAACGCCTTCTGCCGGATCGTCGACGAGACGAACGGGCAGGAGCTCGCGCGCTACACCCTCGACGGCGGCGGCAACTACACCGCGCAGATCATGGCGAAGGTGCACCGGACCGGCTCCGGCTGGCAGATGACGGCCCTGGGCAACCCGGCCAACGGCCGCACCTTCCAGGACCTGATGCCCGCGATCCTGCCGCACCTGTAGAGGGGCCCGGCAGGGCACATCCACAGCTCCCGGAGGCACCAGGCCACTGGGAGCTGTCCGCATGACCTGGGAACACCGGAAGCACCGAGGGGACAGAGACAGATGACGGCCGAGCTGGTCCGGGGGCAGAACCACCCCCTGCCCGAGACCCGACTGGAGATCCGGGTGTCGGCCGGTCACCCCGTCCTCGCCGGAGCCGTCCTCGGCGACGAACAGGGCCGGGTCGCGGGCGCGGAGTGGGTCGCGCACCCCGGCGCGCCCTCCCTGCCCGGTGTCGACGTGCCCGGACGGCCCGCCGCCGACCACCGCCTCGCCGTCGACCTGGACGCGGTCCCCGCCGCCGTCCACCGCGTCTCGGTCCTCCTCGCGCTGACCGGCACGGCCGCCCGCTTCGGGGCCCTCGCCGCCCCGTTCGTCGCCGTCACGGGCCCCGACGGCACCGAGATCGCCAGCTACACCATCACCGGCCTCGACCGGGAATCCGCCCTCGTCGCCCTGGAGCTGTACCGCCGCCAGGGCGCCTGGAAGGTCCGCGCCATGGGCCAGGGGTACGAGGGCGGGCTCGCGGCCCTGCTCGGCGACCAGGGCATGGAGCACCCGGCGGACCTCGCCGCCGCGATCCTGGCGACGGCGGCTCCGGAGGCCCCGGAGGTCGTTCCCTCGCGCGTCCCCGAGCCGGAGCGCGTACGCCACACGGCACCGCAGACCGCCCCGGACCCGGCACCGGCGACGCCCCCGCCCGCCCCGGACCCGGCACCGATGACGCCCCCGCCCACCCCGGTGGCGGGCACCGCCGCCGGGGGGCCCATCGACTACTCCCACCCCCGGCGCCGGCAGACCCCGGCTCCCGCCCCCGAGCCCCGGCAGGCGCCGCCCGTCCCGGTCGCCGGGGACGCCTCGGGCTGGTCGATGGACGAGCGGCTCTACAACCAGGTGTGGGGCATGTTCGAGGACCTGGCCCGTACCGCCGCCGCCTACCGCAGCGCCTGCGACTTCGCGGAGTCCCGGCTCGACCGGGAGCTCGACGAGACGCTCACCGACTACCGCGCCCGGGCCGGCGGCGCGAATGACGCCGCGCGGGCCGCCGCCCGCGCCCGGCACGACGAGCTCGTGGAGCGCGCCCGGGAGGCCCTGGACCGGGACCTCGCCCAGCTCGCCGCCGAGTCCGAGGTCGTCGAGCCGGCGCTGCCCGTCGCCTACGCCCGCTGGGACAACCCCGTCTGGCACGCCTACCGCGTCCCGGCCGAGGAGCCGATGGCCGTCCGCCTCGGCGACCTCCACCTCCCCGAGCGCACCGACCTGCGGATCCCCATGCTCGTCCGGCTGCCGCTGGAGCGCGGGCTGTGGGTGGACTCGGGCCGCGGCCACTCCGAGGCGGCCGGGCTCCTGGACGAGGCCGAGCTGCGGCGGCTCGCCCTGGACTGCGCGGTGGCGCACGCGGCGCGGCTGCTCGCGGCGCATCCGGCGGGCGGGTTCACCGTGCACCTCGTCGACCCGGCGGGCGCGGGCGCCGCGGCCCTGGCCCCCCTCGTGGAGACGGGGGCGGCCGCTCCGCCGGCCCGGGGCGCGGCCGGGGTCTCGGCGGTCCTGGAGCAGCTCACGGAGCGGGTCGACCTGCTGCAGATGGCCCTGCGGGGCGGGGCGGCCGACGCGCTGCCGCCCGGTCTGGACACGGCACGGCAGCTGCTGATCGTGCACGACTTCCCGCACGGTTTCGACGAGCGGGCGGTCACCCGGCTGCGCTATCTCGCCGACGAGGGGCCCTCGGTCGGCGTCCATCTGCTGATGGTCGCGGCCCGGGAGGACGCGGCCGCGTACGGGCCGCTGCTCGACCCCCTGTGGCGCTCGCTGCTGCGGCTCACCCCGGTGCCCGACGACCACCTGGCCGATCCCTGGGTCGGTCACGCCTGGTCGTACGAGCCGCCGCTCCTTCCGCCGGGCAGCGCGATCCTCCGCCAGGTCCTGACGCAGGTGGCGGCCGCTCGCCATGGAAAGCAGTCCTGACCTGGGCTTTTGGTGATCCTTTACCTTCCTCTTTACCTTCTCTTGGTTTTTCGGGTAGTCTTCTTGGCGCGGAGGGGAGTACTCCCCATGCGCGGCGTACCCGTCAGTACGGACGGATCATCATCGATCCGATCCCGGGGCGTCGGCCCGGCGGCCCGTCCGCCGCCCGGGTGGAAGAGACCTCCGGCAGCGACGACGCTGATCAGTTGCCGTACGACGCCGGAGGCGCAATGGACGTTTCGATGACCCTGTGGATCCTGACCATCCTCGGTCTGGGTGCCCTGATCGGTGCCGACTTCTTCATCGGGCGCAAGCCCCATGACGTGTCGGTGAAGGAAGCCGGGATCTGGACGGTCGTCTGGATCGTGCTCGCCGGGCTCTTCGGCCTCGGCCTGCTGGTCTTCGGCGGCAGCCAGGCGTCCGGCGAGTTCTTCGCGGGCTACATCACCGAGAAGTCGCTCAGCGTCGACAACCTCTTCGTCTTCGTCCTGATCATGGCGAAGTTCTCGGTCCCCTCCCACCTCCAGCAGCGGGTGCTGCTCGTCGGCGTGCTGATCGCCCTGGTGCTCCGCGCGATCTTCATCGCCGCCGGCGCCGCGATCATCGCGAGCTTCTCGTGGGTCTTCTACCTCTTCGGCGCGTTCCTGATCTACACCGCCTGGAAGCTCATCCAGGAGGCGCGCTCCGACGAGGAGGAGGACGACTGGGAGGAGAACCGTCTCCTCAAGACCGTCGAGAAGAAGTTCGGCGTCGCCGACCGGTACCACGGCACCAAGCTCTTCATCCGTGACAACGGCAAGCGGGTGCTGACCCCGCTGATGATCGTGATGCTCGCCATCGGCACCACGGACATCCTCTTCGCCCTCGACTCCATCCCGGCGATCTTCGGCCTCACCCAGGACCCGTACATCGTCTTCACCGCCAACGCCTTCGCCCTCATGGGTCTGCGGCAGCTGTACTTCCTGATCGGCGGCCTGCTCAAGAAGCTGGTCCACCTCAGCTACGGCCTGTCGGTGATCCTCGGCTTCATCGGCGTGAAGCTCGTGCTGCACGCACTGCACGAGTCCGGGGTGCACGTCCCCGAGATCTCCATCCCGTTCTCGCTCGCGGTCATCGGCGGCGTCCTGGCCGTCACGACCGTCACCAGCCTGATCGCCTCCAGGAAGCAGGAGCGGCGCGAGGCGGCCGAGGCGACCGTCGCGGACGAGAAGGACAGCGTCGAGGCCTGACGCCCCCGCGCGAGGCGACGGCCGACCGGGTCCACCCCGGTCGGCCGTCGCCGTGCCGTACGCCGCTCCCGCTCAGGCGGCCGCAGGCTCGGGCGCCGGCCGTCCGCTGCGGCCCGGCAAGGTCTCCGGGAGCAGGGCGAAGCAGCCGAGGCTCAGGAGGGCGATCAGGGTGAGGTAGGCGGCGACGCCCCAGGGCGGGCCCGAGCCGCCGTCGGAGAGGGTGGTGGCGACGAGGGGGGTCAGCGCGCCGCCCAGGACGCCCGCGAGGTTGTAGCCGACGGCGGCGCCCGTGCAGCGGACGCGGGGCTCGTACAGCTCCGGGAGGTACGCGGAGACCACCGCGAACATGGTGATGAAGGCCAGCATCGCGCCCAGGAAGCCGAGGAACATCAGCAGCGGCCGCGCCGTGTGCAGCAGGGCCACCATCGGGAACATCCAGAGCGCGGAGGCCGCGCATCCCGCCAGGCAGAGCGGCCGGCGGCCCCAGCGGTCGGCGAGGAGCGCCACGAGCGGGGTGACCGCGCCCTGGACCGCCACCGCCGCCATGACGCAGGTCAGCATCACCGTGCTGCTCACCCCGAGCCGCTCGGTGCCGTAGGCCAGCGCCCAGGTGGAGACCGTGTAGAAGACGGCGTACCCGACCGCGAGGGCCCCGGCCGTCAGCAGCACGAGACGCCAGTGGCCGCGGAGGATCTCGGCCAGCGGGGCGCCCGCGCGCCGCCCGGACGAGGACAGCTCCTCGAACTGCGGGGTCTCCGCGAGCGAGGAGCGCAGCAGCAGCCCGATCAGCGCGAGCAGTCCCGCCGCCCAGAACGGCACCCGCCAGCCCCAGGCGCGGAACTCCGCCTCGCTCAGCCCGGTGGTGAGCGCCAGCATCACCCCGTTCGCCAGGAGGAAGCCGACCGGCGGGCCGATCTGCGGGAAGCTCGCCCACAGCGCGCGCCGGCGCTCGGGGGCGTGCTCGGCGGTGAGCAGGACCGCCCCGCCCCACTCGCCGCCCAGGCCGAGGCCCTGGAGGAAGCGGAGGGCGAGCAGTAGGACGGGGGCGGCGATGCCGAGCGTCGCGTACGTGGGGACGCAGCCGACCGCGACCGTGGCGCAGCCCGTCAGGAGCAGCGAGGCGAAGAGGACCGGCCGCCGCCCGTACCGGTCGCCGACGTGCCCGAAGAGGACCGAGCCGAGGGGGCGGGCGAGGAATCCGACGGCGAAGGTGCCGAAGGCGGCCAGGGTCCCGGCCAGCGGCGAGAAGGTGGGGAAGAAGAGCGGCCCCAGGACGAGGGCGGCGGCGGTCCCGTAGACGAAGAAGTCGAAGAACTCGATGGCGGTGCCGACGAGCGAGGCGGCGGCGAGCCGCCCCATCGACGGGGCCGGGGGAGTCGGGGACGGCGACGGAGGGTGACTTTGGCGCATGTCGCGCCAACTACCCCGCCGCCGTCCGGGTTACGGGGGCGTACGGAGGTGCGCAGCTCGAGGGCCGCGCGCCCGGCGTCACCAGCCGCGCTCGCGCCACTCCGCGAGGTGCGGGCGCTCGTCACCGAGCGTGGTGTCCTTGCCGTGGCCGGGGTAGATCCAGGACTCGTCGGGCAGGACCGCGAAGAGCTTGGTCTCCACGTCGTGGAGGAGGCTCGCGAAGGCCTCCGGGTCCTTCCAGGTGTTGCCCACGCCGCCGGGGAAGAGGCAGTCGCCGGTGAAGACGTGGGGGTGGCCGTGCGGGTCGTCGTAGATCAGGGCGATCGAGCCCGGCGTGTGCCCGACGAGGCGGCGCGCGGTCAGCTCGACCCGGCCCACCCGGATCGTGTCGCCGTCCTCCACCAGCTCGTCGGTCCCGACCGGGATGCCCTCCGCGTCGTACGCGCCCGCGTAGGTCCGGGCGCCGGTCGCGGCGACGACCTCCCCCAGGGCCTGCCAGTGGTCGCCGTGCCGATGGGTGGTGACGACGGCGGCGATGCCGTCGTCACCGATCAGCGTGAGGAGCGTCCCGGCCTCGTTGGCCGCGTCGATCAGCAGCTGCTCGCCGGTCGCCCGGCAGCGCAGCAGATACGCGTTGTTGTCCATCGGGCCGACCGCGACCTTCGAGATCATCAGGTCCGTCAGCTCGTGCACGTCCGCCGGGCCGCCGACCTTCACCACTCCGCTGTACGTCATGGCCTCAGCCTAGACCCGGGGAGTGACAGCGGGGCTACAGCGGCGGGAGCTCCGGCAGCGGGCCGCCCTCGGTCTTCAGGGCGGAGCCGTCGCGGCGGCCGGCGAGCCAGCCGAGGAGCTCGGGGGCGGGGCCGCTCACGGTCACCCCGGAGCCCTCCGCGGAGCCGGTGGTCCAGCTGCCCGGACCGTCCGTGGCCCGGACCCGGGTCGGCGGCACGTCCGCGTGGCCCGTGAACCGCTCCGTGAGGAAGTCGATCTCGCGCTGGACGAACTCCTCCGGCAGGTCCTCCAGCTCGTGGCCGACGCCCAGGTCGACATGGTGCAGGGCCACCTCCACCCAGCGCCGGAAGGGGATCCGGGAGGCGCTGTCGGTGACCCCGTTGCGGAGCTCGACCGTGCGGCTCCAGTCGGCGGGCTCCGCGCCCACGGCCTGGAAGCGGTCGGCGCTCTCGCGCAGGTCGGAGAGGTGGACGTCGAGCGGGCGGGCGGAGTCGCGCTCGATGTCGGCGTCCCGGGTCGCGGCGTCCGCGTACATGGGACGGCCCTGGAGGACGTTCACCAGGGCGTCGGCGTTGCGGGCCACGTGGGCGAGGACGTGGCCGCGGGTCCAGCCCGGGAGCCGTGACGGCTCGGCCGTCGCCGCGTTGTCCAGGGAAGAGGCGGCGGCGAGGAGACGGTCGGTCGCCTCGCGCACGGAAGCAAGGTCGAGTTCGTGGTCGATCATGGCGCCGACCCTAGCGCCGCCACTCGTTCGGGTGAAGCAGTCTCGGGACGGCCGAAAATCGAATGTGCGTGCTATAGGCTCGACAGAAGCATCAGGCATCCTTGGTTGTCGGGTACTCAGGCACATCCCAGGCACATCCGCTCTCTCAAGAAAGGTGCGGACCGGCGTGGCCGACCGTCTCATCGTCCGTGGCGCTCGCGAGCACAACCTCAAGAACGTCTCGCTCGACCTCCCGCGTGACTCCCTCATCGTCTTCACCGGGCTCTCGGGGTCGGGCAAGTCCTCCCTCGCGTTCGACACGATCTTCGCCGAGGGGCAGCGCCGGTACGTCGAGTCGCTCTCCTCGTACGCCCGGCAGTTCCTCGGCCAGATGGACAAGCCGGACGTCGACTTCATCGAGGGGCTCTCGCCCGCCGTCTCCATCGACCAGAAGTCGACCTCGCGCAACCCGCGCTCGACGGTCGGCACCATCACGGAGGTCTACGACTACCTCCGCCTGCTCTTCGCCCGCATCGGCAAGCCGCACTGTCCCGAGTGCCGCCGCCCCATCTCCCGCCAGTCGCCGCAGGCCATCGTCGACAAGGTCCTGGAGCTCCCCGAGGGCAGCCGCTTCCAGGTGCTCTCCCCGCTGGTGCGCGAGCGGAAGGGCGAGTTCGTCGACCTCTTCGCCGACCTCCAGACCAAGGGCTACAGCCGCGCCCGCGTCGACGGCGTGACCATCCAGCTCAGCGAGCCGCCGACGCTGAAGAAGCAGGAGAAGCACACGATCGAGGTGGTCGTCGACCGCCTCACGGTGAAGGACAGCGCCAAGCGCCGGCTCACCGACTCCGTCGAGACCGCGCTCGGGCTCTCCGGCGGCATGGTCGTGCTCGACTTCGTCGACCTCGCCGAGGACGACCCCGAGCGCGAGAAGATGTACTCGGAGCACCTCTACTGCCCGTACGACGACCTGTCCTTCGAGGAGCTGGAGCCGCGCTCCTTCTCCTTCAACTCGCCCTTCGGCGCCTGCCCCGACTGCACCGGCATCGGCACCCGCATGGAGGTCGACCCGGAGCTGATCGTCCCGGACGAGGAGAAGTCCCTCGACGAGGGCGCCATCCACCCCTGGTCGCACGGCCACACCAAGGAGTACTTCGGCCGGCTCATCGGCGGACTCTCCCAGGCCCTCGGCTTCCGCACGGACATCCCGTACGCCGGGCTGCCGCAGCGCGCCAAGAAGGCCCTGATGCACGGCCACAAGACCCAGGTCGAGGTCCGCTACCGGAACCGGTACGGACGCGAGCGGGCGTACACCACCCCCGCCTTCGAGGGCGCCGTCTCCTTCGTCAAGCGGCGCCACACCGAGGCCGAGAGCGACTCCAGCCGCGAGCGCTTCGAGGGCTACATGCGCGAGGTGCCCTGCCCCACCTGCGAGGGCACGCGCCTCAAGCCGATCGTCCTCGCGGTCACGGTCATGGAGAAGTCCATCGCCGAGGTCTCCGCGATGTCGATCAGCGACTGCGCCGAGTTCCTCTCCCGCCTCACGCTCAACGCCCGCGACAAGAAGATCGCCGAGCGGGTCCTCAAGGAGGTCAACGAGCGGCTGCGCTTCCTCGTCGACGTCGGCCTCGACTACCTCTCGCTCAACCGGGCGGCGGGCACGCTCTCCGGCGGCGAGGCCCAGCGCATCCGGCTCGCCACCCAGATCGGCTCCGGCCTGGTCGGCGTGCTGTACGTGCTCGACGAGCCGTCCATCGGCCTCCACCAGCGCGACAACCACCGGCTCATCGAGACCCTGGTCCGGCTCCGGGACATGGGCAACACGCTCATCGTCGTCGAGCACGACGAGGACACCATCAAGGTCGCCGACTGGGTCGTCGACATCGGCCCCGGCGCCGGCGAGCACGGCGGCAAGGTCGTCCACTCCGGCTCCCTGAAGGAGCTCCTCGCCAACGAGGAGTCGATGACCGGGCAGTACCTGTCCGGCCGCCGGTCGATCGCCACCCCGGACGCCCGCCGCCCGGCGGACCCCGGACGGGCGCTCACCGTGCACGGTGCCCGCGAGAACAACCTGCGGGACATCGACGTCTCCTTCCCGCTGGGCGTCCTCACCGCCGTCACCGGTGTCTCCGGCTCCGGAAAGTCGACCCTGGTCAACGACATCCTCTACACCCACCTGGCGCGCGAGCTGAACGGCGCCAAGTCGGTGCCCGGACGGCACACGCGCGTGGACGGCGACGAGCTCGTCGACAAGGTCGTGCACGTCGACCAGTCCCCGATCGGCCGCACCCCGCGGTCGAACCCGGCGACGTACACCGGCGTCTTCGACCACGTCCGCAAGCTCTTCGCCGAGACGATGGAGGCCAAGGTCCGGGGCTACCTGCCCGGCCGCTTCTCCTTCAACGTCAAGGGCGGCCGCTGCGAGAACTGCTCCGGCGACGGCACGATCAAGATCGAGATGAACTTCCTCCCGGACGTCTACGTCCCGTGCGAGGTCTGCCACGGCGACCGGTACAACCGGGAGACCCTGGAGGTCCACTACAAGGGCAAGTCCATCGCCGAGGTCCTGAACATGCCGATCGAGGAGGCCCTCGACTTCTTCGAGGCCGTCCCGACCATCGCCCGGCACCTGCGCACGCTCAACGAGGTCGGACTCGGCTACGTCCGCCTCGGCCAGTCCGCGCCGACGCTCTCCGGCGGCGAGGCGCAGCGCGTCAAGCTCGCCTCCGAGCTCCAGAAGCGCTCGACGGGCCGCACGGTCTACGTCCTCGACGAGCCGACCACCGGTCTCCACTTCGAGGACATCTCGAAGCTGATCAAGGTCCTGTCCAACCTGGTCGACAAGGGCAACTCGGTGATCGTCATCGAGCACAACCTCGATGTCATCAAGACCGCGGACTGGGTCATCGACATGGGCCCCGAGGGCGGCAGCGGCGGCGGTCTGGTGATCGCCGAGGGCACGCCGGAGGCGGTCGCCTCCGTCCCGGAGAGCCACACCGGCAAGTTCCTCCGGGAGATCCTCGGCGCCGACCGGATCAGCGACGCCGCCGGGGCGATCCCGGCGGCCCGCGGGACGAAGAAGACGGCGGCGAAGAAGGCCCCCGCCAAGAAGGCCGCCGCCAAGGTCGCGGCCCCCGCGAAGAAGGCCGCGGCGAAGAAGACCGCCGCGAAGAAGACGACGGCCCGGGCGACCGGCAAGTCCTGACGGCCGCCGAGGCGTGACGGCCGGCAAGGCCTCGCCGGCCGCTGAGGTACGACGGCCGCCGAGGCGTGACGGTACGGGCAGGGCCCCGCTTCTTCGGGGTTCTGCCCGTACCACCGGGCCCGGGGGAGGGGCTCGGAGAGCCCGCCGGTATCGTCGGTTCCGTCAGCCCTGGGGGGTCTTGTCCCCGATATCGACCGTGGAGCGCTCATGTCCGGCCAGTCCAGCCGCCGCACCGTACTGAAAGGCGCGGCCCTCGCCGGAGCCGCCGGGCTGGGCGTCGCCGCCTGCTCCACCGAATCCAAGCTCGGCCACGCCGAGACCCCGACCCCGACCGCGCCCGTCCCGCTCGGCGCCCCGGACGAGGTCCCGGTCGGCGGCTCCAAGCTCTACCGCGAGCAGCGGCTCGTGGTGAGCTGCCCCGCCAAGGGCCAGTACAAGGCCTTCAGCGCCCAGTGCACCCACGCCGGCTGCGTCCTCGACAAGGTCGAGGACAACGAGGGCAACTGCCCCTGCCACGGCAGCCGCTTCGACGTGACGACCGGCAAGGCGATCCAGGGACCCGCCACCGTCCCGCTCCCCGAGGTCCCCATCCGCGTCGAGGACGGCAAGCTGGTCGCCGGACCCGAGGCCGCCCCCAAGGCCTGAGGCCTCAGGACCAGTCCCAGTCGATCCCCAGGATCCCGGGGCGCACCCCCTGCTCCACGAGGTGCACCGTGCGGTGCCGGCCGCTCAGGGTCAGCTCCGCACGGCCGCCGCGCGGCGCCCCCGCGGAGGCCTGCGCGAACCTCCGGCACCGCACCGGGAGCGCCGCCTCGTCGAAGCGGACCTGGAGCACGTACTGCCCGCCCGCGAAGCTGAACCCGCGCACGTACTCCCCGCTCGGACCCGCCGTACCGTCCTCGAAGCCGTACGAGAACAGGTACGTGTCCCCGGCCCGCAGCCGCGTGTCGAAGAGCAGCTCCACGACCAGCACGCCCGTCGCGGCGTGCCACCGCACCCGCCCGGTCCTGCAGTTCTCCACCGCCCGCACCACCACCCGGGACGGGTCGCAGCCGGGGTCCCCGTGGTGGATGGCGAGATAGCGGTCCACGCCGTCCCGGTGCGCCCGCACCACCTGCTGCGACTCGCGCCCCAGCAGCTCCCGCCCCGCCCCGATCCGCACCCGCTCGTGGTGCCCCACCGTGTGCAGCCCGCCGTCCGCCGGGGACTCCAGCTCCGCGAGCAGCTCCTCGACCGAGCCCGAGGCCTCCACCAGTGAGCGGTACGAGCGGGCCGCCGGGCGCTCCACCTCGGTGCGGGCCGCCGTGTCCTCCGCCAGGAGGCGCAGCAGCGAGTTCCCGGGCAGCCGGAGCACCTCCTCCAGGGCCCGGACGGCCTTCAGCGACTCCGGCCGCTGCGGGCGGCGGGCGCCCTGCTGCCAGTAGCTCAGACTCGTCACCCCGACCTTCACGCCCCGGTGCGCGAGATGGTGCTGGACCCGCTGGAGCGGCAGTCCGCGCACGGCGAAGGCGGTGCGCAGCGCCAGATGGAAGGGGCCGGTGTGCAGCAGCTGCACCAGATCGGCCTCGGTGTGGCTCACGAGGACTCCTCCGTGAACGTTCACGACAGGGGCACGGACCGTCGCGCCGCGAGGGGTGGGCGGGCAGGTGGGCCACGGGCGTCCGTTCACACCCGGGCCACGCCGTTCACAGTCCGATGTCACCCCGCATTGAAGCGTGTTGACCCGGACCGGACAACGGCAGATGCTCCTGACCAGCGTCCGGACGCGCTCCTCCGCTCCCCACATCCCCCGCACACGGGAGGAACGCGATGCGCAGAAGACTGATCGACCTGGCGGCACTCGCCGCGGCCGCCCTCTTCCTCGTCCCCACGACCTCGACCCCGGCCTCCGCCTCGCCCGCGGGCGAGGGCGTCTCCGCCCTCGCCCGCAAACAGCTGGACATCACCATGCAGGCCCAGCAGAAGACCAACTGGTGCTGGGCGGCCGGCGGCAACACCATCGCCACCTGGTACGGCCGGAACTACAGCCAGAACCAGTTCTGCAACGCCGCCTTCAACCGCCGGCAGGGCTACGACTGCCCCAACTGGCAGGCCGACCTGGGCAACGTCCAGAACGGGCTCAGCTGGGCGGGCATCAGCCCCGGCTCGTACGTGACCGGCTGGCTGCGCTACTCGACCGTCCAGACCGAGATCGACGCCGACCGGCCCGTCGAGACCCGCATCCAGTGGGCCGCCGGCGGCGGCCACATGCACGTGATCTACGGCTACGACGACGCGAACAGCTGGGTCTACTGGGGCGACCCCTGGCCCTCCAGCGACCGCTACAACTGGGCCTCGCACGCCTGGTACGTCGACAACGGCTCCTTCTCCTGGACCCACTCGCTCTACCGGATCGGGGCGTGACGACGATGAACGCACGTGCCACGACCGTCGGCCTCCTCGCCGCCGCGCTCGTCGCCCTCGGGGCGCTCCCCTCGGCCGCCGCCGAGGGCCTGCCGCCCGCACCCACCCCCGAACAGGCGGCCTCCGCGCCGGGGACCCTGGACACCCTGTCCCGGTTCTTCGCCCGCGACGGGGCCCTCGCCCGCACGGCGGCCGCGCCGCGCGTCGACGGCGCCTCCGTCCCCGTCCGCTTCCTCTCCCCGGACTTCGTCGCCGGGAAGCCCGGGGCGCCCGTCGCCCGCGTCGAGTTCCGCGCCAGCCGTGCCGTGGCCCCGGACGGGCAGAAGGCCTCGCTGTGGACGGTCGAGCGGCCCGGCGGCTGGCAGGTGGTGAACATCGCCACCGGCGACGACGAGATCCGCTACGCGGAGATGGGCCACGGCGGCCTCGTCTTCCGCGAGCCGCAGATCGACGCGTGGTACGTCCAGAAGGGGGCGAAGGTGCTGCCGCTGGACGAGGACGCGGTACGGGCCGTGGGCCGCGACGGGACGAGCCTCTCCGCCTACCGGGAGCGGGTCGCGCGCGCCTACGGCGACAAACTGCCGGGCTCCTCGTACGCCCGCAGGGGCGCGGCCGGCGGTTACGCCCCCCAGGCCCGGACGCCCGGCGGACCGGCCGTCACGGCGGGGTCCGCCGCCGCTGCGGGGGCGGGCGCACTGCTGGCCGCGGCACTGACGGGCACGGCGCTGTCACGCCGCCGCCGCGCCCTTCGCGAGCCCTGATCCCGCGCCCCGCCCCCGTGTGGGCGATCGTCCCGTCCGAGCAGGGGAGACCCCTCTCGCCTCGCGGAACGATCGCCCACGACGGCGGGGTCAGCGGGCCAGGTAGCCGCCGTCGACCGGGAGGATCGCGCCGGTGACGAAGGAGGCTTCGTCCGAGGCGAGGAAGAGGATCGCCGCGGCCACCTCCTCGGGTGTGCCGAAGCGGCCCATGGGGTGGGCGCGGGCGACCTCGGTGAGGTATTCGGGGCCGCCGGGCTCGACGCGGGCGGCGGCGACGCGTTCGGTCTCGATGGTGCCCGGGGCGACGGCGTTGACGCGGATGCCGTGCTCGGCCCACTCGACCGCGAGGTGTTTCGTGAGGCCGGTCGCGACGAACTTGGCCGGGCCGTAGACCGCCTGCCTCGCCTGCCCGGCCACGCCGGAGATGGACGAGGTGCACACGAGGGCGCCGCCGCCCGAGACGAGCATGGCCTCGATGGCGTACTTGCAGGTCAGGAACATGCCGCGGCCGTCGACGGCCATGACCCGGTCGAAGTCGGAGGCCTCGGCCTCGGTGACGGAGAGCAGCGGGATGACGCCCGCGTTCGCCACCAGGACGTCCAGCCGTCCGAAGCGCTCCACCGCCGTGTCGATCATCCGTCGGGCGTCCTCCTCCCGGGAGACGTCGCCGACCACGGGGATCACGCCCTCGAGGGTCGCGAGCCGCTCTCCGTCGAGGTCGGCGGCGATCACGCGCGCCCCCTCGCGGAGGAAGCGCTCCGCCGTCGCCCGCCCGATTCCGCTCGCCGCGCCGGTGATCACGCACACCCGGTCCGCCAGCCGTCCTGAAGTGTCCTGAGCCATGCCAGGGCAACGAGCGGGCCCGCCCTGAGTGTCGGTGTCCGCCAGTAGGGTGGTGAGCATGGCAGACCCCTCCAGCTACCGCCCCAAGCCGGGTCAGATCCCCGACTCCCCGGGGGTCTACAAGTTCCGTGACGAGCACCGCCGCGTGATCTACGTGGGGAAGGCGAAGTCCCTGCGCCAGCGGCTGGCGAACTACTTCCAGCCGCTCACGAGCCTGCACCCGCGCACGGCCACGATGGTGACGACGGCCGCCTCCGTGGAGTGGACCGTGGTGTCGACGGAGGTCGAGGCGCTCCAGCTGGAGTACTCCTGGATCAAGGAGTTCGATCCCCGGTTCAACGTGAAGTACCGGGACGACAAGAGCTATCCGTACCTCGCCGTCACCATGAACGAGGAGTTCCCGCGCGTCCAGGTCATGCGCGGGCACAAGAAGAAGGGCGTGCGGTACTTCGGGCCGTACACGCACGCGTGGGCGATCCGCGAGACCGTCGACCTGATGCTGCGGGTGTTCCCCGTGCGGACGTGCTCCGCGGGGGTGTTCCGGAACGCCGCCTCCGCCGGACGGCCCTGCCTCCTCGGCTACATCGGCAAGTGCTCGGCGCCCTGCGTCGGCCGGGTCACGCCCGAGGAGCACCGCGAACTCGCGGAGGACTTCAGCGACTTCATGGCCGGCCGCACCGGCACGTACATCCGCCGCCTCGAGAAGCAGATGATGATCGCGGCCGAGGACATGGAGTACGAGAAGGCCGCCCGGCTCCGCGACGACGTCGAGGCCCTGCGCAAGGCCATGGAGAAGAGCGCGGTCGTCCTCGCCGACGCCACCGACGCCGATCTGATCGCCCTCGCCGAGGACGAGCTGGAGGCCGCCGTCCAGATCTTCCACGTGCGCGGCGGACGCGTCCGGGGCCAGCGCGGCTGGGTCACGGACAAGGTCGAGGCCGTCGACACGGCGGGGCTCGTGGAGCACGCGCTCCAGCAGCTGTACGGCGAGGAGAGCGGCGAAGCGGTCCCCAAGGAGGTCCTCGTCCCCGCGCTGCCGGAGGACACCGAGGCCGTCTCCGCCTGGCTCTCCGGCCGCCGCGGGTCCCACGTCTCGCTGCGGATCCCGCAGCGCGGCGACAAGAAGGACCTGATGGAGACCGTCGCGCGCAACGCGCAGCAGGCGCTCGTGCTGCACAAGACCAAGCGCGCCAGCGACCTCACCACCCGCTCCCGGGCCCTGGAGGAGATCGCCGAGGCCCTGGACCTGGACTCGGCGCCGCTGCGGATCGAGTGCTTCGACATCTCGCACCTCCAGGGCGAGGACGTCGTCGCCTCGATGGTCGTCTTCGAGGACGGGCTGCCCCGCAAGAGCGAGTACCGCCGCTTCCAGATCAAGACCTTCGAGGGGCAGGACGACGTCCGGTCCATGCACGAGGTCATCGGCCGCCGCTTCAGGCGCTACCTCGCCGAGAAGGACCGTACGGGGGAGTGGGGCGACGGAGAGGTCCCCCAGGAGGAGGCCCCGGACGACGACGGGCGCCCCAAGCGCTTCGCGTACCCGCCGCAGCTCGTCGTCGTCGACGGCGGGCAGCCGCAGGTGGCCGCGGCCCGCCGCGCCCTCGACGAGCTCGGCATCGACGACGTCGCGGTCTGCGGGCTCGCCAAGCGCCTGGAGGAGGTCTGGCTGCCCGGCGAGGACGACCCGGTGGTGCTGCCCCGCTCCAGCGAAGGCCTCTATCTGCTCCAGCGGGTGCGTGACACGGCTCACGACTTCGCGATCCGCTACCAGCGCTCCAAGCGGACCAAACGCCTCCGGACCAGCCCGCTCGATGCCGTCCCCGGCCTCGGAGAATCGCGCAAGCAGGCCTTGATCAAGCATTTCGGCTCGGTGAAGCGGCTGAAGCAGGCGACAATCGAGCAGATCTGTGAGGTCCCCGGTTTCGGCCGGAAGACCGCGGAGGCGGTCGCCGTGGCCCTGGCCCAGGCGGCCCCCGCCGCACCCGCCGTGAACACGGCCACAGGAGAGATCATGGAAGACGACGGGGGCACCACCGCATGACCGAGCGCCACACGCACGACGAGCACGACCGAGAAGACGGAGCAGGACACGTGAGTACGGGCACGAAGGAGACCCCCGGCGACAACGGCGCCGAGGCGGCCATTCCCGAGCTGGTGATCATCTCCGGCATGTCCGGAGCCGGCCGGTCCACCGCGGCGAAGTGTCTGGAGGACCTCGGCTGGTTCGTCGTCGACAACCTGCCGCCCGCGCTGATCCCCACCATGGTGGAGCTCGGCGCCCGCTCCCAGGGCAACGTCGCCCGGATCGCCGTCGTCGTGGACGTCCGCGGCCGGCAGTTCTTCGACAACCTCAGGGAGTCCCTCGCCGACCTGGACGCCAAGCAGGTCACCCGCCGGATCGTCTTCCTGGAGTCCTCCGACGAGGCCCTCGTCCGGCGCTTCGAGTCGGTCCGCAGGCCGCACCCGCTCCAGGGCGACGGCCGCATCACCGACGGCATCGCCGCCGAGCGCGACCTGCTGCGCGAACTGCGCGGCGACGCCGACCTGGTGATCGACACCTCCAGCCTCAACGTCCACGAGCTGCGCGCCAAGATGGACGCCCAGTTCGCCGGCGAGGAGGAGCCCGAGCTCCGGGCCACCGTGATGTCCTTCGGCTTCAAGTACGGCCTGCCGGTCGACGCCGACCTCGTCGTCGACATGCGCTTCCTGCCGAACCCGCACTGGGTCCCCGAGCTGCGCCCCTTCACCGGCCTCAACGAGGAGGTGTCGAACTACGTCTACAACCAGCCCGGCGCCAAGGAGTTCCTCGACCGCTACACCGAGCTGCTCCAGCTGATCGCCGCGGGCTACCGCCGCGAGGGCAAGCGGTACGTGACCATCGCCGTGGGCTGCACGGGCGGCAAGCACCGCTCCGTCGCCACCGCCGAGCGCCTCGCCGCCCGCCTCGCCGCCGAAGGGGTCGAGACCGTCGTCGTGCACCGGGACATGGGGCGCGAGTGAAGCCGTACCGTCGGCGTACCTCCACCCTCGCGGTGCGGCGTACGCTCCGCAGGCGCGGCGCCCAGCCCAAGGTGGTCGCGCTGGGGGGCGGCATGGGCCTGTCGGCCTCCCTCGCCGCGCTCCGCCGGATCACCGGCGACCTCACCGCCGTCGTCACCGTCGCCGACGACGGGGGCTCCAGCGGCCGGCTCCGGGAGGAGCTCGGCGTGCTGCCCCCCGGCGACCTCCGCAAGGCGCTCGCCGCCCTCTGCGGCGACGACGACTGGGGCCAGACCTGGGCCCGGGTCATCCAGCACCGCTTCCAGTCCAAGGGCGAGATGGGCGGCCACGCCGTCGGCAACCTGCTGATCGTCGCCCTCTGGGAGCAGCTCGGCGACCCCGTGCAGGCCCTCGACCTGGTCGGCCGGCTGCTCGGCGCCCAGGGACGGGTGCTGCCCATGTCCGCCGTGCCCCTGGAGCTCCAGGCCCTGGTCAGGGGCCACGACCCGGAGCGGCCGGACGACGTGGACACCGTGCGCGGCCAGGCGACCGTGGCGCTCACCCCCGGCGAGGTGCAGTCCGTGCACCTCGTGCCACACGACCCGCCGGCCGTGCCCGAGGCCGTCGCCGCGGTCCTGGACGCGGACTGGGTGGTCCTGGGTCCGGGCTCCTGGTTCTCCTCGGTGATCCCGCACCTCCTGGTCCCCGAACTCCTCGACGCCCTGGCCGAGACGAAGGCCCGTAAGGTGCTCTCGCTGAACCTCGCGCCGCAGCCGGGAGAAACCGAGGGCTTCTCCCCGCAGCGTCATTTGGAGGTTTTGGGACGACACGCCCCTAAACTCGCCCTGGACGTGGTGCTGGCCGACGAGGCCGCCGTGCCCGACCGCGAGTCCCTCGCCGATGCCGCCAAGCGGCTCGGTGCCGCGGTCGAGCTGGCGCCGGTGGCCGGGCCCGACGGCTCCGCGAAGCACGACCCGGAGCTGCTGGCCGCCGCGTACGACCGTATTTTTCGGATGCATGGAAGGATCGGCCCATGGCGATGACGGCAGCGGTGAAGGACGAGATCTCCCGGCTTCCCGTCACCCGGACCTGCTGCAGGAAGGCAGAGGTCTCGTCGATCCTGCGGTTCGCGGGCGGGCTGCACCTGGTGAGCGGCCGCATCGTGATCGAGGCGGAGCTCGACACCGCGATGGCGGCCCGCCGCCTCAAGCGGGACATCCTGGAGATCTTCGGGCACAGCTCGGAGCTGATCGTGATGGCCCCCGGCGGGCTGCGGCGCGGCTCGCGCTTCGTGGTGCGGGTGGTGGCCGGCGGCGACCAGCTGGCCCGGCAGACGGGTCTCGTGGACGGCCGCGGCCGTCCCATCCGGGGCCTTCCCCCGCAGGTGGTCTCCGGCGCGACCTGTGATGCCGAGGCCGCCTGGCGCGGCGCCTTCCTCGCGCACGGCTCGCTGACCGAGCCCGGCCGCTCCTCCTCCCTCGAAGTGACCTGCCCGGGTCCGGAGGCGGCCCTCGCCCTGGTCGGCGCGGCCCGCCGGCTCTCCATCGCGGCGAAGGCCCGCGAGGTACGGGGCGTGGACCGGGTCGTCGTCCGCGACGGCGACGCGATCGGCGCCCTGCTCACCCGGCTCGGCGCGCACGAGTCGGTGCTGGCCTGGGAGGAGCGGCGGATGCGCCGCGAGGTCCGCGCCACCGCCAACCGCCTGGCCAACTTCGACGACGCCAACCTGCGCCGCTCGGCCCGCGCCGCGGTCGCCGCCGGGGCCCGGGTGCAGCGCGCCCTGGAGATCCTCGGCGAGGAGGTGCCCGAGCACCTCGCCGCCGCCGGCCGGCTCCGCATGGAGCACAAGCAGGCCTCCCTGGAGGAACTGGGCGCGCTCGCCGAGCCGCCGCTGACCAAGGACGCGGTGGCCGGCCGGATCCGCCGGCTCCTCGCGATGGCCGACAAGCGGGCGCAGGACCTGGGCATCCCCGGGACCGAGTCCAACCTGACGGAGGAGCTGGACGACAGCCTCGTCGGCTGACGGGAACGTTCGTACGGAACGGTGAACTCCGCGCTGCCGGTGCCTTTCTGAGGCACCGGCAGCTTTTTCGTGCACCCCGCGAGGCACCCTTGACAGTCCCCAGGGCGCCCAAGAGCCTGGCGTCTGTTCACCTTCGTGACTGACTACAGCAAGGGGGGCTCATGAGACGCAGAGCGAGATCGATCCTCGCCGCGGCTTCACTGCTGATCGCCGGAGTGGCGGCGGCACCCGTCGCCGGAGCGCAGCCGAACGACCGGGACGGCGGCGACGCCCTCTCCGTCTGGCGCGCCGTGGTCACCAAGGCGCAGGTCCCGCTGCTCCTCGACGCCGGCGCCGACGCCCACGAACTCACCGAGCAGGTCCCGGCGAAGGGCTCCGCGACGGTCGAGCTCTTCCTCACCGGCCGGCAGGCCGGGCAGCTGCGCGGCCAGGGCGTCGAGATCACCGAGCACCGCCTCAGCGCCCAGGCCGAGAAGCGGGTCGCCGCCGCCGGCGACGGCGTCTTCCGCCCGTACGGAGGTCCGAACGGCCTCAAGCAGGAGATCCTGGACACCGCACGGGCCAACCCGGGGCTCACCAAGGTCGTCTCCATCGGCAAGACCCTCAAGGGGCAGGACATCCTCGCCCTCAAGCTGACCAAGGGCGCCCAGCGCGCCAAGGACGGCTCGAAGCCCGCCACGCTGTACATGTCCAACCAGCACGCGCGCGAGTGGATCACCCCGGAGATGACCCGGCGGCTGATGCACTATTACCTCGACAACTACGGCAAGGACGAGCGGATCACCCGCATCGTCGACTCCACCGAGCTGTGGTTCGTGCTCTCCGCCAACCCGGACGGCTACGACTACACGCACGCCGACCCCGCCAACCGGCAGTGGCGGAAGAACCTCCGCGACAACGACGGCGACGGGAAGATCGGCCCCGGCGACGGCGTCGACCTCAACCGCAACTTCGCCTACAAGTGGGGCTACGACAACGAGGGCTCGTCCCCCGACCCGACCGACGAGACCTTCCGCGGCAAGGGCCCCATGTCGGAGCCCGAGACCAAGGCCCTCGACGCCTTCGAGAAGCGCATCGGCTTCGCGTACGGCGTCAACTACCACTCGGCCGCCCAGCTCCTGCTGTACGGCGTGGGCTGGCAGGTCGCCACCGACACCCCCGACGACGTGGCCCTCAAGGCCCTCGCCGGCACCCCGCAGAACTCGGCCGTGCCCGGCTACCGCCCGCAGGTCTCCTCGGAGCTGTACATCACCAACGGCGAGGCGGACGGACACGCCGCCAACGTCAACGGGATGCAGATGTTCACCCCGGAGATGTCGACCTGCGCCACCGCCTCCCGCGTCGACCCGAACGACGCCTGGAACCCGGCCGACTGCGCCTCCGTCTTCACCTTCCCGGACGACGAGAAGCTGATCCAGGCCGAGTTCGCCAAGAACATCCCCTTCGCGCTCGCCGTCGCCGAGACCGCCGCCCACCCGGACCGGCCCGTCTCCCCGGTCGGCATCGACGCCCCCGACCTCACCCCGAAGACCTTCACCACCTCCTACGCCCGCGGCGCGGAGCAGGAGGTCGCCGTCACCGCGCGCACGTCGCTGCGCGGCAAGACCCTCAAGTACCGGATCAACGGCGGCCGCACCCACAGCGAGGAGCTGGAGGCGTGGAAGGGCGGCGAGACCTACGGGGGCGGGGACAACCTCTACTTCGACGAGTACCGCGCCGAGGTCGAGGGCGCCCGCCCCGGCGACTCCGTCGAGGTCTGGTTCACCGCCCGCACCCGTGAGGGCGGGGCCAC
The DNA here is from genome assembly GCF_042874035.1 of Streptomyces sp. NPDC004284. NCBI lineage: Bacteria > Bacillati > Actinomycetota > Actinomycetes > Kitasatosporales > Streptomycetaceae > Streptomyces > Streptomyces sp. NPDC004284. The sequence goes on along the minus strand of NZ_JBIAMJ010000007.1, from coordinate 152,208 downwards.
CGCCTCCGCCCCCTTCACGTACAAGGTGGCCGAGCGCCCCCGCGGCGACGTGCTCGTCCTCGCCGACGAGGGCGGCACCACCGCGGCTCGGCACACCGCCGCCTATGTGAAGGCGCTCGCCGACAACAAGCGCGCGGCCGCCGTCTGGGACGTCGCCACCCAGGGCGCCCCCGACGCCCTCGGCGTGCTCTCCCACTTCCGCACGGTCGTCTGGTACACCGGCGCCGAACGCCCCTCCGGGGCCGCCCAGCTCGCCGTCCGCGCCTACCTGAACGAGGGCGGCAAGCTGATCAACGCCGGCGAGAAGTCCGGCGGGCTCACCCAGATCGGCCGGGCCGAGTCCAACGACTTCGCCCAGTACTACCTGGGGGCCTACCACCGCGCGGGCCTCAAGAACCCGCCCGGCTTCGCCGGCACGGGCGCCTTCGCCGGGGTCGGCGCGACGCTCGGCTCCGCCGCCGACAACCCGCTGGACAACGCGGGCGCGTACACCGTCACCTCGGACACCCTGAAGCCTGAGGAGTTCCCGCAGTTCGCGAGCAGCGCCTCCGCCGGCGACTACCCGGGCATCCGGACCCCCTTCGAGCCCGCCGAGGGCTCGTCCTTCGCGGCCGTCAAGCACGCCGACGACGACTGGGCCCGGCTCGCCAGGACCGTCGACCTCACCGGGGTCGCCGCCGCGTCGGGGCCGCGCCTGGACTTCCAGGTCAGCTACGACACCGAGCCCGGCTACGACAACCTCGTCGTCGAGGCCCACACCGTCGGCCAGGACGACTGGACCACCCTGCCCGACCTCAACGGCGGCACCTCCACCCAGCCCCCGGCCGACTGCGGCGAGGGCTACTACGTCCGCGCCCACCCCTTCCTCGCCCACTACCTCACCGTCGGCGAGGACGGCTGCGCGCCCACCGGCACCACCGGCTCCTGGAACGCCTTCACCGGCCCCTCCAACGGCTGGCGGCAGGCCTCCGTCGACCTGAGCGCCTGGGCCGGCAAGAAGGTCGAGCTCGCGATCTCGTACGTCTCCGACCCCGGTACGGGCGAGATGGGCGCCTTCGTCGACGACACCCGGCTCGTCACCGGGGCGACCACCGAGACGGAGGGCTTCGAGACCTCCCTCGGCGCCTGGTCCACACCCGGCGCCCCGGCCGGCAGCCCCGGCAACGCCTCCGACTGGACGCGCTCCGCGGCCCTCTTCCACTCCCAGGCCGCCGTCACCACCCGCGACACCGTCCTCCTCGGCTTCGGCCTGGAGCACGTGCCCGGAACGGCGGAGCGCGCACGGCTCCTCGGCCGCGCCCTCGGGGTGCTCCGGCGCTGACGGAGCGTAGTGGGGACAAAGGTCCCAAGACGGCCCGTACCCGTTGACAAGTGCGGGCCGTCGGCCGTTTTCCCCCACTTTCCGGGCCCGTACGGCTGCGCATGATGTCACTCACCGGCGGCCGGGGAGGTAGGGTCGTAAGCGGTCGGGGACATCCCAAAAAACATAAATCTCGCCGGCGTCGAGCACTCCGGCGTAGCTGACGAGGAGATCGGTTCGTGACGATCCGCGTAGGCATCAACGGCTTCGGCCGCATCGGCCGGAACTACTTCCGAGCGCTCCTTGAGCAGGGTGCCGACATCGAGATCGTGGCTGTCAACGACCTCGGTGACACCGCGACCACCGCACACCTGCTGAAGTACGACACCATTCTGGGCCGCCTCAAGGCCGAGGTGACCCACACCGCCGACACCATCACCGTCGACGGTCACACCATCAAGGTGCTGTCCGAGCGCGACCCGGCCGACATCCCCTGGGGCGACCTGGGCGTCGACATCGTCATCGAGTCGACGGGCATCTTCACCAAGAAGGCCGACGCCGCGAAGCACCTCGCCGGCGGCGCCAAGAAGGTCCTCATCTCGGCTCCGGCCACCGACGAGGACATCACCATCGTCATGGGCGTCAACCAGGACAAGTACGAGCCGGCGAAGCACGACGTCATCTCGAACGCGTCCTGCACGACCAACTGCGTCGCGCCGATGGCCAAGGTCCTCGACGAGAACTTCGGCATCGTCAAGGGCCTGATGACCACGGTCCACGCCTACACCAACGACCAGCGCATCCTGGACTTCCCGCACAGGGACCTGCGCCGCGCCCGCGCCGCCGCGGAGAACATCATCCCGACCACGACGGGTGCCGCCAAGGCCACCGCCCTGGTCCTCCCGCAGCTCAAGGGCAAGCTCGACGGCATCGCGATGCGCGTCCCGGTCCCGACCGGCTCCGCCACCGACCTGGTCGTCACCCTCGACCGCGAGGTCACCAAGGACGAGGTCAACGCCGCGTTCAAGAAGGCCGCCGAGGACGGCGACCTCAAGGGCATTCTCTTCTACACCGAGGACCCGATCGTCTCCTCGGACATCGTCAGCGACCCGGCGTCCTGCACCTTCGACGCCTCCCTGACAATGGTCCAGGACGGCAAGTCGGTCAAGATCCTCGGTTGGTACGACAACGAGTGGGGCTACTCCAACCGTCTCGTCGACCTCACCGTCTTCGTCGGCGGCCAGCTCTAAGCTTCAGGGCGGGCTTTCGATGGGAGCAGGGCTCGGGCAGCGCAACGCCGCGCTGCGCGAGCCCTGTTTGTGTGCTCCACCGCGTACCAAGGAGTCTGTTAACAGATGAAGACGATCGACGAGCTTCTCCACGAGGGCGTCGAAGGAAAGCGCGTGTTCGTCCGCGCCGACCTCAACGTGCCGCTCGCCGGCACCACCATCACCGACGACGGCCGCATCCGCGCCGTCGTCCCCACGGTCAAGGCGCTCGCCGACGCCGGCGCCCGCGTCGTGGTCGCCTCGCACCTGGGCCGCCCGAAGGGCGCCCCGGACCCGGCCTTCTCGCTCGCGCCGGCCGCCGCCCGCCTCGGCGAGCTGCTCGGCGCCGACGTGGCCTTCGCGACCGACACGGTCGGCGACTCGGCCACCGCCACGGTCGCCGGTCTCGGCGACGGCCAGGTGGCCGTCATCGAGAACCTCCGCTTCAACGCCGGCGAGACCTCGAAGGACGACGCCGAGCGCGGCGCCTTCGCGGACCAGCTCGCGGCCCTCGCCGACCTGTACGTCGGCGACGGCTTCGGCGCCGTGCACCGCAAGCACGCCTCGGTCTTCGACCTCCCGGCGCGCCTCCCGCACGCCGCCGGCTACCTCATCGCCACCGAGGTCGGCGTCCTCAAGAAGCTCACGGAGGACGTCCAGCGGCCGTACGCCGTGGTGCTCGGCGGTTCCAAGGTCTCCGACAAGCTCGGGGTCATCGACCACCTGCTCGAGCGCGCCGACCGCATCCTGATCGGCGGCGGCATGGCGTACACCTTCCTCAAGGCCCAGGGCCACGAGGTCGGCAGCTCGCTGCTCCAGGAGGACCAGATCCCGGCGGTCCTCGAATACCTCAAGCGCGCCGAGGACCGGGGCGTGGAGTTCGTGCTCCCCGTCGACGTCGTGGTCTCCGCACAGTTCCCGGACCTCAAGAGCAAGGCCCCGACCGAGCACCGCACGGTGCCCGCGGACGCCATGCCCGCCGGTTTCATGGGCCTGGACAACGGCCCCGAGACCGACAAGCTGTACGCATCGAAGCTCGCCGACGCGGCCACCGTCTTCTGGAACGGTCCGATGGGCGTCTTCGAGCACCCCGACTACGCCGAGGGCACCCGGGCCGTGGCCCAGGCCCTCGTCGAGTCCTCGGGCTTCAGCGTCGTCGGCGGTGGCGACTCCGCCGCGGCCGTCCGCACCCTGGGCTTCGACGAGAACGCATTCGGACACATCTCGACCGGTGGCGGTGCCAGCCTCGAATACCTCGAGGGCAAGACGCTTCCCGGCCTCGCCGCACTGGAGGACTGATCCCCTTATGACCACGCGCACCCCGCTGATGGCGGGCAACTGGAAGATGAACCTCAACCACCTCGAGGCCATCGCCCACGTCCAGAAGCTCGCCTTCGCCCTGACCGACAAGGACTACGACGCCTGTGAGGTCGCCGTCCTCGTCCCCTTCACCGACCTGCGGTCCGTCCAGACCCTCGTCGACGGCGACAAGCTGAAGATCAAGTACGGCGCCCAGGACATCTCGGCGCACGACTCCGGCGCCTACACCGGCGAGATCTCCGGCCTGATGCTGTCCAAGCTGAAGTGCGCCTACGTCGCCGTCGGCCACTCCGAGCGCCGCCAGTACCACGCCGAGAACGACGAGGTCTGCAACGCCAAGGTGAAGGCCGCCTTCAAGCACGGCGTGACCCCGATCCTCTGCGTCGGCGAGGGCCTGGACATCCGCAAGGCGGGCGACCAGGTCGCGTACACCCTGGCCCAGATCGACGGCGGTCTGAAGGACGTCCCGGCCGAGCAGGCCGAGACCATCGTGATCGCGTACGAGCCGGTGTGGGCCATCGGCACCGGCGAGGTCGCCACCCCCGACGACGCCCAGGAGGTCTGCGGGGCGATCCGCGGCCGCCTCGCCGAGCTGTACTCGCAGGAGCTGGCCGACAAGGTCCGCATCCAGTACGGCGGCTCCGTCAAGGCCGGGAACGTCGCCGCGATCATGGCCCAGCCGGACGTCGACGGCGCCCTGGTGGGCGGCGCGGCGCTGGACGCCGACGAGTTCGTCAAGATCGTGCGCTTCCGCGACCAGTGAGTATGCGGTAGCGGAGTTACGTCGTACCCTTGCGGGGGTCGGGCAGGTGCCCGGCCCCCGTCCGTATAAGTCCGAGGAAGTTGGTCCAGCCGTGGTTATGGGGTTCTCGATCGCCCTGATCATCTTCAGCGCGCTGCTGATGCTGCTCGTGCTGATGCACAAGGGAAAGGGCGGCGGCCTCTCCGACATGTTCGGAGGCGGCATGCAGTCCTCCGTCGGTGGCTCCTCGGTCGCCGAGCGGAACCTGGACCGCATCACCGTCGTGGTCGGTCTGTGCTGGTTCGCGTGCATTGTGGTACTCGGTCTGCTGATGAAGTTGGACGGGTAACTCCAACCACTGGACGCGCGTTGGGCCTTACGTAGACTGGGGCATCTTCGAGCACCATCACGCAGGGAGTTACGACCGTGGCAAGTGGCAACGCGATCCGGGGAAGCCGGGTCGGAGCGGGGCCGATGGGCGAGGCCGAGCGAGGCGAATCGGCGCCGCGCGCCCGCATCTCGTTCTGGTGCTCGAACGGGCACGAGACGCAGCCGAGCTTCGCCAGCGACGCGGCGGTCCCGGACACCTGGGACTGCCCGCGCTGCGGCTTCCCGGCAGGTCAGGACCGGGACAACCCGCCGGACCCGCCGCGCACGGAGCCGTACAAGACCCACCTCGCCTATGTGCGTGAGCGGCGCAGCGACGCGGACGGCGAGGCGATCCTCGCCGAGGCGCTCGCCAAGCTGCGGGGCGAGATCTGAAGTCTGGTGTGACGGTGTGACGAACGGGCCCCGCCCGCGAACTCGGTTCGCGGGCGGGGCCCGTTCGGCGTTCACGGCCTCCTTCCCGTCACCCGCTCCCCTGATCAATTAGGTTGGGGGGTGCAGCGGGGCAGACAAGCAGTACCGAGAAGGAATGGGCGATGTCCGAGATGACCAGCGAAGGCCGAATCAGGCTCAACCGGCTGCCCGAGTGGGCGGCCCTCGGCAAGCACCGTGAGCAGCTGGGCGAGACCCATCTGCGCGAACTGTTCGCCGCCGACCCGGCGCGCGGCACCGACCTCACCCTGCGGGTCGGCGACCTCTATCTGGACTACTCCAAGCACCTCGTCACCGACGAGACGCTGACCCTGCTGCGCGAACTCGCCGCCGCCACCGGCGTCGCCGAGCTCCGCGACGCCATGTTCCGCGGCGAGAAGATCAACACCACCGAGGACCGGGCGGTCCTCCACACCGCGCTGCGCGCCCCCCGCGGGGCCGTCATCGAGGTCGACGGGGAGAACGTCGTCCCCGGCGTGCACGCCGTCCTCGACAAGATGGGCGCCTTCGCCGACAAGGTCCGCGCGGGCGAGTGGACCGGCCACACCGGCAAGCCGATCAAGAACGTCGTGAACATCGGCATCGGCGGCTCCGACCTCGGCCCCGCCATGGCCTACGAGGTCCTGCGCTCCTACACCCGGCGGGACCTGACGTTCCGTTTCGTCTCCAACGTCGACGGCGCCGACCTCCACGAGGCCGTCCGCGACCTCGACCCCGCCGAGACCCTCTTCATCGTCGCCTCGAAGACCTTCACCACCATCGAGACGATCACCAACGCCACCTCCGCCCGCAACTGGCTCCTCACCGAACTGCGCGCCGGCCAGGAGGCCGTGGCCAAGCACTTCGTGGCCCTCTCGACCAACGCCGAGAAGGTCGAGGAGTTCGGCATCGACACCACGAACATGTTCGAGTTCTGGGACTGGGTCGGCGGCCGCTACTCCTACGACTCCGCCATCGGCCTCTCCCTGATGATCGCCATCGGCCCGGAGCGCTTCCGCGAGATGCTCGACGGCTTCCACCTCGTCGACGAGCACTTCCGCACCGCCCCGCCCGAGGAGAACGTGCCGCTGCTCCTCGGCCTCCTCGGCGTCTGGTACGGCGCCTTCTTCGACGCCCAGTCGCACGCCGTCCTGCCGTACTCCCACTACCTGTCCAAGTTCACCGCCTACCTCCAGCAGCTCGACATGGAGTCCAACGGCAAGTCGGTGGACCGCGAGGGCAACCGGGTCGACTGGCAGACCGGACCCGTCGTCTGGGGCACCCCCGGCACCAACGGGCAGCACGCCTACTACCAGTTGATCCACCAGGGCACCAAGGTCATCCCGGCCGACTTCATCGGCTTCGCCCGGCCCGTCGACGACCTGCTGCCCGGACTCGTCGCCCAGCACGACCTGCTCATGGCCAACTTCTTCGCCCAGACCCAGGCGCTCGCCTTCGGCAAGACGCCCGAGGAGGTACGGGCCGAGGGCGTCGCCGAGGAGCTCGTCCCGCACAAGACCTTCCAGGGCAACCACCCGACCACCACGATCCTCGCCGACGCGCTCACCCCGTCCGTCCTCGGCCAGCTGATCGCGCTCTACGAGCACAAGGTCTTCGTCCAGGGCGCCGTCTGGAACATCGACTCCTTCGACCAGTGGGGCGTCGAGCTCGGCAAGGTCCTCGCCAAGAAGATCGAGCCGGTCCTGACGGAGGGCGAGGGGGCCGAGCAGCTCGACAGCTCCACCGCCGGACTCGTCTCGGCCTACCGCTCGCTGCGCGGACGGTAACCGGATGACGGGGGAGAACGCGGTGCGGCTGCGGCCGCCCAGGAACGCCGTCGACGGGCGGGCCGTCGCCTGGTGGCGCAGCCGGCTCCTGGCGACCACCGCCGTCCCGGTGGCGGTCCTGGCCGTGCTCGGCGCGCTGATCGGGCCCGCCCGCTCCTGGCTGCTGCTCGCGGCCGGGACCGTGGCGGCCCTCGGCCTGGCCTGCACCGCGTTCTTCCCCGCCTGGTGGTTCCGCGTGCACCGCTGGGAGATCACCGACGAGGCCGTCTACGTGCGCACCGGGGCCCTCTGGCAGGAGTGGCGGATCGCCCCGATGTCCCGGATCCAGACGGTCGACACCGTACGCGGCCCCCTCGAACAGGCCTTCCGGCTCGCCACCGTCACCGTCACCACCGCCTCCTCCAAGGGCGCGATCCGCATGGAGGGGCTCGACCACGAGCTCGCCGCCGAGCTCGCCGAGCGGCTCACCCTCCTCACCCGGGCCACCCCCGGGGACGCCACATGAGCGAGGAGCAGTGGCGGCGGCTCGACCCCCGCACCCTGCTCGCCGGGGCCGTCGTCCTCTGCGGGGTGGCCGGCGGAGCCGCCCTCCCGGCCGTGGCCGCCCTCTCGGGCGGCAGGCCCCTGTGGCAGGCCGTCGCCTGGGTCCTCGCCGGCGCCGCCCTGCTCGTCCTCGCCGGCACCGCCGCCGACTGGGTCCGGCTGCGCCGCACCCGCTACCGGATCGGCCCCGTGCGGGTCGACCTGCACACCGGGCTCCTGCTGCTCAAGCACCGCTCCCTGGCCCGGGAGCGGATCCGCAGCGTCGACCTCACCGCCAACCCCCTCCAGCGCCTCCTCGGCCTCGTCAAGGTCCGCATCGGCACCGGCGAGCACACCGGCGGCGAGTCCACCCTCGAACTCGACCTCGTCACCCGAGCCGAGGGCGAGCGGCTCCGGCGGGAACTCCTCGCCCGCACCGCCGGCCCCGAGGAGCCCGGCCAGGACAGCGCCCTGGCCACCCTCGACCCGCGCTGGATCCGCTACGCCCCCGTCTCCTTCCTCACTCCCACCCTCGGCGGCGCCGTGGCCGGCGCCGTCATGCAGGTCAGCGACTGGTTCGGCGCCCAGGGGAAGGTCATCGGCTGGGTGGAGGACCGCTTCCAGGACACCTCCCCGGCCCGGGCCGTCCTCGACCTGCTCCTGATCGCCACCGCCGTCGGGACCGTCGGCGCCCTCGGGCTGTGGGTCGAGATGTGGTGGAACTACCGCCTGGAGCGCGAGCCCGGCGGCACCCTCCGCGTCCGCCGCGGCCTGTTCACCGCCCGCTCGGTCAGCCTGGAGGAGCGCCGGCTGCGCGGGATCGAACTCGTCGAGCCGCTCGGGGTGCGGCTGCTCGGCGCCGCCCGCGTCGACGCCGTCGCCACCGGCCTCGCCCAGGACGACGACGACAAGCACGGCGACCTGAAGAACCTGCTGCCGGCCGTCCCCCGGAAGCAGGCCGAGCGGGTAGCCGCCCAGGTCCTGCGCGAGCCGGAACCGCCCACCGCGACGCCCCTCGCCGCCCATCCCCGGGCCGCCCGCACCCGACGGCTGCACTGGGCCCTGTGGAGCGCCCTCGGGCCCGCCGCGGTCCTCGCCGCCCTCGCCCCGCTGCTCACCCCGGTCCTGCTGTACGTGGCGGCCGGCTGCGCCCTCGTCCTCACCCCGATCGCCCTGCTCCTCGCCCGCGACGCCCACCGCGCCCTCGGACACGGCGTCAGCGGCGGCTATCTGGTGACCCGTTCGGGTACGGTCCGGCGGGTCACGGTCGCCCTCCAGCGCTCCGGCGTCATCGGCTGGACCGTCAAGCAGTCGTACTTCCAGCGGCGCGCCGGCATCCTGACCCTCACCGCCACGACGGCGGCGGGCGAGGGCGCGTACGACATCCTCGACGCGGGCGAGAGCCAGGGCCTGGCCTTCGCCGCCGGAGCCGTACCGGACCTCCTCGCGCCGTTCCTGGAAACGCCGGAGGCCCGGCCCACCGAGAGGTGAACCGGGCCTCCGTACAGCCGGATCAGGCCGAAGCCGGCGGATACAGGCTCCGCGGCAGCTCCGACGCGGCGGCCGCGTCGAGCAGCCACAGCGTCCGCGAGCGGCCGTGGGCACCGGCCGCCGGGGCCTGCACCTCGCCCGCGCCCGACAGCGCGATCGCCGCGGCCTTCGCCTTGTCCTCGCCGGCCGCGAGCAGCCAGACCTCCTTCGCCGCCCGGATCGCCGGGAGCGTCAGCGAGACGCGGACCGGCGGCGGCTTCGGCGCGCCGTGCACCCCGACCACCGTCCGCTCGGTCTCACGGACCGCCGGCGACTCGGGGAAGAGCGAGGCCACATGGGTGTCCGGGCCGACGCCCAGCATCAGCACGTCGAAGGTCGGCACCCCGCCGTGGTCGCCGGGACCCGCGGCGGCGGCCAGCTCCGCCGCGTACGCGGCCGCGGCGGCGTCGACGTCACCGCCGTACGGCCCGTCCGAGGCCGGCATGGCGTGCACCCGCGCCGGGTCGAGCGGCACCCGGTCGAGCAGCGCCTCCCGGGCCTGGGTGACGTTCCGCTCGGGGTCGCCCTCGGGCAGGAACCGCTCGTCGCCCCACCACAGGTCGAGCCGCGACCAGTCGATCGCGTCCCGCGCGGGCGCCGAACCGAGCGCCGCGAGCAGGCCGTTGCCGTTGCGTCCGCCGGTCAGCACGACCGAGGCGGAGCCGCGGGCGGCCTGGGCGTCCACGATCCGGGTGATCAGCCGGGCCGCGGCGGCCTCGGCCATCAGCTCCTTGTCGCGGTGGACGACCAGCTGAGGGGCGCTCACTTGGCCGCCGCCTTCTTGGCCGGGGTCTTCGCCGGGGCCTTCTTCGCGGCGGGCTGGGGGACCGCCGGAGCCTCCTCGACGACGACGGTCTCCGCCACGGTCTCGGCCACGACCTCGACCGGCTCGGGCGCGGTCGTCGCCGCCTCCTCGTCCAGCCGCTCCAGACCGAACCTGAGCGCCGTCGCGTAGGTGTCGTCCGGGTCGAGCCGGCGCAGCTCCTCCGCGATCAGCTCGGACGTCTCGCGGCGCTTGAGCGCCACGGCACGGTCCGGCTGGCCCTGTATCGACAGCGTGGCGAGCGAGCCGTCCGGCCGGTCGAGCACGATCGGGCCGGCGTTGGTCTCCATCCGTACGGAGGTGAGACCGGGGCCCCCCGACTTCGAGCGCCGCACGGGCACCTTCAGCCGGTCGGCCAGCCACATGGCGAGCAGCTCGACGCTCGGGTTGAACTCCTCGCCCTCCACCACGGCCGAGGTGACCTCGCACACGACCTGGTCGAGCGCGGCGGCGAGCATCGAACGCCACGGGGTGATCCGGGTCCACGAGAGGTCCGTGTCGCCCGGGGTGTACGCGTCCGCGCGCGCGGTCAGCTCCTGGATGGGCTGCTCGGCGGCGTACGTGTCGGTCACCCGGCGCTGGGCGAGCGCGCCCAGCGGGTCGTTCGCCGGGTCGGACGGCGCGTTCACCGGCCACCAGACGACGACGGGGGCGTCCGGGAGGAGCAGCGGCAGCACCACCGACTGGGCGTGGTCGACGACCTCGCCGTACAGCCGGAGCACCACCGTCTCGCCGGTGCTGGCGTCGGCGCCGAGGCGGACCTCGGCGTCGAGCCGCGCCGTGGCGCGGTCCCGCGGGGTGCGCGAGACCCGCTTGATGACGACGAGGGTCCGCGAGGGGTGCTCGCGGGACGCCTCGTTGGCCGCCTTGAGCGCGTCGTAGGCGTTCTCCTCGTCGGTGACGATGACGAGGGTGAGCACCATGCCGACGGCCGGCGTGCCGATCGCCCGCCGCCCGAGCACCAGCGCCTTGTTGATCTTGGAGGACGTGGTGTCCGTCAGGTCGGTCTTCATGGCCGGCGCCAGCTCCTGCCGTCTCGTGCGAGCATCTCGTCCGCCTCGACCGGACCCCAGGTCCCGGACTCGTACTGCGCGGGCTTGCCGTGCGTGTCCCAGAACTGCTCGATCGGGTCGAGGATCTTCCAGGACAGCTCGACCTCCTCCACGCGCGGGAAGAGGTTGGAGTCGCCGAGCAGGACGTCGAGGATGAGCCGCTCGTACGCCTCGGGGCTGGACTCGGTGAAGGACTCGCCGTAGGCGAAGTCCATCGACACGTCCCGGATCTCCATCTGGGTGCCGGGCACCTTGGAGCCGAACCGCACCGTCACGCCCTCGTCCGGCTGGACGCGGATCACGATGGCGTTGCGGCCGAGCTCCTCGGTCGCGGTGTGGTCGAAGGGGGAGTGCGGGGCGCGCTGGAAGACGACCGCGATCTCGGTGACGCGGCGGCCCAGGCGCTTGCCGGTCCGCAGGTAGAACGGGACGCCCGCCCAGCGGCGGTTGTCGATCTCCACCTTGATGGCCGCGTAGGTGTCGGTCTTCGACTGCGGGTCGATGCCGTCTTCCTGGAGGTAGCCGACGGCCTTCGCGCCGCCCTGCCACCCGGCCGCGTACTGGCCGCGGACCGTGGACTTGCCCAGGTCCTTGGGCAGCTTCACCGCGCCGAGGACCTTGGTCTTCTCGGCGGCCAGCGCGTCGGCGTCGAAGGAGGCGGGCTCCTCCATCGCGGTCAGCGCGAGCAGCTGGAGCAGGTGGTTCTGGATGACGTCACGGGCGGCGCCGATGCCGTCGTAGTAGCCGGCACGGCCGCCGATGCCGATGTCCTCGGCCATGGTGATCTGCACGTGGTCGACGTACGACCGGTTCCAGATCGGCTCGAAGAGGGTGTTGGCGAAGCGGAGCGCCAGGATGTTCTGGACGGTCTCCTTGCCGAGGTAGTGGTCGATCCGGAAGACCGCCTCGGGCGGGAAGACCTCGTGGACGACCTCGTTGAGCTCCTTGGCGGAGACCAGGTCGTGGCCGAAGGGCTTCTCGATGACCGCACGGCGCCACGAGCCGTTCTTCTGGTCCGCCAGGCCGTGCTTCTTGAGCTGCTGCACGACCAGGGGGAAGAACTTCGGCGGCACGGACAGGTAGAAGGCGAAGTTGCCTCCGGTGCCCTGGGCCTTGTCCAGCTCCTCGATGGTGTTCTTCAGCTGCTCGAAGGCGTTGTCGTCGTCGAAGTCGCCCTGGACGAAGCGCATCCCCTGGATGAGCTGCTGCCACACCTCCTCGCGGAACGGGGTGCGGGCGTGCTGCTTGACCGCGTCGTGGACCTCCTGTGCGAAGTCCTCGTCCGCCCACTCGCGGCGGGCGAAGCCGATGAGCGAGAAGCCCGGCGGCAGCAGGCCGCGATTGGCCAGGTCGTAGACGGCGGGCATCAGCTTCTTACGGGACAAATCGCCCGTGACGCCGAAGATCACCAGACCCGACGGTCCCGCGATGCGCGGGAGCCGTCGGTCTGCGGCGTCACGGAGCGGGTTGGCTCCGTGGACTGCGCTCAAAGTGCTTACGCCTCCGAAGATCCGCGGCGCGCGAGCTCCGCCTCGGTGGACTTGAGCAGGTCGTTCCAGGACGCCTCGAACTTCTCGACGCCCTCGTCCTCCAGGAGCTGGACGACGTCGTCGTAGCTGATGCCCAGCTTCTCGACGGCCGCCAGCTCGGCCCGCGACTGCTCGTACGTGCCGCGGATGGTGTCGCCGGTGACCTCGCCGTGGTCGGCGGTGGCCTCCAGGGTGGCCTCCGGCATGGTGTTCACCGTGCCGGGCGCGACCAGGTCCACGACGTACAGCGTGTCCTTGTACGCCGGGTCCTTGACGCCGGTCGAGGCCCACAGCGGACGCTGCTTGTTGGCCTGCGCCTTGTCGAGGGCGGCCCAGCGGTCCGAGGAGAAGACCTCCTCGTACGCCTCGTAGGCCAGACGGGCGTTGGCCAGGGCGGCCTTGCCCTTGAGCGCCTTGGCCTCGTCGGTGCCGATGCCGTCCAGGCGCTTGTCGATCTCCGTGTCCACGCGGGACACGAAGAAGGACGCCACCGAATGGATCTTCGACAGGTCGAGGCCGCGCTCGCGGGCCTTCTCCAGACCCGCCAGGTAGGCGTCCATGACCGCGCGGTAGCGCTCCAGCGAGAAGATCAGCGTCACGTTGACGCTGATGCCGAGGCCGATGACCTCGGTGATCGCCGGCAGACCCGCCTTGGTGGCCGGGATCTTGATCAGGGTGTTGGGGCGGTCCACCAGCCAGGCCAGCTGCTTGGCCTCGGCGATGGTGGCGGCCGTCTCGTGGGCGAGACGGGGGTCGACCTCGATGGAGACCCGGCCGTCCTGGCCGTCGGTCGCGTCGAAGACCGGCCGCAGGATGTCGGCGGCGTCACGGACGTCCGCCGTCGTGATCATGCGGATGGCCTCGTCGACGGTCACCTTGCGGGCGGCGAGGTCCACGAGCTGCTGCTCGTAACCGTCACCCGACGAGATGGCCTTCTGGAAGATCGACGGGTTCGTGGTCACACCGACCACGTGGCTCTGGTCGATGAGCTCGGCCAGGTTGCCGGACGTGATCCGCTTGCGCGAGAGGTCGTCCAGCCAGATCGCGACGCCTTCGTCGGAGAGGCGCTTGAGAGCGTCTGTCATGAGAATTGCATCTCCATTAAGTCGTACGTATTCGCGTCAGCGCGCGACGGCGTCGAGAGATTCCCGCGCGGCGGCGACGATCGCCTCCGGCGTGAAACCGAACTCGCGGAAGAGGACCTTCGCGTCCGCCGACGCACCGAAGTGCTCCAGGGAGACGATCCGGCCGGCGTCACCGACGTACTTGTGCCAGGTGAGACCGATGCCGGCCTCGACCGCGACCCGGGCCTTGACCGACGGCGGCAGGACCGAGTCCTTGTACGCCTGGTCCTGCTCCTCGAACCACTCCACGGACGGCATCGAGACCACACGGGTCGGGACGCCGGCGGCCTGGAGCTGCTCACGGGCCTCGACGGCCAGGTGCACCTCGGAGCCCGTGCCGATCAGCACGACCTGGGCGTCGCCGCCTTCGGCGTCGAACAGCACGTAGCCGCCCTTGACCGTGTCCTCGTTCGGCGCGTACGTCGGCACGCCCTGGCGGGTGAGCGCGAGGCCGTGCGGGGCGCCCTTGCCGAAGACCTTGGTGTGCCGCTGCATGATCTCGCGCCAGGCGATCGCCGTCTCGTTGGCGTCGGCCGGGCGGACCACGTTCAGACCCGGGATCGCGCGCAGCGAGGCCAGGTGCTCCACCGGCTGGTGCGTCGGGCCGTCCTCGCCCAGACCGATCGAGTCGTGCGTCCAGACGTACGTCACGGGCAGGTGCATCAGCGCGGACAGGCGCACCGCGTTGCGCATGTAGTCGGAGAACACCAGGAAGGTGCCGCCGTAGATGCGCGTGTTGCCGTGCAGCGCGATGCCGTTCATCTCCGCGGCCATGGAGTGCTCGCGGATGCCGAAGTGGATCGTGCGGCCGTACTTGTCGGCCTCCGGCAGCGGGTTGCCCTCGGGCAGGAACGACGAGTCCTTGTCGATCGTCGTGTTGTTCGAGCCGGCGAGGTCGGCCGAGCCGCCCCACAGCTCCGGGATGACCGAGCCGAGCGCCTTGAGGACCTGGCCCGAGGCGGCACGGGTGGCGACGCCCTTGCCCGGCTCGAAGACCGGGAGCTTCTCGGCCCAGCCGGCGGGCAGCTCGTTCGCCTGGATGCGGTCGAACTCGGCGGCGCGCTCCGGGTTGGCCGTACGCCACTCGGCGAGGTGCTTCTCCCACGCGGCGCGGGCCTCGCGGCCGCGGTCGCCGAGGGCGCGGGTGTGCGCGATGACCTCGTCGGTGACCTCGAAGGTCTGCTCCGGGTCGAAGCCCAGGACCCGCTTGGTGGCCGCGATCTCCTCGTCGCCGAGCGCCGAGCCGTGCGCGGCCTCGGTGTTCTGCGCGTTCGGCGCGGGCCAGGCGATGATCGAGCGCATCGCGATGAACGACGGACGCTCGGTCTCGGCCTCGGCGGCCTTGATCGCCGCGTACAGCGCGGCCGGGTCCAGGTCGCCGTTGGCCTGCGGCTCGACGCGCTGGACGTGCCAGCCGTACGCCTCGTACCGCTTCATCGTGTCCTCGGACACGGCCGTCTCGGTGTCGCCCTCGATCGAGATGTGGTTGTCGTCCCACAGCAGGATCAGGTTGCCGAGCTTCTGGTGGCCGGCGAGCGAGGACGCCTCCGCGGAGATGCCCTCCTGGAGGCAGCCGTCACCGGCGATCACGTAGATCCGGTGGTCGAACGGCGACGTGCCGGCGGCGGCCTCCGGGTCGAACAGACCGCGCTCGTAGCGGGCGGCCATCGCCATGCCCACGGCGTTGGCGACACCCTGGCCCAGCGGGCCCGTGGTGGTCTCGACGCCGGCGGTGTGGCCGTACTCCGGGTGGCCGGGGGTCTTCGAGCCCCAGGTGCGGAAGGACTTCAGGTCGTCCAGTTCGAGACCGAAGCCACCCAGGTACAGCTGGGTGTAGAGGGTCAGGGACGAGTGCCCGGCGGAGAGGACGAACCGGTCACGCCCGACCCACTCGGGGTCGGCGGGGTCGTGCCGCATCACCTTCTGGAAGAGGGTGTACGCGGCGGGCGCCAGGCTCATCGCCGTACCGGGATGGCCGTTGCCGACCTTCTGTACGGCGTCCGCGGCCAGGATGCGGGCGGTGTCGACGGCCCGCTGGTCCAACTCGGTCCACTCGAGGTCTGTGGTGGTCGGCTTAGTGCTCACCCTGGGTCAGGGCTCCTCTCCACATGTCTTGAGCCGGTGACTGAGGGTGTACCGGCGTTGTCGAGCCTACCCCCGCGGAACGCCCCTCTTTTCGTGTCCATGCCCCTCAAATGAGCGGAGAAATGCATGCACACAGCAAGACTGCCGGTGGTCGGGGGGGTTCGCCTCCCGAGGCGCGCCCGGACCCGCCCGAGAACCGTGTCCACCCCTTGGGACGTACCGCGCCAACACGACCCCACCCCCGCGAAGATCGGCGTCTGGGCAACGTCTACAGTGGCGTGGTACGCGCAAGCTTTACCCCGTCTTCACTCGGGGAGCTTGCTGGGAATTTCTCTGTCAGGGGTGTGCGTGACGGCCGTCGAGTCCCGACCCGCAGGGGTCGTCTTGACTCCCAGCCCGGGGGGCCATCGGCCGTTCGGGGCCCGCGTCAAGGCATTCGTGGCGCTGACCAAGCCGCGGATCATCGAACTGCTGCTCATCACGACCGTTCCGGTGATGTTCCTCGCCGAGCAGGGCGTGCCCGACCTGTGGCTGGTGCTCGCCACCTGCTTCGGCGGCTACCTCTCCGCGGGCGGCGCCAACGCGCTGAACATGTACATCGACCGGGACATCGACGCACTGATGGACCGCACGTCCCAGCGCCCGCTCGTCACCGGCGTGCTCACCCCGCGCGAGGGCCTGGTCTTCGGACTCACCCTCGCCGTGGTCTCCACGCTCTGGTTCGGGCTGCTCGTCAACTGGCTGTCCGCGGCCCTCTCGCTCGGCGCGCTCCTCTTCTACGTCGTGGTCTACACGATGATCCTCAAGCGGCGCACCGCCCAGAACATCGTCTGGGGCGGCATCGCCGGCTGTCTGCCGGTGCTCATCGGCTGGTCGGCCGTGACGAACTCGATGTCGTGGGCCGCGGTCATCCTCTTCCTCGTCATCTTCTTCTGGACGCCGCCGCACTACTGGCCGCTGTCGATGAAGGTGAAGGACGACTACGCACGCGCGGGCGTGCCCATGCTGCCGGTCCTCGCCTCCAACAAGGTCGTCGCCAAGCAGATCGTGGCCTACAGCTGGATCATGGTCGCCGTCTCCCTGCTGCTCACCCCGCTCGGCTACACCGGCTGGTTCTACACCGCCGTGGCGCTGCTCACCGGCGGCTGGTGGCTCTGGGAGGCGCACGCGCTCCTCAACCGCGCCAAGGCGGAGGTGACGGGCGCCAAGCTCAAGGAGATGCGCCTCTTCCACTGGTCCATCACCTATGTCTCGCTGCTCTTCGTGGCGGTCGCGGTGGATCCCTTCCTCCGCTAGCGCTCAGATGATCAGACCGGTCCGACGGCCGGGTCACGTGGGATAGGCCACGTGACCCGGCCGTCGCCGTTCGTTCTACCGCTCGGTAGCATCCGTGTCATGGCAGAAACGAAGCAGGAAGAGCGCAGGGCGGCCAGGCTCGCCAAGGAGATCCAGGCCTTCTCCAAGGCGCACGGCGGCGCCGAGGGACACCTCGCGCACATCGGCCAGGCGGGCACCCGGATCGTCCTGGTCGGCACGGACGGCGGCTGGGGCGACCTCGTCGCGAAGTCGTACGCGATCGCGCAGCAGGCCGCCGAGAAGGCCGGCCTGACCCTCCACGAGGAGTTCGACGGCGAGTTCGCCGCCAAGGTCACCACCGGTCCGTACGAGTGGACCCGGATGGCCGGCATCCAGGTCGGCGGCCCCTCCAACGGCTGACGACAGCTGAGGACGGCTGACGACGGCTGACGAAAGCTGACGACGGCTGAAGACAGCTGACGACGGCTGAGGCAACAACCTCGCGCGGGGCTCACCCGTTAGGACGTGTGGAGACACGTCCACACAGGGAGCCCCCCCGAGATGATCGACACGCCGAACCTGGTGGACCAGTACTGCCACGGGGTGCTCCGTACGGAGCTGGGCCTCGGCACCTTCGAGGCCCAGCTCGGCGCCCATCTGGGCGGGGGCGGCGCGCCGCCCGCCGCCGGCACCACCTTCTTCGACACCCAGACCGGCTTCGCGGTGCGCCGCTGGTGCCCGCCGCTCCTCGGCCTGGAACCGCACTGCCCGCCCGCCCGCTATCTCGCCCGCCGCCGGGAACTCGGTGCCGCCGAGGCGGGTCGCCGGCTCCTCCGCGCCTCCGGGATCTCCACCTATCTGGTCGACACCGGGCTCCCGGGCGACCTCACCCGCCCCGCCGAGCTCGGCGCCGCGGGTGCCGCCGAGGCCCATGAGATCGTCCGCCTCGAACCCCTCGCCGAACGGGTCGCCGACACCTCCGGCACCGTCGAGGCCTTCCTCGCCGACCTCGCCGAGGCCGTCCACGGGGCCGCCGCCGACGCCGTCGCGTTCAGTTCGGCCTCCGGGGTACGGGGCGGGCCCGCGGCCCTGCCCGCACCGCCGGGCCCCGGAGAGGTGCGCGGGGCCGCCGGGCGCTGGCTCGCCGCCCGCGCGGCCGGCGGCCGGCTCACCGACCCCGTCCTGCTGCGTCATCTGCTGTGGATCGCGGTGACCGCCGGGCGCCCCCTCCAGCTGCACACGGAGGATCCGGCCGCCCTGGACGGCTTCGCCGCCGCCACCACGGGCCTCGGCGCCGACCTGGTGCTGCTGCACCGCTACCCGCACCACCGCGCGGCCGCCCACCTCACCGGACTCCACCCGCACGTGTACGCCGACCTCGGCCCGGTCCTCGCCCACACGGGCGCCCGGGCCGCCGCCGTCCTCGCCGAGGTCCTGGAGCGCGCGCCGTTCGGCAAGCTGCTCTTCTCCAGCGGCGCCCAGGGGCTCCCCGAGCTCCACGTGGTCGCGGCCGGCACCTTCCGCTCGGCGCTCGCCCGGGTCCTCGGGGAGTGGGTCATGGACGGCGCCTGGTCCCGTACGGACGCGCAGCGGGTGGCCGCGATGATCGCGGCGGACAACGCGAAACGGGTCTACCGGCTCGCGGGGAGTCGGTAGACCCGTCGGGATCCGGGATCCGGGATCCGGGATTCTGGATCCGGGATTCTGGATTCGGATCCTGGATCCAAAATCCGAATCCAGGATTTTGGATCCAGAAGCCGTCAGGCCTTCGCCAGTTCCGGGTCCGCCTGGGCCGGGATCCCGGGCATATCGAGCGGGCGCTCGCGCAGGCTCAGGGCCAGGCGCAGGACCGCGATCCACATCAGCGAGGAGCCGAGCATGTGGGCGGCGACCAGGAGCTCGGGGACGCCGGTGAAGTACTGGACGTAGCCGATGACGCCCTGGCCGAGCAGCACGATCAGCAGGTCGCGGGCGCGGGCGCGGGTGTCGTCCGGGGCGTCCACGACGCGGAGGACGAGCCACATGGCGAGGGCGAGGGCGCAGACGATCCAGGCGGCGATGGCGTGGACGTGGGCGGCGTTCGTCCAGTCCCACGGCATGCGCGGGACGTCGCTGCTGTCGCCGGCGTGCTTGCCGGCGCCCGTCACCGTCGTGCCGAGCATGATCAGCAGGGCGGAGACGATCGTGATCGCCCAGGACAGCTTGCGGACCGGGCGCGGTACGCGGGGCCGGGGGGCGGTGTCGCCCTCGCCGGTGCGGTGCCAGGTGATGACGGCGACCGTGAGGAGGGAGTTCGCGGCGAGGAAGTGACCGGCCACGGTCCACGGGTTGAGGCCCATCCACACCGTGATGCCGCCGATGACGGCGTTGCTCATCACGATCCAGAACTGGGCCCAGGCCCAGCGGGTCAGACCGCGGCGCCACGGCTTGGTGGACCGGGCCGCGATGATCGCCCAGCCGACGGCGGCCGACAGGACGTAGGTCAGCATCCGGTTGCCGAACTCGACGTAGCCGTGGAAGCCCTGCTCGGCGGTGACGATCAGGCTGTCGTCCGTGCACTTCGGCCAGGTGTCGCAGCCGAGGCCGGAGCCGGTCAGCCGGACCGCGCCGCCGGTCACGATGATCAGCACGCTCATCACGACGGCGGAGAGCGCGGCGCGCCGGAGCGTCCGGGGGGACGGGGTCCAGCGCTGGGCGATGAAGGCGAGGGGCGTTTGCACGGGCCCTATCGTAGGCGGGGGCTTGTGCACGCTTTCACGAGGGGTGGGTACGGGGCGAGTCGCCGCGAACCGTCACGTACCGACTACTCCCAGCGGAAGAACCTCGCCGCCGCCCCGAGCCCCAGGACCGCCCAGACGGCCAGGATTCCCGCGTCGCCCCACGGCATCGAGGCCCCGTCCCTGAGGACGTCGCGCAGGCCGTCGGAGAGCGCCGAGATCGGGAGCAGCGCGAGCACGTCGCCCGCGGCGCCGAACTTCTCCAGCGGGACGATGACCCCGCCGCCCACCAGGAGCAGCAGGAAGACCAGGTTCGCGGCGGCGAGGGTGGCCTCGGCCTTGAGGGTGCCGGCCATCAGCAGGCCGAGCCCGGAGAAGGCGGCCGTGCCGAGGACCAGGAGCAGCAGGACGGACAGGGGGTCGCCCTGCGGCGACCAGCCGAGTGCCAGGGCGATCACCGTCAGGAGGACGACCTGGAGGACCTCGGTGACCAGCACCGACAGGGTCTTCGCGGTCATCAGCGCCCAGCGGGGCAGCGGCGAGGCGCCGAGCCGCTTGAGCACCCCGTACCGCCGCTCGAAGCCGGTCGCGATGGCCTGCCCGGTGAAGGCGGTGGACATCACGGCGAGCGCGAGGACGCCCGGGGCGAGGAAGTCGACGGCCTTCCCGGCACCGGTGTCGACGACGTCGACCGTCGAGAAGAGCACCAGGAGGAGGGAGGGGATGATCACCGTCAGGAGCAGCTGCTCGCCGTTGCGCAGCAGCATCCTGGTCTCCAGGGCGGTCTGCGCGGCGATCATCCGCCCGACGGGGGCGGCCCCCGGCTTCGGGGAGTAGGTACCGGTGCTCACGACCGCAGCTCCTTGCCGGTCAGTTCGAGAAAGACGTCTTCGAGGGTGTGGCGTTCGACGGAGATGCCGTCGGGCATGACGCCGTGCTGGGCGCACCAGGTGGTGACCGTGGCGAGCAGCTGCGGGTCGACGGTGCCGGTGATGCGGTACGTGCCGGGCAGCGGTTCCGCGGCGGCCGAGCCGTCCGGCAGCGCCTTGAGCAGGGAGCCGAGGTCGAGTCCGGGGCGCCCGGTGAAGCGCAGGGTGTTCTCGGCGCCGCCCCGGCACAGCTCGTCGGGGCTGCCCTGGGCGACGACCCGGCCGGCGTCGACGATGGCGACGTCGTCGGCGAGCTCCTCCGCCTCGTGCATGAAGTGGGTGGTGAGGACGACGGTGACGCCGTCGGCGCGCAGCTCGCGGACGAGGTCCCAGGTGGCGCGGCGGGCCTGCGGGTCGAGTCCGGCGGTGGGCTCGTCGAGGAAGACGAGCTCGGGGCGGCCGACGACGGCCATGGCGAGCGCGAGGCGCTGCTGCTGGCCGCCGGAGAGGCGCCGGTAGGTCGTGCGGCCGCAGGAGTCGAGGCCGAGCCGCTCGATCAGGGCGTCCACGTCGAGGGGGTGGGCGTGCAGCTTCGCCATGTGGCGGAGCATCTCCTCGGCGCGGGCGCCGGAGTAGACGCCGCCGGACTGGAGCATCACGCCGATCCTGGGGCGCAGGGCGTCGGCGTCGGCGACCGGGTCGAGGCCGAGGACGCGGACGGTGCCCCCGTCGGGCCTGCGGTATCCCTCGCAGGTCTCGATGGTGGTGGTCTTGCCGGCCCCGTTGGGGCCGAGGACGGCGGTGACGGTGCCCGCGCGCACGTCGAGGTCGAGGCCGTCGACGGCGGTCTTGGCGCCGTACCGCTTGACCAGGCCGCGGACGCGGACGGCGGTGTCGGCGGATTCACTCGGTGAGGGCTTCCCGTGCATGCCGGGAAGTCTAAGGACCCGCCGGTACGGGACGGGCCGCGCCCCCGGCGGGGGGCCCGGGACGGAGCCGGGCGGCGCCGGATGAACGGCCGCGGACGGGGCAGGGGATCCGTATGACGGTCTTCGTGGGCACTTCGGGGTGGCAGTACAAGGACTGGCGGGGCACGTTCTATCCCGAGGGCGTGCCGCAGCGGCTCTGGCTGGAGGAGTACGCGCGCCGGTTCGCCACCGTGGAGAACAACAGCGCCTTCTACGGGCTGCCCGAGCGCGACACCTTCGCCACCTGGCGGAAGCGGACGCCCGAGGGCTTCGTGATGGCGGTCAAGGCGAACCGCCGGCTGACGCACGTCGAGCGGCTGCGGGAGCCGGAGGGGATGGTGGCGCGGCTGATGGAGCGGGCGGAGGGGCTCGGGGACCGGCTCGGGCCCGTCCTGCTCCAGTTCCCGCCGTCGCTGCGGGCCGACCCCGGGCTGCTCGACGCGGTCCTCGCCTGCTTCCCGGCGGGGGTGCGGGTCGCCGTCGAGCCCCGGCACGCCTCGTGGTGGACGGACCGGACCGAGTCGGTGCTGGTGGGGCGGGGTGCCGCGCTCTGCTGGGCGGACCGGCGGTCGAGGCCGGTGACGCCGCTGTGGCGGACGGCGGACTGGTGCTATCTGCGGCTGCACGAGGGCCGGGCCCGGCCCTGGCCCGCGTACGGCCGCCGGGCGCTGGAGGGGTGGGCCGGGCGGATCGTGGAGGGCTGGCCGGAGGGGGCCGACGCGTACGTCTATTTCAACAACGATCCGGGCGTGGAGGCGGTCCGTGACGCGGCCTCCTTCCGGCGTCTGATGAGCGAGGCGGGCCGGACGACGGCCGTACCGGCCGAGCCGGTCGAGGGCTGGGAAACCGCTGGCCGAGGCGGTCGTGACGCATCCCGCCAATGATCGTTTCCGCAGGTCAGGTAAGCCTTACCTGAGTGATGCACGACATCGTCACCGGTCAGGACGCCGCTTGTCACTCCCCGATTAATTACGCAACAATGGCGTTGTGAAAAACGTTGGCGCGGCTCCGGTGGAGGAACTCGCGACCCGAGAGCGTTCCACGCGCAACCGGGTCGCGCGCTCGATCCTGGATCACGGCCCGTCGACCGTCGCCGACCTGGCCGGACGGCTCCGCCTCACCCAGGCCGCCGTCCGTCGCCACCTCGACTCGCTGGTCGCCGAGAACGTCGTCGAAGCCCGCGAGCAGCGCGTCTACGGGACCCGGTCCCGCGGGCGCCCCGCGAAGGTCTTCGCGCTCACCGACTGCGGCCGGGACGCCTTCGACCAGTCGTACGACTCCCTCGCCGTCGAGGCGCTCCGCTGGATCGAGCGCAACGCCGGGGGAGAGGCGGCCGTCGCCGCCTTCGCCCGCGACCGGATCGAGGCCCAGGCAGGGGCGTACCGTGAGGCCGTCGCCTCGGCGGAGCCCGCCCAGCGGACCGAGGCCCTGGCCAAGGCCCTCACGGCGGACGGGTACGCTGCCACTGCGCGGAACGCGCCGGTCGGCGAGCAGCTCTGCCAACACCACTGCCCGGTCGCCCACGTCGCCGAGCAGTACCCCCAGCTGTGCGAGGCGGAGACGGAATTCTTCTCCCGCCTCTTGGGAACGCACGTCCAGCGTCTGGCCACCATCGCGCATGGTGACGGCGTCTGCACCACGTTCATCCCGCACGGCGCCCCACAGACCACCGAATCAGCATCCGCAAGCACGGCCGGGAGGAACCCCGCATGACCACCGAGATCAGCCACCCCGAGCTCGAGGGCCTGGGTCGGTACGAGTACGGCTGGGCCGACTCCGACGCGGCCGGCGCCGCGGCCAAGCGCGGACTGAACGAGGACGTCGTCCGCGACATCTCCGCGAAGAAGAACGAGCCCGAGTGGATGCTGAAGCTCCGCCTCAAGGGTCTGCGCCTCTTCGACAAGAAGCCCATGCCGACCTGGGGCTCCGACCTCTCGGGCATCGACTTCGACAACATCAAGTACTTCGTGCGGTCCACCGAGAAGCAGGCCGAGTCCTGGGAGGACCTGCCGGAGGACATCAAGAACACGTACGACAAGCTCGGCATCCCGGAGGCGGAGAAGCAGCGCCTCGTCGCCGGTGTCGCCGCCCAGTACGAGTCCGAGGTCGTCTACCACCAGATCCGCGAGGACCTGGAGGAGCAGGGCGTCATCTTCGTCGACACCGACACCGCGCTGAAGGAGCACGAGGAGCTCTTCAAGGAGTACTTCGGCACCGTCATCCCGGTCGGCGACAACAAGTTCGCCTCCCTGAACACGGCCGTCTGGTCCGGCGGCTCGTTCATCTACGTGCCGAAGGGCGTGCACGTCGAGATCCCGCTCCAGGCCTACTTCCGCATCAACACGGAGAACATGGGCCAGTTCGAGCGGACGCTGATCATCGTCGACGAGGACGCCTACGTCCACTACGTCGAGGGCTGCACCGCCCCGATCTACTCCTCCGACTCGCTGCACTCCGCGGTCGTCGAGATCATCGTGAAGAAGGGCGGCCGCTGCCGCTACACGACCATCCAGAACTGGTCGAACAACGTCTACAACCTGGTGACCAAGCGCGCCGTCGCCTACGAGGGCGCCACCATGGAGTGGGTCGACGGCAACATCGGCTCCAAGGTCACCATGAAGTACCCGGCCGTCTACCTCATGGGCGAGCACGCCAAGGGCGAGACCCTCTCCATCGCCTTCGCGGGCGAGGGCCAGCACCAGGACGCCGGCGCCAAGATGGTCCACATGGCCCCGAACACCTCCTCCAACATCGTCTCCAAGTCGGTGGCGCGAGGCGGCGGCCGCACCTCCTACCGCGGTCTCATCGAGATCGGCGAGGGTGCCCCGGGCGCCAAGTCCAACGTCCTCTGCGACGCGCTGCTCGTCGACACGATCTCCCGCTCCGACACGTACCCCTACGTGGACGTGCGCGAGGACGACGTCTCCATGGGCCACGAGGCCACCGTCTCCAAGGTCTCCGAGGACCAGCTCTTCTACCTGATGAGCCGCGGCCTCACCGAGTTCGAGGCCATGGCGATGATCGTCCGCGGCTTCGTCGAGCCCATCGCCAAGGAGCTCCCGATGGAGTACGCCCTGGAGCTCAACCGGCTGATCGAGCTGCAGATGGAAGGCGCGGTGGGCTAGAGCGCCCCGCAGACCAGGCAAACGACCCGGGCTCAGTCGCTGAGCCCCGCGAGTCCGCCGCACGACGGCAGGTTCCCGGCCGGCGCCGCAAGGCGCCCGGCCGGACCGGCCCACCGCACGGGGCGGGCCCGTAAGACGAGGCAGGAAGAGAGCAAGACGACAGCCATGGCTGAGGCTCAGAACATCCCGGCGGGTTCCACCACCGCCGGCTCGATCGCGGTGGCCGCCGAGTCCACCGTCGCCACGCGCATGAGCGCGCCCCCGTCCTTCGACGTCGCGGACTTCCCCGTCCCGCACGGCCGCGAGGAGGAGTGGCGGTTCACCCCGCTGGCGCGACTGCGCGGCCTCCACGACGGCACCGCCGTCGCCTCCGGCGAGGGCGTCAAGGTCGAGGTCGAGGCCCCCGAGGGCGTCACCGTGGAGACCGTCGGCCGCGACGACGAGCGCCTCGGCAGGGCCGGCACGCCCGTCGACCGCGTCGCCGCCCAGGCGTACTCCTCCTTCGAGAAGGCCTCGGTCGTCACCGTCGCCAAGGAGGCGGTGCTCACCGAGCCGATCCGCATCTCCGTGCACGGCCAGGGCGGCGTCGCCTTCGGCCACCAGGTCATCGAGCTCGGCGCCTTCGCCGAGGCCGTCGTGGTCATCGACCACACCGGTGACGCCGTGCTCGCCGCCAACGTGGACTACGTCCTCGGCGACGGCGCCAAGCTGACCGTCGTCTCCGTCCAGGACTGGGACGAGAAGGCCGTCCACGTCGCCCAGCACAACGCGCTGGTCGGCCGCGACGCCTCCTTCAAGTCGGTCGTCGTCACCTTCGGCGGCGACGTCGTCCGCATCCACCCGCGCGTGCGGTACGCGGCCCCCGGCGGCGAGGCCGAGCTCTTCGGCCTGTACTTCACCGACGCCGGCCAGCACCAGGAGCACCGCCTCCTGGTCGACCACAACACCCCGCACTGCAAGTCCAACGTGGCCTACAAGGGCGCGCTGCAGGGCCAGGACGCGCACGCCGTCTGGATCGGCGACGTGCTCATCCAGGCCGCCGCCGAGGGCACCGACACGTACGAGCTCAACCGGAACCTGGTCCTCACGGACGGCGCCCGGGTCGACTCCGTGCCGAACCTGGAGATCGAGACCGGCGAGATCGCCGGCGCCGGTCACGCCTCGGCCACCGGCCGCTTCGACGACGAGCAGCTCTTCTACCTGATGGCCCGCGGCATCCCGGAGGCCGAGGCCCGCCGCCTCGTCGTCCGCGGCTTCTTCGCGGAGCTCGTCCAGCAGATCGGTCTGCCGGACGTCCAGGAGCGACTCCTCGCCAAGATCGAGGCCGAGCTGGAGGCCTCCGTCTGATGGCTTTCGTACGAGTCTGCGCGCTGAGCGAGCTGGAGGCCGACACCCCGAAGCGGGTCGAGGTCGACGGCACGCCGGTGTCGGTCGTGCACACCGAGGGCGAGGTGTTCGCGATCAACGACATCTGCTCGCACGCGAACGTCTCCCTCTCGGAGGGCGAGGTCGAGGACTGCGCGATCGAGTGCTGGCTGCACGGCTCCAGCTTCGACCTGCGCACCGGCAAGCCCTCCGGCCTTCCCGCGACGCGCCCCGTCCCCGTATACCCCGTAAAGATCGAAGGGGACGATGTGCTCGTCTCCGTCACCCAGGAGTCCTGAGTCACCCATGGCTACGCTTGAAATCCACGACCTGCACGTCTCCGTCGAGGCGGAGAACGGCCCCCGCGAGATCCTCAAGGGCGTCGACCTGACCATCAAGCAGGGCGAGACCCACGCCGTCATGGGCCCCAACGGCTCCGGCAAGTCGACCCTGGCGTACTCGCTGGCCGGCCACCCGAAGTACACGGTCACCGGCGGCACCGTCACCCTCGACGGCGAGGACGTCCTGGAGATGTCGGTCGACGAGCGCGCCCGCGCCGGCGTCTTCCTGGCCATGCAGTACCCGGTCGAGGTTCCCGGCGTCTCGGTCTCCAACTTCCTGCGCACCTCCGCCACCGCCGTCCGCGGCGAGGCGCCCAAGCTGCGCACCTGGGTGAAGGAGGTCAAGTCCGCGATGGAGCAGCTCCAGATGGACCCGGCCTTCGCCGAGCGCAACGTCAACGAGGGCTTCTCCGGCGGTGAGAAGAAGCGCCACGAGATCCTCCAGCTGGAGCTCCTCAAGCCGAAGATCGCGATCCTCGACGAGACCGACTCCGGCCTCGACGTCGACGCCCTGCGCATCGTCTCCGAGGGCGTCAACCGCGTCCGCGAGACCGGTGAGGTCGGCACCCTGCTGATCACCCACTACACGCGCATCCTGCGCTACATCAAGCCCGACTTCGTCCACGTGTTCGCGAACGGCCGCATCGTCGAGTCCGGCGGCGCCGAGCTCGCCGACGTGCTGGAGAACGAGGGCTACGACAAGTACGTGAAGGGTGGCGCATCCGCGTGACTTCCGCCCATCAGGGGCTGACAGGCCTCCTCGACACCGAGGCGATCCGCAAGGACTTCCCGCTCCTGGATCGCGTGGTCCACGACGGCAAGAAGATCGTGTACCTCGACTCCGCGGCGACCTCGCAGAAGCCGCGGCAGGTCCTCGACGCGCTCAACACGTACTACGAGCGTCACAACGCCAACGTCCACCGCGGCGTCTACACGGTGGCCGAGGAGGCGACGGCGCTCTACGAAGGCGCCCGTGACAAGATCGCGGCCTTCATCAACGCGCCGAGCCGCGACGAGGTGATCTTCACCAAGAACGCCTCCGAGTCGCTCAACCTCGTGGCCAACATGCTGGGCTGGGCCGACGAGCCCTACCGCGTGGACCACGAGACCGAGATCGCCATCACCGAGATGGAGCACCACTCCAACATCGTGCCGTGGCAGCTGCTCGCGCAGCGCACGGGCGCGAAGCTGAAGTGGTTCGGCCTCACCGACGACGGCCGTCTCGACCTCTCGAACATCGAGGAGGTCATCACCGAGAAGACCAAGATCGTCTCGTTCACGCTGGTCTCGAACCTGCTGGGCACGATCAACCCGGTGGAGACGATCATCCGTCGCGCCCAGGAGGTCGGTGCGCTCGTCTGCATCGACGCCTCCCAGGCGGCCCCGCACATGGTCCTGGACGTGCAGGCGCTCCAGGCCGACTTCGTGGCCTTCACCGGCCACAAGATGTGCGGCCCGACCGGCATCGGCGTGCTGTGGGGACGCGCGGGACTCCTGGAGGACCTCCCGCCCTTCCTCGGCGGCGGCGAGATGATCGAGACCGTCTCGATGCACTCCTCGACGTACGCGCCGGCCCCGCACAAGTTCGAGGCGGGTACGCCCCCGATCGCCCAGGCCGTCGGCCTCGGCGCGGCCGTGGACTACCTGTCGGCGATCGGCATGGAGAACATCGCGCGCCACGAGCACGCGATCACCGAGTACGCCGTCCGGCGCCTCCAGGAGGTGCCCGACCTGCGGATCATCGGCCCCACCACGGCCGAGGACCGCGGCGCGGCGATCTCCTTCACGCTGGGCGACATCCACCCGCACGACGTGGGCCAGGTCCTCGACGAGCAGGGCATCGCGGTCCGGGTCGGCCACCACTGCGCGCGGCCGGTCTGCCTGCGGTACGGAATTCCCGCGACCACGCGAGCGTCGTTCTATCTGTACTCCACTCCGGCCGAGGTCGATGCCCTGGTCGAGGGGCTGGAGCACGTCCGTAACTTCTTCGGCTAGGGGAACGGCTCGTGAAGCTGGATTCGATGTACCAGGACGTCATCCTGGACCACTACAAGCACCCGCACGGGCGCGGTCTTCGGGACGGCGACGCCGAGGTGCACCACGTCAACCCGACGTGCGGCGACGAGATCACGCTCCGCGTGAAGTACGACGGCTCGCGCATCGAGGACGTCTCGTACGAGGGACAGGGCTGCTCCATCAGCCAGGCCTCGGCCTCCGTCCTCAACGAGCTGCTCGTCGGCAAGGAGCTGGCCGAGGCGCAGAAGATCCAGGGCACCTTCCTGGAGCTGATGCAGTCCAAGGGCCAGATCGAGCCGGACGACGCGATGGAGGAGGTGCTGGAGGACGCGGTCGCGTTCGCCGGTGTCTCCAAGTACCCGGCCCGTGTGAAGTGCGCGCTGCTCAGCTGGATGGCGTGGAAGGACGCGACCGCCCAGGCGCTGGGTGACGCGGAGAGGGAGTCGGCATGACCGAGAACGCCGAGGCCACGATGAAGCCGGCCTCCGAGGAAGAAGTCCGTGAGGCGCTGTACGACGTCGTCGACCCCGAGCTGGGCATCGACGTCGTCAACCTGGGCCTGATCTACGGCATCCACATCGACGACTCGAACGTCGCGACGCTGGACATGACCCTGACGTCGGCGGCCTGCCCGCTGACCGATGTGATCGAGGACCAGGCGAAGTCCGCGACGGACGGCATCGTCAGCGAGCTGAAGATCAACTGGGTCTGGATGCCCCCGTGGGGCCCGGACAAGATCACGGACGACGGCCGCGAGCAGCTGCGCGCGCTCGGCTTCAACGTCTGATCGGTCCGCCGGTACCTGTACGAAGGGCCGTGCCCGCCGGGATTCCCGGTGGACACGGCCCTTCGGCGTACCCGGTGCCTTCGGCGCCCCTCGTCAGAAGCCGGGGGCGGCCGGCGCCTGCGGGGGCAGGCCCGCGCTCTCGGCCAGGGCCGGGGCGAGGTTCTCCTTGCGGATGCGCTGGTCGACGTAGATGAGGCCGCTGACCAGGGGAGGGAAGGTGGACTGGATCAGATAGCCGATCAGCTGGCCCACCATGATGACCACGATGTAGACCGAGAAGACCGACAGGATCTCCGAGAGGCCCGGGTCGGTGCCGAGATCCGCGGCGGCCGTCATGGCGGAGAACAGCCCGATCATGCTGAGCACCTGCTGGATCACCCCGGCCGTGACCGCGGAGATCAGGCCGGCCAGCATCGAGATGCCGAGGACCGGCCACCAGCGCCCGCGCACGAGCTGCGAGGAGCGCCGCATCGCCCGGACCGGGCCCTGCTTCTCGAAGACCGCCGCCGCGGGGGCCAGGCTGAACTTCACCCAGAGCCAGACCGCCGGGACGATGGCCACCAGGAAGCCCAGCATGCCGAGACCGACGAAGGCGCCGGCGACCTCGTCGCTGTCGCCGGCCGCCGAGGCCGACGCGCCGGCCATGCCGATCGAGAAGAAGACCAGCGCCGGCAGCACCGGGACCATGGCGATCAGCCCGGTGAGCAGGCTCGTGCCGATGAGGGCGGGCACCCGGGGGAGCGCCCTGCGCCACACGGAGCCGATGGTCGCGGGGCGGCCCAGGACCGCGTCCTGGAGGACGGTGAGCATGGCCGCCTCGACGGTGGCGACGGCGAGCACGTACCCGATCAGGGCGACGGCCACGACGAGGACGAAGGCGATGACGAGGGGCCGGATCTCCTCCCACGCCGGTTCCTGGGCGTCGGGCCGGTCGGCCAGGTCGATCAGGTGGCTGAGCTGGTCGGCGACCCCGGACAGGGCGGCGACGAGGGCGATGCCGACGAGCAGCGTGTACGCCCCGAAGACCGCCGCCGCCAGGCCCATGACGGGGCCCTTGTACCGTCCGATCGTCGCCATCGCGCCGCCGAGGACGTCACCGAGGCCGAGCGGCTTCAGCGGGATCACCCCGGGTTTCGGCGGTGGCATCCAGCCTCCCCAGCCCGGCGCGCCGGGACCCCCGGGGCCGGCCGGACCTCCTGCTGCGCCGCCGTACGGCCCCCACCCCGCGTTGTGTGTCATTCCCCGCTCCCTGTGTCCTGTTTTCCCGCCCCCGGCTGGTGACCGGACCACGGTATAGGGACGGGACATGCCAAGAACATCCGCCCGCTGCGTACGGGCGTACGCATCGCTGTGTACGCTCGTACGCATGGGTTACGGACTGCTCGCGGGCGCCATCGCGGCGGAGATACTCGCCACCACCTCGATGAAGTACAGCGAGGGCTTCAGCAAGCTCTGGCCCTCGCTCATCACCGGGGCGGGCTATCTCCTCGCCTTCGCGCTCCTCGCCCGGGCGCTCAAGACGCTCCAGGTCGGCACCGCCTACGCCATCTGGTCCGGGGTCGGCACCGCCGCCGTCGCCCTCATCGGCTTCCTCTTCCTCGGTGAGAGCCTGGGCCCCGCCAAGATCGCCGGAATCGTCCTCATCATCGCCGGGGTCGCCGTCCTCAACCTCGGCGGCGCGCACTGATGGCGCGGACCCGGCGGTACGACCCGGGGCGGCGCGAGCGGATCGTCGACGCGGCCCTCGCCGTCGTCGGGCGCGCCGGGATCGGCGGCCTGAGCCACCGCACGGTGGCCGCCGAGGCCGATGTGCCGCTGGGCTCCACCACGTACCACTTCGCCTCCCTCGACGAACTCCTCGTCGCGGCGCTCCGCAAGGCCAACGAGGGCTTCGGCCGGCTGCTCCGCGAGCACCCCGCCCTCACCGACCCGGCCACCGGCCTCGCCGCCGCGCTCGCCCGGCTCCTGGGGGAGTGGCTGGGCGGGGAACGCGCGCGCGTGGAGCTGGAGTACGAGCTCTACCTCGCCGCCCTGCGCCGCCCCGCCCTGCGCCCGGTCGCCGCCGAGTGGAACGAGTCCGTGGTCGCCGCCCTGGCCCACCGCACCGACCCGCTCAGCGCCCGCGCCCTGGTCGCCGTCATGGACGGCATCTGCCTCCAGGTCCTGCTCACCGACGGTGCCTACGACGAGGAGTACGCGCGCGTGATCCTCGCGCGGGTCCTGAACGAAGGACCGAATCCGCCGCTCACGGCCTCGTCGAAACCGCCGACGGACTCGACCGACACCTGAGACCGGTTGGCCCGGGCGGGGGCCCGCCGGTTAGGTTTTCCGTCATGACCACTGCTCCTCGCACCACCGGCGCCGTCGCCGCCGGCCTCGCCACCATCGCCGGCGACGGCACCGTTCTCGACACCTGGTTCCCCGCCCCCGAGCTGACCGAGGCGGCCGGCCCCGCCGGCACCGAGCGCCTCAGCCCCGACGAGGCCGTCAACGCCCTCGGCGAGGGCGCCGCCAAGGCCCTCGGCGTGGACGCCCGCCGGGGCGTCGAGGTGGTCGCCGTCCGCACCGTCATCGCCTCGCTGGACGACAAGCCGCTCGACGCGCACGACGCCTACCTGCGCCTCCACCTGCTGAGCCACCGTCTCGTCAAGCCGCACGGCCAGAGCCTCGACGGCGTCTTCGGCCTGCTCGCCAACGTCGCCTGGACCTCGCTCGGCCCGGTCGCCGTCGACGACATCGAGAAGGTCCGGCTCAACGCCCGCGCCGAGGGCCTGCACCTCCAGGTGACCTCGATCGACAAGTTCCCGCGCATGACCGACTACGTCGTGCCCGCCGGGGTCCGCATCGCCGACGCCGACCGCGTCCGCCTCGGCGCCCACCTCGCCGCCGGCACCACCGTCATGCACGAGGGCTTCGTCAACTTCAACGCCGGCACCCTCGGCACCTCCATGGTCGAGGGCCGCATCTCGGCCGGCGTCGTCGTCGGCAACGGCTCCGACATCGGCGGCGGCGCCTCCACCATGGGCACGCTCTCCGGCGGCGGCAACGTCGTCATCTCGATCGGCGAGCGCTGCCTCATCGGCGCCGAGGCGGGCGTCGGCATCGCGCTCGGCGACGAGGTCGTCGTCGAGGCCGGTCTGTACGTCACCGCCGGCACCCGGGTCACCATGCCCGACGGTCAGGTCGTGAAGGCCCGCGAGCTCTCCGGCGCCTCGAACATCCTCTTCCGCCGCAACTCGGTCACCGGCGCCGTCGAGGCCCGCCCGAACAACGCGGTCTGGGGCGGCCTCAACGACATCCTGCACAGCCACAACTGATCAGGCGTCCACCAGCGCCTCGTGCGCTGCCCGCAGCCCGTCGGCCGTCTCCCGGTCGGCGGGCTGCAGCGGTTCGCGCACCGGGCCGCCGAGGAGCGCCTTCACGGCCACCGTGCCCGGCAGGCCCGAGGCCATCATCAGCTCGACCAGCGGCAGGGTCCGGGCGTTGAGCCGGGCCGCGCCCGCCGTGTCGCCCGCGTCGAAGGCGTCGAGGACCGCGCGCACCTGACGCGGCGCCACGTTCGCCACCGTACTGACGTAGCCGGCGCCGCCCACCGCGTACAGCGGCAGGTTCAGCTCCTCGCTGCCCGAGTAGTAGGCGAGCCCCGTCTCCGCGATCAGCCGGGCCGAGCCGAGCAGGTCGTTCGCGCAGTCCTTCACCGCCACGATCCGCGGGTGCAGGGCGAGCCGTCGCATCGTCGCGGGCTCGACCCGGGTGCCGGTGCGGCCCGGGATGTCGTAGACCATCACCGGCAGCCCGGTCGCGTCGGCGACCTTCAGGAAGTGCGCCTCGACGGCCGCCTGCGGGGGGCGGCTGTAGTACGGGGTGACGACGAGCAGCCCGTCCGCCCCCGCCTTCTCGGCCTGCCGGGCGAGCTCCGCCGTGTGCCGGGTGTCGGCGGTGCCGACGCCCGCGAGGACCGAGGGGCCGGGGCCGGCGGCCTCGCGGACGGCGCGGACGAGCGCGGCCTTCTCGGCGTCGGTGGTGGTCGGGGACTCGCCCGTCGTGCCGTTGAGGACCAGGCCGTCGCAGCCCTCCGCGACGAGCCGGGCGGCGAGGTCCTCCGCCGCGCCGAGGTCGAGGGCGCCGTCGGCGGTGAACGGGGTGACCATCGCGCACAGGGCGCGCCCGAAGGGGCGTTCAGTGTTCATTCGAGAAGTCTGTGCGCGCATGACCGTGAAGGTCCACTTAGATCTTCTTGGTTCGAGGATTCAGTTTCCGTGAAGGATGGCCGTCCGGCACGACCTGCTCGGCTAGAGGGCCAGCTTGAAGCCGTCGTGGCTGCGGGCGAAGCCCAGGGAGGCGTAGAAGCGATGGGCGTCCGTCCGCCGCTTGTTGCTGGTCAGCTGGACGAGCGCGCAGCCGCGCTCCTTCGCCCGCGCCACGGCCCGCTCCATCAGCTCCCGGCCGAGTCCGCCGCCCCGCCGGTCGGCCCTGATCCGGACCGCCTCGATCAGGGCCCGCTCGGCGCCGTTCTTGCCGAGCCCCGGGATGTACGTGGCCTGGAGGCAGCCCAGGACGAGATCGCCGTCCACCAGGACCAGCATCTCGTTGCGCGGATCGGCCTCGATGTCGGCGAAGGCCCGCTCGTACGCCTCGGTGACCGCGACCGACGCGGGGTCCACGACCTCGTCCTCGTCGGCGAGCAGGGCGAGGACGGCGGGCAGTTCGGCGCGGGTGGCGGGGCGAAGGATCATGGCGCGAAGTCTCCCACGGCGAAGTGCCTTGACCTCAAGCGTGGTTGAGGATGGAGGGTCGAGCCATCGGAACCGAGCAGGAGGAGACCTTCCATGAACGCCGTCGCACACCCCGATGCCCGTCCCGATCTCCATCGGGCCGGAGTCGGCGCCGTCCTCGTCAGCACCTGGAGGGTCGGCACGCCCGAGCGTCAGCGTGCCGCCGTCGAGGCCATCCGGACGGCCTGGGAGAGCCGCGCGTGGCCGGACCTCGGCCTGCTCTCGTACAGCGTCGCCATCGGGACCGACGGGGACACGCTGCTGCACTACTCGCAGTGGACCGAGGAGAAGGCCTACGAGGACTTCGTCCGCACCCACCGCGACGACCGGAACGCCGAGATCGACGCCGCCGTGCCCGGCATCGAGCGGGTGGAGCTCCGCCGCTACGCGCCGATCCACCGGTCCGTCGTCCGCGACGGGACGAGCACGGGAGGGCTGCCCGGGATCGTCGCCGTCGTCGAAGCCGACTTCGACCGGCCCGGCCCGGGGCGCCGGGAGGACTGGGTGGACACCGTGTTCACCGCGCTGGACGAGGACGCGGTGACGCGGCCCCCGACCGACTGGACCGGCTTCCACTTCCATCTGTCCACCGACGGCGGCCGGGTCCTGAACTACGCGGAGTGGGAGAGCGAGCAGGCCCATGTGGAGTGGCTCTCGGACGACGCCAGGCTGAGCGAGGCCTGGAGGCGGGTGCACCGCCACCCGGGGCTCGTGGGCGCCCGGGTGCGGCGGTACACGCCCGCGCTCAGTCTGAGCGCGGGCGTGTGACCGTCCTGCCCGCTACGGGCGGAAGCGCAGCACCTGCGGGTCGTGGTCGCTGTTCTGGTCCGCGAACTCCGCGTTGATGTGCACCGAGTCGTACTCGAAGTGGTGCACGCCGGGGCTGGTCAGGATCTGGTCGAGGACCTGGCTGTTGCCCTGGTACACGTACGAGTAGCGCTCGCTCTCCGGCAGCGACTCGATCGCCGGGTACAGCGCGCCGCCGTCGGTCATCGCCTGCGTCGTCCCGGAGAACTCGAAGTCGTTCATGTCGCCGACCACGAGCACGTCCGCCTGCTTGTCGACGGCCTCGATCTGCTTGACGAAGGTGTTGACGGCCTGCGCCTGGAGCAGCCGCTTGGCCTCGGAGGAACGGTTCGGCGGCTGGTGGTGCGAGACGATCGACTCGTCGCCGCCCTTCGAGGTGAGGTGGTTGGCGATCACGAAGACCGTGCGGCCGCGGAAGACGAACTCGCCCGCGAGCGGCTTGCGGCTGGCCTCCCAGGCGGTGTTCGCCGGGTCGATGCGGCCGGGGGAGAGGGTCAGCGCGGCGTGGCCCTTGGTGCCCGTCACGGCGGTGGCGGTGGTCGCGTCGCCGCCCGCGCGGTCCGTGAAGGAGACCCGCTCGGGGTTGAAGAGGAAGACCTGACGGATGTTGCCGCCGGGCTCGCCGCCGTCCTTGCCGTTCTGCGGGTCGATCGAGCGCCACTCGTACGCCGGTCCGCCCGCCGCCACGATCGCGTCGGTGAACTTCTTCACCGTCACGTCGGCGGCGACCGTGCCGTCGTTCTTGGCGCCGTTGTCGTCCTGGATCTCCTCCAGGGCGACGATGTCGGGCGAGGAGAGGTTCTCGACGACCGCCTTCGCGAGCGCGTCGAACTTCTCCTGCGGGTCGGTCGGGTCGAGGTTCTCGACGTTGTACGTCGCCACGGCCAGCTCGTTCTTGTGCTGCCTGTCCGTGGTCTCGCGCTCCAGGCCGTTGTCCTCCAGCGTGCCGAGGACGCGCGCGGCCAGCGTGTAGCCGCCGAACTGGTTGAAGTCGAGCGGGCCCTCGGTGGTGCCGGTCAGCCGGTCGCCGACGTTCGCCTTGGGGAAGGGCTGCTGGGCCAGCGGGGTCAGCGACTGGATCTGGAGCCGGCCGGTGTTCTGGGACTCGTACGAGCCGTAGACCGTGCCGCCGCGCTCGTTGTCGTTCTCCCAGGGCTTCACCGTCACCCAGAGCTCCGCGTACGGGTCGGTGGCGCCGACCACCCGCGAGGAGTCGATCCGGACGTTCATGCCCTCCAGGGACTCGTAGTAGTCCAGGGCGTACGTCTCGGGGTCCAGCTCCAGGCCGTTGATCGAGCCGCCCGCGGCCGGGTCGCCCTCGGGGGCGTACTCCTCGGGGACCGACGAGGCCGAGACGGTCACCGGGGCCGGGACCGGGTTGCCCTTCGAGACCACGGTGACGACGGGCTTCGAGATCTGGGTCATC
This sequence comes from Streptomyces sp. NPDC004284, assembly GCF_042874035.1. Lineage (NCBI taxonomy): Bacteria > Bacillati > Actinomycetota > Actinomycetes > Kitasatosporales > Streptomycetaceae > Streptomyces > Streptomyces sp. NPDC004284. The sequence continues at coordinate 115,836 of NZ_JBIAMJ010000007.1, read as the reverse complement.
GACTGGTTGCCCGAGTTCAGGCCGCCGGGGACGTACTCGGTGACCGTGCCGTTCAGCCGGACCGCGTCGCCGACGGAGACGGTCGGGACGGAGCTGGTGAAGACGAAGATGCCTTCGCTGGTGGCCGCGTTCTCGTCCGCCTCGGGGTCCTGGATCCAGAATCCGCGCGAGCCGTAGGTGCGGACGCCGGTGACGATGCCCGTGACGCCGGTGACCTGCTTGCCGGCGAGGGGGGAGACGCGCGTCGTGCCCTGGATGTCGTGGACGCGGACACCGGCGGCGGCGTCCTCCGCGGAGGCGCTCGCCGGGCCCGCGAGCAGACCGGCGGCGAGGGCGGAGGCGACGACGGCGGAGACCGCGGCGAATCTCGGTATGGACGAAGACATCAGAGGCTCCGAAGGTGCTTGGAGGATCAGTAGAGGAATCTACGCGCGTCAATCTCTTGTGAGAGCGGTGCACTTGTCAAGAGTCGACGGGTGTACGAAGGCTGACGGGGCCGTGAACCGCCGGACGGGGCCCCGGATGCGTCTACCCTGAGGACCGCTCTCCGAGCCCCTTCCACCTTCACCCCCACGCGTCGAGGAGACCCCCCAGATGTCGGAGCACCCCACCCTTCCCCCCGTTCGGCTGCGTGCGGACGCGGAGCTGGCGCGGGACGCCCTGGCCGCCCCCCTCCTCGCCCAGGCGGTGCGGCTCGCCCGCTGGGCCGGGCCCGACACCCGCGTCGACGCGGGCGGCGAACTCGTCGACGAGCAGCTGCCCGAGGCCGCCGAGGTCCTCGGCCTCGCCGACGACGAGGACGGCGAGACCTGGGCCGGCGACGCCTGGCGGCTCGCCGTCGACACCGGACTCGTCGCCGTCGAGGACGGGGAGGAGCGCGAGGAGGGCGACCTCCCCGGGCGGGCCGGTCCCGGCGAGAACCTCGCGCTGGTCACGGGCGGTTCGCCGCAGGACGTCCTCGGCCTCTGGCTGGACGGCTTCGACGCCGTCTTCGCCGACGCCGTCGCCCCCGTCCTCGACGACCTGGACGCCGTCGTCGGCGAGGACGGAGAGATCGACTTCGACGCCCTCGACTGGGACCCCGAGGTCGAGGCCGACTTCCTGGAGGGCGTCCTCGGCAACCTCTACCTGCTGACCGTCAGCGAGGGCGGCGCCGGCGAGGGCCCCGTGCCGCTGCCCGCGCTCGCCGCGTCGATGGTCGTCCCCGACGACATGGGCGAGCCCACCGACGACGTCCTGGAGCAGGTCTCCGACGCGATGATGCGGCTCGACGAGCAGTTCCGGCTGCTCGAACCGATCGGGCTCGTCGAGTACCAGCCCGTCGACGAGGCCCTGATGGCCGAGGAGGGCGAGGAGCCCGCGCCGCCCCTCGACGACGAGGACGTCACCCGCTACGGCATGGTCCGGCTCACCCCGCTCGGGCTCTACGGCGTCCGCGCCCGGATGCTGGAGGCCGGCGTCGACGCGCCCGCCGTCGGCGACCTGGCGGACAAGGGCGCCGACGCCCTCCTCGACGGGATCGCCGGCTACCCCCAGGCCGCGGCCCGCGAGGAGACCGCCGCGTGGCTGGCCGGCCGCGACGCGCTCGACGCGGCCCGCGAACTGCTGCACGCCGCCCGGGGCGCCGACGCCGGCTCCCCGCTCCGCCGCCTCCACTGCCAGCAGACCCTCTCCCTGGTCGGCGCCGAGGCGGAGCCCGCCGTGCGGGAGGTCCTGGACGACGCCGAACTCGGCGGGCTCGCCCGGGTCTGGCTCGCCGAGCGCGGCGCGGCGGACGTCCCCGCGCCGCCGGAGTCCATGATCTTCTGGCTGGCGATCGACACGATCGCGGCCCAGCTCGACTCGGACGGCGACCTGGCGGAACTCCAGGAGCTGGTCGAGGGCCTCAGCGGCCGCCACAGCGGCTTCTTCGAGGCGGCCTGGCGGGTGGAGCACCCGGCGACGGCCGAGGTCCTGGAGGCGATGGGCCGTCTGCACCGGGACAAGGCGGCGGCGAAGGAGGCCCGCAAGGCGGCCTTCAAGGCCCGCTCCCGGCAGGGGGCTTCGGGGTCCTGACGCCCCGTACGGGATGCCCGGTGGTGTTCCCGTGGCGTTCAGGCGGTGTTCTCGGGGGCGCGGGAGGGTGGCCCGCGAGACCCGGCCATCACAGGGAGACCCCACCACCATGCCGCTGAACCGCAGAGAGTTCACCCAGCAGTCCGCCGTCGCCGGTGCGGGCCTCGCCCTCACCGGCGTCGTCGGAGCTCTCGCCACGGCCCCCGAGGCGCTCGCCTCCGACGAGCCGGAGACGTACGGGGCGGGTCGCGGCCACGGCCACGACCTCGGGTACGGGCCGCTGGTCGCCGACCCCGACGGCATGCTCGCGCTGCCCGAGGGCTTCTCGTACCGCGTCGTCACCCACAGCGGCGTGACCCGTCTGGAGTCCGGCGAGTTCACGCCCTCCAACCACGACGGCACCGCCGCCTTCGCCGGGCCGCGCGGCACCACGTACCTCGTCAACAACCACGAGCTCAAGGGCCCGCGCTCCAAGTGGACGCACCCCGTCCCGCTCACCGAGGGCCTCGTCTACGACCCGGCCGCGGCCGGCGGCTGCACCGTCGTCGAGGTCCACCGCGACGGCACCGTCGCCGAGTGGGTCGGCCTCGCCGGCACCTCCACCAACTGCGCCGGCGGCCGCACCGCCTGGGGCACCTGGCTGACCGGCGAGGAGACCGAGGACCTCGCCGGCAAGAACGGCATGACCAAGGACCACGGCTACATCTTCGAGGTCGACCCGCACGACGTCCGCGCCAACCTCGCCCCGAAGCCGATCAAGGCCTTCGGCCGCTACGCCCACGAGGCCGTCGTCCTCGACCCCAAGCGCGGCCACGCCTACCTCACCGAGGACGCCTCCGGCCCCAACGGGCTGCTCTTCCGCTGGGTGCCGCCGCAGGACTTCGAGCACGGCCGCGGTCAGCTCCGCACCCTCGCCGACGACGCCGGCGCGCTCCAGGCCTTCCGGTGCATCGACTCCTCGGGCAGCTTCGTCGACGACCTCTCCCGCGCCACCCGGATCGGCACCGTCTACGGCGTCGACTGGATCGACGTCCCCGACCGCGACGCCCGCACCACCTCCGTCCGCAAGCAGTTCACGGACGGTCAGGTCACCCGCGCCCGCAAGCTGGAGGGCATGTGGTGGGGCGACGGCGGCGCGTACATCGTCTCCTCCTACGCGCGCGAGGAGAGCCCCGGCGCCGCGCACGACGGCCAGGTCTGGTTCTACGACCCGAAGCGCCGCACCCTCACCCTCAAGGTGCTCCTCGGGGTGAACGCGACCCCGGACGAGGACGGCGCCTTCGACGGCCCCGACAACATCACCGTCTCCCCGTACGGCGGGCTCGTCATCGCCGAGGACGGCGAGGGCGTCCAGCACCTCTTCGGCGCGACCGACTCGGGCCGCACCTACCCGATCGCCCGCAACGACCTCAACGACAGCGAGTTCACCGGAGTGACCTTCTCGCCCGACGGCGACACGTTGTTCGCCAACATCCAGGACCCGGGCATCATGGTCGCGATCACCGGCCCCTGGCGCCGCCAGCCCCGCCGCTGAGGTCGTTGAGGCCGAAACTGATCTCTGGTCAGGTCCATGGACTGACATCTAACATGTCAGTCCATGGACGCACTGCGGCCCGTGGGCCGGACCCTGCTGCGTGACCGGGCCTACGAGGCGCTGCGCGAGGCCATCGTGCGCGGCGAACTCGCCCCCGGCGCCTCGCTGAAGGACGCCGACATCGCCGACCGGCTCGGGCTCTCGCGCGCACCCGTGCGCGAGGCCCTGGCCCGGCTCGGCGACGAGGGGCTCGTCGAGTCCAAGCCGCAGAGCTACACCCGGGTCACCCGGCCGGTCAGCCGGGTCGTCCGGGACGCCGCCTCGGTGGTCCGGGTGATGCACGAGCTCGCCGCCAGGACCGGCGTGCCGCTGCTCGGCCCCGAGGGCATCCGGACCATGCGCGAGGCCAACGAACGCTTCGCGGCGGCCGTCCGCGCCTCCGACGTGGAGGCCGCGCTGGCCGCCGACGACGAACTCCACCAGGTCCTCGTCGTCGCCAGCGGAAACCACGCCGCCGCCGCCACGATCGCGCGCTACACCCCCCTGATCCGCCGCGTCGAGCGGCGCCTCTTCGGCGACGCCGGGAGCTGCGGATCGGCCGAACTGCACGCCCGGCTCATCGAGGCGTGCGCGGCGGGGGACGCGGAGGAGGCGGTACGGGTCACCACCGAGATCTGGGCCGCCCTGGAGCAACTCGCGGACGACGCCATCGAGGTGGCCGAGGTCACCGGCATCGCCGCGCCCGTGGCTCCGCCCGAGCGGCCGTAGCGCGTCCAGGACCGTCGACCCGTCGCCGCCACCCACCGGGAGCCGTTTTGCCGATCACCGACTTCGACCGCTACCCGCTCCTCTTCGGGCCCTCCCCGGTCCATCCGCTCGAACGGCTCACCCACCACCTCGGCGGCGCCACCCTCTGGGCCAAGCGCGAGGACTGCAACTCCGGTGTCGCGTACGGCGGGAACAAGACCCGCAAGCTGGAGTACCTGGTCGCCGACGCCCTCGCCCAGGGCTGCGACACCCTCGTCTCCATCGGCGGGGTCCAGTCCAACCACACCCGCCAGGTCGCCGCCGTCGCCGCCCGCGCCGGCCTCGGTTGCGTCCTCGTCCAGGAGAGCTGGGTCGACTGGCCCGACTCCGTCTACGACAAGGTCGGCAACATCCTCATCAGCCGCCTCGCGGGCGCCGATGTGCGCCTGGTGAAGGCCGGCTTCGGCATCGGCTTCAAGGAGAGCTGGGAGCAGGCCCTGCGGGAGGTCGAGGAGGGCGGCGGGAAGCCGTACGCGATCCCCGCCGGCGCCTCCGACCACCGGCTCGGCGGCTTCGGCTTCGCGAACTGGGCGTACGAGGTGGCCGAGCAGGAGCGGGAGCTCGGCGTCTTCTTCGACACGGTCGTCGTCTGCTCGGTGACCGGCTCCACCCAGGCCGGCATGGTCGCGGGCTTCGCCGCGCTCGCCGAGGAGGGCGGCCCGGCCCGCCGGATCATCGGGATCGACGCCTCCGCGAAGCCCGTCCCGACGCACGAGCAGATCACCCGGATCGCCCGGGACACCGCCGCCCTCATCGGCGTCGAGCGCGCGGTGACGGCGGCCGACGTCGAGCTGGACGAGCGCTACCACGCCGGGGTGTACGGCATCCCCGACGAGGCCACCCTCGACGCGATGCGGCTCGCCGCCCGCACCGAGGGCATGGTCACCGACCCCGTCTACGAGGGGAAGTCGATGGCGGGTCTGATCGACCTGGTGGACCGGGGGGAGATCGGCCGGGACTCGACCGTGCTCTACGCCCACCTCGGCGGCCAGCCCGCCCTCAACGCCTACAGCGCCCTGTTCTGAGAGGTTCCGGCCGCTCAGAGCGCCTGGGCGGCCGGCTTCACCATGCCCCGGACGGTCCGCGACTTCACGAACTCGCCCATCGCCGTCATCTCCCACTCGCCGGAGAACTGCTTGATCAGCTTGGCCATCATCACGCCGGTCTGCGGCTCGGCGGTGGTCAGGTCGAAGCGGACCAGCTCCTCGCCCGTCGCCGCGTCGATCAGCCGGCAGTAGGCCTTGGCGACCTCGGTGAACTTCTGGCCGGAGAAGGAGTTGACCGTGAAGACCAGTCCGGTGGCGTCGGCCGGGAGGCGGCCGAGGTCGACGACGATCACCTCGTCGTCGCCCGCGCCCTCGCCGGTGAGGTTGTCGCCGGAGTGCTTGATCGAGCCGTTCAGGATGGACAGCTTGCCGAAGTAGCAGCTGTCCAGGTGGTTGCGCTGCGGACCGTACGCGATGACGGAGGCGTCCAGGTCGATGTCCTTGCCCCGGAAGGCGGGCTCCCAGCCGAGGCCCATCTTGACCTGGGAGAGCAGCGGGCGGCCGCCCTTGACCAGGGACACCGTCTGGTTCTTCTGGAGGCTGACCCGGCCCTTGTCGAGGTTGATCTTGCCGGTGGAGACGGGGGCGGCGGGGGCCGGGGGCGCCGGGGGAGCGGGCGGGGCCGGGGGCACCGGGGCCGCGATGCGCGGGTCCACCGGGGCGGCGGGCGGCGCGGGCGGCACCGGCGGGGCGGGCGGCACGGGGGCGACGGGCGCCGCAGCCGGTGCGGCGGCGGGCTCGTCGTCCACCGAGACGCCGAAGTCGGTCGCGATGCCGGCGAGCCCGTTCGCGTACCCCTGGCCGACCGCGCGGGCCTTCCACGCGCCGTTGCGCAGATAGATCTCGACGACCACGAGCGCCGTCTCGGTGGCCAGCCGCGGCGGCGTGAACGTGGCGATCACGGTGCCGTCGTCCGCGTTCCGGATCGTGGCCGTGGGCTCGATGCCCTGGAAGGTCTGGCCGGCGGCGTCCGGGCTGGCCGTGACGACGATCCTCTCGATGCCGGCCGGGAGGGCGCCGGTGTCCACCAGGATCGCGTCGGGCGCGGCCCCGCCGCCGGAGCGGTAGGTGACGCCGGGCCCGGCCGGCTGGTTGTAGAAGATGAAGTCGTCGTCCGAGCGCACCTTGCCGTCGGCGCCGAGCAGCAGGCCCGAGACGTCGAGCCGCACGGGGGCGGCGACGTCCACCGCCACGCGCGCGGCGGTGAGAGGAATGTTCGAGCCGGGGGTCATAGCGGTCATGCCAGGGGTAACGATCAGGCCCCCTTTGCCGTTCCCTTACCTCCTTCCGGTTCGGCCGGTCCGGTGACGCACGGGGTTCCCTTCAGGCCCACCGCGCAACCCGCCGTTACCGGGCAATCCGTCATAAGAATATTCTTTCGGTCCATGGGAGCTGTGGGGGCCGTGAGCGGCGAGGGGGCTGTGGACCGGAGCTCGTTCCGGACGGGGGACGTGGACGAGGCGCGCGAGGAGCTCGACGTGCGCTACTACGCGAACCGCATGGCCGTCGTCGACGGGGAGCGGCGCCCCTTCGCGGCCCGCTTCGACACCGTGGCGCTCGGGCCGCTGGTCATCGGCGACCTCAGCTGCGGCGCCGACGTGCGGATGAGCTTCGGCGAGCTCGGCGCGTACCACCTGAACGCGCCGATGAGCGGGACGATGGAGATACGCCAGGGCGGTCGCTCCCCGATCGTCGCGACGCCCGCCGAGGCCCTGCTGCTCGACCCGGCCGGGGACACCTTCCTCGACCGCTGGAGCGGGGACTGCCGGGCCCTGTCCGTGAAGGTCGGCGCGGCCGAACTGCGCGACCGCCTCGAACAGCTGACGGGCCGTGCGCCGCGCGGCCCGCTCGTCTTCGCGCCCCACCTGGACATCACGCGCGGCCCCGGCCTGAGCTGGGTGCGCTTCGCCCGCCAGGTCGCCGCCGAGGCGCTCGCCGGGGAGGGGCTCGCCACGCACGAGCTGGTCGCCCGGCCCCTCCAGGAGGCGCTGCTCAACGGGCTGCTGCTGGCCGCCGAGCACCCCTGGCGCGAGGTCCTCGCCCACCCGGGGGAGGTGCGGCGCCCGGCCCCGGTCAAGCGCGCGATGGACGCGGTGCGGGAGCGTCCCGAGCACCCGTTCACGAGCACCGAGCTCGCCGTCCTGGCGCGGGTGAGCGTGCGCCGCCTCCAGGAGTCCTTCCGGGAGTACGTCGGGATGTCGCCGATGGCGTACGTGCGGGAGGTCCGGCTCGACCGGGTCCGCGAGGAGCTGCGGGCGGCCGCGCCGGACGAGGTGAGCGTGAGCGAGGTGGCCTGGCGCTGGGGCTTCGCCCACCAGGGCCGGTTCGCGGCCCGCTACCGGGAGAGGTTCGGCGAGTCACCGTCCCGGACGCTCCGGGCGAGCGCGTGACCGGGGTCGGGGCACTTGACCGACGGCAGAAAGCGGGCGCCCGATCGGGAGCGGAGCGCTTGACCCACGGCAGAAAGCGGGCGCCCGATCGGGGACGGGGCGCGAGCCCACCACCGGGGGGCGCATGGTGCGCTCCCGGGTGTGCATCGACCCGCCGCGCAATCCGGACAGGTGTCGCGTTCCGCGGATCGCGATGATCTTCGGGCGGGCCTACGGTGGGCGGGTCGGGTGCGCAGGCGCGCACCGTGGCCCGGGTCCCGGCCGGCTCCCCCGTATCAGTCCGGCCGGGTCCTGCGTACCCCCTACGGGGTGTCCGGCAGCGCCGTGAGCAGGCGCAGGGTCGAGGCGCGGGTGTCGGCGACGTGGGCGCGGGCCAGGGCCTCCGCGCCCTCCTCGTCGTGGTCGCGGACCGCCTCGTAGAGCCGCTCGTGCGCCCCGCACATCGGCTCGCCGTCCGACTGGGCGGAGGTGAGCCGGAAGAGGCGGCGCAGCCGGGAGTCGAGCGGGGCCATCAGGTCCGCCAGGAGCGGGTTGCCGGAGAGTTCGACGATCCGGCGGTGGAAGTCGGCGTTGAGCGAGACGGCCTCGCGGAGCCGCCCGGACTCCGCCGCCTTCCGCGCCCGGGCCAGGAGCCGCTCCAGGTCCCGCAGCGGGGCGGGGGTCGCGTTCCGGGCGGCGAGCCGCGCGGCCAGGCCCTCCAGGTTCTCCCGTACGTCGAAGAGGTACGCGGCGTCCTCGGGGCCGAACTCCGCCACCACCGATCCCCGGCGCGGCTGCACCGTGAGGAAGCCCTCCGACTCCAGGCGCTGCATCGCCTCGCGCACCGGCACCCGGGAGACCCGCAGGTCGTCGGCGATCTCCCGCTCCACGAGGCGCAGCCCCGCCGGGTAGTCGCCCTCGATGATCCGCTCGCGCAGCTCCACGTACACCCGCTCCCGCAGGGACATGTGGGTGTCCCCGACGGCGGTGGTGCGGGCGGCGGGACGGGGGGTGGTCATCGGGAGGGCTCCAGTCGTTCGGCCGGGAGGGGGCGGCGGTGTTCCCCGATCTTCGCAGACCGGTTCGCGCGGGTTCCGAACCGAGGGCCCTCAAGCCATTGCCTGGTATTCGGTATACCAGCTACGTTTGCGCCGCACCGCGGTCACCAGGGGGATCCCGACGCGCGCCCCCGCCCCTCGTCCGTCATCTCGCGAAGGAGACACCATGAGCGAGGCCTCCGCCCCGCCCGGTCCCACCGCCCTCCTCGGGGCCACCCTCCCCGACGGCCGCACCGCCGACGTCCACCTCGAGGACGGCCGGGTGAGCGCCGTGCGGGAGCACGTCCCGGGCCGCCCCACCCCGCCCGGCGCGCTCGACCTCGGTGGCGCGCTCCTGCTGCCCGCCCTCGTCGACGGCCACGCCCACCTGGACAAGACCCTCCTCGGCGCCCCCTGGCGCCCGCACCGGGCCACCGCCACCCTCCAGGAGCAGATCGCATCCGAGCGGGAGTCCCGCCGCGCCGAGGAGGTGCCCGTCGCCGAACGGGCCGCCGCCCTGGCCCGCCGGATGGTCTCCCTCGGCACCGGACACGTCCGCTCCCACGTCGACGTCGACCCCGACACCGGCCTCGACCACCTGCACGCCCTCCTGGAGGTCCGGGAGGGGTTCCGCGACCGGCTCGGCATCCAGCTCGTCGCCTTCCCGCAGTCCGGGGTCGTCTCCGCGCCCGGCGTCGCCGACCTCCTCGACGCCGCCCTCGCCGACGGCGCCGACCTCGTCGGCGGCCTCGACCCGGTGGGCTTCGACGGCGACCCCGACGGCCAGCTCGACATCGTCTTCGGCCTCGCCGAACGCCACGGCAAGGGCATCGACCTGCACCTCCACGACGGCGGCGAGACCGGCACCGCCCAGCTGCGGGACATCGCGGCCCGCACCGCCGCCCTCGGCCTCGGCGGCAAGGTCGCCGTCAGCCACGCCTACGCCCTCGGCGGCGTCGACGCCGCCGAACTCGACCGCACCGCCACCGCCCTCGCCGCCGCCGGGGTCGCGATCATGACCAACGGCCCGAGCGGCCACGTGCCGCCCGTCCTGCGGTTGCGCGAGCACGGCGTCCGGGTCTTCGCCGGCTCCGACAACATCCGCGACACCTGGTGGCCCTACGGCACCGCCGACATGCTCGAACGCGCCACGATCATCGGCCTCAGGACCGGGCTCATGACCGACCCCGAGCTGTCCGTCGCCGCCTCCCTCGTCACCGGCGAGGCCGCCGCCGCGCTGGGCCTCGACGACTACGGCACCGCCCCCGGCGCCCGCGCCGACCTCGTCGTGGTCGCCGCCGGTTCCGTCCCCGAGGCCGTCGCCGCCCACCCCCGCCGGCTGCTCGTGCTGCACGCCGGACGGGTCGTCGGCCCCTTCGCGGACGACGCCTACCCCGAGCTCGTCCCGTCCTCGGGAGGGGCCGCGTGACCACCACGGACACCACCTCCCGCACGGCCCCGGCGGAGGCGGGCCGGCTCGCCTCCGGCCGGATCGGCACCTTCGACCTCGTCTTCTTCGTCGTGGCCGCCGCCGCGCCGCTCACCGTCCTCGCCGGCGTCGCCCCCTTCGCCATCGGCATCGGCGGCCCCGGCGCCCCGCTCGCGTACCTCGTCTCCGGCGTCCTGCTCGCCCTCTTCGCCGCCGGGTTCACCGCGATGAGCCTGCACGTCCGCAACGCCGGGGCCTTCTACGCGTACGTCGCCCGAGGCCTCGGCCGCACCCTCGGCGTCGGCACCGCCTACGTCGCCGTCGTCTCGTACAACCTCGTCACCCCCGGGGTCGCCGCCGCCTTCGGCTACTTCGCCGCCGGATCCGTACGGGACGCCACCGGTGCCGACGTGCCCTGGTGGCTGCTCTCCGGGCTCTGCGTCCTCGCCGTCGGCGTGCTCGGCTGGCTGAAGGTCACGCTCAGCGCCAAGGTCCTCGGCATCGCCCTGGTCCTGGAGGTCCTCTCGCTCGTCGTCATGGACGGCGGCATCCTCGGCGAGCGCGGCACCGCCGCCCTCGACACCGCCTCCTTCGCCCCCTCCACCCTCGCCGCCGGCGGCGTCGCGGGCATGTTCGTCCTGGTCATCGGCGCCTTCACCGGCTTCGAGGCCACCGCGATCTTCGCCGAGGAGGTGCGCGACCCCCGCAGGACCGTGCCCCGCGCCACCTTCATCGCGATCGGCTTCCTCGCCGTCTTCTACTCCCTCGGCTGCTGGCTGATCATGGGCGCCTTCGGCACCGACAGGTCCGTGGAGCTCGCCCGCGCGGCCGACGGACCCGAACTCACCTTCAAGGCCGCCGAGCTGTACGCGGGCGCGTGGCTGGCGGACGCCATGCACGGGCTCATCGTCGTCAGCGCCTTCGCCGCCACGCTCGCCTTCCACAACGCCGGAGCCCGCTACCTGTACGCCCTCGGGCGCGAGGGCCTGCTGCCCCGCCGCCTCGGCACGGTCTCCGGGAAGCACGGCTCGCCCGGCGGCGCCGTCATCGCCCAGACCGGCTTCAACCTGGCCGTCGTCGGCGCCGGGGCGCTCCTCGCCGCCGACCCGTACGGCGAGGTCTTCCTGTGGACCAACAGCGTCGGCGTCCTCGGCATCATGGGCATGCAGGCCCTCGCCGCGCTCGCCGTCTGGGCCTACTTCCGGCGCGACCGGAGGGGCCTCCCGGCCGCCCGGGTCGTCTGGGCGCCGTTGCTCTCCTGCGCCGGACTCGCCCTGCTCACCGTGCTCGCCGTGGTCCACTTCGACCTGCTCACCGGCCGCACCGGCGCCGTGAACACGGCCCTCCTGGTGCCGCTGCCCGTGGTCCTGGCCGCCGGCCTGCTCGTGGCCCTGCGCATCCGGCGCACGGACCCCGAGCGGTACGCCTCGCTCACCACGGTGGACGTGGAGCGGGACTGATCGCGGGTAGGGGGCGGGGGCCTGCCCCCGCCCCGTGGGCCGTCACACCAGGCGGCCGTCCCGCGCCACCACCCGGCCCGCGCGGACCACGAGGTCACGGCGGGGCAGGTCCACCACCGCCTGCGGCAGGCACTCCCCGTCGACGAGCATGAAGTCGGCGGGGGAACCCGGCCGCAGGTCCGCCTTCGGAAGGCCGAGCAGCTCCGCGCCCCCGTCGGCGGCGAGCCGGAAGCAGCCCTCGAGGTCCTCGTCGAGCCGGGCGTCCAGGGCCCAGGCGGCGAGCCAGGCGCGGTGCAGCATGTCCCCGTCGCCGAAGGGGCTCCAGCTGTCCCGTACCCCGTCCGAACCGAGGCCCACCGTCACCCCGCGCTCGGCGAGCCGCCGGAACGGCAGGATCGTGGTCTCGGACAGCGCGACCGTGGTGAGCGAGATTCCCGCCTCCGCGAGCAGGTCCGCCGTCTCGTCGAGCTCCCGGCCGGACAGGGCGGCCACCGCGAAGGCGTGTCCCACGTTCACCCGGCCCCGGAGTCCGAGGGCCCGGGTGCGGGCGGCGATGTCCCGCAGCGGCGCGAGGCCCTGCTCGCCCCGGTCGTGGAGGTGGATGTCGAGCCCGAGGCCGTGCTTCTCGGCGAGCCCGAAGACCGTGCCCAGCTGGTCGCCCTCCCGGCCGCCCTCCGCGTCGAAGCCGGCCGGGTCGATGCCGCCGACGTGGGTGACGAGCCCGCTCGCGGCGGCCTCCGCCAGGAGCTCGGCCACTCCCGGCGTCCGGACCACCCCGTGCTGCGGGAAGGCGACCAGCTCCACGTCGACGATCCCGGCGAGCTTCCCGGCCGCCTCGGCGATCCCCTCGATCCCGGAGAGCCCGTACGCCGGGGCCACGTCCGCGTGGGCCCGCATCGCCCGGGTGCCCTGGGCGGCGGCGTGCGACATGAGGCGCAGCGCCCGCTCGGCCACCGGCGTCTCCAGCGCGCGGGCCAGCCCCACGTCACCGGCGACGTACTCGGCGATGCCGTGCGCGGGCCGGCGGCTGTGCCAGGGCTCGCCCCAGGAGGTCTTGTCCGGGTGGATGTGCGCGTCGACCAGCGTCGGCAGCGCCAGCCGGCCGCCGCCGTCGACCCGCTCGACCTCGGCGCCTTCCGGGACCTCCGCCACGAGTTCGCCGTCCACGGCGACCAGGTCCCGGGCCGGGCCGCCGAAGGGCCGTACGTCGTGGAAGAGGGTGGCGGTGCGGGTCACGGGGGCTCCTCGGGGCGAGATCGACTGACGCTCCATTTGGTATACCATGTGCGGCGGGGTGCGGGTCGGGGAGCACAAGCCTCTGGTGCCGGCAGGGCGCGGGTCCGTTGCGCCCACCCGTTCCGCCCCGCGGAACGATCGCCCACAACGTTCACCACGCCAGGTCCTCCAGCGCGTCCAGGTCCGGCACCGCCATCGGCGCGGGTTCCGAGCCGTCCGCGCCCACCCGCAGCTCCGCCCAGATCGTCTTGCCCCGCCGGGCGTAGCGCGTGCCCCAGCGCTCCGCGTACTGGGCGACCAGATACAGCCCGCGCCCGCCCTCGTCCGTCGCCGCCGCGTGCCGCAGGTGCGGCGAGGTGCTGCTGCCGTCCGAGACCTCGCAGATCAGGGTCCGGTCGTGGAGGAGCCGTACGCGCACGGGATCGGCCCCGTACCGGACCGCGTTCGTGATCAGCTCGCTCAGGATCAGCTCCGCCGTGAACGCGAGCCCGTCGAGCCCCCACTCCGACAGCTTCGCCGCCGCCGCGTTCCGTACCGGCGACACCGCCGACGGATCCCGGGGCACCTCCCACTCGGCGATCCGGTCCCGGTCGAGCAGCCGCGTCTGCGCCACGAGCAGCGCGATGTCGTCGCGCGGCGCCGGCGAGAGCAGCGTCGCGAGCACGTCCGCACAGGTCTGCTCCGGGCTCCGGTCCGGCTGCGAGAGCGTCGACCGCAGCAGCCCGAGCCCCGTGTCCAGGTCCCGCCCGTGGTCCTCCAGGAGCCCGTCCGTGAACAGCACCAGCTTGCTGCCCTCCGGCAGCCACAGCTCCGTCGACTCGAACGGCACATCGCCCAGGCCGAGCCCCAGCGGCAGCCCCGGCGACAGCTCGGGGAACTCCACCCGCCCGTCGGGACCCACGAGCGCCGGGCCCGGATGCCCCGCGCTCGCCACCTGACAGAGCCCGGACGCCGGATCGTAGATCGCGTACAGACAGGTCGCGCCCATGATCCCCCCGTCCCGCCGCCGCGCCTCGCCGTCCGTCCCCTCCGACTCCCGGTCGTCGATCCGCCCCGTCAGCTCGTCGAGGTGCCCGAGCAGCTCGTCCGGCGGCACGTCCAGGGTCGAGAAGTTGTGCACCGCCGTCCGCAGCCGCCCCATCGTCGCCGCCGCGTGCAGCCCGTGCCCCACCACGTCCCCCACCACGAGCGCCACCCGCGCCCCCGGCAGCGGGATCACGTCGAACCAGTCGCCGCCCACCCCCGCCTTCGCCGGGAGGTAGCGGTACGCCACCTCCACCGCGCTCTGCTCGGGCAGCACCCGGGGCAGCAGGCTCCGCTGGAGCGTCACCGCCATCGCGTGCTCCCGGGTGAACCGGCGCGCGTTGTCGATCGCGACCGCCGCCCGCGCCGCCAGCTCCTCCGCGAACGACAGGTCCTCCTCCCCGAACGGCTCCGGGGTGTCCGCCCGCCAGAAGTTCGCCATCCCGAGGACCACCCCACGGGCGAGCAGCGGCACCGTCAGCAGCGAGTGCATCCCGTACGCGAGGGCCTGCGCCGCCCCCTCCGGATCCTGCGCCCGCCAGCCCTCCGCCGCGGCCAGCTCCGGCTCCACCACCGCGTGCCCCGCGCCCAGGGCCTTCGCCATCGGGGTGTTCCGGACGTCGAAGTGGACCGTGTCCCCGACCGGCTGCAGAGGCTGGTCCGGCCGCAGCCCGCTCAGCGCCGTCCGCCGCATCTCCGTGGCCGCGGCCGCCGTCGCCGGAGGCTCCTCCCCGCGCAGCACCGGCTCCAGCAGCTCCACCGTCGCGAAGTCCGCGAACCGGGGCACCGCCACCTCCGCCAGCTCCTCCGCCGTCCGTACGACCTCCAGCGTCGTCCCGATCCGCACCCCCGCCTCGTACAGCAGCTGCAGCCGGCCGCGCGCCACCGCCGCCCGGCCGGTCACGGCCGCCAGCTCGGTGGTGTCCCGCATCGTCATCACGCACCCGGACTCCGAGCCGTGCGTCAGGGTGGGCCGCACGCTCACCGCGAGCAGCCGGTCGCCCGCCCGGTGCACCTCGTCCGTCGCCGCCCGCCCCGACTCCAGGAGCTCGACCGTACGGGGATCGAGACCGAGCTCCGAGACGTGCCGCCGCTCCGCCTCCGCCGTCAGGCCGAGCAGCCGGCGCGCCTCGTCGTTGGCGAGCAGCAGCCGGTGGTCGGCGTCCATGATCAGGACCCCTTCCCGCACCGCGTGCAGCACCGCCTCGTGGTGCTCCTTCATCCGGGTCATCTCCGCCGGCCCGAGGCCGTGCGTCTGCCGCCGCAGCCGCCGACTCACCAGCGCCGCCCCGCCCACCGCCACCGCCAGGGCACCGCCCGCCGCCCCGACGAGCAGCGGCAGCCGCCCCCGCGCCGCGTGCGAGATGCTCTCCACCTCGATGCCGCTGCTGACCATGCCGACGACCCGGCCCCGCGCGTCGAACACCGGCACCACGGCCCGTACCGCGTCGTTCGGCGCGCCGTGGAACAGCTCCGTGAACGCCTCGCCGTTCACCGCCGCCCGCGAGAGGTCCCCGGTCGCCTTCCGGCCGATCAGCGCAGGGTCCGAGTCCGTGTAGCGCACCCCGGTCGGGCTCAGGACCGCGATGAAGTCCACCCCCGTCGCCTTCCGGGTCGCCTCCGCCCGGCCCTGGAGCTGCCCCGTCGGATCGGGCGAGATCAGCGCCGCGTCGATGCCCGGCGCGTTCGCGAAGCCCTCCGCGACCGCGAGCGAACGGATCCGGGCGTCCCGCTCGGTGTCGCTGCGCGCCTGGTGCAGCGTCACGAACACCGCCGCCAGGATCACCAGGAGCGCGATCAGCGCCTCGAGCGCGAACACCTGCCCGGCGACGCTCCGCAGTCCCGTGCCCCGGCCCTTCCCCTTCCCCCGCCCCGCTCCCCGGTCCCCGGCCGTCATCCCGTGCTCCGGGCGATCAGGAGCGCCACGTCGTCCGGCGCGCCCGGCCGGCGCAGCGCCTTCAGGAGCCGGTCGCAGGTCTCCTCCAGGGGGCCGCGGTCCTCGTCGAGGAGGCGTACGAGCAGGGCCAGCCGTTCGTCGATCCCCTCCGTACGGGTCTCGATCAGGCCGTCCGTGTACAGCACGAGGAGATCACCCGGCCGGAACGGCACCCGGGCCGTCCGGAACACGCCGCCGCCGACCCCCAGCGGCACCCCCGTGGAGAGCCGCACCAGCTCCGCCGGCCCGTCCGCCGGGACCCGGACGGGCGGCAGATGGCCCGCGTTCGCGATCCGGCACCGCTGCCGCACCGGATCGTGCACCGCGAACAGACAGGTCGCGATGTAGTGCTCCAGACCCGCCGTGATCCGGTCCAGATGCCGCAGGACCTGCGCGGGGGACAGATCGAGGTCCGCGAACGCGCAGGTCGCCGTCCGCAGCCGGCCCATCGTCGCCGCCGCGTCGATCCCGCTGCCCATCACGTCCCCGACGACCAGCGCCGTCTTGCCGTCGGGCAGCGCGATCACGTCGTACCAGTCCCCGCCGACCTCGCTCGACGCGTACGCCGGCTGATAGCGGGCGGCGACCTCCAGGCCCGCCCGGTCCGGCGGCGCGGCCGGCAGCAGACTCCGCTGGAGCGTCACCGCCGAGTTCCGCACGCTCTGGTACCAGCGCGCGTTGTCGATGCTGACGGCCGCGCGCGCCGCGAGCTCCGTCGCGAGGAGCACGTCGTCCCCGTCGAACGGCAGCGCGTTGCGGTCCCGCTTGAGGTCCAGCGCGCCCAGCACCTCGCCGCGCGCGATCAGCGGCACCGCCAGGTACGAGTGGACCCCGGCCCGTGCGAGCAGCTCGGCGGCCTCGGGGCTCCGCGCGATCCGCGCCAGGTCGCCCGGGCCGACGTGCTCCACCAGGACCGGCAGACCGGTGTGCACGCACCGGGTGACCAGCCGGTCCGCGCCGTACATCGCGACCTCCCCGGGCGGATCCGCCGCCGGCAGCGCCTCCGTGGGGCCCTCGGCCTTCACCGCGAGCGCGCGGAACAGCTCCGGACCCTCCTCGGGCGCCCCCGGCCTGCGCAGCGCGAGGACGGAGTCGAGGACGTCGACGGCGGCGATGTCCGCGAGCACCGGCACCACCACCGAGGCCAGCTCGTCGGCCGTCCGCTCCACCTCCAGGGTGGTGCCCACCCGGGTCGAGGCGTCCGCGATGAGCGCGAGCCGCCGCCGGGACCGGTCGGCGTCCGCGTCCGCCCGGTGCCGCTCGGTCACGTCGATCACCGAGGCCGCGACGCCCAGGATCCGGCCCTCGGAGCCCTCCAGGCGGAACAGGGAGACCGACCAGGCGTGGTCGTGGTCCGGGTCCGCGGGCGTCCGCCCCACCATGGGGCGGTCCAGCAGCGGCTCCCCCGTCGTGAGCACCGTGTGCAGCGCGGCGTCGAGGGCCACCGTGTCGAGCATCGGCAGCATGTCGCCGATCCGCCGCCCGAGGTGCTCCCGGGCGGGGATGCCGTTGATCCGTTCCAGGGCCTGGTTCACCAGGACGTAGCGCAGTTCGGTGTCGAGGACGGCGAGGCCGATCGGCGACTGGGAGACCAGCCGGTCGGAGAGCGCCAGCTCGGTCTCGATCCGCTCGACGGCGGTGCCGTCGGCGGCGATCCCCAGGGCGTACAGGTCGCCCAGGTCGTCGGTGAGCCGCATGTTCCGGAACTCCACCCGGCGGATGGAGCCGTCCTTGTGCCGTACGGGAAAGGTGCCCGCCCAGGCCGTGCCGCCGCGCAGCACCTCGCCGAAGAGGCGCATCGCCTCCTCGCGGTGCTCCTCGCCGACGATCAGCCGGGCCACGTAGCGGCCGAGCGCCTCGTCGGCCCGGAATCCGAAGAGGGCCTCCGCCTGCGGGCTCCACAGCACGATCCGGCCGCGTGCGTCCACGACGACGGCCGCGACGCCGAGCACGTCGAGGAGCCCCTTGCCGTCCAGGGGCACCCCCACCCGCCCCGTCGTCCCCGTGCCGGGGAAGGATCCAGCGGTCACGCTGCCCTCCTCCCGCCGCGCCCGCGCCTCCCCTCCATGCTCCCCGCCCGTCCCCGGGCCCGCACCGCGAGCCCGGGGACGGGCGGGGAGCGGTCCCGGAGGTCAGTCGCTGCGGGCCAGGAGGCCGCGGCGGTACGCGCCGGGCAGGAGCGCCGCCACCCAGGCGAGCCCCGCGACCGCGAGCAGCGGGAGCAGGACGCGGAAGTCGGCGAGGGCGACGAGGCCGGCGCCGAGGGCGATGGCGAGCGCGTTGGGGGCCATGACGAGGGTGTTCGCCGTGGCGGCGACGCGGCCGACGGCCTCCGGCGGGGCTTCCTTCTGGACCGCGGTCATCACGGCGATCACGACCCACGGGAGTCCCAGGCCGATGACCGCGCTCGCGGCCAGGGCCGTCGCGTCGTACGGCAGTGCTCCCCGTACCCCGATGGCCACCGCGAACAGCGCGAGGCCGGTGACGGCGAGGGCCCGCTCCGAGATCCGGTCGAGGAGGGGGCCCGTGAGCAGGCCGGCGAGGACCGAGCCCACGCCCTGGACGGCGTAGAGGACGCCGGCGTACGCGGGCGCGTGCCCGAGCCCGCGGTCCACCACGGTGTAGATCGCGGCGCCGTTCACCCCGGCGAGCAGCATCGTGAACGCGCCCGTCGCCACGAGCGGCGGCAGCATCCGCGACTCCCGCAGCAGCCGCACGCCCTCGGCGGTCTCGCGCCACCAGTTTGAGGAATCCGGCCGGACGGGCGGCGCCTCGCGGACCGGCATCAGCGCGAAGACGCCGGCCGCGACCGCGAAGCTCGCCGCGTCGACCAGGGCGACGGGCCCGCCCCCGTACGCGGCGAAGAGGCCCGCCGCGACGAGCGGGGCGATCAGCTTCACGGACTCGTTCGCGGTCATCCGCAGCCCGTTGAAGGTGCCGAGCCGCTTCTCGTCGAAGGCGGTCGCGATCAGCGCCTGCTCCGCCGCGTCGTGGACGGTGCCCTGCGCCCCGTACAGCACGAGGACCGCGAAGAGCAGCCACACCCGGTCCGCCGACTCCACCCACAGCAGGAACGGCAGCAGGCACGCCATCGCCAGGTTCAGGACGACGAGCAGCGGCCTGCGCCGCACCCGGTCGGCGAGCGTGCCGAGCAGCGGCCCCAGGAGCACGGGCGCCCAGAGGGCGAAGGAGGCCAGGGCCGCCAGACTGTCCGACCCCGTGAGGGACTTGACCCAGATACCGGAAACCAGCCACATCGCCGTCGTGCCGAATCCGGACACGACGACACCTGTCAGATACCAACGCATGGCCGAAGGCTGGCGTCTGAGGCGGGCCCCGCGGATCGGTCAGATGCCCTAACCGACCGGGTCCGTTCCCCCGGAAACGCTGGTCAGCGCCGTAAGGACCGCCGTACACAGCGCGTCGTCGTCCGGTACGGACCGCCAGCTGCCGTGCTCCACCGGACGCTCGTCCGCGTCCAGGAACGCGCGGAGCGCGGGCACGGCGGGCGCGGCCGCCGGACCGATCTCGCCGAGCAGCCGGACCGTCTCGGTCACCGCGCGGGTGACGCCCCCGCCGGTGTACGGCTCGATCGCCGCCACCAGGGCCGGCACCACCTCCTCGGCCCGGCCGGTGATCCGCCACAGCGCCTCGCCGACCCGCAGCGGCAGCCAGCCCGTGGTGTCCGTGGTGAGCAGTTCGCGCAGCCGGTCGGCGTGCGGGGCGCCCGCCGGGCCCAGTTCGCCGAGCAGGATCGCCGGGTTGTCGTTCCCGTACGGCTCGCCGAGCCGGGGCAGGTACAGGGCGAGCGCGGGCTCGCGGTCGCCGGTGAGCCGCCCGTACGCCAGGGCCAGGGACCGCGCCGCGAAGGGCTGCCCCTCGGGCGGGGCGTCGATCAGGGCCCGCAGCCGGTCCCGGTCCACGGCCGCGGCCGCCGCCGGGCCGATCGCGGCGAGCGCCTCCGCCGCCCACACGGCGGCGGCCGTCTCCAGGAGGGCGCACAGCTCGGGGACGGCGGGCGCGGCCGCCGGACCCCACTCCGTCAGGGACTGGCACAGCGCCCGCGCCTCGTCCACCGACCGCACCGCCCGCAGCCGGGCCCGCAGCGGCGGAAGCAGCACCTCCGCGTGGGCGGCCAGCGGGCCGAGGGTCTCGCTCAGGCTCAGCTCGTGCGTCCACCAGCCCTCGGCGTGCACCGAGAAGTACCCGAAGCCCAGCCGCTCCCCGGCGAGGCGCCGGGCCAGCGGGGCGGCGCAGCGCGGGTCCCCGGTCCGCGAGAGCGCCCACAGGGCGTGGTCCTGGGCGGGCAGGTACGGCTCGCCCTCGTCGTCGGTCAGGGCGGCCAGCCGGTCCGCCCACGGCAGGGCGGCGGTCCCGCACATGCCGAGGACCCGGGCCGCGAAGAGCCGGTCGTCGGGCTCGGGGTCGTCGAGGAGCTCTGCCACCGCCGGCAGCAGCGGCGGGACGGCCGAGCGCCGGCGGCTCAGCTCCCCGGCCACCGCCTCCAGGGCCTCGCGCCGGGTCGACGCGGCCGGGTGCCCGAGCAGCCGGACGAGGTGACCGGCCCGCTCCGCCAGGGTCCCGCCGAGCAGCCGCACCGCCTGGGCGACCCGGTACCCGCCGAGGTCGCCGCCCTCCAGCACCTCGCCCACCACGCGCGCGTGGCTCCCGTCGCCGGTCCCGGGGGCGGCGGTCCGCAGGGCGGCCACGGCCCGCAGCCGCTCCCCGGGGGCCACGTCCGGGGCCGTCAGCGCCCGCAGCCGGGCGAGCGCCGGTTCCCGCTCCCGGTCCGCGTGGACGGCCAGCGCGCCCGCCGCGTCCACGAGTGTGCCCAGGACCTCCGGCACGGCCTCCCGGGCATGCCGCGCCCACAGGGCGGCGAGGACCTCGTCGGCCCGCCCGCGGGCCTCGCCGAGGGCGTCGGCGACCGCCGTCCGTACCACCGGCTCGGGGTCGTGGAGCAGAGGCAGCAGACCGGGGACCGCCAGGCCCCAGGCCTCGGCCCAGCCCCGTGCGACCCAGCGGGGCTCGACCCGGTTGCCCTCGGCGGCGACGCAGGCGATCAGCTCGATCAGGTCCCTCCGTACCAGCGTCCCGACGGCGGGGGCGACGGCGGCGCGGACGAGGAACGGGAGGGCGGCCGGGGCGGCCGACTCGACGCAGCCGCCCTGGTGGTGCACGTTCGCGAAGAGCGTGTCGGCCGCTTCGGCGGCCTCCTCCGGCCGGTACAGGGCGCGGATCAGCCCCGGGACGTCGGCCGCGGACCCGTACGCGTGCCGCAGGGACGCCCAGCCGACGGCGTCGAGCCCGGCGAGCGGGTCGCCCCCGCCCGAAGGCCGCTCGTCCCCGCCGGGCGGAAGCGGCCGCTCGCTCACGCCCGCGCCTCCGTCCGTACGGCCGCCCGCTTCTCGTACCGCAGCGCGAGCCCCGTCACCACCGCGCCGAGCCCTTCCCACAGGCCCACGCCGAGGAAGCCGGCCGGGGCGCGGCCGGTGACGACCGCGAGGGTGAAGACGGTGCAGGTGAGCAGCCGGAAGGGGACCGTCCAGCGGAAGAAGGCCTTCCAGTCGGCGAGGGCGGCCAGGACGTAGTAGACGCCCATGTTGAGCGCGGCCATCGAGGAGGACGTCAGGAAGACCAGGGTGTGGTCCCCGTCCGCGCGTCCGCCCGCGGGCACCGGTTCGAAGCCCATGACGGTGAGCAGGGCGTCCGGGGCGATCAGGCCCACCACTCCCAGGGCGGCGGCGAGCACGCCGAAGACCGCCATGGTCCAGCCGGACAGGGAACGGGGCAGACGCACGGCGGTCCTCCGTGGGACGAGAGCAGGGACACGCCCCATGATTCGAATGCGCAAGCGGATCATGGGGTGTGCCCCTGCATATCGTGCGACGGGGGCCCACGGCCAATCGGCCCCCGTCCCCTGTCACTTCACTTCAGCGCCGCTTCCATCATCTTCTGCGCCACCGGGGCCGCCAGGCCGTTGCCGCTGACCTCGGAGCGGGCCGCGCCCGAGTCCTCGATCATCACCGCGACGGCGACCTGCTTCCCGGTCGAGGGGTCCTTGGCGTAGGAGGTGAACCAGGCGTACGGCGTCTTGCTGTTGTTCTCGCCGTGCTGCGCGGTGCCGGTCTTGCCGCCGACCTCGGCGCCGTCGACGGCCGCGTTGGTGCCGGTGCCCTTCTCGACCACGGTCACCATCGCGCTGCGCAGCTGCTCGGCCGTCGAGGAGGAGACGACCCGCTCGGTGTCCCCGTCCTTGTACGAGGTCAGCGCGTCGCCGTCGGAGTCGACGACCTCCGAGACCATGTGCGGGGCGGCGAGCAGGCCGTCGTTGGCGATCGCGGCCGACACCATGGCCATCTGGAGCGGGGTGGCGGTCACGTCGAACTGGCCGATGCCGGTCAGCGCCGTCTGCGCCTTGTCCATGCCGGAGGGGTACCCGCTCGCGTAGGCGCGGACCGGGACGTCCAGCTCGGTGTCGTTGAAGCCGAACTTCTCGGCCATCGCCTTCACCTTGTCCTGCCCCAGGTCGACGGCCATCTTGGCGAAGACGTTGTTGCAGGAGTACTGGAGCGCGGTGCGGATCGTGGCGTTCTCGCAGGGCGCGGAGGCGTTCTCGTTCCTCAGGACGGTCCGGGTGCCCGGCAGGGTGTACGGGTCGGGGCTCTCGGTCGCCGTGTCCACGGAGCCGTACAGGCCGTCCTCCAGGGCGGCGGCCGCGACGACCAGCTTGAAGGTGGAGCCGGGCGGGAGCGGCTGCCGGAGCGCGCGGTTCACCAGCGGCTTGTCCGGGTCGGCGGAGAGCTCCTTCCAGGCGTCGCCGTCGTTCGACCCGGAGATCTTCGACGGGTCGTAGGACGGGGTGGAGACCATGGCCAGGATCCGGCCGGTCGCCGGGTCGATCGCGACGGCCGCGCCCTTCTTGCTCCCGAGCGCCCGGTAGGCGGCCTTCTGCACGGCCGGGTCGATCGTGGTGACGACGGTGCCCGGCTGCTGCTGCTTGCGGGTGACGGCGTCCACGGGGTTCTTCAGCCGGTCGTCGGTGCCGTCGAGGACCTTGGAGTAGATGCCCTCCAGCTGGGTGGCGCCGTACGCCTGCGAGCTGAAGCCCGTGACCGCCGCGTACAGCTCGCCGTCCGTGTAGGTGCGCTTGTACGCGAGGTCCGATCCCTCCGTCCTCTTCGAGCCGGTGACCGGGGAACCGGCCACGACGATGTTCCCGAGCGGCTGCGCGTACTGCGCGATGGTCTTCCGCCGGTTCTTCGAGTCGTCCGCGAGCGCCTTGCCTTCGTACGCCTGCACCCAGGTGGCCCGCCCGAGGAGGGCGAGCACCAGGACGAGGACGAAGACCGACGTGTGCCTGATCGTCTTGTTCATCGCACTGGTGGGGACGAACGGGCCGGTGCGGGACGTTCCGGATGTGGCCCGTTTCTCAGCGAACCTTCATGTCCGGGGGCCGTGCGATCATGCGAAGGCCCTGGGGAGGGGCCGGAGAAGCGCACGGTGGGGAGCAGGCGTGAGCAGGAACGGCGAGCGGGACGGTTCGTCCGTGCCGGACGAGGTGTGGGCGGAGTTCCTGCGGAGCTCCGCCGAGGGCGCCGGGGACGCGCCGAAGGAGCCGTCCGCGCGGGACCGCGAGGCCGCGGGCCGGCTGCGGGCCGGGCCCGCGGAGCCGGTGCCGTGGCGCGCGCACCCGCCCGCACGGGCCCGGCGGCGCACGGGCCGGTACGTGGCGGGGTTCGTGGCCGCGCTGGCGCTGCTCGTCGTGGCCCTGGACCCGGGAGGACTCGTCGGCTGGTCCGGCGGCGGGGACACGGCCGGGAAGCCCCTCGCGCAGGAGTCGGAGCGGCCCTCGGAGGCGCCGCCGGCCGAGCCCGGCGGGCGGCCCACCCTCGACGAGCCCTTCCGGGGCTCCCCGGCGGTCCGCTGGGCGGACGGCGCGGCCGGCATCACCGTGCCCCCGGCCGGGGCGACCGGCTGGATGACGAAGGCGGAGGTCGGGCGCGCGCTCGCGCGGACCCGCGACTTCCTCGCCGCGTCCAACCTGGACCCGGCGGTCCTGCGCGGCGGGCGCCCGGACAGGGCGATCGCCCTGATGAACCCGCACCAGAAGGACGTCCGGACCTTCGTGACGACCTCGCTGCGCACCCCGGGCAAGGACCACGACCCGCTGCTGCTCTTCAGCCGCTTCGACCCGGCGCAGGCGCGCCCGGCCGGGGACGTGGTGAAGACCCGCGGCCGGATGAGCTACCGGGAGGGGCGGCTCGGGGCCCTGGAGGTGACCGCCGACGTCACGTACGTGTACCCGGTCGCGCCGGCCGGCGGCGGCGACGAGGTCGTGCGCGTGATCGTGCGGCGGGAGACCGTGGTGAGCTGGGACGACCCGTCGAAGGTGGTCACCGAGAAGGGCACCTTCAGCCTCCTGTCGTACAAGACCGACATGACGAACGGCGGCTGCGACAACGACACCGGTTCCTTCCGTCCGGAGTTCGGCGGGGGAGGGACGGGCGCCGACCCGGACGGCGAGGCGGTCGACCCGTACGACCGCAGGGGACCGATCACCGACGGCGGCGGCCGCTGCGGCACGGCCACGCGGTCCTAGGGCCTGTCCGGCCCTGATCCGCCGGACAGGCCCTGGCCCGTCCCCACGAACCCCGACTCGTACGCCAGGATCACCGCCTGGGTGCGGTCGCGGGCGCCCAGCTTCGACAGGAGCGCGGCCACGTGGGTCTTGACCGTGGCGGGGCCGATGCCGATCCGGTCGGCGATCTCGGCGTTCGTGAGGCCCGTCGCGATCAGGCGCAGCACCTCCGCCTCGCGTTCGGTGAGGCGCGCGGCCCAGGACGGTGCGGCCGATGGGCGGCGGCGGGCGTGTTCGGCGGCCAGGCCCCGGACGGCCGCCGGGTAGAGGAGGGAGTCGCTGCGGGCGACGAGGCGGACCGCGCTCACGAGGTCCTCCGCCGCGGCCCGCTTCAGCAGGAAGCCGGCGGCGCCGACGCGCAGGGCGTCGTACACGTAGGAGTCGTTCTCGAAGGTCGTGACCACCACGATCCGCGGCGGCTCCGCCATCGAGGCGAGGATCTGCTCGGTGGCCCGGATCCCGTCGATCTCCGGCATCCGCACGTCCATGAGGACGACGTCCGGCCGCTCCGCCCGCACCACCGAGACGGCCTCGGCGCCCGTGGACGCCTCGCCGACGACCTCCAGGCCGGGCTCCGCGTCGAGGATGACCCGCAGGGCCGTCCGGACCATCCGCTCGTCGTCGGCGAGGACGACCCTGATCGGGGCGGTCACCGGGGGATCCTGACCGCGAGGCGCCAGACGCCGTCCGCCGGGCCCGCCTCGGCGGTGCCGCCGAGCAGCCGGGCCCGCTCGGCGACCCCGCGCAGGCCGCGCCCGCCGTCGGGCCGGGTGACCGGGGGACGGTCGGGCAGGGGGTTCTCCATGGTGATCTCCAACTCCTCGGTGCGGGCGTCGAGCCGTACGGTGACGGGCGCGCCGCCCGCGTGCCGGGCCGCGTTCGTCAGCCCTTCCTGGACGATCCGGTACGCCTCCCGGGACAGCGCCTCCGGTACGGAGCCCAGGGCCCCGCCGACGGTCAGCGCCACCCGCGGCCCGGCGCCCCGCACCAGGGCCTCCAGGGCGTCGAGCCCCGGACCGGGACCCTGCTCCGGTGCGCCGTCGTTCCTCAACAGGCCGAGGACCCAGTCCAGTTCGCCGACCGTGCGCCGGGTGGTCTCCTCGATCGCGGTCAACGCCTCCCGCACGAACTCCAGGTCGGCCCGGTCGCCGTCCAGGACCCGGCGGGCCGCGCCCGCCTGGAGGGTGACCGCGCTCAGGGCGTGGCCGACCGAGTCGTGCAGCTCGCGGGCGAGCCGGTTGCGGGACTCGGCCTCGGCGGCGCGCCGTTCGGCCGCCGCGAGCCGGTCCGCCGGGCTGGGCCCGAGCAGCCGGGGCGCCTGCCGGGCGAGCAGGGCGCCGGTGGCGGCGGCGACGGCGGCGAGCGCCAGCAGCATCAGGAGCCCGGCGGGGAGCGCCGCCCAGACCCACCAGGGCCCGTCGAGCCCCCAGAACCGGCCGAGTTCGGACTCCCGGAGGTCCGGCGAGAACGGCAGCGCCATGACCGCGACCGCGAACGGCGGCAGGGCGAGCGTCGCCCCGCTGATCAGCGCCCCGACGCCCAGGTGCAGGGTGAACCAGCCGGCCGTCCGGCCCCTGGCCTCCCGGCCGTGCGCCGGGCCGTCCGCGAACCGGTCGGCGTCCACCCCGCACAGCGCCCGCGCCGCCGCCACCGACATCGGCCGGGCCAGCGGGAAGAGCGCCGTGACGGCGGCGATCGGCAGCCCCAGGGCGTAGGCCAGGAACTGCACGCCGAGGTCGCCGGTGAACAGGCCGCCGCCTCCGAGCAGCGGCCCCGCGGCCAGCGAGCCGACCATCCAGAAGGGCATGAACAGCGCGCCGCCCAGGATCAGATGGAGCCAGCGCAGCCTGGCCCGCTGCCCGAACAGGGCCCGCGCCGGTCTCACGCCTCGGCGCTCCGGCGCCGCAGGAAGAGCGCCACGCACGCGGCGAGCAGGAACCCGGTGATCATGTCGCCAGCGTAGGACAGCTGTACGAGCCCGGGGACGTGCTTCGAGGGATCCGGGTCCGGCAGGAGGGCGACGAGCGACAGGTAGGCGCCCCAGCAGCCCACGGCACCCGAGGCCGTCCAGGCCAGGGCCAGCGTGGTGCGGACCCGGAGGCGGGCGGGCCGGCGCAGCACCAGGAAGAGGGTCAGGACGACGGCGACGGCGATGAAGACGAACCGGTCGGCCTCCAGGACGTAGTCGTCGGAGTCGCGTTCGGCGATCAGCCGGGCGGACAGGCCCGTGGTCGAGCCGGTGGCCCACAGCAGGTGGAGCGCGGCGGGCACCAGGGCGACGACCGCGCCGGCGACGGCGAGGGCCCGCGAGTCGCGCCCGGGGGTGCGGGCGGACAGCTCGCCGAGCCTGCCCTGCCAGAGGTGGCCCCAGCGGTCCCGGGCGTACAGGGCGAAGAGGGTGCCGAGGGCGAGGCCCTGGAGGATGAACCCGCCGTAGACGACGCCGAAGACCCACTCGTCCAGGAAGGGTTCGGCGGGCGCGGCGGCCTTCTCGTCGCCCGTGACGAGGGCGACCGCGAGCTGCGTCGGATATCCGGTCATGATCGGGGCGAGCAGTCCGGTCGCCGCCCACATGGGGAGGGCGAGCAGCCAGGCGGGGAACCGCCGGCCCCAGGCCTGGGTGAGCAGCAGGGCCAGGACGACGACGAGGACGTCGGCGACGACCGAGACCGCGTTGGCGATCACCATCATCTGCGGGTGCTCCAGGAGCACGCTGCCGTCCGGGATGCCGAGCCTGCCGCCCGCCACCCAGACGACCTTGAGCGAGATGTACGGGAGGCAGGCGAGGATCGCGAGGACGCGCAGCACCCTGCGGACGGCGCTCGGACGGTGGCCGGCGGCGGGCGCCGGGGCGGGGAGGTGCGCGGTCTGTGTCATGGCTCCACGCTCCCGCGCGGGCCCGCCCCGCCACCTCCTGCCGGGCGGTGAACCGCCTCCGCCGCACGGGGGAGGGGGGCCTCCGACCCGTACCCGCACCGGACCGGATTGACCCGGAAATCCAGAGGCTGATTGCACCCTGGGCAAGGGTCAATGGCTCCCTAGGGTGGTGCTCATGAACGAGACCGCGCCCTTCGCCCCGCTCCTCACCCGCGCCGCCGCCGCCGAGACCACCGCCGACCCGAGCAGCGTGATGACCCTCCTCGCCGACTCCGACACCACCGGCGGACGGCTCACCAGCTACCGCTCCTCGTTCGCGAAGGGCGCGGTCGGCGCCCCGGCGCACTTCCACACCAAGGCCTCCGAGATGTTCTTCGTGCTCGGCGGCTCGCTCCAGGTCCTGGTCGGCGAGGAGCTGACCGTCCTGGAGCAGGGCGACTTCCTCCTCGTCCCGCCGCACACCCCGCACGCCTTCGCGGCGGCGCCCGGCGCCGAGGCCGACGTCCTCTTCGTCTTCACCCCCGGCATGGCCCGCTTCGACTACCTGCGCCTCCTGGGCCGCGTCATGCGGGGCGAGGCGGGCTTCGAGGAGATCAAGGCCTCCTCGGAGCAGTACGACAACCACTACGTCGAGAGCCCGGTGTGGCAGAAGGCCCTCGCCGACCGTGCGTGACCCCGTGCGTCAGAGGCGGCGGGTCGCCAGCGTCATCCGGTCCCGCGCGTCGAACAGCGTGTCCCTGATCGTCCGCTCCTGGTCCGGGGTGAGCCGCGCCACCGGCACCGAGCAGCTGATCGCGTCCCGCGCCGGGGTCCGGTAGGGGATCGCGACGCCGAAGCAGCGCAGCCCCAGCGTGTTCTCCTCGCGGTCCACCGCGTAGCCCCGCTCGCGGACGACGTGCAGCTCCTCGATGAGCCGCTCGCGGTCGGTGACGGTGTGCTCGGTCAGCGCCGGGAGCGTCTCCGGGAGCAGCCCGCGGACCTGCTCGTCGCTGTGGGTGGCGAGCAGCGCCTTGCCCAGCGCGGTCGCGTGCGCGGGCAGCCGGCGCCCCACCCGGGTGAACGGCCGCAGATAGTGCTGGGACTGGCGGATCGCCAGATAGACCACGTCGGTGCCGTCGAGCCGCGCCAGATGGATGGTCTCGGTGGTGTCGTCGGAGAGCCGGTCGAGGGTGGGCCGGGCGGCGGCCACCACCTCGTCGCCGTCGAGGTAGGAGGTGCCGACGAGCAGCGCCCGCACCCCGATCCCGTACCGCGTGCCCGTCGCGTCCGTCTCCACCCAGCCCAGCTCGACCAGGGTGCGCAGCAGCATGTACAGGCTGGACTTGGGATAGCCGACGGCCTCCTGGACGGCGGCGAGCGAGTGCGTCCCGGGGCGTCCGGCGAAGAACTCCAGCAGCTCCACGGTCCGCACCGCGGACTTCACCTGTGCCCCGCCCGCGTCGGCAGTCCCCACGCCCAGCCCCCCTTTTCCGTTGTCCGGCAGCCCACCGGCGCCCCGGCCGGACGGGGCGCCTTGTGGAGACGGCCGGGCCGTCAATAGAGTCCCCTCCGGAACGCGTTCATCTACGGGAACCGCGTTCAGAGTAGCGAACAGGGGCGTGACGGTGGCGGCGGAATCAGTGTGGAGTGTGGACCCCCGGACGGGGAAGCCGCGCGAGGAGGTCGCGGTGGAGGCCACCACCGAGGAGGTCGACCGCGCCGTCAGGGCCGCGCACGCCGTCCGCGGGGCCCTCGCCGACCGGGCGCTGCGGGCCGCCTTCCTCCGTACCGCCGCCGACCTCCTCGACGCCTCCG
This sequence comes from Streptomyces sp. NPDC004284, assembly GCF_042874035.1. Classification (NCBI taxonomy): domain Bacteria; kingdom Bacillati; phylum Actinomycetota; class Actinomycetes; order Kitasatosporales; family Streptomycetaceae; genus Streptomyces; species Streptomyces sp. NPDC004284. The sequence goes on along the minus strand of NZ_JBIAMJ010000007.1, from coordinate 86,592 downwards.
GTGAGCACGTCGTCGAGGCGGCCGACGCCGAGACCGCCCTCGGGCCCGTCCGGCTCACCGGCGAACTCGCCCGCACCACCGCCCAGTTGAGGGCCTTCGCCGAGGTCGTCGAGGAGGGCTCCTTCCTCGACGTCCGGATCGACCTGCCCGACCCCACGACCACCCCGCCCCGGTGCGACCTGCGCCGCTGGAAGATCCCGCTCGGCGTCGTCGCCGTCTACGCGGCCAGCAACTTCCCGCTCGCCTTCTCCGTGCCCGGCGGCGACACCGCGAGCGCCCTCGCGGCCGGCTGCCCCGTGGTGATCAAGGCCCACCCCGACCACCCGGCCACCTCCGAGCTCTGCGCCTCCCTGCTGCGCCGGGCCGCCGCCAAGGCCGGACTCCCCGAGGACGTCGTCGTCCTCGTCCACGGCTTCGACGCGGGCGTGGAGCTCGTCCGCCACCCGCTCGTCGCGGCGGCGGGCTTCACCGGCTCGGTCCGCGGCGGCCGGGCCCTCTTCGACGCGGCCGTCACCCGGCCCGTCCCCATCCCCTTCCACGGCGAACTCGGCTCCCTCAACCCGGTCGTGGTCACCGAGGCCGCCGCAGCGGAGCGCGCCGAGGAGATCGGCGCGGGGCTCGCCGCCTCCATGACCCAGGGCGCCGGCCAGTTCTGCACCAAGCCCGGCTTCGTCCTCGCCCCCCGAGGGGCGGACGGCGACCGCTTCCTCGACGCCCTCACCGCCGCCGTCAGCGACACCGAACCGGCCGTCATGCTCGACCACCGGATGCGGGACGCCTTCGTCGCCGGGGTCGCCGAGCGCGCCGCGCTCGCCGGAGTGGACACCCCGGTCACCCCCGGCGCCGGCAGCCCCCACACCGTCAGCGCCGGCATCCTCGCCGTCGACGCGGCCCTGCTCACCGGAGGCGGCCACCACCTCCTCCTGGAGGAGTGCTTCGGACCGGTCACCGTCGTCGCCCGCTACGCCACGCGGGAGGAGGCGACCGCCGCCCTCGGCCTGCTCCCCGGCAACCTCACCGCCACCCTGCACATCGCCGAGAACTCCGCCGGGGATCCCGACGCCGCCCCGCTGCTCGCCGAACTCACGCCCCTGGCCGGCCGCGTCCTCGTCAACGGCTGGCCCACCGGCGTCGCCGTCGCCCCCGCCCAGCACCACGGCGGCCCCTACCCGGCCACCACCTCCACCTCCACCTCGGTCGGCGCGACCGCGATCGAGCGCTGGCTGCGCCCGGTCACGTACCAGTCGACGCCCGACCACCTCCTCCCGCCGGAACTCCGCGACGGCAACCCGCTGGGACTCCCGAGGCGCTGACGGTCAGTGCTCGACCCGCACCACGATCTTCCCGAGGTGCGTGTTCGACTCCATCAGCCGATGGGCGTCGGCGATCCGCTCCAGACCGTCGAAGGTCTCGGCGATCACCGGCGCCAGGGAGCCGTCCCGCAGTCCCGACCCGATGAACCCGGCCGCGCGCCGGCGGCCCTCCGCCGTCCTGGCGAGCGCCCCGTTCGCGTACGTGTGCGTGGTCAGCGGCCAGTTCGTCGACAGCTCGACCGGCCGCGGGTCCATCCAGCCGTAGAGGACGGCGGTGCCACCGGTCCGCAGCGCGTCGCCGAGCCGGGCGAAGCCGGGCCCGCCGATCGCGTCGAAGGCCAGGTCGGCGCCCGTGCCGCCGGTGATCCGCCGCACCTCCTCGACCAGGTCTTCCGTAGCCGTGGTCACCACGTGCGCGGCTCCCAGCTCCAGGAGGCGCTTCCGCTTCTCCTCGCCGCGGGTGGTGGCGATCGGTACGGCCCCGATCCGCAGCGCCGTCTGGAGCGCGGCCGTCCCCACCCCGCTCGACGCGCCCGTGATCACCACGTGGTCGCCGGGGCGCAGCCCGCCGGTCACCACCATCCCGCCGTACGCGGTGGAGTAGCCCAGCCACACCGCCGCCGCCGTCACCGCGTCCAGCCCCTCGGGCCGGGCCACCACGTACTCCTCCGGGAGCACCACCCGCTCCGCGTGCACCCCGTACCTCCCGAAGTCGAAGTTGGCCGCCGCCATCACCGGATCGCCCGGGGCGTACGCCGTGACGCTCGCGCCGACCGCCTCGACCACGCCCGCCGCCTCGTAGCCGAGCCGCGAACCCGGCAGCGTCGCCGGGTAGTAGTAGGTGCCGGCGCGGAACAGCGCCTCGGCGCGGTTGAGTCCGATCGCCTCGACCCGGACGAGGACCTCCCCGGGACCGGGCGCCGGCAGCGGCACCTCCTCGACCCGCAGCACCTCGGGGCCGCCGAGCTCGTGGAACAGAACCGCCTTCGTCGTCATGCCTGTTGTCGTCATGACCTCGACGTTAGGAGCGGCGAGCGAGACGATCCATGTCTCCCCGGCTCCCCGCCATGTCCGATCGTCTCGCGCGCTACGGTTCGGGGCATGGACGTACTGAGCGATGCCATCGCCGCCATGCGCACCGGGCTCCCGCACTCCTCCCGCACCGTCCGCCTCGCCCCCTGGGGCGTCCGCTACCCGTCGAGCGACAGCGCCGGATTCCACGCCGTCCTCCAGGGCACGGCCTGGCTGCTGCCCCCGGACGACGGCACCCCCGTCCGGCTCGGCCCCGGCGACGTCGTCCTCTTCGCCCACGGCACCGGCCACGGCATCGCCGACCGTCCCGACACCCCGCTCGTCGACGTCCTGCCCGCCCCCGACGGCTCCTGGCCCACCCGGCCGGACCGGGGACCCGTCGGCACCGAGGAGATCGTGATGCTCTGCGGCGCCTACCGGCTCAGCCGGGCCCGCGCCCACCCCCTGCTCACCGACCTGCCGCCGTTCGTCCACGTCCCCGCGAGGGCCGGATCCCACCCCCGGCTGCGCGCCGCCGTCGACCTCCTCGGCGCCGAACTCGCCGAACCCCAGCCGGGATCCGACGCCATCGTCCCCGCCCTCCTCGACACCCTGCTCCTGTACCTGCTGCGCACCTGGTGGCTCACCGAACGCGCCGACCGCTCCACCGGCTGGTCGGCCGCCCTGAGCGACCCGGCCGTCGCGGGCGCCCTGCGCGCCCTGCACGGCGACCCCGCCCGGGCGTGGACCGTCGAGGAGCTGGGCGCGCTCGGAGGCCTCTCCCGCGCCGCCTTCGCCCGCCGCTTCACCGCCCTCGTCGGACGTCCGCCCCTCGCGTACCTCACCTGGTGGCGCATGACCACGGCGGGCCGCCTCCTGCGCTCCGACGACCTCCCCCTCCGCGCGGTCGCCGAACGCTCCGGCTACTCCTCGGAGTTCGCCTTCGCCAAGGCCTTCAAGCGCGAGTACGGGGTGGCGCCCGGCCAGTACCGCAAGGGCGCCTAGCGGGCCCTGCGGCGGCGCGGCAGCCGCAGCGAGACCAGGGTCGTCAGGGCCAGCAGGCCGGCGCTGATCAGGAGGCTCGTGCGCAGGGCCGTCGCCATGTCCTGGGCGGCGAGGGAGCCGAAGACCGCGATGGCGAGGGCGCCCGCCGTCTGCCGGATCGCGTTCAGGAGGCCCGCCGCCGTGCCCGCCCGCTCCGCCGGGACGGCCTCCATCATCGCCGCGATCAGCGGCGGCAGGGAGAAACCGGCCCCGAGCGCGAGCGGCACGAGGAGCAGGGCCTGCGCCGCCCGCGAGGAGTCCGCGTCCACGGTGAGCAGGCCGAGGAGCCCGGCCACGGCGACGGTCTGGCCCAGGACGATCGGCAGCCGCGCCCCGTACCGCGCGGCCACCCTCGCCGACAGGATGTTCACCCCGGCGAGCAGCCCCGTCATCGGCAGGAACATCAGCCCCGCGCCGAGCGCCGAGAGCCCGAGCACCTGCTGGAAGAAGAGGCCGAACACGAAGACCATCCCGTAGAAGGCCACGCTGTTCGCCGAACCGGCCGCCACCGCCACCGCCACCGTCGTGTTCCGGAACAGCCCGAGCGGCACCATCGGATGCCGCCGCCGCGCCTCGATCAGCAGGAACGCGGCGAAGGACACCACCGCGACCCCCAGGGCCCACCAGGCCTCCGTGCCGCCCTCGATCGCGGCGAAGGTCAGCGCCCCGAGTGCCGCCATCGCGGTCAGCTGCCCCGGCAGGTCCAGCGGGGCCGCCCGGCGCTCCGAACGCGCGACCCGGGTCAGCAGGGCGAGCGCGAGGAGCCCGAGGGGCAGGTTGATGAAGAAGATCCCGCGCCAGCTCCAGGCCGTGGTCAGCGCCCCGCCCGCGACCGGGCCGAGCGCCACCGCGACCGTGCCGCCCGCCGCCCACAGCGACACCGCGCGGGCCCGCCGCCCGGGATCGCCGTACGCCTCCCGTACGAGGGCGAGCGAGGCCGGCAGCATCACGGCCGCCGCCGCGCCCTGCACCGTCCGGGCCGCCAGGAGCCCGGGGAGGCCGGGGGCCAGTCCGCAGGCGGCCGAGGCGAGGGTGAAGACGACGACCCCCGCCCCGTACGCCCTGCTCGCCCCGACCCGGTCGGCGAGCGCCCCGCTGGAGAGCAGCAGCGCGGCGAAGGCCAGCGTGTACGCGTCGACCACCCATTGCAGGCCCGTCATCCCGGCCCGCAGGTCGGCGCCGATCGCCGGCAGGGCGACGTTCACGACGGAGGTGTCGAGGGTGATGAGGGCGAAACCGAGCATGGCGGCGGCGAGGGCCGGGCCGGGGGAGGAGCCGGGGACGTCACGGCGGACAACGGGGGCCTTGGCGAGGGCTGTTGAGGACATGCGCCCAGCTTCGTGAGCCGCGCGCCCGTACAGTAGTGGCTGGAATGCCATACGACCGGAGGTTCTGGCCATGCCGACGCCGCCGCCGATGCCGACCCCGCCCGCCCCGCCCGGCGGGTCCGCCGCGCCCGGCACGTCCGGTGGGCCCGCCGGGTCCGGCGCGTCCCCCGCTTCCCGGGTCCGGCGCGTCGCCGTGATCGCGGCCCCGCCCGTCTCGATGTTCAACCTGGCCATCCCGGAGATGCTCTTCGGCAAGGTCGAGATCGACGGCCGGCCCGGGTACGAGACGGTCATCTGCGCCCCCGACCCCGGGCCCGTCACCACCACCGGCGGCCTCGACCTGGTCGTCCCGCGCGGACTCGAAGCCGTCGAGGGGGCCGACACCGTGATCCTCGCGGGCAGCGGCGCCTACGAGGACCCCGACCCGCGCGTCCTCGACGTCCTGCGCGCGTCCGCCGACGGGGGCAAGCGGATCGCCTCCATCTGCACCGGCGCCTTCGCGCTCGCCGAGGCCGGGCTGCTCGACGGCCGGGCGGCGACGACGTACTGGGCGTACCGCCCGCTGCTCGCGTCCCGGCATCCGGCCGTGGACCTCCAGGACGACGTCCTGTTCGTCCAGGACGGCCCCGTGCTCACCTCCTCCGGGTACGCGGCGGGCATCGACCTCTGCCTGCACGTCATCCGCACCGACCACGGCGCAGCCGTCGCCAACGCCGTGGCCCGGCTCGCCCTCGTCGCGCCCGTCCGGCCCGGCGGCCAGACCCAGTTCACCCAGACCCCGCTGCCGCCCGAGCGCGGGGTCTCCTTCGCCGACACGCGCGCGTGGGCGATGGAACACCTCGACGAACCCCTCGGCCTCGGCGACCTCGCCCGGCACGCCGGGGTCTCCGTCCGCACCCTCTCCCGCCGCTTCCACGCGGAGACCGGCGTCAGCCCGCTCCAGTGGCTGCTCCACCAGCGCGTCGAGCGGGCGAAGGAGCTCCTGGAGACCACCTCCCTCCCCATGGACCGGCTGGCCCGCGCGAGCGGACTCGGCACGGCGGACTCCCTCCGGCAGCACCTCCTGCGCCGCACCGGCCTCACCCCGAGCGCCTACCGGGCCTCCTTCGACCGCATGGTGCCGCGCCTCACACCGGGGCCGGAAACGGAATGAACCGGACCGCCGCGCGCGTTCCCCCTGCGGTACACCCCACCGGCAATCCATCGGAGAGAAGTCACATGCGCGTCGAGATCTGGAGCGACATCGCCTGCCCCTGGTGCTACATCGGCAAGGCCCGCTTCGAGAAGGGGCTCGCGGCCTTCGCCCACCGCGACGACGTCGAGGTCGTGCACCGCTCCTTCGAGCTCGACCCGAACCGCGCCAAGGGCGACCGGGGCCCGGTCCTGGAGATGCTGGCGAAGAAGTACGGCCGGACGCTCGCCGAGGCCCGCGCCATGGAGGCGCACGTCGCGTCGAACGCGCGCTCCGAGGGTCTCGACTACCGCGTCGAGGGCCGCGACCACGGCAACACCTTCGACATCCACCGGCTCCTCCACCTCGCCAAGGAGCGCGGCCGCCAGGGCGAGCTCCTGGACCTGGCCTACCGGGCCAACTTCGCCGAGGAGCGCTCCGTCTTCGACGCCGAGACCCTGGTGACCCTCGGCGTGGAGGCCGGTCTCGACGAGGCCGAGGTCCGGGCCGTCCTCGCCGACGAGACCGCGTACGCCGACGCCGTACGGGCGGACGAGCGCGAGGCCGCCGAACTCGGCGCCAACGGCGTGCCGTTCTTCGTCCTCGACCGCACGTACGGCGTCTCCGGCGGCCAGCCCGCCGAGGTCTTCACCCAGGCCCTGGAGCAGGCCTGGCAGGGCCGCGCCCTGCAGCCGGTCGGCGCCGACGCGGAGGTCTGCGGCCCGGACGGCGCCTGCGAGGTCCCGCAGGCCTGACCGCACCGCTGCCGACCTGCGGAGACAAGAGCGGCTTGGGGTCTCCCCGCGATCGGATCGCCATTGACGGGTGATCGCGGGGGGACCCAGGGTGGGGGCATGGATTCCCTGGAACAGCCGCTCGGCGGCGCCGAATTCGCGCCCAAGAAGACCTATCTGAACACCTCCGCCTGCGGGCTGCTGCCCCGCCGGACCATCGAGGCGATCACCCTCCTCGCCGAGGAGACCGCCGACGGCCGCCCCGGCGGCGCCGGCAGCTTCGACATCGTGGACGAGGCCCGCGCCGCCTTCGGCCGGATCGCCGGGGTCTCCCCCGAGCGCGTCGCCGTGGGCAGCTCGGTCGCGGTGCACTGCGGGATGATCGCCCAGTCGCTGCCCGCCGGGTCCGAGGTCCTCTTCCCCGAGGGCGAGTTCTCCTCCGTCGTCACCCCCTTCACGATCCGCGGCGACCTCAAGGTCCGCTTCGCGCCCCTGGAGCGGTTCGCCGAGTCCGTGCGGCCCGGGACCGCGCTCGTCGCCTTCTCGGCCGTGCAGTCGGCGGACGGGCGTACGGCCGACTTCGCGGCGATACGGGAGGCCGCGGCCGCCCACGGCGCGCGCACCCTCCTGGACGCCACCCAGTCGGCGGGCTGGCTGCCGCTGCGCGCGGGGGAGTGGGACTACACGGTCGCCGGCGGCTACAAGTACCTGCTCTGCCCGCGCGGGGCGTCCTTCCTCACCGTCACCGAGGAGGCGCAGGACTCGCTGCTCGCCATCCACGCGGGCTGGGTCACGGGCGAGGAGCTGTGGGTGAACAGCTACGGCCCGGTCCGTGAACTGGCCCGCTCCGCCCGCCGGTTCGACGAGCCGGCGGCCTTCCTCTCGTACCACGGGGCGGCCCGTTCGCTCGCCCTCCTGGAGGAGATCGGCATCGAGCGCATCGAGGCCCACGACAAGGGGCTGGCGGCCCGCTTCCGCTCCGGGCTCCTCGCCCTCGGGCACGCGCCGGTCATGGACGACTCGACGGTCGTCGCCGTCCCGGGCCTCGGCGACCGGGCGGACGCCCTGCGCGAGGCCGGTGTCCTGCTCTCGGCCCGCGCGGGCAATCTGCGGGCCTCCTTCCACCTGTACAACACGGCGGCGGACGTGGACCGCGTCCTGGAGGTCCTGGCGGGCTGAGCGCCCGCCGCGCCGCGGTCCAGGCCCCGCACCGCGGTTCGGTGAGTCAGCAGACGGCACCCGGTCCGGGCGGGCAGTCGCCCTCCTCCTCGCTCAGGTTCTCGCCCAGGAGGCCGAGCAGGCGGGCGAGCTCCGCCCGGTCGGCCGGGGCGAGCCCGGCCAGGGTGCTCTCCTCCAGGTCGGCCCAGGCGCCCTCGACCCCGGCGCGCAGGGCCAGGCCCTGTTCCGTCGCCTCGACGAGGACCGCGCGCCGGTCGGCCGGGTCCGGGCTGCGGCGGACGTACCCGCACTGCTCCATGCGCTGGAGCATCTTGGTCACCGTGGAGGGGTCGAGGCCGAGGGACTGGATGAGCTCCGACTGGCGGGCCGCCCCGCAGTCCCACAGGCGCATCATCATCAGTTCCTGGCCCGGGTAGAGGCCGAGGTCCTTCAGTCGCCGTCCCATGGCGATCCGGTGGAGCCGCGCGACCCGCGCCAGGGTCTCGCTGACGGTCCCGGCGCACGCGGCGGAGGGCTGCGGGCCGCCGGACGGGGCGGTACAGACGGGGTCGGTTCCAGGCATGCGGGCTCCTCGGGACGGCTCTTCCGCAAGATTACCTTGGCTGGCCAATGAATGGGGGTTACAGTGGCAGCGGCCCGATTAGTTGGCCGACCACATATTCATGTGAGGGACTTGCCGTGACCACTGCCTTCGACCCCGTCGACCTCGCCGGAACCCGCCTCGCCAACCGCATCGCGATGGCCCCGATGACCCGCAGCCGCGCCAACGGTCAGGACGGCACCCCCACCGCGGCCACCGTCGAGTACTACGCCCAGCGCGCCTCCGCCGGCCTCATCATCACCGAGGGGACCCAGCCCGTCCCCGAGGGGCAGGGCTATCCCGACACCCCCGGACTGCACAGCCGCGCGCAGATCGCCGCCTGGCGCGAGGTCACCGCCGCCGTCCACGAGCGCGGCGGGCGGATCTTCGCCCAGCTCATGCACACCGGACGGATCGGCCACCCCGACCTCCTCGACGGCGACCTCCACCCCGTCGGCCCCTCGCCGATCGCCGCCGCCGGCCAGGTCTACACCCACGAGGGCCCCAAGGACTACGTCACCCCGCGCGAACTCACCGGCGACCAGGTGCGCGAGGCGATCGCCGGCTTCGCCTCCGCCGCCCGCAACGCCATCGAGGCCGGCTTCGACGGCGTCGAGATCCACGGCGCCAACGGCTACCTCGTCCAGCAGTTCCTCGCCACCGGCTCCAACCGGCGCACCGACGAGTGGGGCGGCCCGGTCGAGAACCGCATCCGCTTCGCCGTCGAGACCGTCAAGGCCGTCGCGGCCGAGATCGGCCCCGAGCGCACAGGCCTGCGCATCTCCCCGGCCAACGTGTACAACGACATCTCCGAGAGCGACACCGAGGAGACCTACACCGCCCTCGTCGACGCGATCGAGCCGGTCGGCATCGCCTACCTGCACATCACGGAGCCCACGGCCGAGGTCCGCGGACTGACCCTCGACCTGCGCAAGCGGTTCTCCGGCACCCTCGTCCTCAACCCGGCCACCGAGGAACCGACCGGCCCCGACGCCCTGGCCCTGATCGAGGACGGCACCGCCGACCTCATCGCGTACGGCGCGCTGTTCCTCGCCAACCCCGACCTGCCCGCCCGGCTGCGGGCCGGCGGCCCGTACAACACCCCGGACCGCGCGACCTTCTTCGGCGGCGACCACCGCGGATACACCGACTACCCCGCGCTGTAGCACCCTCCCGGGCGTGCGAAAGGGCGGGATCCGGCACCGGACCCCGCCCTTCGGCCGTACGGGACTACACCCAGGCCCCGGTGACCGCCCGGCGCGCGCCCTCCAGGTCCACCGCGCGGCCCGACTCGCCGAGCGCCGCGCCCAGGGCCGCGAGCGAGGACTGCACGGCCCCCGGCGTCGCGTCCACCCCGTAGTGGTTGACCCGGATCATCTCCTTGGCGAGCGCCCCGCCGCCCGCGACCAGCGGCAGCGACGGATCGGCCGCGAGGGCCTTCGCCACCAGCTCAGAGGCGTCCAGACCCGTCGGCGCCCGCAGCGTCGTCGCCACCGGCGCCGCGTCCTTCGCCTCGTGCACGTACGGCTCCAGACCGCCGCCCAGGGCCAGCGCGCCCGCACGGGTCGCGGCCGCCGCCGAGGCGTGCCGGGCCATCAGCGCGTCCAGGCCCTCGGTCTCGATCCGCTCCAGGCAGGCCTCCAGGGCCAGCATCTCCAGCTGCGCCGGAGCGTGCAGCAGGGCCTTGCGGCCGCCGTCGATCCAGCGCTCCTTCCAGTCCAGGAGGGAGAGGTACGAGCGGCGCGGCGCGGCCGGGTTGGCGGCGAACCGCTCCCAGGCCCGTGCGCTCACCGACACCGCCGACACGCCCGCGGGACCGCCCATCGCCTTCTGCGCGCCGATGATGCACATGTCCACGCCCCAGGCGTCCGGCAGCACCGGCTCGGCGCCGATCGACGCCACCGCGTCCAGGTAGAACAGCGCGCCGTGCGCCCGCACGACCTCGCCGATCTCCGCCACCGGATTGGTGTTCCCGGTCGCCGCCTCCGCGTGCACCAGCGACACGAAGTCGATCTCCGGGTGCTCCGCGAGCGCCCGCTCCACCTGCTCCGCCGTCACCGCCGTGTGGAACGGCACCTCCAGGTCGACCACGGTCGCCCCGCAGTCCCGCAGCCAGTTCCCGAAGGTCTGCCCGTACGGACCGGTGACGACGTTCAGCGCCGTCGAACCGGCCCGCGCGCCGCTGCGGATGCATCCCTCCAGGGGCAGCAGCGCCTCGCCCTGGGTGATCACCACGTCCTGCTCCGTGGAGAGCAGGGCGGCCACCCGGCGCTCGATGGACGCGAAGTGCGCGGCGGTCAGCGGGGCCAGATCCAGCAGCGGATGTGTCACGGTCACGGAGGGTTCCTTCTTCGGTGTCGCATGCGTGTCGCATACATCGGAATGAGGCTCGGGCCAGCCTAAGCGCCCCTCGGGCCCCGCCCGCGCGGCACCGCCTCCCGAACGGGAGACCGTGCGCCGTCACGACGGTGTGCGGAACCTGTCACAGGGCCCGTACCGCCGGTCCCGGGAGCTTCCCCCGGGGCCCCGCCGGTGGGATGGTGCGGGCCGGAGCGGTGCCGCAGGAGGCCGCCGGGAGGAACGGGAAGGACACCATGGTGCGAAGAGCCGGCAGGGACGGCGGAAGCGTGGGAACGGGGCGGCTGCGCCGGGCGGCGGTGGCCGCCGCCGCGCTGGCCGTCGCCGCACCGCTGACCCTCGGTGCCGCGGGGGACGCGGGAGCGGCGGCTTCGAGCGGGACGGCGACGGCGCTGCCGTCGGCCGTGTACCGCCCGATCGTCTTCGCCCGCTACGACACGGCGGCACCCGTCGAGGACCTGTACGCGATGTCCCCGACCGGCGGCGCGCTCGTCAAGCTCACCCACACCCCCGACATCAGCGACGTGATGCCCAGCTGGTCCCCGGACGGCAAGCGGGTGGCGTTCGTGCGGTACGGCTCCGGGGGCGCGATCAACGGCATCTGGACGATGAACAACACGGGCGGCGACCTGAAGGCCGTGCCCGGCACCACGGACGCCTCCGACCCGGCATGGTCCCCGGACGGGAAGAAGATCGCCTACTCCAAGCCGGTCGACGGCCAGCGCGAGATCTACGTGGCCGACGTCGACGGCACCCCCGCCACCCGGCTCACCGACACCCCGGAGGACGAGTTCCACCCGACGTGGTCCCCGGACGGCAAGAACCTGGCGTACAGCCGCGCGGACGCGGCCGGACACAGCCGACTGCTGCGGATCGAGCTGTCCACCCTGGTCCAGACGCCGATCACCCTGTCCTTCTCCCAGGACTGGACGCCCGACTGGTCGCGCGGCGACCGGATCGTCTTCAGCAGGGCGGACGGCACCGGCTTCACCCACCTCTACTCCGTCCGCCCCGACGGCTCGGGGATCACCCCCCTCACCTCGGGGCAGGCCAACGACAAGTTCCCCTCCTGGTCCACGGACGGCAGACTCCTGGTCTTCACCCGGGGCGGCACCGACGACGCCGACCCCGAGCACCTCTTCCGGGTCAGGGCCGACGGCACCGGACTGACCCAGCTCACCAAGATCGGCTCGCACGACCTGGAGGCCGACTGGCGCCCGTGACCCGCGCCCTCGACACGGCTCGTAGAGTGCCGGTATGAGCGATCACGAGGTGCTGCACGTGAAGGGGCGGGTGCTCGTCGGCCCGGAGGACGTCCGCGACGAACTGTGGTGCGTCGACGGGCGGATCACCTTCGAGCGGCCCGCCGCCGAGGCCGTGACCGTCGAGGGCTGGGTGCTCCCCGGACTCGTCGACGCCCACTGCCACGTCGGCCTCGACCGGCACGGCCCCGTCGACGAGGCCACCAGCGAGAAGCAGGCCCTCACCGACCGGGACGCCGGCACCCTGCTCATCCGGGACGCGGGCTCGCCCTCCGACACCCGCTGGATCGACGACCGCGAGGACCTCCCGAAGATCGTCCGGGCGGGCCGGCACATCGCCCGCACCCGCCGGTACATCCGTAACTACGCCCACGAGATCGAGCCCGCCGACCTCGTCGCGTACGTCGGCCGGGAGGCCCGCCGCGGCGACGGCTGGGTCAAGCTCGTCGGCGACTGGATCGACCGCGAGGCGGGCGACCTCACGGCCTGCTGGCCGCGCGCCGAGGTCGAGGCGGCCATCGCCGAGGCGCACCGGCTCGGCGCCCGGGTCACCGCGCACTGCTTCGCCGAGGACTCGCTCCGGGACCTCGTCGAGGCGGGCATCGACTGCATCGAGCACGCCACCGGGCTCACCGAGGAGACGATCCCGCTCTTCGCGGAGCGCGGCGTCGCCATCGTCCCCACCCTCGTCAACATCGCGACCTTCCCGCACCTCGCCGACGGCGGCGAGGCGAAGTTCCCCCGCTGGTCGGCCCATATGCGCCGGCTCCACGAGCGCCGGTACGACACCGTCCGCGCCGCCTTCGACGCGGGCGTGCCCGTCTTCGTCGGCACCGACGCGGGCGGCTCCCTCGCCCACGGCCTGGTCGCCGAGGAGGTCGAGGAGCTCACCAAGGCCGGGATCCCGCCGGTCGACGCGCTCGCGGCCACCGCCTGGGGGGCCAGGGCCTGGCTGGGCCGCCCCTCCCTGGAGGAGGGCGCCCCCGCCGACCTCGTCGTCTACGGCGAGGACCCGCGCGCGGACGTCCGCGTCCTGGCGGCGCCGCGCCGGGTCGTCGTCAACGGGCGGGTCCTGGCCTGACGCCGGGGGCGTTCGGGCGTCCGGGCGTTCGGGCGTTCGGGCGTTCAGCGGCTCAGGAAGGCGAGCCGGGCCCGCTTCTCGGGGATGAACACCTCCGGCAGGTCCACCTCCGGCAGCACGACCTCGGGCCCCAGCACGAAACCGGCCCGCACGAGCCGGGCGATCGCCTTCTCGTTGGCGGCGTCCGGCTCGACCACGATCCGCGCGTGCTCCTTCAGGGAGAAGGCGATCAGCGCGGTCAGCAGCCGGCCCGTGAACCCGGGCTCCGGGGCGAGACCGGGCGCGACGAACAGATGCACGCCGATGTCCCCGGGCCGCACCTCGTAGCACTCGCTCACGCGGTCGGCCCCGGGGTCGTACGTCTGGAAGAGGGCCACCGGCTCGCCGTCCCGGGCGATCAGGAAGCCGTGGTGGGTGTCGAGCGAGTCGAGGTGCGCGTAGACCTCCCGCACCTGCTCCACGGTCGTCCCGACCATCCCCCAGAAACGGGCCCGCTCCTCGTTGACCCAGCCGTGCAGGAGCGGCGCGTCCCCGTCGGGGTCGACGGGCCGGACCGTGACGGTCCCGAAGCCCTCGACGGTCTGGACGTGGACGTGTTCGGGGCCGGTCATCCCTGCTCCTTGGTGAGGCGGTTCCAGTCGGTGGTGACCGGGGCGAGCTCGCCCCGCAGCCACAGGGGGAGTTGGTCGCGGTGGTGCGGGTCGCCGGGGACCCCGGACGCGCCGAACGGCACGATCCAGCGGCTCCGCTCCCGGTCGGCCAGGTCCCAGACGTACCGGGCGGCGGAAGCGCGGGCGCTGCGGTCGGTCCACCCGGGCACGCTGGACGTGGAGAGCACACAGTCGTGGTCCCCGCCGAGCCCCGGCCACCGCTCGTCGTCCGGATCGGGCAGCGCCTGCCAGGGCGCGAGCCGGTGCGTCACGCCCCAGGCGGCGGGCGGCTCGCCCTCGCCGACCTCGTCGAGCGCCTCCCGCACGATCCGGTCGACCTCCCCCACGGGCACGGGCCCGGTCACGAGCAGGGTCTCCAGCGCGAAGGCCACACGCGGCCCGAGCGCGAGCCACGGCCGGAACAGCTCGGGGTACGGGGCGGGTTCACGCAGCCCCGCGAAGGCCTCGTGCCCGGCGAGCCGCCGCACGACGGCCCCGCGCACGGCCGCGTACAGCCCCGCGTCGGCGCTGTCGGCGTCCATCCGCCGGTCCCAGCCGAGCAGTTGCTCCCGGACACGGGCCCCGGCGGGGGAGAGGAGCGGGGCCGGGCCGCCGCCGGCGCCGCCCGTGTCGGACCCACGGGGTGTGCCGCGGGGCGCGCTCGCACGGGGCCCGTGCGACTCGTGCGGCGCGTCCGCCCCGGGCCGCCCGGGGGCGTCACCCGCGCGTCGCACCGCCTCCAGGAGGCGGGCCGCCGAGGGGTTGTCGGTGTCCGTGTGGATCGCGGCGGTCGACTCCGGGGTCCAGGACGCCGAGGCGCCGAGCAGCGCGCCGATCCGGGCCGCCCGGTGCGGCGGGGCGAACTCGACGCCCAGGGGCGCGGCCAGGCCCCGGGCGTTGGCCATGACGGCGTGGCCGCGGACCTCGGCGCGGGGCAGGGACGCCGGGGCGTCGGCCCAGGCGTGCGCGGGGTCCCAGGCGGGCACGACGCGCAGGGAGTTGACCCGGTCCCGTACGGGCACGTGGCCGGCGACCCGGTGCAGGAGGCCGCCCCGGGTGTCCGCGGCCTGGACGACGTTCACCGGCTCGACCCAGCCGTCGAGGGCGGCGTCCACATCGGCGACGGTCCGGGCGCGCAGCAGCGCGGGCAGCACCCCGAAGCCGAGCTCCCCGGTGACCCGGGGCGGGTACCGCAGGGCGACGGCCTCCCACACGGGGGAGCCGCCCTGGGGCTCGCCGTCCGGCGTCGAGGCGTCGGTCCCTGTCGAGGTACCTGCCCCGGGCTCGCCGTCCACCGGCGTGCCGGCCGGGGGTTCGTCGCCCATCGCCGGGGTGCCCGCCCCGGGCTCCCCGGCCGGGTCGATGATCACCGGCCCCCGGGCCGTCTCGATCACCTCGATCACCACCGGTTCCGCGCCGGCGACCTCGATCGTCTCCGGGTGTGCGGCGGCGGGGGCCCAGCCGTGCGGGCCGAGGGCCTCGACGGTGCCGTCGGGGAGCCGTCGCAGCCGTTCGCGGTAGAGGTCCTGGTAGTCGGCCATGGCGTTGGTGATGGCCCAGGCCACGGGGCCGGTGTGGCCGAAGTGGGCGAGGCCGGGGACGCCGGGGACGGCGAGGCCCACCACGTCGTACGCGGGACAGGCGAGCCGGATCTGCTGGTAGACGCCCGGCGCCTCGATGAACCGGTGCGGGTCGCCGGCGACGAGGGCCGCGCCGCTCGCGGTCCGTCCGCCGGCCACGACCCAGCCGTTGGAGCCGGCGGTGCCGGGGCCGTCGGTCGCGAACAGCTCCGTCCACCGCTCGCCGAGCCGCCGGGCGACCTCGTCCCGCCACAGCTTGGTGGGGAAGCCGGCGAAGAGGACGTGGGCGGAGAGCCAGACGGCGAGCGGGGTCCACGGCTCCCACCGGCCGGGCGCGAGGCCGGTCTCCGCGAATTCGGGGGCGCGGGCGGCGCCTTCGGCGAGGCCGTCGTTGACCCCGTCCACGTACGCGCGCACCCACGCGGCCGTCGGCGCGTCGGTCTCTTCGAGCCGCTCGAAGCAGCGGCGGGCGGTGTCGGCGAGCCGGGCCCGCCGGGCGAAGGCGTCCCAGCCGGCCTCGGCGGCACCGAGGAAGGCGGCCGTGGTGCCCCGGGCCCGGTGCCGTTCGACCTCCAGCTGCCAGGCGCGGTCGAGGGCGGTGACCCGGCCCTGGGCGAAGGAGAGTTCGTCCGGGTCGGCGGCGCGCAGATGAGGGACGCCCCAGGCGTCCCGGTAGACCTCGATGCTCACGCCGACCCCGATCCCGTCCGTTCCCGTTCGCGCCAGCTTCTTAGGTTAGGCTGGCCTAAATTAATCTACAGGAGTCCTGGAGGGGGTCGGTGCGCCGGGTTGACGATCCGTGACCCGGAGGCGCCGCGACTCGTTCTCACCGATTCCGCGCACACCTCCCCGTACGAAACACGCGGGGAAACCGGGAACGGTTGTGTCGAGAAAAATCGAAAATGAACACGGAAACCCCCCTTTGGAGTGAACTCACCTCAGGCGACTGCCAGTTCACTCTCCGTGCGTAAAGATTCCGGTGTCTCAAGTCGCCGAGGCCGCGCCGACCCACCGTCCCCGTGGTGAGCGGCCGGCGACGCCATGTCTCCTGTGGGGGTTCCACCATCTTGAACAGCAACACCTTCCGCATGCCCGTACGCCGCTCCGCCGCCGCCGCGACCGTCGCCGCCCTGGCCGTCGGCCCCGTGCTCCTCGCGGCCCCGGCGGCGCACGCCACGGGCGGCGAAGGGCGCGCCACCGCCGCCGTGCTGAGGGCGGGCCTCGACGTCTCCCTCCTCGGCGAGACCGTGAACGTGCCGGTGCGGGCCTCCCTCAACGAGGTCAAGGCGCCGGAGAGCGAGAACGAGACCGCGCTCTCCGTGAAGGTGCAGGGAGCCGAGGGCGGGGAGCCGATCGACCTCCTCAAGGCCGACGTCGCCACCGCCGACGCGACCGTGGACGAGAAGAAGGCCGAGGGGCACGTCAACCTCGTCAAGGCCCGGGTCCACGTGCCCGGCATCCCGCTGCTCTCCCTCATCGAGGTCGAGAAGGTGACGTCCAAGGCGCTGTGCGAGGTGGGGAAGCGGCCGGTCGCCCAGTCCAACGTCCTCGGCCACGTCACCGTGTTCGGCAAGAAGACCACCCTGTCCGCCGCCGGCCGGACCCAGGTCGGCGTGCCGGGCATCGGCCAGGTCACCCTGGACCTCTCCCGGACCTCCACGACCTCCCGCACCGCCGCCGCCACGGCCCTCGAACTCAAGGTGGAGGTCGACCCGCTGAAGCTCGGCGTCGCCAAGGTCGACGGCACGGTGACCCTCGCCGAGGCCACCTGCGAGACGCCCAAGGGCACGGCCCCGACGCAGAAGCCCACCGAGAACCCCACCGACCGGCCGACCGACAACCCGACCGGTCAGCCCACCCACCGGCCCAGCGGGCAGCCCACCCAGCAGCCCTCGGTCGAGCCGAGCGACGCCGGCGGCGGCATCAAGACGAACAACGGCGGCACCACGCCCACCGAGAACCTCGCCGAGACCGGCTCCAGCTCCACCACCCCGTACATCGCGGCCGGAGCGCTGGCCCTCCTCGTCGCGGGCGGCGGCGCCCTCGCCGTGACCCGCTCGCGCGCCCGCAACCGCGGCTGACGGCCCGAGGGGGAAGCGCCGGGGGGCGCCGGGAGGGAAGCGAGGGTCCGGGGAGGGCGGTGGTGACGACACCGCCCTCCCCGGACCCTTCCACGTGAGGGACCCCTCGGCGGAAGCCCCTCAGCCGCCGATCAGCAGCGCCTGGTCGAGCGCCTGGAGGAAACGGTTCGTCGTCGCCCGGTCCCGCACCGCGAGCCGCAGCCAGTTCCGGTCGAGCCCCGGGAACGTGTCGCCCCGGCGGGCCGCGAAACCGAGCGACCGCAGCCGCTCCCGTACCGCGTCCGCCCCGTCGATCCGCAGCAGCACGAAGGGGCCCTCCGACCCCGCCACCGTCCGCACCTCGTCGAACTCCGCGAGCCCGGCGAGCAGATGGGCCCGCTCCACACCGATCCGGTGCGCCACGTGCTCCGCCTCCGCGAGCGCCGCCCGCGACATGCACGCTTCCGCCGCCACCAGGGCCGGCGTCGACACCGGCCACAGCGGCTGCGTCCGCTCCAGGGCCGCGATCGTCTCCGGCTCGGCCAGCACGTACCCGATCCGCAGCCCGGCGAGCCCCCAGGTCTTGGTGAGGCTCCGCAGCACCACGAGCCCCGGCACGTCGGTCCGCCCGGCCAGCGACTCCCGCTCGCCCGGCACCGCGTCCATGAACGCCTCGTCCACCACCAGGACCCGCCCCGGGCGGGCCAGCGCGGCGATCGAGGCGGCCGGATGCAGCACGGAGGTCGGGTTCGTGGGGTTCCCGATCATCACCAGGTCCGCGTCCTCCGGAACGGCCGCCGGATCGAGCCGGAAACCGTCCTCCTCGCGCAGCAGCACCCGGCCCACCTCGTGCCCGGCGTCCCGCAGCGCCGCCTCCGGCTCGGTGAACTGGGGGTGCACCACGACCGGCCGCCGCACCGGCAGCGCCCGCGCGAGCAGCACGAACGCCTCCGCCGCGCCGGCCGTGAGCAGCACCCGGTTCGACGGCAGATCGTGCCGCTCGGCGACCGCCGCCCGCGCGGCCCGGCCGTCCGGATAGGCCGCGAGACCGGTCAGCGAGTCGGCGATCCGCTCCCGCAGCCAGTCCGGCGGGGTGTCCGTCCGGACGTTGACCGCCAGATCGATCAGTTTCTCGTCCCTGACCTCGACGTCACCGTGGTGGCGCAGGTCGTGGGTGTCGGTATGCGTGTGCGTGTCCATGGCCGCCGTCGTGTGGGGGGTGGGGATGGTGGGGGGTGAGCCAGGCTCGCCAGCGATGTACCCGTGGGTCAAGGGCAACAACCGTGCGCCTGGGGCGACTTCGTTCGGGCGAAACATGACAGAAGTGGCAAGCGCGCACGTTACGGACCGGGTTTTCCGCTTCGGTACGAGCAGCACGGCCCCGCCCCGACCGGCGAACCGCACGACGGGCCCGGCCCGACGTCCCGCACCCGCGCGCGTGCCACGGCCTCCGCCCGGCTCGGCACCCGCGCGCGTGCCGGGGTCTATACCTGGTTCCGCGCCCGCACCCGCGTGCGTGCCGGGGTCCGTACCCGGCTCCGCGCCCGCACCCGCGTGCGTGTCGGGGTCCCCTCCCGGCTCCGCGCCCGCACCCGCCGCCAGCAGCGCCGCCGCCTCCGCCACGGACGCCGTGCCCGTCGCGGCCAGCGGCAGCGCCGAGGGATGCGGTACGGGTACGGCCGCCAGCTCCCCGGAGGTGAACCCGCGCACCGGCACCCCGAGCGCCGCGGCGGCCGCCACGATCCCCGGCTCGGCCGCCCGCGCGTCGAGCGTGGCGAGCGAGCGGACGTCCGCCCGCGTCAGGCCCGCCTCCCGCAGGACCGCGTCGACGAGCGCGAGGACCTCGTCCGCCGGCGCGCCGGACCGGGCCCCGAC
The DNA here is from genome assembly GCF_042874035.1 of Streptomyces sp. NPDC004284. NCBI lineage: Bacteria > Bacillati > Actinomycetota > Actinomycetes > Kitasatosporales > Streptomycetaceae > Streptomyces > Streptomyces sp. NPDC004284. The sequence goes on along the minus strand of NZ_JBIAMJ010000007.1, from coordinate 67,366 downwards.
ACCGAGGTGCGCGGACTCGGGACCATCGGATAGCAAAGGTCCATGGCTGTAGTCGTCGCGTTCGGCGCGTTCCTCATGACGCTCTTCGGCGGCTGGGTCGCCGGGCGCGTCACCGACCGCCGCCACCTCGTCCTCGGCCTCGCCGGCGGACTGATGCTCGGCGTCGTCGGACTCGACCTCCTGCCGGAGGCCCTGGACGCCGCGGGGAAGAAGGTCTTCGGCGTCCCCGAGGCCCTGCTGCTCTTCGTCGGCGGCTTCCTCTTCGCCCACGTCGTCGAACGGCTCCTCGCCGTCCGCAGGGCCGCCCACGGCGTCGGTGCGGACTGGGGGGCAGCGCAGAGCGCTTCGATGAGGGGCGGTGGTCGGGAGACGGGCGGGCGGGTCCCCCAGGTCGGTCTGACGGCTGCCGCCGCGATGGTCCTGCACAGCCTCATGGACGGCGTCGCCCTCGGCGCCGCCTTCCAGGTCGGCGGCGGCATGGGCGCCACCGTCGCCCTCGCCGTCATCACCCACGACTTCGCCGACGGCTTCAACACGTACACGATCACGAGCCTCTACGGGAACGCCCGCCACAGGGCCCTCGCGATGCTCGTCGCGGACGCCGTCGCCCCGGTCGTCGGCGCCGGACTCGCCACCTTCTTCACCCTTCCGGAGGAACTGCTCGGCTGCTATCTCGGCTTCTTCGGCGGCGCTCTGCTCTACCTCGCCGCCACCGAGATCCTGCCGGAGGCCCACCACACGCACCCGGCCCGCTCCACCCTGCTGTGCACGGTGGCGGGCGTGGCCTTCATCTGGCTCGTGGTGGGCGTCTCCGGCGGCTGAACTCACGCGCAGTGCTCCACGAACCGCGCGGCGACCTCCGGGGACCCCGCCCAGTGGGTGTGCACATAACTGGCGTGCACCCCGCCCTGCACGAAGCCCTCCACGCGCCGCTCCGGCTGCCGCAGCCCCCAGGCCGCCAGCGGCCCCGCGCCCGGCTCGATCACGGTGCGGTGGAACTCGTGCCCGCGCATCCGGGCCCCGGCCGGCGCGAGGACGCTGTCGCTCACGGCGACGGCGTCCCGGTAGCCGAGCGTGAGCCGCTCCGACATCCGGGCGTCGGCGTCGAGCACGCCGCACATCGGGTGCCCGTCCAGAGACCGCGCCAGGTACAGGAGCCCGGCGCACTCGGCGGCGACCGGCGCGCCCGATGCCGCGAGCTCCGCGACCGCCTTCCGGAGCGGCTCGTTGGCGGACAGCTGCTCCCCGTACATCTCGGGGAAGCCGCCACCGATGACGAGCCCGCTCGTCCCCTCGGGGAGGCGCTCGTCCCGGAGCGGGTCGAAGGTGACGACCTCGGCGCCGGCGGCCCGCAGGAGCTCCGTGTGCTCGGCGTACGAGAAGGTGAACGCGGCCCCGCCGGCGACGGCGACGACCGGCCGTGGTGGGCAATCGTTCCGCAGGGCGGAACGGCTGGGCACCACGGAACCACCGGCGTGCAGCCGCTCCCCGACCTCAGCCACCCACGGCATGGCGTCCAACGTCGGCGCTGACCGCGCAAGCGCAAGCAGCGCCTCCATGTCGCACCCGGCAAGCACCTGCTCCGCCTGCGCGGCGACCGCCTCCACCGCCTGGGCCTGCCGCTCGGCGACCGGCACGAGACCGAGGTGCCGCGACGGCGTGGCGACGGCAGGGGCCCGACGCAGGACGCCGAGCACCGGCACCCCCGACTCCCCGAGCGCCTCCCGCAGCAGATGCTCGTGGCGGTCCGACGCGACCTTGTTGAGGATCACGCCCCCGATCCGCACCTCCGGGTCCCAGGACGCGAAGCCGTGCACGAGCGCCGCCACCGACCGCGACTGGGAGGACGCGTCGACGACGAGCACCACCGGCGCCTTGAGGAGCTTCGCCACCTGCGCGGTGGAGGCCAGTTCGCCCTGGTCGGCGGCCCCGTCGTAGAGGCCCATGACGCCCTCGACCACGGCCAGGTCGCAGCCGCGCGAGCCGTGCAGGAAGAGCGGCGCGATCAGCCCCGTACCGCACATGTACGCGTCGAGGTTGCGGCCCGGGCGGCCGGTCGCGAGCGCGTGGTAGCCGGGGTCGATGTAGTCGGGGCCGACCTTGTGCGGGGAGACGGCCAGGCCACGGCCGGCGAACGCGGCCATCAGGCCGGTCGCGACCGTGGTCTTGCCCGCGCCGGACGACGGCGCGGCGATGACGAGACGTGCTACCACTCGATGCCCCGCTGGCCCTTCTGACCGGCGTCCATCGGGTGCTTGACCTTGGACATGTCGGTGACGAGATCGGCGAAGTCCATCAGCTCCTGCGGCGCGTTGCGGCCGGTGATGACGACGTGCTGCTGCCCGGGACGGTCGCGCAGCACCTCGACGACCTCCTTGACGTCGATCCAGCCCCAGTGCAGCAGGTAGGCGAACTCGTCGAGGACGTAGAACTTGTACGTCTCCGCGGCGAGGTCCCGCTTGACCTGCTCCCAGCCCTGCCGCGCCTTCTCCTCGTGCGAGAGCTCGCCCTCGGCGACCTCGCGCTGGATCCAGGACCAGCCCTCGCCCATCTTGTTCCAGGTGACCGTGCCGCCCTTGCCGGTCTCGCCGAGCGCCTTCAGGGCGTTCTCCTCGCCGACCTTCCACTTGGCGGACTTGACGAACTGGAACACCCCGATCGGCCAGCCCTGGTTCCAGGCGCGCAGCGCCATGCCGAACGCGGCGGTCGACTTCCCCTTGCCGACGCCGGTGTGCACCATCACCAGTGCCCGGTTGCGGCGCTGACGGGTGGTGAGACCGTCGTCGGGCACGACGGTCGGCTGTCCCTGCGGCATTAAGCGGCCCTCCTCGTTGAATGTCCTGCTGCCTGTACGTCTCTGACGAGGCCGGCGATCGAGTCGGCGCGCAGCTCGTCCAAGGTCACGGCGGTGCCGCCGAGTTCGCGCGCCAGGTTCCCCGCGAGCCCGAGCCGCACCGGCCCGGTCTCGCAGTCGACGACCACGCTCGCCGTGCCGTCGGCGGCGTGCAGCCGCGCGGCCCGGGCGGCGAGCGCCACCGGATCGCCGGCGGCCCGGCCGCCGGTCGCCCGGCCGTCGGTCACGACGACGAGCAGCGGGCGGCGCGAGGGGTCCCGCAGCCGTTCGACCCGCAGTACGTCGTGGGCCTTGAGCAGCCCGGCGGAGAGCGGCGTACGGCCTCCGGTCGGCAGCTTCTCCAGGCGGGCGGCGGCCGCGTCCACGGACGAGGTCGGCGGCAGCGCGACCTCGGCGTCCCGGCCCCGGAAGGTGACGAGACCGACCTTGTCGCGCCGCTGGTAGGCGTCGAGGAGCAGCGAGAGCACCGCGCCCTTGACGGCGCTCATCCGCTGCCGGGCGGCCATCGACCCGGAGGCGTCCACGGCGAAGAGCACGAGGTTCCCCTCGCGCCCCTCCCGGGTCGCCTGCCGCAGGTCGTCCCGCCGGACGACGAGTCCGGGCCCGGACCGGCCGCGTGCCCGCTGGTGCGGGGCGGCGGCCTGCACGGTCGCGGCCAGGTGCAGCTTGGTCAGCGCGCCCCGGGGCCGGGTGGATCCCGTGGTACGGCCGTGCTCGGTGCGGGCCCGGGAGCGGCGCCCGGCCGCGCCCTGGCCGAGACCGGGCACGCTGAGCACCTTCGTGCGGAAGGGCTCACCGGCCTTGACGGCGGCGCGCTCACCGGCACCGGAGCCCTGCGGGGCCTGCTGCGGGGCCTCCTGCGGGGCGGGCGCGCTCTCCGGGGCCTCGGCGGACTCGGGCGCGGGACCGTCGGGCCCCTCGCCCTGAGGCGGAACGCCCCCACCGCCACCGGGGCCACCGTCACCCGGCCCGTCCGGCTCGGGATCGTCGTCCGGCTCGTCCCCCTTGAACTGCTCCAGGGTCTCGTCGAGCTTGTCCTCGTCGAGGCCGGGCGCGTCGAAGGGCGAGCGCCGGCGGCGGTGGGGGAGGGCCAGGAGCGCGGCCTGCCGCACGTCCTCCGAGGTCACCCCGGTCCGCCCCGCCCAGGCGGCGAGCGCGGTCGCGGTGCGGGCCATCACGATGTCGGCGCGCATGCCGTCCACCTCGAACGCGGCACAGGTCGCGGCGATCTGGAGCAGCACGGCGTCGCCGAGGGTCACCCGGGACAGCAGCTCCCGCGCGGCGACGATCCGCTCGCGCAGCGCGGCCTCCTCGCCGGCCCAGCGCGCGGCGAACGCGGCCGGATCGTCCTCGAAGGCGAGCCGCCGCCGGACGACCTCGACCCGCTGCTCGGGGTCCCGCGAGGCGGCGACCTCCACGGTGAGCCCGAACCGGTCGAGGAGCTGCGGCCGCAGCTCACCCTCCTCGGGGTTCATGGTCCCGACGAGCAGGAAGCGGGCGGCATGCCGTACGGAGACGCCTTCGCGCTCGACGTGGGAGGCGCCCATGGCGGCCGCGTCGAGCAGATGGTCGATGAGGTGGTCGCTCAGCAGGTTGACCTCGTCGACGTACAGGATCCCCCGGTGCGCGGCGGCGAGAAGCCCCGGCTCGAAGGCCTTCACGCCCTCGGCGAGCGCCTTCTCGATGTCGAGCGAGCCGACGAGCCGGTCCTCGGAGGCGCCGACGGGCAGCTCGACCATCCGCGCGGCACGTGCGGTCCCCGGCGCGTCGCCGTGCGGCCCGTCGGGGCAGCCCGGGTCGGGCGAGGCCGGGTCACAGCTGAACCGGCACCCCGCGACCACCGAGACCTCCGGCAGCAGCTCGGCGAGCGCGCGCACGGCGGTGGACTTCGCGGTCCCCTTCTCGCCCCGCACGAGCACCCCGCCCACGGCCGGGCTGACGGCGTTGAGCAGCAGCGCGAGCCGCAGATCGGCCATGCCGACGACGGCGGTGAACGGATACCGGGTGCTCATCGGGTGTTCCTTCCATCGAGTTCGGTTCGCTGATGTCCCGAAGGACGGCCCGGCGTCACGGCGCCCCCGGCGGCACGAACGGCAGCCCCTCCGGCGCCCCGCCCTCGATCAGCCGCAGCAGCGCGTCCGTGTCCGCGTGTTCCTCGATCAGGTCGCCGAGCCGGTCGAGCTGCTCCTCGCGCAGCGCGCCGAACGAGGTGTCGGGCGCGGGCACGAACCGCCGGCCCGCCGCCGCGGCGACCTCCCGCAGGAAGGCCCGGCGGAAGCCGTCGCTCTCCAGGGAGCCGTGCCAGTGGGTGCCCCAGACGGAGCCGGCGCGGCAGCCGTCGAGGAACGGCTCCCCGCCCTCCACGGAGGCGACGCCGTGGTGGATCTCGTACCCCTCGACCCGCTCGCCGAGCGCCTCGCCGACCGGCCGGGCGAGGGTCTTCTCGACCCCGAACCGCACCCGTACGGGCAGCAGCCCGAGCCCGTCGACGACCCCGGCCTTCGACTCGACCTCGTCCTCGATGCGCTCGCCCAGGGCCTGGAAGCCGCCGCAGATGCCGAGGACCGGCCGGCCCTCGGCCGCGCGCCGGACGAGGGCGTCGGCGAGGCCGCGCTCGCGCAGCCAGGCCAGCGCCCTGACCGTGCCCCGGGTGCCCGGCACGACGACGAGGTCGGCGTCGACGAGCTCCTCGGGCCGGTCGACGAACCGGACGACGACGCCCGGTTCGGCGGCGAGCGCGTCGACGTCGGTGAAGTTGGACATCAGCGGTACGGCGCAGACGGCGACCCGCAGCACGTCCGCGCCGACCGGCGGCGCGACGACGGACTCGCGGACGGTGCCCCGCAGGGAGACCCGCAGGCCGTCCTCCTCGTCGATGCCGAGCCCGTGCGCGTACGGCAGGACACCGAAGGTCCGGCGTCCGGTGAGGCCGTGCAGCATGTCGAGTCCGGGCTCCAGCAGCGTCACGTCGCCGCGGAACTTGTTGACCAGGTAGCCCGCCACGAGCGCCTGGTCCTCGGGCGCGAGCAGCGCCGTCGTCCCGAAGAACTGGGCGAAGACCCCGCCCCGGTCGATGTCCCCGACCACGACGACGGGCAGCTTCGCGGCGCGCGCGATGCCCATGTTCACGATGTCCGTGCGCCGCAGGTTGATCTCGGCCGGACTGCCCGCCCCCTCGCAGATCACGGCGTCATACGTGCCCCGGAGCTCCTCCAGGCACGCCATCACCGGCTCGAAGAGGGTCTTCTGCCGCCCTCCGTGGTAGCCGCGGGCGCTCATCTCGCCGACCGGCTTGCCCATGAGGACGACCTGGCTGGAGCGGTCGCTGCCGGGCTTGAGCAGCACCGGGTTCATCAGGGCGGTCGGCTCGACCCGGGCCGCCTGCGCCTGCATGGCCTGCGCGCGGCCGATCTCGGCGCCCTCCCGGGTGACGAAGGAGTTCAGGGACATGTTCTGTCCCTTGAACGGCGCGACCTTGATCCCCTGCCGGACCAGCCAGCGGCAGATGCCGGCCGTGACGACGCTCTTGCCCGCGTCGGACGTGGTCCCGGCGACGAGCAGCCCCCCACCCCTCATGCGTTCCTCCGCTTCAGTGCGCTCGCGATCATGCGGCCGCCCACGCAGGCGGCCAGGGTCAGTGCGGTGACCCGGCGGGAGAGCCGGACCGCGCGGTCGATGTCGGCGACCTCGACGGGCCGCCCCTCCCCGTTGAGCACGGGCCGGTGCTCGACCCGCCCGGCGTACGAGAGGGTCCCCCCGAGCCGTACGCCGAGGGCGCCCGCGAAGGAGGCCTCGACGGGTCCCGCGTTGGGGCTCGGATGCTTGGCCGCGTCCTCGCGCCAGGCCCGTGCGGCCCCGCGCGGATCGCCGCCGGCGACGGTGGCGAGGACGGCGGTCAGCCGGGCCCCGGGCCAGCCGGCCAGGTCGTCGAGGCGGGCCGAGGCCCAGCCGTAGCGCCGGTGGCGGGGGGACTTGTGGCCGACCATCGCGTCGAGGGTGTTCACCGCGCGGAAGCCGACCAGGCCCGGCACGCCCGCGACCGCTCCCCAGAAGAGGGCGCCGACGACCGCGTCGGAGGTGTTCTCGGCGACGGACTCGACGACCGCGCGGGCCATCGCGGGGCCGTCGAGGGACTGCGGGTCGCGCCCGCACAGGTGCGGCAGCCGTTCCCGGGCCACCTCCAGGTCCCCGGCGGCGAGGGCGCCGCCGATCGCGCGGGCCTCGCGGCCCAGGGTCGTACCGCCGACGACGGCCCAGACCGAGGCGGCGGTGAGGGCGACGGAGGCCGCGCGGCTGCCCCGTACCGTACGGGCGGCGAGGGCGCCGGCCGCGACGGTGGCGCCGGCGCAGACGGCGGTGTGCAGGGCGCCCCAGCCGCGGTGGTCGTGCCACAGGGCCTTCTCGACCCGGCCCGCGGCCCGGCCGAAGGCGGCGACGGGATGGCCGCGGCGGGGGTCGCCGACGAGCAGATCGACGGCGAGACCGGCGGCCGCGCCGTACGCGAAGACACCGGTGGTTCTGGACGGGGTGGGGCTGCGGCCGGGCATGGCGCTGTGTCCTCACTCAGGGTCCGCGCCCTGGATCGACGTGACCGGCGGCGAGAGTTCCTGACTCCCGGACCCCTCGGGATCCGGTCACAGTGGCGGGACCGCGCCGGAATCGCACCGGACTTCCTCTCCTGCCGCCGTATGGCCCCGGCAGTCCACCACGGCCCGAGAACAGCCGTCAACTCACCCTTGACCTGCATCGCGTCACTGTGCGAAGCACCACAAACACGACGGCCGGGCGGCCCGCACACGAGGTGCGGACCGCCCGGCCGGGGGTACCGGGGACCGTCAGGCGACGATCAGGTAGATGCCGTACGCCACGGCCGCCAGGCACAGGGCGAAGCAGGCGTAGGCGCCGGTGCGGGCCAGGGCGGCGGAGCCTCCCTGGGCGGCGGCCTGCTCCTGCTTGGAGAGGCCGACGACACCGAGGGTGAAGAGGCCCACGAGGGCGACGGTCGTCACGAGGCTGACTCCGAAGACGGAGCCGAGGGCTGCCCAGTCGATCTTCATGCTTGGTTCCAGTTCCTTAGACCGCGGCGGTGGCCGGGGGAGCGGCCGGGTCCGTGGGGACCGGCGCGGGGATGGTGGTCTTCAGGTCCTCGTCCGCGACGGCGGCGACGGAACCGGCCGGCGGCGGGGTGACGGCCGCGATCGCGGTGGTCACGACACCCGCGGGCTCGGCGTCGCCGTCGATGTCGTCGTCCGTGACGTTGTGCCGGTCGACCGGCTTGCGGCGGGACAGCGACCAGATGACGCCCGAGCCGGCGACGAGGAGGACCGCGACGGCGACGATGCCCCAGGTGCCCTGCTTGGTGAGGAACTCGGCACCGGCGCCGACCACGGCGGCGGCGGGCAGCGTCAGGCCCCAGGCGACGAACATCCGGGTCGCGGTCGACCAGCGGACGACACCGCCCTTGCGGCCGAGACCGGCGCCCATCACGGCACCCGAGCAGGACTGGGTGGTGGAGAGGGAGAAGCCGAGGTGCGAGGAGGCGAGGATGACCGTGGCGGCACTGGTCTGGGCGGCGAAGCCCTGCTGCGGCCGGAGGTCGGTGAGGCCCTTGCCCATGGTGCGGATGATGCGCCAGCCGCCGAGGTAGGTGCCGAGCGCGATCGCCATGCCGGCGGAGACGATGACCCACAGGGGCGGGTTCGAGCCGGGGGCGACGACACCCTGGGTGACCAGGGCGAGGGTGATGATGCCCATCGTCTTCTGGGCGTCGTTGGTGCCGTGGGCGAGGGAGACGAGACCGGCGGAGGCGATCTGGCCGGCCCGGTAGCCCTTGGCGGTGTGCTTCTCGTCGGTCTTCGCGCCGATCTTGTACGTCAGCCGGGTGGCGAGCGTCGCGGCGAGACCCGCGACGATCGGGGCGGCGACGGCCGGGATGAGGACCTTGGTGACGATGGTCGGGGCGTTCACGGCGGACCAGCCGGCCGACATGACCGCGGCGCCGATGAGGCCGCCGAAGAGGGCGTGGGACGAGCTGGACGGCAGTCCGAGCAGCCAGGTCAGCAGGTTCCACAGGATGGCGCCCACGAGCGCCGCGAAGATCACTTCTGTGCGAATGCCCTCTTCGTTGATGATCCCGCCGGAGATCGTCTTGGCGACCTCCACGGACAGGAAGGCGCCGACGAGGTTCAGCACGGCGGACATGGCCACCGCCGTCTTGGGCTTGAGAGCACCGGTCGAGATGGTCGTGGCCATCGCGTTGGCGGTGTCGTGGAAACCGTTCGTGAAATCGAACACGAGAGCTGTCACGACCACAATGGCGAGCAGCAGCGTGATGTGTTCCATTTACCCAGGCAATCGTTTGACGTCAGTGGCTCGTCGAACGTAGGCAACCTGGGTGAACGGAAGATGAACTGGGGCGGGCGACGTGGTGTCCCTAACCGGTGTCAAGAGATTCCGCTTAGCCCTCCGGCGTGACCGGTGTCCACGATGCGGTCACCCCGGAACCACGGGTAATCCCGCTCCTCGCCGGGCCCGTGCGACCCACCCCGTCTCCTCCCCGTCCGCCCGGTTCCGCTCCCTGGACAGGACCATCCGACCGGGGGACCCCCTCGACGAGACTCATGTCACTCCCCGGGGCGAACCCTCCGGTTCCCCCCCCGCCCGGGTCCGTCCGGTGGCAGGCCCGGGCCGTCCTGCCGAGACTGGGAGCGTGCGCCCGGCTACAGCGACGGCAGCGGCCGTCACCACCCTGATCGGTGTCGGCGCGGCCGTGGTGGCGGCCGGCCGGTACGCCAGCGATGTCGCCCTCAGGACACCGTCCGAACGACCACTGCCCGGAGACCCCAGGCTCACCGTGCACGCCACGGAACCCGAGCGGGTCACCCTCACCCGCAGCCTCGCCTCGCTGCGCCCCGGCACGTACGGGATGGAGGCCCCCGGACTGCACGCCGTCCTCGGCCCCGTCCTCGACCGGGTCCCCCACACCGCCGACACCGTCGTCCGCCGCCTGGAGCGCGTCGAACTCGGCGTCCTCGGACCGGGGGCCCGCGTCCGGCTCACCCCCCAGCTGCACCGGGGCACCCCGCTCAGCGCCCTCGGGCTCGCCCACGAGGACGTCGAGATCCCCGGCGAGCTCGGCCCGCTGCCCGCCTGGCTCGTGGCCGGCCCCCGCACCACCTGGGTGATCGCCCTGCACGGCCTCGGCACCACCCGCGAGCACCCGCTGAACCTCGTCCCCTTCTTCAACCGCCGCAAGATCCCCGTCCTCGTCCCCGCCTACCGGGGCGACGAAGGGGCGCCCGCCTCCCCGGACGGCCTCGCCCACCTCGGCGACTCCGAGTGGCGCGACGTCGACGCCGCCATCCGCTACGCCGTCCGCCGGGGCGCGCGGAAGGTCGTCCTGCACGGCTGGGGGACCGGCGCCTCGATGGCCCTGCGCGCCGCCGCCGAGTCGGGCGTGCGCGACCGGATCAGCGGCCTCGTCCTCGACTCCCCGGTCCTCGACTGGGAGGCCACCCTCCGCAACCTCGCGGCGGCCTCCCACGTCCCCGCCCCCCTGCTCCCGCTCGCCGTCCGCGCCGCCCAGGGCAGGACCGGCCCGCACCCGGACCTCCTCCGGATCGCCTCGGAACCGGACGCCCTGCGCGTCCCCGTCCTCCTCTTCCACGGCCCCGACGACACCATCGCCCCCTGGGAACCCTCCGTCGAGCTCGCCGCCCGCCGCCCCGGCCAGGTCAGCCTCAAGACCGTGCGGCACGCCCCGCACGCCTCGATGTGGAACGCCGACCCGGTCCCCTACGAGGAGTCCCTGCGCCGCTTCCTCACCCCCCTGTTCTGAGGCCGCTCCCGGGCCCTCGCGGCGCCCGTTCCGACGGGGCGTCCGATTCCGATTGGGCTTTCGGGCCGTCAGCGGGAAGACTGCCCCCGTGACGTCTCGAAAGCCCGATGAACCATTGGCGCGCAACTCCAGACTCCGACTCGTCCGCCCGCAGGCGCTGGCCACCGCCCGACGGGCCGTGACGACCCGGCGCACCCGGCCGGCGCCGCGGCCGCCCGAGGGGACTCCGCCCCGGGCGGAGCTCGCCCGGCAGGCCCGGCGTGTCCTCGCCGACGCCGTACGGATCGCCCGCTGGGCCGCCGTCGAGCGCGGCGCCGACACGGCACCCCGTACCGGCCCCGCCCAGGAACGGGCCGCGGCCGCACTGGACCTGACGCCCGGCCAGGTCCGGGCCGGCTGGGACCGCGCCCGGCTCGCCGGACTCGTCGAACTGCACGGCGACACCGCCCGCCCCGGCTGGCGGCTGCACGCCTGGGACCGCGACGACTCCGCCGTCCTGCGCGGCTGGGTCGCCCTCTTCGACGCCTGGTCCCTGGTGCACCCGGCCCCCGAGAGGGTCGCCGCGGCGGCCGTCGCCGAGGTCGTCGAGGCCGTCCCGCAGGTCCTCTCGCTGCTCCAGCTCTCCCAGGGCCCGGTCCTGGTCCCCGCCCTCCTCGACCTCCTCGGCCAGCGCGTCGAGGAGCTCCGCGAGGAGCGCTGCGAGGTCCCCGCGGCCGAGCAGGCCCCCGAGGCCGCGGACACCCCGGCCGTCGACGGCCTGCCCGCCCTCCTCGACTGGGCCCTGGAGGGCCTGGCCGCCGTCGGCGCGCTCACCCTGGACCCCGGCACCGACGAGCGCCACGCCACCCTGACCCCGCTCGGCAACTGGGCGGTCTGGGTCAAGCTGGAGCAGATCTGCGTCGCCGCGCAGAGCCCCGCGGGCAACATCGAGCAGTCCGCCGAGGACATGCTCCGCGGCTGCGCCCGGCTCACCCCGGGCCCGGCCCGCGACGAGTACCGCGCCTGGCTCGCGGCCCGCACGCTCTCCAGCGCCGTCGGCGAACTCCTCGCCGTCGCCCGCGGCGAGGACGCCCTCCTGCGGGGGCTCGCCTTCGAGGCGCTCCGCGTCGTCGGCGCGCCCGCCGAGGCCGAGGTGCGCGCCACCGTCGCCGAGCCCCCGCTGCGCCCGTACGCGCTGCTCTGGCTCGCCGAGTACGAGGGGGCCGACCCCGACGACGCCCAGGAGGTGCTGACCCGCGAGGAGTCGACCTGGCTCTGGGTCGACACCGCGGCGGCCGTCGCCGACCACGGCGAGAGCGAGCTGCTCGTCCGCCACCTCGACTCCGCCGTGCAGGGCACCGTCCCGGCGCTGCTCGACGAGGTCCGCGCGATCGGCCACCCCCGCACCGTCCAGGTCCTGGTCGCCCTGGCCGCGGCCCACCCGGACCCGGCCCTGGCCAAGGCGGTCCGCCGGGCCGCCTTCCAGGTCCACAACGGCGGGGCCTGAGCGCCAGGGCCCGTCCGCCCCGGAACTACCCGGCGGCGCCGGGGGCGTACGTACCGAAGCTCCACACGTTGCCCTCGGCGTCCCGGGCCGTGTAGTCCCGCGAGCCGTACTCCTGGTCCGTCGGCGGCATCACGATCTCGACGCCGGCCGCCACCGCCCGGTCGTGGTGCGCGTCGACGTCGTCCACGCGCACGTAGACCGCGGTCGGCCCGCCCTCGGCCATGAGCGCGTCGAACGCCGTGCCGCTGCCCTTGCTGCCGAGCATCACCATGCCGTTCCCGCAGATGAGTTCGGCGTGCATCACGCGGCCGTCCTCGCCCTCGTACACGGCGTGCTCGGAGAAGCCGAAGCCCTCCGTGAGCTGCTTGATCGCGGCCTTCGCGTCCTGGTAGCGCAGTGCCGGACAGATGTCGGGCGTCCCAGCCATCCCGATCACTCCCTCTCGATGAGCCCCGATGTGACCTGGATCTCAGTCTGGCAGCCGCCACTGACAACTCACCGGAAGGTGTTGCACCGGGCCATGTCGCCGGTCCGGTAGCCCTCGTGGAACCACTGCTGCCGCTGCGCCGCCGAGCCGTGCGTCCAGCTCTCCGGCGTCACCCGGCCCTGGAACCTCTCCTGGATCCGGTCGTCGCCCACGGCCGCCGCCGCGTCCAGGCCGTCCCGGATGTCCTCGTCCGTGAACCTGGTCAGCAGCAGCCGGCCCGTCTTCTCGTCGGGGGTGGTCGTCGCGTGCCGCGCCCAGACCCCGGCGTAGCAGTCGGCCTGGAGCTCGACCCGCACGGCGTTGGAGTCCGCGCCGGTCCGCCCGTCCTGGGCGCGGCTCAGGGTCCCCATCAGGTTCTGGATGTGATGGCCGTACTCGTGCGCCACCACGTACGCCTGGGCGAAGGGCCCGCCGCTCGACCCGAACGTGGTCCGCAGCTCGTCGAAGAAGCCCAGGTCCAGATAGACCTGCCGGTCGCCGGGGCAGTAGAAGGGCCCCACCGCCGAGGTCGCCGAGCCGCACGCGGTGCCGACCTGCCGGCTGAACATCACGGTGGCGGCGTTCCCGTAGGTGCCGCCCCGGCGCGGGTACTCGCTCCGCCAGTAGTCCTGGACGCTGTTGACGACGGCGACGATCCGGCAGTCCTGGCGCGCGTTGGCGTCCGAGCCCTTCTTGCAGCTCTGGTCCACCTGGGCCGCGGACGAGGAGGACGCGACCGGTTCGTCCCCGCCGGAGGAGAGCCCGAGCTGGTCGGGGCCCACCCCGAAGAGCACGCCCAGGACCAGCGCGATGAGGCCGATGATGCCGCCGCCGACGGTCGCCCTGCCGCCCGGGACGCGGCTGCCGCGGACATCCCGCACCTCCGAGGTGTCCAGGTCGGCGTCGTCGTCGAACTGCACGGTCCACCACCCTCCGCGTCGCTGTCGCGGCGGTGGCCGCCGCCCTGCGCCGAGTATCAGGCGATACGGCGCTTTTCGCCCCTTTTGAGAGGCGACGGCGGGAATGTGAGAAAGATTCGAAAGCGTCCCCGTGGCCCGCGTGGCCGAAAACCAGTTGCAGACGCCCGTTAGACTGGCCGTATGGACATTCTCCCCTGGGATCTGAGCCCCTGGGACATTCTTCCCTGGGTGCATTAGCGGCGTCGAAGCCTGCCACCAGTCGTCTCTTCCGCCGTTTCCCACCGCCCTGGAGTCTGTCCGTGATCACCGCTTCCGGCATCGAGCTGCGCGCCGGCGCCCGCGTCCTCATCGAATCCGCTTCCTTCCGCGTCGCCAAGGGCGACCGCATCGGCCTCGTCGGCCGCAACGGAGCGGGCAAGACCACCCTCACCAAGTGCCTCGCCGGCGAGGGCCAGCCCGCCGGCGGCACCATCGCCCGCTCCGGCGAGGTCGGCTACCTCCCGCAGGACCCGCGCACCGGCGACCTCGACGTCCTGGCCCGCGACCGCGTCCTCTCCGCCCGCGGCCTCGACGCGCTCATCAAGAAGATGCGGATGAACGAGGAGCGCATCGCCAACGGCACGGGCGCCACCCGCGACAAGGCGATGCGGCAGTACGAGCGCCAGGAGACCGAGTTCCTGACCAAGGGCGGGTACGCGGCCGAGGCCGAGGCCTCCACCATCGCCGCCGCCCTCGGCCTGCCCGACCGGGTCATGGGCCAGCCGCTGCACACCCTCTCCGGTGGTCAGCGCCGCCGCGTCGAGCTCGCCCGGATCCTCTTCTCCGACGCCGACACCCTGCTCCTCGACGAGCCCACGAACCACCTCGACGCCGACTCCATCGTCTGGCTGCGCGACTACCTGAAGACCTACCGCGGCGGCTTCATCGTCATCTCCCACGACGTCGACCTCGTCGAGACCGTGGTGAACAAGGTCTTCTACCTGGACGCCAACCGCTCCACGATCGACGTCTACAACATGGGCTGGAAGCTCTACCAGCAGCAGCGCGAGGCCGACGAGAAGCGCCGCAAGCGCGAGCGCCAGAACGCCGAGAAGAAGGCCGCCGCGCTCAACTCGCAGGCCGACAAGATGCGCGCCAAGGCCACCAAGACCGTCGCCGCGCAGAACATGGCCAAGCGCGCCGAGCGGCTGCTCTCCGGCCTGGAGGCGGTGCGCGCCTCCGACAAGGTCGCCAAGCTCCGCTTCCCCGAGCCGGCGCCCTGCGGCAAGACCCCGCTGACGGCCGAGGGGCTCTCCAAGTCCTACGGCTCCCTGGAGATCTTCACCGACGTCAGCCTCGCCATCGACAAGGGCTCGCGCGTCGTCATCCTCGGCCTCAACGGCGCGGGCAAGACGACCCTGCTGCGTCTCCTCGGCGGCGTCGAGAAGCCCGACACCGGCGAGGTCACCCCGGGCCACGGCCTGAAGCTCGGCTACTACGCCCAGGAGCACGAGACGCTCGACCCCGAGCGGACCGTCCTGGAGAACATGCGCTCGGCCGCGCCCGACCTCGACCTCGTCGACGTGCGCAAGACGCTCGGCTCCTTCCTCTTCTCCGGCGACGACGTCGACAAGCCGGCGGGCGTGCTCTCCGGCGGCGAGAAGACCCGGCTCGCGCTCGCGACCCTGGTCGTCTCCTCGGCGAACGTGCTGCTCCTCGACGAGCCCACCAACAACCTGGACCCGGCCAGCCGCGAGGAGATCCTCGGCGCGCTGCGCACGTACAAGGGCGCCGTCGTCCTCGTCACCCACGACGAGGGCGCCGTGGAGGCGCTCGACCCGGAGCGGATCATCCTGCTCCCGGACGGCGTCGAGGACCTGTGGGGCGCGGACTACGCGGACCTGGTGGCCCTCGCCTGACCCCGGAGGGGGCCTCGTGCCCCCGGGTGATCATCCCGGGCTGGATCATTCGGCTCATGGGTGATCCGTCATCTGAGTGAGGATGTCTCATACCTCCGGCGCGGTGCTCTGCCGAATCCTTCCGGCAGACCCGCGCCGTACGCGTGTTCCCCTTACCGTGCTGACCTGCTGCTTCCCGTACCGGACGGTCCGAAGGTGTGTTCCCGACTCCCCGGAATCCAGGGTTCCGTTCGTGATGACGGCGTACTCGTCGACAAACCCGGCGGCACGGACCTTGTCGAATGGGTGGCCAGGACGGACGGGAGGGGTGATCATGAGAAGTCCAGAGCGCACTTCCCATGAGGAGGCACGGGTGGCCGAGACTCTGAAGAAGGGCAGCCGGGTGACCGGCGCCGCGCGCGACAAGCTCGCGGCAGACCTGAAGAAGAAGTACGACTCCGGTGCGAGCATCCGGGCGCTGGCCGAGGAAACCGGCCGCTCCTACGGATTCGTCCACCGGATGCTGAGCGAGTCCGGAGTCACGCTGCGTGGACGCGGCGGGGCGACACGGGGCAAGAAGGCGGCCTCGGCCTGACACCGGGGCGGCTCGACCGGTCCACCGGGACCTCCCGGTGGGCACCCGGTCGACCCTGCGGTCGGCCAGGTGGTTACTGTGCAGTCACTTAGCATCTCGAATGCAGTGCTGCACCGGAACCGGAGGCGCCCCCATGACTACGCTCGACGACTCTGAGCTCGTATTCGACAAGGACGGTGTACGGCTCACCGTCGAGGACGCCGTTGCCACGGTGACCCTGACCAACCCGGCGAAGCGCAACGCCCAGTCTCCCGCTCTGTGGCGGGCGTTGACGGAAGCCGGCCGGTCGTTGCCCGGCAGCGTGCGGGTCGTCGTTCTGCGCGGCGAGGGCAAGTCCTTCTCCGCCGGACTCGACCGGCAGGCGTTCACGCCCGAGGGCTTCGACGGCGAGCCGTCCTTCCTGGAGATGGCGCGCGGGTCCGAGGAGGACCTCGACGCGCTCATCGCCGAGTACCAGGAGGCGTTCACCTGGTGGCGCCGCAGCGACCTCGTGTCGATCGCGGCCGTCCAGGGCCACGCCATCGGTGCGGGCTTCCAGCTCGCCCTCGCCTGCGACCTGCGGGTCGTCGCCGAGGACGTGCAGTTCGCCATGCGCGAGACCAGCCTGGGTCTCGTCCCGGACCTGACCGGGACGCACCCGCTCGTCTCGCTCGTCGGCTACGCCCGCGCGCTGGAGATCTGCGCCACCGGCCGCTTCGTGCACGCGGAGGAGGCCGAGCGCATCGGTCTCGCCAACCTGTCCGTCCCCGCCGACGAGCTCGACGCGGCCGTACGGGACCTCGCCGCCGCCCTGCTCGCGGCGCCCCGCGACGCGGTCACCGAGACCAAGGCGCTGCTCCAGGGCGCCTCCGGCCGCTCCTACGAGGACCAGCGCGCCGCCGAACGCGCCGCCCAGGCCCGCCGCCTGCGCGACCTCGCGGGGATCGGCGACTGACGCACGCGCGCCGACGTGCGTGCGCGTGCTGACGGCTGACGCACGCGCGTGACGTACGCGCGCGTGCGGCCGGTCCGGCGCCTGCGGCCGGTCCGGGCCGGCGCGAGCGCGTTCAGCGCAGTTCCGACACCAGTACCGTGACCGCGGTCGCCCCCTCGGCGGCCGCGGTCGCGGCGCTCCGGGCGGCGCGGGCCACGTCCAGCGGGCGGTGGCCGGTCGTGACGGCCAGCTCGACCCGCACCTGATCCGGGCCCCGGTGCACCGGCGGCCCCCACAGGTCCGTCACGCCCGCCACGCCCCCGACCCGCAGGACCGCCAGGGCCACCGGATCGTCCGTCGCCGGAGCGGGCCGCCCCGGCGGGGGAGCGGTCGGCTCCGGCGACGGCGGCTCCGTGTCGAGCAGTTCCGTCACCCGCAGGTCCACGGTGGTCACCCGCAGCCCGAGGCCCTCGCGCGCCGCGCCGAGCAGCACCGCCCGCAGCTCCTCGGCCAGATCCGGCAGCGGGCGGCCCGCCACCGCCGCGAAGTCCGCGGTGATCCGCAGCGCCCCCGGCCCGAGCCCGCTGGGCGGCACCGGAAGCGACCCGGCCGACGCCTCCCCGTCCTCCTCGGTCAGCGGGTCGGGCCCGATCCGCAGCCCGCCCGGCACCACTCCCCGTACCGCCGCGGCGGCCGGGCCGAGGACGCTCCGCGCCGCGCGCTCGGTGATCCAGGCGCCGTCCCCGGCCGCCCCGAGCGGCAGCAGCCTGCCCGGCGCCGAGCGATCCCGTACCGCGGCCGTCCAACCCTCAGCGCTCGTCATTCCCCCAGCCTGCCGCATTCCCGGAGCGAATCCGGGCAAGCGCCCTTAATGTGGGCGAAGAACCCCGAAATATGACAGAAGGGGCTAGGTCTCATGACGGACACCACTCATTCCGAAGTCTCCGCAGACGAGCCGCGCCGTACCGCCGTGACCAAACGCGGCGGCGGGGCGGCGGCCTCCCGGGGCCGGACGACGATCGCCGACGGTGTCGTCGAGAAGATCGCCGGCCTCGCCGCGCGCGACGTCGTCGGCGTCCACGCCATGGGCAGCGGTCTCTCCCGCACCTTCGGCGCGGTCCGCGACCGGGTCCCGGGCGCGGGCGGAGGCAAGGCGAGCGTCACCCGAGGCGTGAAGGCCGAGGTCGGCGAGGTGCAGACCGCGCTCGACCTGGAGATCGTCGTCGACTACGGCGTCTCCATCGCCGACGTCGCCGGCGACGTCAGGGAGAACGTCATCGCCGCCGTGGAGCGGATGACCGGCCTGGAGGTCGTCGAGGTCAACATCGCGGTCAGCGACGTGAAGCTGCCCGAAGAAGAGGAAGAGGAGCCGGAGCCCCGACTCCAGTAGGTGCCACGAAAGGGGCTCGTAATGAGCATGGCGGTGGTCGGCCTGGTGGCCGGCATGGCTCTCGGCTTCGCCGGATACTTCGGCGGCTTCGGAGCGTTTCTGCTGGTCGCAGCCCTCGGGGCGATCGGTTTCGTGGCCGGTCGCTTCCTCGACGGAGACCTCGAAGCCGGGGATCTGTTCCGGGGACGCGAGCGCGGCGACCGGCGGCGGTGACCCGGGGTGGTGACGGACCCGGCAGACGACTCGGAGGGCGGCTCGGTGGACGACCCGGAGGACGATCCGGTACGGGGACGGGCGCGAGGGGACGGGGTGCGGCGCCGGGGGGCGACCACCATCGCCGACCGGGTCGTCGCGAAGGTCGCCGCCCAAGCGGCCCGAGAGGCCCTCGACGCCGTCCCCGAAGGGGGCTCGAAGCCGCATGCCTCGGTGGTCGTCCACCGGGAGGTGGCCCGCGTCTCGGTGAGCCTCGACCTCGACTATCCCTCCGACATCGGCCGTCAGTGCGGCGCCGTCCGCAGCCGGGTACGCACGCGCGTGGAGCACCTCGTCGGCCTGGAGGTCCACGAGGTGACCGTCCACGTCGAGCACCTCCACTCCGCGCACACCCGCCACGCCACGCCGAGGGGCCGCCTCGCATGACCACCACCCCCGAGCCGGACGCCACCCCCGAGCCGGACGCCGCGCCCGACGCGCCCGCGCTCCCCGCCCGCCGCTTCTGGGCCGTCCGCCGCATCCCCGCCGCCCTGCTCGCGGCCGTCGTCCTCGGCGGCGCCGGACTGCTCCTCTACGACGTCGCCGCCGTCCGGGCCGACCGCTCCGCGATGTCCTGGCGGCGCGAGCTCGCCGACGGCCTCGCGACCAAGCCGCTCGACTCCACGGCGGTCGTCGTCGGCGCCGCCGTCGCCGTCCTGCTCGGCGTCTGGCTCCTCGTCCTGGCCGCCACCCCCGGGCTGCGCGCGGTCCTCCCGATGCGCCGCGAGCACACCGACGTACGGGCGGGACTCGACCGGGAGGCGGCCGCCCTCACCCTGCGGGACCGCGTCATGGAGGTCTCCGGGGTGCAGTCCGTACGCGTGCGCATGGGACGCGCCAAGGTCGCCGTCCGGGCCGTGTCCCACTTCCGGCCCCTCGACGAGGTCCGCGCCGACGTGGAGACGGTCCTCGCCGCCGGCGTCGACGAGCTCGGCCTCGCCCGCCCGCCCGCGCTGACGGTACGGGTGGCCCGGCCGCCCCGGAAGGAAGGGAAGGCCACGTGACCGTCGTCCTCCGGCGCGTCAACCGCGTCCTGCTCGGGCTCGCCGGGCTGCTCCTCGTCCTCGTCGGCGGAGCCGTCCTCGCGGCCGCCCTCGACCTGTCCGTACCGTCCTGGTGGCCCTGGTCGGGCCCCGACGACGTGTTGCTCACCACCGCGCAGCGGCAGCGCTGGCGGGACGAGAGCTGGTGGTGGCCGACGGTCATCGCCGTCCTCGGGCTCGTCGTCCTGCTCGCCCTGTGGTGGCTGCTCGTCCAGTTCCGGCGGGCCCGGCTCGCCGAGGTCCTCGTCGACACCGGCGACGGCGAGGCGGCGGTGCTGCGCGGCCGGGCCCTGGAGGGCGTCCTGGAGGCGGACGCCACCGCGCAGGACGGCGTGGCCCGCGCCAAGGTCTCCCTCACGGGCCGCCGCGGCGCCCCCCGGACCAGGATCGCGCTCCTCCTGGAGCCGCACGCCTCCCCGGGCGACGCCCTGACCGCCCTCAGCACCGAGGCCCTCGCCCACGCCCGCACGTCGACGGGCCTGCCCGCGCTGCCCACCGAGGCGCGCCTGCGCGCGGTGAAGCACCGGGCGCGCAGGGTCACCTGAGGGAAGCGCCCGACGGTCAGAACCCGACGCGCGCCCCGCCGTCCACCGGCAGCATCAGGCCCGTCAGGTACGAGGCGGCCGGCGAGAGCAGGAAGGCCGCCGTGGTCCCGAACTCCTCCGGGGTGCCGTAGCGGCGCAGCGGGATCGTGAGCTCGTTCGCCGCGCGGGCCGCGTCCGCGTCGCCGGAGAGCGCGTCCAGGGAGCGGACCCGGTCCGTGTCGATCCGGCTCGGCAGCAGGCCGACGACCCGGATCCCGCGCGGGCCCAGGTCGTTGGCGAGGGACTTGGCGAAGCCGGCGAGCCCCGGGCGCAGCCCGTTGGAGATGGTCAGGCCCGGGATCGGCTCGTGGACGGAGCCGGACAGGACGAAGCCGATGACCCCGCCCTCGGGGAGCGTCTCGGCGGCCGCGCGGGCGAGCCGTACGGCCCCCAGGAAGACGGTGTCGAAGGCGGCCGCCCACTCCTCGTCGGTGTTGTCCGCCGCGAAGCCCGGCGCCGGGCCGCCGACGCTGATCAGGATGCCGTCGAAGCCGCCGAACCGGGCCCGCGCCTCGGCGATCAGCCGGGCCGGGGTCCCCGGGTCGGCGTTGTCGGCGGCGATCCCGGCCGCGCCCTCGCCCAGCTCGGCCACCGCGTCGGCGACCGTCTTCTCCTCGCGCCCGGTGACCAGCACCTTCGCGCCCTCCGCGAGCAGCGCCTCGGCCGAGGCCCGGCCGAGCCCCCGCGTCGCACCGGTCACCACGTACACACGGTCCTTCAGTCCCAGATCCATGGGCCCTATCCTGCCGTCTCGTCGGCGGCGAGCGCCAAGGCGGTCCCGACCAGGCCGATGTGGCTGAACGCCTGCGGGAAGTTCCCCAGCTGACGCCGCGTCACCGGGTCGTACTCCTCCGCGAGGAGCCCCACGTCGTTGGTGAGCGTGAGGAGCCGCTCGAAGAGCTCGCGCGCCTCCTCCGCGCGCCCGGTCAGCCGCAGCGCGTCCGCCAGCCAGAACGAGCAGACCAGGAAGGTCCCCTCCTGCCCCGGCAGCCCGTCCAGGGCCGTGGAGTCGGGGCTGTAGCGGCGCAGGAAGCCGCCGTGCATGAGCTCGGCCCGTACGGCCTCCACGGTCCCCACCACCCGGGGGTCGTCCGGCGGCAGGAAGCCGACCTGCGGGATGAGGAGGGTGGCGGCGTCGAGCTCGGAGGAGCCGTACGCCTGGGTGAAGGTGTTCCGCACGGGGTCGTACGCCCGCTCGCACACCTGGGCGTGGATCTCGTCCCGCATCGCCCGCCAGCGCCCCGCGTCCCCCGGCAGCGAGGGGTCGGACTCCAGGGTGCGGACCGCGCGGTCGGCGGCGGCCCAGGCCATCACCTTCGAGTGGGTGAAGTGGCGGCGGGGCCCGCGGACCTCCCACAGGCCCTCGTCGGGCTCCCGCCAGGTGGACTCCAGGAAGCCGAGCAGGCTCAGCTGGAGGTTCCAGGCGTGTCGCTCCGGCGGGATCCCGGCCTCACGTGCGCGGTGGAGGGAGTCCATGACCTCGCCGTACACGTCGAGCTGGAACTGGTCCACCGCCGCGTTCCCGGTCCGCACGGGCGCCGAGTCGGCGTAGCCGCGCAGCCACGGCAGGCTCGTCTCGGGCAGCCGGCGTTCCCCGGCGGGGCCGTACATGATCTGGAGGTCGGCGGGGTCGCCCGCGACCGCGCGCAGCAGCCAGTCCCGCCAGGCGGCCGCCTCCTCCTCGTACCCGGCGGCGAGGAGGGCGCCGAGCGTGAGGGAGGAGTCGCGCAGCCAGCAGGCGCGGTAGTCCCAGTTCCGCACGCCGCCGAGCTCCTCCGGCAGGGAGGTGGTGGGGGCGGCGACGATCCCGCCGGTGGGGGCGTACGTGAGCGCCTTGAGGGTGATCAGGGAGCGCAGCACCGGCTCCCGGTACGGACCCCGGTAGGTGCAGCGGGCGGCCCACTCCCGCCAGTCCGCGAGGCACTGCTCCAGGGCCTCGAAGGGGTCGACGAGGTCCGGGCGCGGCTCGTGCGAGGGGTGCCAGGTCAGCACGAAGGCCACCTTCTCGCCGGCGGCGACGGTGAAGGCCGACTGGGTGGAGAACTGCTGGCCCCAGGTCTTCACGTGCGGTTCGCTGCGCAGCCAGACCGAGTCCGGCCCGGCGATCGCGACCCGGTGGCCGTCGGCCCTGCGCACCCAGGGGACGATCGAGCCGTAGTCGAAGCGGAGCCGCAGCACCGAGGTCATCTCGACGCTGCCGCTGATCCCCTCCACGATCCGCATCAGGTCGGGGGCCTTGTCCCGCTGCGGCATGAAGTCGACGACCTTGACGGTGCCCGTGCGGGTCTCCCAGTAGGTCTCCAGGACGAGGGAGTCCTCGGCGTAGCGGCGGGTGGCGCAGGTCGTGGCGCCCTTGGGGGCGATCCGCCAGTGGCCGTTCTCCTCGTCGCCGAGGAGGGCGGCGAAGCAGGCGGCGGAGTCGAAGCGGGGCAGACACAGCCAGTCGACCGACCCGTCGCGGCCGATGAGCGCGGCGGTCTGGAGATCGCCGACGAGGGCGTAGTCGTCGATACGTTGCGTCACGCTTTGGGCTGTTCCCGGAAGCGGCGACGGTCAATCAGCGGGACGCGGTGGCCTGCGCCCCGGTCGTGTCCGGCTCCGGGGATCCGGAGGCGTCGGAGGCGGCCTGGGCCTCCCGGTCGCGCTTCTCCCGGCGCACCAGGATCACCCAGCCGACGGGCACCCCGGCGGCGAAGAGCCACCACTGCACCGCGTACGCCATGTGGGGGCCGATCGAGTCGTGGTCGGGCTCGGGGATCATCTCGGGGCTGTCGCCGGCCGGCTCGGGCGCGGTCAGCTCCAGGTAGCCGCCGAGCACCTCGCGGCCGATGAGTTCGGCCTGCTGCTTGCTGCTGATGAGCATGACCTGCCGGTCCGGCAGGCCCTTGAGGTCCTTGATGCCGCTGGCGCCCGTCGTCTCGTCCGCCTCGAGCCGGCCGGTGACGGTCACCTCGCCCTTGGGCGCGGGCGGCACCGGCGGGTAGGAGTGCTGGTCGGCGGCGGCCGGGACCCAGCCGCGGTTGACCAGGACGACCTTGCCGTCGCGCAGGACCAGCGGGGTCAGGACGTGCACGCCGACCTGGTCGTCGGAGGAGGTGCGGCGGCGGACGACCACCTCGTGGGCGGTGTCGAAGGTGCCGGTGGCGGTGACCTGCCGCCAGTAGTCGGCGCGCGGGACGGTGTGGCCGGGGGAGGTGAGCTCCTCGACCGGGAGCGGCTTCGCCTGGAGGTTGTCCGCGATCAGGGCGTTCTGGGCGACCCGGCTCTGGTGCCGGTGGAACTGCCAGAAGCCCAGCTCGATCATCGTGGGGATGAGGACGAGGGCGACGAGGGTGAGGATCACCCACTGCCGGGACAACAGGAAGCGGTACACCCCACGACCGTACAGCGCGGGTCGCGGGGTGCTCGCACGGGGGGTTCGGGTCGGTTCGCCCGACCGACCGGGATCGTTTCCTCACACCCTGTCGACGATGCCCACCTTTCCCTCGGCGCGGGCGCAGTGGCCGCCGCAGTACCAGCTGCCCTCGACCTCGACGCCCTGTCCGATGATCTGGACCCGGCAGTGCTCGCAGATGGGCGCCATGCGGTGGATGGCGCAGGCGAAGCAGTCGAAGACATGAATCGCGCCCTGTGCATGAACCTCGAAGGACATGCCGTAATCGTTTCCGCAGACCTCACAACGTGCCATGCGCCACAGGGTGGAGCGCCCGGCGGGCGCGCGCAGCTCGGCACGCCCGCAGGGCCGGGGGCGTCACCCGTCTGCCGGGGTCACGTCCCGCAGCAGCTGGGTGTAGGCGGCCTCGTCGACGACCGGGGTGCCGAAGGACCGGGCCTTGGCGGTCTTGGAGGTGACGGAGTCCGGATCGTTGGTGACGAGCAGGCTGGTCAGCCGGGAGACGCTGGTGGCGACGTGGAGGCCGGCCTCGACGGTGCGGTCCTCCAGGAGCTCGCGGTCGATGGAGGTGTCGCCGGAGAAGGCCACCCGCATGCCCTGCTTGAGCGGCTTGTCCGTCTCGTACCGTCCGGGGTTGGGGTACGGGCACGGCGGGCGCTTGCGCGAGGGGCGCCAGCTGCCCGCCCGGTAGGAGGACTGCTGGCCGATCCGCGGCTGCGCGGGCGCCGAGGCCCACTCGGTCAGCGGCCGGCACTCCAGGAGCGGCAGCCGCACGTTCCGCTCGGCCGCCGCGTGCAGGCTCGGCCGGAACGCCTCGGCGAGCACCCGCGCGTCGTCGAGCGCGTTGTGCGCGCGCTGCTGCACGACACCGAAGTGCGCGGCGAGCGACTCCAGCTTGTGGTTGGGCAGCGGCAGCGACAGCTCCTTGGCGAGCGCGATCGTGCACAGCCGCTGGCGCACGGGCGCGACGGACTCCGCGCGCGCGTACTCCCGGGCGATCATCTGCCAGTCGAACATCGCGTTGTGCGCGACGAGCACCCGGCCGTCGAGCCGCTCCGCGAACTCCGCCGCGATCTCCGGGAAGAGCGGCGCGCCCTCCAGGACGTCGCTGGTCAGCCCGTGGATCCAGACCGGGCCGGGGTCGCGCTCGGGGTTCACGAGCGTGTACCAGTGGTCCTCGACGTTCCCCTGGGCGTCCAGCCGGTAGACGGCAGCCGACACTATCCGGTCGTCGCGGGCGAGTCCGGTGGTCTCCACGTCGACGACCGCGTACCCCTGCGGGTAGGCGGCCGGCCACATCGCTGCTGTCGTACGGTCGTCAAGCACGGTCATTGAGAATACGGCCCGCGGCCGACAATCCCGTCCCCGGTGTCCTTTCCGGCCTCTTTCCCGGTCTCCTTCCCGGCCTCTTTCCCGGTCTCCCCGGAGGCGTCCGCGAGCAGGCCCTCCACCAGGGCCCGTACGGAATCGGTGAAGAGCCGCTCGGTGTCGATCGGCGCGGCCAGGGCGCGCGCGAGGGGCCCGTCGGCCTCGGCGTCCTCCCCGCGCCACAGCTCCTCCTCGGCGGGGGACTGGGCGGGGGCCCGCTCGCGGTTGCGCTCCACCAGGACGTAGCCGACGACCTGGAACTGCACGGCGCGCACGGCCCGGGCGGCGTGCGCCCCGCGCAGCCCGGCCGCGTGCGCCTCGTGGACCAGGGCGCGCTGGGCCGGCAGGAACATGCGCTCCGTGAGACCCCGCTCGTGGACCATCGCCACCAGGTGCGGGCGCTCGCGCAGGGCGCGGCGCAGCGCGCGGGCGACCGAGACGATCCGCTCGGCCGGGGTCGCGCCCCGGGGGCGGATCGTGCCCAGGTCGGAGACGGTGCGGGCGACGAGCGCGTCGAGCAGCGACTCGCGGTTGCCGACGTGCCAGTAGATCGAGGTGACCGCGGTGCCCAGCTCGGCGGCGAGCCGGCGCATCGTGAGCGCGTCCGGGCCGTGCTCCCTCACCAGGGCGGCCGCGGTGTCCAGGACCTCGTCGCGGGTCAGCGCGGAGCGTGCCATCGATTCCCCCAACTCCTCTGCGTGCAGACCTCTTTACCCTTCGGTGGTCGCGGTGTAACTGTGTTACAGGCCGACGATCCCGAAGGGTGGTACGTCATGGCACGAGTACGGTACGGGGCACGCAGCGACGCGGAGGCGGCGGCGGCCCGCGAGCGGTCCGCCAAGCTCCCCGACATCTGGTCCACCGGTGTGGTCGCCGTCTGGGAGACCGACCCGGACGTCGTGGCGGCGGTCCTGCCGCCCCCGCTGAAGCCCACCGCGCGCGCCCTCGTGCGCGCCAACATCAGCAAGGTCGACCTGCCCGGTTATCCGCTCGGCGCCGGCTCGGTGGCCGTGGCCGCCGCCCACGGCGACCGGGAGGGCTGGTACCCGCTGGTCATGCCGATGACCCACGAGCGGGCCCTGATCGGCGGGCGCGAGGTCTTCGGCGAGCCGAAGAAGCTCGGCGAGGTCACGGTCGAGCGCGAGGGGCTCGTGGTGCGCGCCGCCCTCGCCCGGCACGGCATCGCGTTCGTGGAGGTGCGCGGCGCCGTCTCGGAACCGCTGCCGCTGCCGGAGCCGGTCGAGAAGACCGACTTCTACTTCAAGTTCCTGCCGGGCGTGGAAGGCACCGGCTTCGACGCCGACCCCGTCCTCGTCCACTGCGTCCGCAACGAGAAGGTGCGGAAGCTGGAGCGGATCACCGGCGACGTGGTCCTGCGCGAGTCCATGTACGACCCGGTCGCCGACCTCCCGGTCCGCCGGATCGTCGAGATCACGATCGGCGAGAAGACCACCGACCAGAAGGGCACGGTCGCCGAGCGGGTGTCCGCCCGGGCCCTGCTGCCCTTCGTCCACCAGCGGTACGACGACCCGCTCCAGATCCTCGACGGACCCCCGGAAGGAAGTGCCTGATGGAGCTGCGCGCGGGACAGGTCGCCGTCGTCACGGGCGCGGCGAGCGGCATCGGCCTCGCGATGGCCCGCCGCTTCGCCGCCGAGGGCCTCGCCGTCGTCCTCGGCGACGTCGAGCGCGGCGCCCTCGAAGCGGCCGCCGACGAGCTGATGGCCGGCGGGGCGCAGGTCCTCGCCCGGACGGTCGACGTCTCCGACCCCGACGAGGTGCGGGCGCTCGCGGACGCCGCGTACGACGCCTTCGGCGCCGTCCACGTCCTCTGCAACAACGCGGGCGTCGGCTCCGGCGCCGAGGGCCGCATGTGGGAGCACGAGCCCAACGACTGGAAGTGGGCCTTCTCCGTCAACATCTGGGGCGTCTTCCACGGCATCCAGGCCTTCGTCCCCCGCATGATCGCGGGCGGCGAACCCGGCCACGTCGTGAACACCTCCTCCGGCGACGGCGGCATCGCCCCGCTGCCCACCGCCTCCGTGTA
Organism: Streptomyces sp. NPDC004284; assembly: GCF_042874035.1. Lineage (NCBI taxonomy): Bacteria > Bacillati > Actinomycetota > Actinomycetes > Kitasatosporales > Streptomycetaceae > Streptomyces > Streptomyces sp. NPDC004284. The sequence continues at coordinate 40,341 of NZ_JBIAMJ010000007.1, read as the reverse complement.
CGCGGTCACCAAGGCGGCCGTCGTCACCATGACCGAGTCCCTCTACGCCCACCTCAAGGCGGAGCACGCGCGCGTGGGCGCCTCCGTCCTCTTCCCCGGCCCGCACATGCTGCGCACCGGGCTGTGGGAGTCGCACCGCAACCGGCCCGAGCGGTACGCCAAGGAGAAGCCGCGCAGGACCCCGTACCGCAGCCTCGACCAGTTCGAGGCGGCGATGAAGGAGGCCGGGCGCGAGGTGGCCTTCACACCGGTGGAGGAGGTCGCCGAGCACGTCGTCGACGGCATCCGCGCCGACCGCTTCTGGATGCTGCCGGAGAGCGAGCACAGCGACCGCCAGATCAAGGCGCGCTCGCGGTCCATGCTCGACCGCGCCAACCCGTCGTACCTGGAGAACTTCATCCTCGACTGAGGGGCTTCGCCGACTGAGGGGCTTTCGCCATGAGCAACGAACGCCATGAGGACCCGTACCTGATCATCTCCTCCGACTGCCACGCCGGACTGCCCACCGAGGAGTACCGGCCCTATCTCGACCCCCGCTTCCACCGGGATTTCGACGACTTCCTGGCGGGACGCGAGGCCCGCCGGGAGGCCATGACCCGGCTCGGGGTGCGCAACGAGGCCTTCGCCGACAAGTGGTTCCACGACAACGAGGAAGGCCTGCGGGGCGGTTGGGACCCCGCCCAGCGGATCAAGGAGCTCGACGGCGACGGAGTGGCCGCCGAGGTCGTCTTCCCCGACGCGGACGCCGTCGACAGCCAGACCGCCGCGCCCTTCGGCGTCGGCCTCGGGCTCTCCGGCGACCAGGACCCGGAGCTCGGCATGGCGGGCGCGCGGGCGCACAACCGCTGGCTCGCCGACTTCGTCTCCGCGAACCCGGCCCGGCACTGCGGGGTCGCCCTCCTCCCCGTCACCGCCGACGTCCGCGAGGTCGTCGCCGAGATCCACCGGGCCAAGGAGTCCGGGCTCGGCGCGCTCATGATCCCCTCCATGTGGGTGGACAAGGCCCCCTACCACGACCGGCGTTACGACCCGGTGTGGGCGGCGGCGGCCGAGACCGGGATGCCGGTCGTCACCCACTCCGGGGCGGCGCCGCGCGAGGAGTACGGCGACCACCTCGGGATCTACGTCTCCGAGGTCACCTGGTGGCCGGCCAGGCCGCTGTGGTTCCTGCTCTGGTCGGGCGTCTTCGAGCGCCACCCGGGCCTGCGGTTCGGGGTCGCCGAGTCCGGCTGCTGGTGGCTGCCGAACCTGCTCTGGTTCATGGACCGGCTCTACCTGGGCGCGCACGGCGGCAAGAAGCTGTCCCCGTTCGCGGAGCTGAAGCGGCCGCCGAGCGAGTACCTCGACCGGCAGGTCTTCGTCTGCGCCACCAACACCAAGCGGCGCGAGCTCGCGCAGCGGTACGAGATCGGCGTCGACAACATCCTGTGGGGCTCGGACTTCCCGCACCCGGAGGGCACCTGGCCCGACACGCGCGCGTGGCTGCGGAAGACCTTCCACGACATCCCGGTCGCGGAGACCCGGCGGATGCTCGGTCTCGCCGCCGCCGAGGTCTTTGGATTCGATATCCAAATATTGGATCCGATAGCCCGTCGGATCGGCCCCACCCCCGCCGACCTCGGCCAGCCCGCCGACCAGGCCGCCGTCGAAGCCTCCTGGGCCCGCTCCCGCGAGGTCGGCCGGCACTGGCTCACCGACCACGAGTTCCCGGTCCTGGGGGTGAACCCGTGACGGACCGCTACACCGTCGTCTCCGCCGACTGCCACGCCGGCGCCGACCTCCTCGACTACAAGCCGTACCTGGAGAAGAAGCACCACGACGACTTCGACGCGTGGGCGGCGACCTACGTCAATCCGTACGAGGACCTCCTCGCCGACACCGCCGACCGCAACTGGAACTCGCGGCGCAGGCTGCGCGAGCTGGAGGCGGACGGGATCGTCGCCGAGGTCGTCTTCCCCAACACGATCCCGCCGTTCTTCCCCAAGGCCTCCCTGATGGCCCAGCCGCCCACCCGCGCCGAGTACGAGCAGCGCTGGGCCGGGCTCCAGGCGCACAACCGCTGGCTGGCCGACTTCTGCGCGGACGCCCCGGGACGCAGGGCGGGTGTGGCGCAGATCCTCCTCAACGACGTGGACGCGGCGGTCGCGGAGATCCGCCGCACCCGCGAGGCCGGGCTCACCGGCGGCATCCTGCTGCCCGGTGTCCCGCCGGGCTCGTCCGTCCCCGAGCTGTACGCGGAGGCGTACGACCCGATCTGGGCCGTCTGCGCCGAGCTCGACGTCCCGGTCAACCACCACGGAGGCTCCGCGTCCCCGCCGCTCGGCGACGAACCGGCCGCCCGGGCGGTGTTCATGGTGGAGACCACCTGGTTCTCCCACCGGGCGCTGTGGCACCTGATCTTCGGCGGCGCCTTCCGGCGCCACCCGGGGCTCAAGCTGGTCCTGACCGAGCAGGGCTCGGGCTGGATCCCGGGCGTCCTCGACATGCTGGACTACTACCACGGGCGCCTGGTGTCGGCCGCGACGCGGGCCGCCACCGCCGAGTCCAAGTTCGGCGCCGGCCTCGCGGAGTCCATGGGCAAGGGGCCCAAGGAGGTCTGGCGGGACAACTGCTTCGTCGGCGCGAGCTTCATGCGCCCCCACGAGGTGCCGCTGCGCGACCGGATCGGCCTCGACAAGATCATGTGGGGCAGCGACTACCCGCACGACGAGGGCACCACCCCGTACTCCCGCGAAGGCCTCCGCATCGCCTACGCGGGACTCCCGAGGGAGGAGGTCGCCGCCATGGTCGGCGGGAACGCCGCCCGCGTCTACGGCTTCGACCTCGCCCTCCTCGACCGCCTCGCCGCCGAACACGGTCCGACCGTCGAGGAGATCGCCCGACCCCTGGAAGAGGTCCCGGCGGGCGCCACCAGCCCGGCCTTCGCGAAGGGCGGGTCGGTCCGGGTCTGGTGACCCACCGGGTGCGACCCTCCAGGGGTGACCGAAGCCCCCGCACACGACGAGGCCCACGGTGGCGGCCTCGGCTCCCGTCTCAACTGGCTCCGGGCCGCCGTGCTCGGAGCCAACGACGGCGTCGTCTCCACCGCCGGCCTCGTCGTCGGCGTCGCCGGCGCCACCGAGTCCCAGGCGGCCCTGCTCACGGCCGGCCTGGCGGGACTGCTCGCCGGCTCGATGTCGATGGCGGCGGGGGAGTACGTCTCCGTCTCCACCCAGCGCGACTCGGAGAAGGCGGCGCTGGCCCAGGAGAAACGCGAACTGCGCGAAGAGCCGGAAGCGGAACTGGCGGAACTGACCGGTCTGCTCGCCGCCCGCGGCCTCTCCCCGGCGGTGGCCCGCGAGGCCGCCGAACAGCTCACCGCCCGTGACGCGCTGCGCGCCCACGCGCGCGTGGAGCTCGGCATCGACCCCGACGACCTCACCAACCCCTGGCACGCGGCCGGCGCCAGCTTCCTCGCCTTCACCGTCGGCGCCCTGCTCCCGCTGCTCGCGATCGTCCTCCCGCCGGCCTCCGCCCGCCTGTGGGTCACGGTCGTCTCCGTCCTCGCCGCCCTCGCCCTCACCGGCTGGTGGAGCGCCCGCCTCGGCAGCGCCCCCACGGGCCCCGCGATCCTGCGCAACACGGTGGGCGGCGCCCTCGCGATGGCGGTCACCTACGCGGCGGGGTCGCTGCTCGGGGCGGCGGGGGTCTAGCGACGCCTTGTGGGAAGTTTCCAAAGCTTGCTGACAAGTGTTCTTACTTACTTGTAAGTAATCACATCTAGCCGCGCCCCGTCTCCGCCTCTACCGTCGTCGGCATGCCGCCCAACCCGCCCGACGTCGTGCTCTGGTCCATACCGGCGTTCGTCCTGCTCACGGTCCTGGAGATGGTCCTCCACCGGATCCACCCCGACGAGGACGCCGCCGGGTACGAGGCCAGGGACGCCGCCACCAGCATCGGCATGGGCCTGGGAAGCCTCGTCGTCGACGCGCTGTGGAAGATCCCGGTCGTCGGGATCTACACGGCCGTCTACGAGCTGACCCCGCTCCGCGTCCCCGTCCTCTGGTGGACGGTCCCGCTCATGCTGCTCGCGCAGGACTTCCTCTACTACTGGCAGCACCGCGGCCACCACGTCGTCCGCATCCTGTGGGCCTGCCACGTCGTCCACCACAGCAGCCGGAAGTTCAACCTCAGCACCGCCCTGCGCCAGCCGTGGACCAACGTGACGGGCTGGCCGTTCTACCTGCCGCTGATCGCCCTCGGCGTCCACCCGGCGGTCCTCGCCCTCTGCTACTCGGTCAACCTCGTCTACCAGTTCTGGATCCACACCGAGCGCATCGACAAGCTGCCGCGGCCCTTCGAGTACGTCCTCAACACCCCCTCGCACCACCGCGTCCACCACGCCTCCCAGGGCGGCTACCTGGACCGGAACTTCGGCGGCATCCTCATCGTCTGGGACCGGATGTTCGGCTCCTGGGTCGGCGAGACCGAGCGGCCCGTCTACGGGCTCACCAAGAACATCGAGACCTACAACCCGCTGCGCGTCGCCACCCACGAGTACGCCGCCATCGCCCGCGACCTGCGCGCCGCCCACGGCTGGCGCGAACGGGCCGGACGCGTCTTCCGCGGCCCCGGCTGGCAGCCGGCGCCCACGGCCCCGACGACCACCACCGCCGCCCCGGAGACCGCCGCGTGAAGACCTCCTCCCGTGCCCTGCTCGCCGCCTTCGGGCTCGCGGCCGCCGTCGACCTGATCTCCCTGCTCGCCGGCGCGGAGCTCGGCCACCAGATCGCCAAGCCGCTCCTGATGCCCCTGCTCGCCGCGTACGCCGCCACCCGCGGCGCACCCCGGCTGCTCACCGCCGCGCTCCTCCTCGGCTGGGGCGGCGACGTCTTCCTGCTCTCCGACGCCGACTGGGCCTTCCTCGTCGGCATGGGCTCCTTCGCCGCCGGACACGTCTGCTACCTGGTCCTCTTCGGACGCCGGCGCACGTCCCCGCTCCTGGGCGCCCTCTACGCCGTCGCCCTCGTCGGCACCGTCGTGCTCCTCTGGCCCGACCTCCCCGCCGACCTGCGCGTCCCCGTCGCCGGATACTCGCTGCTGCTCACGGCCATGGCCTACCGCTCCAGCGCCTTCGGGCTCCTGGCCGGCCTCGGCGGCGCCCTCTTCCTGCTGTCCGACACCCTCATCGCCACCGGCGTCGCCGGCTGGCCCCAGCTGCCGGCGCCCGACTTCTGGGTCATGCTGACCTACATCGCGGCGCAGTACCTGCTGACGGCGGGAACGCTCCGCGCGATGTACGGTGAACGTCGTACAACCGTCTGACAGCAAGGACCGCCCCCCATGCGCGCCACCACCATCCACGCCCCGTTCGACATGCGCGTGGAGGACGTGCCCGACCCGGTGATCCAGGAGCCCACGGACGTCGTCCTGCGGGTCCTGCGCGCCTGCATCTGCGGCAGCGACCTGTGGGCCTACCGCGGCGAGTCCGCCCGGCAGCCCGGCCAGCGCATCGGCCACGAGTTCCTGGGCGTCGTCGAGGCGGCAGGCTCCGAGGTCACCGGCTTCGCCGCCGGCGACCTCGTCGTCGCCCCCTTCGTCTGGTCCGACGGCACCTGCGAGTACTGCGCCGAGGGCCTCCAGACCTCCTGCCCGCGCGGCGGCTTCTGGGGCTCGGTCGGCTCCGACGGCGGCCAGGGCGAGGCCGTCCGCGTCCCCTTCGCCGACGGCACCCTGGTGAAGCTCCCCGCCGAGGCGGCCGGGGACGACCGCCTCCTCACCGCGCTGCTCGCCCTCTCCGACGTCCTGGGCACGGGCCACCACGCGGCCCTCGGCGCGGGCGTCACGAAGGGCTCCACGGTCGCCGTCGTCGGCGACGGCGCGGTCGGCCTCTGCGGCGTCCTGGCCGCCAAGCGGCTCGGCGCCGAGCGGATCATCGCGCTCGGCCGGCACACCGCCCGCACCGACATCGCCCGCGCCTTCGGCGCCACCGACGTCGTCGCCGAGCGCGGCGAGGCCGCCGAGGCCGCCGTCCGCGAGCTCACCGGCGGCCAGGGCGCCCACGGCGTCATCGAGGCCGTCGGCACCGAGCAGTCCATGCGCACCGCCGTCGCGATCGCCCGCGACGGCGGCTCCATCGGCTACGTCGGCGTCCCGCACGGCAGCGGCACCGGACTCGACCTCTCCGTCATGTTCGACCGCAACATCGCGCTGCGCGGCGGCGTCGCCCCCGTGCGCGCGTACATCCCGGAACTCCTCCCCGACGTCCTCTCCGGCGCCATCGACCCCTCCCCGGTCTTCGACCTCACCGTCGACCTGGCCGGCGTCCCGGCCGGCTACAAGGCCATGGACGAGCGCACGGCCCTGAAGGTCCTGGTCAAGCCGTAGCGCGCCCCGGGGCGGGGACCCTCAGGCCCCGCCCCACACCGGCGCGTCCGCCCCCGCGAGGCCCGGCGGGCGGGACCAGGAGCGGGGCCCGCCCTCGTACGCCACCGGCGACAGCGCGTGCCGCAACCGCCCCAGCGGCCCCTCCGACTCCGCGAGGTACCGCTCCGGCTCGTACCGCGGCAGCGTGCCGGTCAGCCAGTGGCCCGTCTGGGCGAGGGCCACGCGGACGAGCCGACTGCCGCCCTCCGTACGCTGCTCGGTCAGGGACCGCAGCACCGCCGCCGCGAGCAGATAGCCCGTGCCGTGGTCCAGCGCCTGGGCCGGCAGCGCGCCCGGCTCCTCCGCCGAACCCTCCACCGCCGCGATGCCCGTCGCCACCTGCACCAGGGAGTCGAAGCCGCGCCGCCCGCCCCACGGCCCGTAGTCGCCCCAGGCGGAGAGCCGGGCCGTCACCAGACCCGGCCGGTCCAGGTCGAAGCGGTCGAGCGCGCCCGGCCGGAAGCCGGTCACCAGCACGTCGGCCGCGTCGAGGAGTTCGTCGAAGGTCCGCCGGTCCGACGGCCGGTCCAGGTCCAGCGCGGACGTCCGCTTGCCGACGCCCGTGTCCGCGTGCTGGTCCGGCAGCTCCGGATTGCCCGGCGGGTCGATCCGCAGCACGTCCGCGCCGAGCAGCGCGAGGGTCCGGGTCGCGACGGGCCCGGCGATCACCCGGGTCAGATCCAGGACCCGCAGCGGGCGCCCGCCCACGGCCCGGGGCGCCGCCTCGTCGAGCCGCTCCCGGGTCAGCAGCGGCCGCGCCGCCACCTCCCGGCCCTGCTCGCCCGCCGCCCACTCCTCGGGTGTGCGCAGGGCGACGGCCAGGCCCCCGGCCGCGTACACCGCCGTCTCGACCTCGACGGCCTTCCGCTCCCCGATCGCCGCCGCGACGGCCTCCACGGAGTCGGCCGCACCCAGCGCCGCGAGCAACGCCGCCCTGTGGTGCGGGTAGTTGGCGTGCGTACGGACCCAGCCGTCGGCCGCCCGCCAGAACCGCGAGAGGGGCGCGAAGTTCACCGGCGCGCGCCCGTCGACCCGCAGGTGACGCTCGCTCACGAAGGCCGTGGCGACGGCCCCGTCGTCCACCTGCACCGGCCCCGGGAGCCCCGCGTGCTCCACCGCGGCGAGCGAGCAGACCGCGACCGCGCCCCGCGCCAGGTCCATCACCGGCAGCCGTGCGGGCAGCAGCCCCGAGACCCCGCCGTACTCCACGCGGTTGACGAGGGCGGGATCGCCGCCCAGGGCCGCCCACAACAACTCCGTACCCGTACGCACTGTGTTGTCCATGACCGCAGTGTGGCACTCAGTGCCATGCAAAGGGCCCTGGTGTGGCACAGCACACCAGGGCCCTCACGCGGATGCCGCTTACTTCACGGCGGCCAGCGCGTCGATCAGACCGGCTCCGTAGAAGCCGTTCTTGTTCTTGCCGCCCTCGCAGACGGCGTCGATCTTGCCGTCTCCGTCGATGTCGTACGGGTTGGTGCACGTCTGCTCGTCGGCCTGCGCGTACAGCAGCGCCTTCAGCGCCGCCGGGCTGGCGTGCGGGTGCGTCGACTTCAGCAGCGCGAGCACACCGGCGGCGTGCGGGGACGCCATCGACGTGCCGGCCTTGTAGTTGTAGCCGCCGTCGACCGTGGTCGACAGGATGCGGCCGTTGACCGCCGGGGCGTCCGGGGTCTGGTACTCGGTGCGGTCACCGCCGGGGGCGGCGATGTCGATGACGCCGAGACCGTAGTTGGAGTAGGACGCCTTGAGGCCCTTGGCGCCGGTCGCGGAGACCGTCACGACACCCGGCAGCATGGACGGGTAGTCGAAGCACTCCGACGGGTCGACGTCACGGGGGACGGCCGTGGTGTCGTTCGGGCTGGACGTGTCCGTGATCTTGTCGGCCGCCAGGTCGAACTTGGAGTTGCCGGCCGCGGCGACGTTGACCGTGCCCTTCTTCTCCGCGTACCGGGTCGCGCGGGTGACCGCCTCGATGAGGGCCTTCTGGTCCTCGTCGTCCTTGCAGGCGAACATCCACGGGTCGGTGTAGTAGCTGTTGTTCGTGACGTCGATGCCGTGCTCGGCCGCCCACACGAAGCCGCAGACCACGGCCTCGGTGTAGAAGAAGCCGTCCGGGGTGGACACCTTGATGCCGGCGAGCTTCACGCCCGGCGCGACACCGGTGATGCCGATGCCGTTCTTGGCGGCGCCGATGGTGCCCGCGACGTGCGTGCCGTGGTCGCTCTCGCCCTTGTTCGGACGCCACGAGCCGGGGGTCGTGTTCGGCTTGCCGGACACGCAGTTGGCGGAGGCGGAGGCGTCGAAGTTCGGCGCCAGGTCCGGGTGGGTGTCGTCGACACCGGTGTCGATGATGCCGACGGTGACCCGGCTGCTGCCGAGGGTCTTCTCGTGCGCCTTGTCGGCCTTGATCGCCGGGAGGTCCCACTGCAGGGGCTCCAGCGGGTCCTGACCGTCCGTGGCGGCGGCCGCGGCGGCCTTGGCCTCGGCGGCGGACAGCGTCTGCGCGCCCTCGTCGACGGAGTCGTCGGACTGGACGGAGAGCGGAGCGGTGCGGGTCGCGCCGGCGGACACCACACCACGCGCCTGACGGATCGTCTTCGCGAACTCGGGGTTCTGCGAGTGGACGACTATCACGCCTATCTGGTCGTACGAGATGACCACCTCGCCGCCCGCGGCGGCGATCGACTTCCGCACGGAGTCGGCGGTCCAGCGGCCGCCCTCGACGTTGACGACGTACGAGAGCTTCGGGCCGCTGAAAGCGGCCACGGCGGCCGGAGCGTCGCTCAGTTCCGCGGCGGAGGCGGCGCCGGGGGCAAGGAAGCCGAGCGAGGCCGTGAGCGCGAGACCAACCGGCAGAGCGAGAGCTCGGCCGCGCCTCGATCCCAGATGAGCCATGGGTTCTCCACATCATCCGTATGTACTGCCCGCGCGCGGGTTTGCGTGCGGGCAGGTGCATGACGAGTGAAGCTATCGCTGATCTTCCCGAACCTTCAATGAGTTGAGAAGACTTCATGAAGATATGTTCAAGGAAATCTTCCGGGTGAACCGCTTCGCTTCCCGCTCCGTGCCGTTGGTCAGGGGAGGAGCTCCGCTGGGAGCCCCGCTTCCCACACCCCTGGTGAGGCCCCCTTGACCAAGCCGTCCGTCCCCGCGTCCCGAGGAGATTCCGTGGCCACCGAAGCACTGCCACCGCCCAGAAACGGCACGGAGACCGACCGCGGTCCCGCGTCGCCCACCACGGAACAGTTCGTCGAGGTCCAGGAAGGCGCGGAGTTCGGCGAACTGCGCCGCACGTACCGCTCCTTCGCCTTCCCCCTCACCCTCGCCTTCATCGCCTGGTACCTGCTGTACGTGCTGCTCTCCAACTACGCGGGCGACTTCATGGGCACCAAGCTCTTCGGCAACATCAACGTGGCCCTCGTCCTCGGCCTCGGCCAGTTCCTCACCACGTTCCTCATCGCCTGGCTCTACTCGCGGCACGCGGCGAACCGGCTCGACCCCAAGGCCGAGGCCATCAGAACCCGTATGGAGGGCGACGCATGAGCACCCCCGTCCTGCTCGCGGCCGGCAACGCCACCACCGAGCACCGGCCCCTGATCATCGCCCTGTTCGGGGCCTTCGTCCTCGCCACCCTCGTCATCACCGTCTGGGCCGGCCGCCAGACCCGCAGCGCCGCCGACTTCTACGCCGGTGGACGCCAGTTCACCGGCTTCCAGAACGGCCTGGCGATCTCCGGCGACTACATGTCCGCCGCGTCCTTCCTCGGCATCGCCGGAGCCATCGCCCTCTTCGGCTACGACGGCTTCCTCTACTCGATCGGCTTCCTCGTCGCCTGGCTCGTCGCCCTGCTCCTGGTCGCCGAACCGCTGCGCAACTCCGGCCGGTTCACCATGGGCGACGTCCTCGCCTACCGGATGCGCCAGCGGCCCGTCCGCACCGCCGCCGGCACCTCGACGATCGTCGTCTCGATCTTCTACCTGCTCGCCCAGATGGCGGGCGCGGGCGTCCTCGTCTCGCTGCTGCTCGGCATCACCAGCGACGGCGGCAAGATCGCGATCGTCGCCCTGGTCGGCCTCCTGATGATCGTGTACGTGACGATCGGCGGCATGAAGGGCACCACCTGGGTGCAGATGGTCAAGGCGGTCCTGCTCATCGCGGGCACCCTCCTGATCACCTTCCTCATCCTCCTCAAGTTCCACTTCAACATCTCGGAGCTGCTCGGCGCGGCCGCCACCAACAGCGGCAAGGGCGACGCCTTCCTGCAGCCCGGCCTCAAGTACGGCGCCACCGCCACCTCCAAGCTGGACTTCCTCTCGCTCGGCATCGCCCTCGTCCTCGGCACCGCCGGCCTGCCCCACATCCTGATCCGCTTCTACACGGTGCCGAGCGCCAAGGCCGCCCGTAAGTCCGTCAACTGGGCCATCGGCATCATCGGCGCCTTCTACCTGATGACGATCGTCCTCGGCTTCGGCGCCGCCGCGCTCCTCAAGAACACCGACATCATCGCCTCCAACAAGGCCGGCAACACGGCCGCCCCGCTCGCGGCCCTGGAGATCGGCGGCGGAGCCGGCTCCACCGGCGGCGCGATCCTCCTCGCCGTCATCTCCGCCGTCGCCTTCGCGACCATCCTCGCCGTCGTCGCCGGCCTGACCCTGGCCTCCTCCTCGTCCTTCGCGCACGACATCTACGCCAACGTCATCCGGCGCGGGAAGGCCACCGAGCAGGAGGAGGTGAAGGCCGCCCGCTGGGCGACCGTCCTCATCGGCATCGTCTCCATCGCGCTCGGCGCCCTCGCCCGCGACCTCAACGTCGCCGGTCTCGTCGCCCTCGCCTTCGCGGTCGCCGCCTCGGCCAACCTGCCGACGATCCTCTACTCGCTCTTCTGGAAGCGGTTCACCACCCGGGGTGCCCTGTGGTCGATCTACGGCGGCCTGGTCTCGGCGGTCGTCCTCGTCCTGTTCTCCCCGGTCGTCTCCGGCAAGCCCACCTCGATGTTCAAGACGGCGGACTTCTACTGGTTCCCGCTGGAGAACCCCGGCATCGTCTCCATCCCGCTCGGCTTCCTGCTCGGCTGGCTCGGCTCGATCCTCTCCAAGGAGGAGCCGGACAAGGGCAAGTACGCGGAGCTGGAGGTCAAGTCCCTCACCGGAGTCGGAGCGCACTGAAACGTACACGCTCCGCCACCGCCGGACGGCCGCGTCGTAGAGTTCTACGACGCGGCCTCGTCGGTCCTCGTGACAATCTGCCCTGCTCGTTGTCCGCGTGCTCGCGTAGGCTCGGAACACACGCATCCGGAAGACCGGGAGGGGGCCCACAGTGCTCATCGACACATACGGCCGTGTGGCCACCGACCTGCGCGTCTCGCTCACCGACCGGTGCAATCTGCGCTGCACGTACTGCATGCCGGAAGAGGGCCTCCAGTGGCTCGCCAAGCCGGACCTCCTCACCGACGACGAGATCGTCCGGCTCATCCGCATCGCGGTCACCGACCTCGGCGTCACCGAGGTCCGCTTCACCGGGGGCGAGCCGCTGCTCCGCCCCGGCCTCGTCGGGATCGTCGAGCGCTGCGCCGCCCTGGAGCCCCGCCCCAGGATGTCCCTCACCACCAACGGCATCGGACTCAAGCGCACCGCCGCCGCCCTCAAGGCCGCCGGCCTCGACCGGGTCAACGTCTCCCTCGACACCCTGCGCCCCGAGGTCTTCAAGACCCTCACCCGGCGCGACCGCCACCAGGACGTCCTCGACGGCATGGCCGCCGCCCGCGAGGCCGGCCTCGCCCCGGTCAAGGTCAACGCCGTCCTGATGCCCGGGCTCAACGCCGACGAGGCCCCCGACCTCCTCGCCTGGGCGATACGGGAGGGCTACGAGCTCCGCTTCATCGAGCAGATGCCCCTGGACGCCCAGCACGGCTGGAAGCGCGACGGCATGATCACCGCCGGGGACATCCTGGAGTCGCTGCGCACCCGCTTCACCCTGACGCCGGAGGGCTCCGAGGAGCGCGGATCGGCGCCCGCGGAGCGCTGGAAGGTCGACGACGGACCGCACACGGTCGGCGTCATCGCCTCCGTCACCCGCCCGTTCTGCCGGGCCTGCGACCGCACCCGGCTCACCGCCGACGGTCAGGTGCGCACCTGCCTCTTCGCCACCGAGGAGACGGACCTGCGGGCCGCGCTGCGCTCGGACGCCCCGGACGGCACGGTCGCGGAGATCTGGCGGAAGGCCATGTGGGGCAAGAAGGCCGGCTCCGGCCTCGACGACCCGAGCTTCCTCCAGCCCGACCGCCCGATGTCAGCCATCGGCGGCTGAGTCCCAGTCGGCCAGCGGGACGACGTCCTTCAGGAAGCCCCGCACACCCAGGAACTGGGAGAGGTGTTCGCGGTGCTCCTCGCACGCGAGCCAGGTCTTGCGACGCTCGGGCGTGTGCAGCTTGGGGTTGTTCCACGCGAGGACCCAGACGGCGTCGACGCGGCACCCCTTGGCGGAACAGATCGGCTTCTCTTCGCTCACCCGATCATTGTCCAGCAACAGCGATGCCGGGCAGCCACGGGGGGAGCTGCCCGGCATCGGTCCGTCGCTCCGACGGGGGATGCGGAGCGCGTAGGCAGTATGTCACGGCACATGGGGTGCGGTGCACGGGATCGTCATGATTGATCTGAGCTTTTATTGAGGTTCGAGGCGTCGAGCTCCGGGCGCACCGGAGTCGGGACGAAGGTGGAGGGAAGGGACGGAGCCCTCTCGCGTCCCGCGTTGGCGATCACCACGGCGATGTAGGGGAGCAGGAGGCCCAGGCCCAGCGCCACGAAGGCGATGTGCCGCTCCACGTTCCACAGCACCGTCGCGGCGATCACGGAGAGCGTCCGCACCGTCATCGAGATGACGTAGCGCCGCTGCCGCCCCCGCACGTCCTCGGCGAGCCCCTGCCGGGCCCCCGTGATCCGGAAGACCTCGGTCCCGCCATGCTTCGGCATCGCTGTTCACCGCCCACGGGTCGTGCCGGACCCTCCCCGGTCCGGACCTGATTCCACGGTACGCCCGCCCTCCACGGTCCACGAGACCGGGGCACGTACGGCGCTGTCCGACATGCGCCGTATGGCCGATGGGTCGAGACTGGGCGCACACGCGCACTAGGAGGCGGCGATGGGTTGGTTGTGGGCGATCATCGTGGGATTCGTCCTCGGTCTGCTCGCGAAGGCGATCCTGCCGGGGAAGCAGCAGATCCCGCTGTGGCTGACGACCGTGTTCGGCATCCTCGGCAGCGTGCTCGGCAACGCGGTCGCGGGCTGGATCGGAGTCGGGGAGACCCGGGGCATCGACTGGACCCGGCACCTGCTCCAGCTGATCGGCGCCATCGCGGTGGTCGGCGTGGGCGACATGCTGTGGGTCTCGGTCAAGGGCGGCAGACGGCACGCCTGAGAGACGGAAGGAGGCCCGGTACGGCGCACCGCGCGCGTACCGGGCCTCCTTCCGTGATCCCTACTCGCCGGCGAACTCGATCGCCGCGAGGTTCTTCTTGCCGCGCCGCAGCACCAGCCAGCGGCCGTGCAGCAGCTCGTCCGCCGACACCTCGGCGTCCTCGGCGGTCACCTTCACGTTGTTCACGTAGGCACCGCCCTCCTTCACCGTGCGGCGCGCCGCCGACTTGCTCGCCACGAGACCGACCTCGGCGAACAGGTCCACGACCTGGCCCAGCTCGGACACGCGCGCGTGCGGCAGCTCGGACAGCGCGGCGGCGAGCGTCGGCTCGTCCAGCTCGGCCAGGTCGCCCTGCCCGAACAGCGCCTTGGAGGCGCCGATGACGGCCGCGCACTGCTCGGCGCCGTGCACCAGGGTGGTGAGCTCCTCGGCGAGCGCCCGCTGCGCGGCGCGCGCCTGCGGCCGCTCGGCGGTCTGCGCCTCCAGCTCCTCCAGCTCCTCGCGGGACTTGAAGGACAGGATCCGCATGTACGTCGAGATGTCCCGGTCGTCCACGTTCAGCCAGAACTGGTAGAACGCGTACGGCGTGGTCATCTCCGGGTCCAGCCAGACGGCCCCGCCCTCGGTCTTGCCGAACTTGGTGCCGTCCGCCTTGACCATCAGCGGGGTCGCGAGCGCGTGCGCCTCGGCGCCCGGCTCCAGGCGGTGGATCAGGTCGAGGCCGGCCACCAGGTTGCCCCACTGGTCCGAGCCGCCCTGCTGGAGCGTGCAGCCGTAGCGGCGGTACAGCTCCAGGAAGTCCATGCCCTGGAGCAGCTGGTAGCTGAACTCGGTGTAGCTGATGCCCTGCTCGGACTCCAGGCGCCGGGCGACGGAGTCCTTGGTCAGCATCTTGTTGACCCGGAAGTGCTTGCCGATGTCCCGCAGGAACTCGATCGCCGACATCCCGGCGGTCCAGTCCAGGTTGTTCACCATGACCGCCGCGTTCTCCCCCTCGAAGGAGAGGAAGGGCTCGATCTGCGAGCGCAGCCGGTTCACCCAGTTCGCGACCGTCTCGGGGTCGTTCAGGGTGCGCTCGGCCGTCGGCCGCGGGTCACCGATCTGCCCGGTGGCCCCGCCGACCAGCGCCAGCGGCCGGTGCCCGGCCTGCTGGAGCCGGCGGACGGTGAGGACCTGGACCAGGTGGCCGACGTGGAGACTGGCCGCGGTCGGGTCGAAACCGCAATAGAACGTGACGGGACCGTCCGCGAGAGCCTTGCGCAGTGCGTCCTCATCGGTGGACTGGGCGAAGAGCCCACGCCACTTCAGCTCGTCGACGATGTCCGTCACGATCGTCCGTCTCCTCAGAAAGTCGTCAGTGGTACGTCGGCCCAGTCTAGGCGGGTCAGACCCCCTTGCTGACCGAGCTCATGTTGAAGTCCGGCACCCGCAGGGCGGGCATCGCGGCCCGGGTGAACCAGTCGCTCCACTCGCGCGGCAGCGTCTTCTCCGTACGACCCGCCTCCGAGGCCCGCGACAGCAGGTCCACCGGCGACTCGTTGAACCGGAAGTTGTTCACCTCGCCGACCACCTCGCCGTTCTCGACGAGGTAGACGCCGTCCCGGGTCAGCCCGGTCAGCAGCAGCGTCGCCGGGTCGACCTCGCGGATGTACCAGAGGCAGGTCAGCAGCAGGCCGCGCTCCGTCGAGGCCACCATCTCCTCCAGGGAGCGCACGCCGCCGCCGTCCAGGATCAGGTTCCCCGCTCCCGGCGCCACGGGCAACCGAGTAAGGCCCGCCGTGTGCCGGGTGGTGACCAGATGCGCCAGCGCGCCGGCCTTCACCCAGTCGACCGGGCCGACCGGCAGACCGTTGTCGAAGACGGAGGAGTCGTCGCCGGAGGAGTGCGCGATCACGAACGGCGAGGACTCCAGGCCCGGCTCGTTCGGGTCGCTGCGCAGCGTCAGCGGCAGCGGGGAGAGCTGCTCGCCGAGCCGGGTGCCGCCGCCGGGCTTGGAGAAGACCGTACGGCCCTCCACCGCGTCCCGGGCGGCCGAGGACCACAGCTGGTAGATCATCAGGTCGGCCACGGCGGTCGGCGGCAGCAGCGTCTCGTACCGGCCGGCGGGCAGCTCGATCCTCCGCTCCGCCCAGCCGAGGCGGGTCGCCAGCTCGGCGTCGAGCGCGCCCGGGTCGACGTCCTTGAAGTCCCGGGTCGAGCGCCCGGCCCACGCGGAACGCGAGCGGTCGGGGGACTTGGCGTTGAGCTCCAGGGTCCCGTTGGGCTGGTCGTGGCGGAGCCGCAGCCCCGTGGACGTGCCCAGGTAGGTGGAGGTCAGCTCGTGGTTGGCGAAGCCGTACAACTCGCGGCCGCCCGCACGCGCGCGTGCGAAGGCCTCGCCGAGCGCCGGGGCGAAGTCGGTGAAGACGGCGGAGGAGGTCTCCGCCGGGGCGTCCGTGAAGTCGGGCGAGGCGGGCACGCCCTCCACCAGCGGCTGGGCGTCCTCGGCGGGCCCGGCGGCGCGGGCGGCGGCCTCGGCGGCCCGCACCAGGGGCTCCAGGTCGTCCGCGGTCACGGCGGACCGCGAGACGACACCGGAGGCGGTGCCCTGCGCGCCGTCGACGGTCGCGATCACGGTGAGGGTGCGGCCCCGGGTCACGCCGTTCGTGGTGAGCGCGTTGCCCGCCCAGCGCAGATTGGCCGAGGACTCCTCGTCGGCGATGACGACACACCCGTCGGCGCGGGACAGCTCGAGGGCCCGCTCGACGATCTCGTACGGCTTGCTGACGCGGCTCATCGACCGGCCTCCTGCGTGGTGTTCAGACTGTGCTTGCCCGGGGGGCGACCCCCGGACCCCCGGCAAAGGTCGTGGCGGGAGTTCATCGACCGGCCTCCTGCGTCGTATTGAGGATGTTGACGCCCCGGAAGAGGGCGGACGGGCAGCCGTGCGAGACGGCGGCGACCTGGCCCGGCTGGGCCTTGCCGCAGTTGAAGGCGCCACCGAGGACGTACGTCTGCGGGCCGCCGACCTGCTCCATCGAGCCCCAGAAGTCGGTGGTCGTCGCCTGGTACGCCACGTCCCGCAGCTGCCCGGCGAGCCGGCCGTTCTCGATGCGGAAGAAGCGCTGGCCGGTGAACTGGAAGTTGTAGCGCTGCATGTCGATCGACCAGGACCGGTCGCCGACCACGTAGATGCCGCGCTCCACGCCCCCGATCAGGTCCTCCGTCGACAGACCGCCCGGGTCCGGCTGGAGCGAGACGTTCGCCATCCGCTGCACCGGGACGTGCGCGGGGGAGTCGGCGAAGGCGCAGCCGTTCGACCGGCCGAGGCCCGTGAGCTTCGCGATCCGCCGGTCCAGCTGGTAGCCGACGAGCGTGCCGTCCTTCACCAGGTCCCAGGACTGCGCCTCGACGCCCTCGTCGTCGAAGCCGACGGTGGCGAGACCGTGCTCCGCGGTCCGGTCACCCGTCACGTTCATGACCGAGGAGCCGTACGCCAGCTTGCCCAGCTGGTCGAAGGTGGCGAAGGAGGTGCCCGCGTACGCCGCCTCGTAGCCGAGCGCCCGGTCCAGCTCGGTGGCGTGCCCGATGGACTCGTGGATCGTCAGCCACAGGTTCGACGGGTCCACGACCAGGTCGTACCGCCCGGCCTCCACGCTCGGCGCGCGCATCTTCTCGGCGAGCAGCCCCGGGATCTCGTCGAGCTCCTTGTCCCAGTCCCAGCCGGTCCCGGTCAGGTACTCCCAGCCCCGCCCGACCGGCGGAGCGATCGTCCGCATCGAGTCGAACTCGCCGGTCGTCCCGTCCACGGCGACCGCCGTGAGCTGCGGGTGCAGCCGGACGCGCTGCTGCGTGGTCACGGTGCCGGCCGTGTCCGCGTAGAACTTGTTCTCGTGGACGGTGAGCAGCGAGGCGTCCACGTGCGCCACGCCCTCCGCCCCGAGCAGCCGGGCGCTCCAGTCGGCGAGCAGCGCGCTCTTCTCCTCGGCGGGCACGGAGAACGGGTCGATCTCGTACGAGGAGATCCACGTCTTCTCGGCGTGCACCGGCTCCTCGGCCAGCTCCACGCGCTCGTCGGAGCCCGCCGCCGCGATCACCTTCGCCGACAGCTTGGCCATGGCGACCGCCTGCGAGGCGACCCGCGCCGCCCCGTCCATCGTCAGGTCCACGCCGGAGGCGAAGCCCCAGGCCCCGCCGTGCACCACCCGCACCGCGTAGCCGAGGTCCGTGGTGTCCGAGGACCCGGACGGTTTGGCGTCGCGCAGCCGCCAGGAGGCGCTGCGCACCCGCTCCAGGCGGAAGTCCGCGTGCTCGGCGCCCAGCGCGCGCGCCCGGGCGAGCGCGGCGTCGGCGAGCGCCCGCAACGGCAGCGCGACGAACGAAGGGTCGATCTGATGGACCACGAGCGGCCTCGCTCTCGGCGATCGGAAGACAGCGGTCTGAAACCGGAAGTCAATCACGGGACGGGCGCCCGAGTCCGCGCATTGGAGTGCGCCCCGGGCGAACCCGCCGACCGGTTCGTACCGGCCCCGAGCTGTAGGGACCCGACAGTGACACCCCTACGCCACTGTGGGAGGTCGATTCCCCATGTCGGGAGCGATACCGATAGGTTTTCGGCTACCAGACCGCTATCGAAAGGGTGATCCGTTGAGCCGCTCGGTTCTCGTCACCGGAGGAAACCGGGGCATCGGCCTCGCCATCGCCCGCGCGTTCGCCGAGGCCGGCGACAAGGTCGCGATCACGTACCGCTCCGGCGAGCCCCCGGCCGCCCTGGTCGAGCTCGGCTGCCTCCCCGTCAAGTGCGACATCACCGACGCGGAGCAGGTGGAGACGGCCTACAAGGAGATCGAGGAGAAGCACGGTCCGGTGGAGGTCCTCGTGGCCAACGCCGGCGTGACGAAGGACCAGCTCCTCATGCGCATGACCGAGGAGGACTTCACGTCCGTCCTCGACACCAACCTCACCGGCACGTTCCGGGTCGTCAAGCGTGCCAACCGCGGGATGCTGCGCGCCAAGAAGGGCCGCGTCGTCCTGATCTCCTCGGTCGTCGGTCTGCTGGGTTCCGCGGGCCAGGCCAACTACGCCGCCTCCAAGGCCGGCCTGGTCGGCTTCGCCCGCTCCCTCGCGCGTGAGCTGGGCTCGCGCAACATCACCTTCAACGTCGTCGCCCCCGGCTTCGTCGACACCGACATGACCGCCGTGCTCACCGACGAGCAGCGCGCGGGCATCGTGTCCCAGGTGCCGCTGGGCCGCTACGCGCAGCCGGAGGAGATCGCCGCCGCGGTGAAGTTCCTCGCCTCCGACGACGCCTCGTACATCACTGGAGCCGTCATCCCGGTTGACGGCGGATTGGGCATGGGTCACTGATCACCATGAGCGGAATTCTCGAGGGCAAGCGCATCCTCATCACCGGTGTGCTGATGGAGTCCTCCATCGCCTTCCACGCCGCGAAGCTGGCCCAGGAGCAGGGTGCGGAGATCATCCTCACCGCCTGGCCCCGGCCGACGCTGACCGAGCGCATCGCCAAGAAGCTCCCCAAGCCCGAGAAGGTCAAGGTCCTGGAGCTCGACGTCTCCAACGACGAGCACCTCGCCCGCCTGGAGGGCCAGGTCCGCGAGCAGCTGGGCGACCGCCTCGACGGCATCGTGCACTCCATCGGCTTCGCGCCGCAGGACGCGCTCGGCGGCAACTTCCTGAACACGCCGTTCGAGTCCGTGGCCACCGCCATGCACGTCTCCGCCTTCTCCCTGAAGTCGCTGACGATGGCGCTGCTGCCGCTGATGTCCGAGGGCGGTTCCGTCGTCGGCCTGACCTTCGACGCGCAGTTCGCCTGGCCGCAGTACGACTGGATGGGCCCGGCCAAGGCCGCCCTGGAGGCCACCAGCCGCTACATGGCGCGCGACCTCGGCAAGCAGAACATCCGCTGCAACCTGATCTCGGCGGGCCCGCTCGGCTCCATGGCCGCCAAGTCCATCCCGGGCTTCGACGGTCTGGCCTCCGTGTGGGACAGCCGCTCCCCGCTGGCCTGGGACCTCGCGGACCCGGAGCCGGCCGGCCGCGGCATCGTCGCGCTGCTCTCGGACTGGTTCCCGATGACCACGGGCGAGATCATCCACGTGGACGGCGGCGTGCACGCCATGGGCGCGTAACCGCTCCGCACAGCGAGCCGAGGGCCGTGTGCCCGTCCTCCGGGACGGACACACGGCCCTCGGCGTTCCGCAACCCCTGCACGGGTCGAAAAGTAGCCCGAACGACCCCAGACTGGGGCAGAGCGTGATGTTCTGCTGCTGACGGGGAGGAGGTACGGGCATGCGCGCGATACGTCACGGCTTCGGGGCGATCGCCTCCGTCGCCGTTCTGATCACCGGGACCGGAGTGGCCGCCGAGGTACGGGCCGTTCCCGCCCCCACCGAGGAGCTCCCCGTCACCGCCCCGGCGACCGAGGAGCCGGAGAACTTCGGAGCCTCCTGCCGGACCCTCGTCGAGGGCTCCCGCGTCACCGCCCACTGCAGCAATCCGTACCCCCGCACCGACCGCGTCCGCCTCCACGTCGAGTGCGACCGCTGGTGGGACGTCGACACCGACAGCGCCCCCGTGGAGGTCGGACCCGCCGACTACGCCCAGGTCACCGGCCGCTGCTGGAAGGAGGTCCGGTCCGCCTGGGTCACGCACCAGCCCGCGGATCCGGCTCCCGCTCCGGGTTCTCTTCCGGTACGGGGCTCCTGAGGCACATGAAGGGGTAGCCGGCCGCCTCCGTGCCGGCCCGCTCGGCGTCGCCCGCGCGGATCGCGTCCACCAGGCGCGCGTGGTCCATGTGGTTCTCCGGCCGCAGCACCTGCCCGATGTCGTCGCGCAGCCAGTCCCGCAGCAGATCGCCCAGGTCCGCGTAGAGCTCCGTCAGCACCTCGTTGCCCGAGGCGGCGACCACCGCGTGGTGGAAGGCCGCGTCGACCGTCACGAACCGCTCCGCGTCCCCGGACTCCCACGCCTCCTCACGGCGCCCGAGCAGGGCGTCCAGCTGCTTCAGGTCCCGCTCCGAGCGCCGCTCGGCCGCGAACCGGGCCGCCGCGGACTCCAGCGTCGAGCGCAGCTCGGCGACGTGCCGGGGGTCGGAGCCGGCGAAGCGCCGGTGCATGACGCCCGCCAGCTCGCTGGTGGCGACGACGTACGTCCCCGAGCCCTGGCGGATGTCGAGCAGGCCGTTGTGCGCGAGCGCGCGGACCGCCTCGCGCACCGTGTTGCGGGCGACGCCCAGCTGCTCGACCAGTTCGGGTTCGGTCGGGATGCGCGAACCCACCGGCCACTCGCCGGAGGTGATCTGGTTCCGCAGCTCGGCGATCACCTGATCGGAGAGACCGGTGCGCCGGGGGTGACCGAGGGCCATGGAACGCCTTCCCATTCATTCGAGGCTGGACTGTTCGAGATTGGACAACCAATCATCCCATGATTCTATGATGGCCTCATGTCTGACGAGCCGAAGACCCTCGACCCCGCCGTGACAGCGGCGGAGACCACCGCACGGACGGCCACGGCCACCACGGCCGGGGATTCTCCCGCACCGGGCCGTGCCGCCCCGCCTCGCCGCGGGCTCCTCGGCCTCGTCGCCGTCGGACTCGTCCTGGCCGCCCTCAACCTGCGCCCCGCCATCACCAGCCTCGGCGCCCTCCTCGAAGAGGTCAGCGCGGACCTCCACATGAGCGGCAGCGTCGCCGGCGTCCTCACCTCCGTGCCCCCGCTCTGCTTCGCGGTCTTCGGCATCACCGCCCCCCGCCTCGCCCGCCGCTTCGGCCCCGCCGCCGTCGTCTGCGCGGGCA
This sequence comes from Streptomyces sp. NPDC004284, assembly GCF_042874035.1. NCBI lineage: Bacteria > Bacillati > Actinomycetota > Actinomycetes > Kitasatosporales > Streptomycetaceae > Streptomyces > Streptomyces sp. NPDC004284. Next base: position 18,727 of record NZ_JBIAMJ010000007.1, on the reverse strand, counting down.
TGGCCGCGATCTTCACCGGCCTCGTCCTGCGGCCCTTCGCGACCGGCACCGCCGCCTTCCTCGCCGCCAGCGCCCTCGCCCTCATGGGCATCGCCGTCAGCAACGTCCTGATGCCCGTCATCGTCAAGCGGTACTTCCCCGACCGCGTCGGCAGCATGACCGGCCTCTACTCCATGGCGCTCGCCCTCGGCACCTCCGTCGCCGCGGCCGCGACCGTCCCCATGACCGACGCCCTCGGCGGCGACTGGCGCCTCGGCCTCGGCGTCTGGGCGGTCCTCGCCGCGGTCGCCGTCCTGCCCTGGCTCCCGCTCCTGCGCGACCGGGGCGCGGACACGGCGCCCCCGGCGGCCACCGCCCGCGAAGCGGCACCGCAGGCCCCCGCACCGCGCATCACCCGCAGCCGCACCGCCTGGGCGCTCGGCGTCTTCTTCGGCCTCCAGGCCACCGGCGCCTACATCACCATGGGCTGGATGCCGCAGATCTTCCGCGACGCCGGCGTCCCCGCCGCCACCGCGGGCGTGCTCCTCGCCGTCACCATGGTCATGGGCGTCCCGCTCGCCTTCGTCATCCCCCGCCTCGCGACCCGCATGAAGAACCAGGGCCCGATCGTCGTCGCCCTCGGCCTGTGCGGGCTCACCGGATACACCGGCCTCCTCCTCGCCCCCGCCGCCGGAGCCTGGGTCTGGGCGGTGCTCCTCGGCGTCTCCAACTGCGCCTTCCCGCTCGCCCTCACGATGATCGGCATGCGCTCGCGCACCGGCGCGGGCGTCGTCCGGCTCTCCGCCTTCGCGCAGAGCGTCGGCTACCTCATCTCCATCCCCGGGCCCCTCCTCGTCGGCGTGCTCTACCAGCACAGCGGCGGCTGGGGACTGCCCATCGCGCTCATGGGCGGACTGATGGTGCCGCAGATGATCGTCGGAACCCTGGCCGGCCGGGACCGGACGGTCGAGGACGAATGCTGAGATGCGAGACTGTTCCCATGCCAGTCCTCGAACCCAATCCCCAGAACGGCCAGAAGAAGCTGCTCCTCGTGCTCGGCGCGATGCTCGGCATCACGGTCGTCATCGCCGTCATCGCCTCGTTCGCCTCCCCGTGAGGTGACGGGGAGGTGGGGCTGACCCCCGTATCCCCTAGGGGGTGAGTGTCAGGGTGAAGTGGGTGGATCGCCCGATGGGCCGGAGGACGTGCGATCCGTACGTTGGTGACAACGGCGAAAGCACGGAACTCACCCACGGAGGCGGCCATGTCGGCCCCCACGCACCCCGGCATCCGGACCACGACCACGGGCGTCGACACCCGGCTGCCCTGGTGGGCCCTCGCCCTCCCGGCCGCCGCCTTCCTCGCCCTCCTGGTGCTCATGACCGGGTCGGGTGAGGCCCAGGCGGCCACCGGAGACCCGGCGTTCGGCAGAGTTCTCGAGCACCTCTGGCAAACGCTGTCTCTCTGAGTCGTGGTGGCCCGTTTCGTGCGAAGCTGTGGACCATGAGCGTCGATACACCCCGCAGCATCGTGCTCCTCCGGCACGCGAAGGCAGACTGGAACGACGAGTCCGACCACGAGCGACCCCTCGCCGACCGGGGCCGCACGGACGCCCCGGTGGCCGGCCGACGGCTCGCCGAGACCGGCATCGCCTTCGACCTGGCCCTCTGCTCGACCGCCCTCCGCACCCGCGAGACCTGGAAGCTGGCCGTCCAGGAGCTCCCGCAGCGCCCGAAGACGGTGTACGAGGAGCGGATGTACGAGGCCTCCCTCGGCGAGCTCATCGCCCTGGTCAACGAGACCCCGGACGCCGTGAACCACCTCCTGCTCATCGGCCACAACCCCGGCATGCACGCCCTGGCCGACGCCCTCGCGGGCGGGGCCGAGGGCGACACCCTCTCCCGGATGAACCGCAGCGGCTTCCCGACCTCCGCCTTCGCCGTCGTCACCTTCGACGGCTCCTGGAAGTCCGTGGAGCACGGCGTCGGCAAGCTCGTCGAGTTCTGGGCCCCGCACTCCTGACCCCGTACCCGTACGGAGAGGGGCCCGGGCGTCGTCCGACGCCCGGGCCCCTCTCCGTATCCCCGCCGCTCAGTGCGGCAGGTCCTCCTCGCCGAAGTCCGCGGCCTCGACCTCCTCGCGCGTGATGCCGAGCAGGTACAGCACGGTGTCCAGGAACGGCACGTTCACCGCCGTGTGCGCCGCCTGACGGACCACCGGCTTCGCGTTGAACGCCACCCCGAGCCCGGCCGCGTTCAGCATGTCCAGGTCGTTCGCCCCGTCGCCGATCGCCACGGTCTGCGCCAGCGGCACCCCCGCCTCCGCCGCGAACCGGCGCAGCAGCCGCGCCTTGCCCGCCCGGTCGACGATGTCGCCGGTGACCCGGCCGGTGAGCTTCCCGTCCACGATCTCCAGCGTGTTGGCGGAGGCGAAGTCGAGGCCGAGCCGCTCCTTCAGGTCGTCGGTGACCTGCGTGAACCCACCGGAGACGACGCCCACCTGGTAGCCGAGCCGCTTGAGCGTACGGATCAGGGTCCGGGCCCCGGGCGTCAGCCGCACCTCGGCGCGGACCTTGTCGACCACCGAGGCGTCCAGGCCGGCCAGCAGCTCCACGCGCGCGTGGAGCGACTGCTCGAAGTCCAGCTCGCCGCGCATCGCCGCCGCCGTCACCTCGGCGACCTTGTCCTCGCAGCCCGCGTGCGCGGCGAAGAGCTCGATCACCTCGTCCTGGATCAGGGTCGAGTCGACGTCCATGACCACGAGCCGCTGGGCCCGCCGGTGCAGACCCGCGGAGACGACGGCCACGTCGACCCCGATGCTGTGCGCCTCGGTGGCGAGGGCGGTCCGCAGCGACTCGGTCCCGCAGCCCGAGACGGCGAACTCGACCGCCGTCACCGGGTACTTCGCGAGGCGGAAGATGCGGTCGATGTTGCCGCCGGTCTCCGCGATCCTGGCCGCTATGGCCGCCGTCTGCTCCGCGGTGAGCGGGTGGCCGAGCACGGTGACGTGCGAGCGTCCCTCGCCGCGCGGCCGGTTGTCGCCCGTGCCGGAGATGATCTCGGCCTGGAGCTTCAGCGACTCGGCCCAGCTGTGCACGGTGGCCCTGAGTTCGCCCGCCGAGGCGACGGTCGGCTCGGTGACGAGCGCGCACAGGACGAGGCGGCCGCGGGAGACCACCTGTTCGATGTCCACGACGTCGACGGAGTAGGCGGCGAGGGTGTCGAAGAGTCCCGCGGTGATCCCGGGACGGTCCTTCCCGAAGATCTTGACGAGAAGAGTGGGAACGTCTGAGGTGTGCGATGCGCTCATGGTGGTTCCACCGTATCGGGCACCGTGTGCCGTCCGACCCCCCGTCCCGCCCTGCGGACACCCGAGCGGTCCAGTGGACGACCCGAAGGTCTTCACGCGGCCCGACTTTCCGAGACGGGACCGGGCCTGAAATAGTTCCCCAGGATGATTCGCCATCCCTGGACTCCCGTAGACGGGGGTACATCGGGGGACAAGTAGTGGGGCATGGAGTGCCAGAACTCGTACTGGAATTGAACGGCAGGACCTGGACGCTCGATCCGTCCCGGTCGTACACCCTGGGCAGGGACCCCCAGGGCGACCTGGTCATCGACGACGCCAGGGTCTCGTGGCGCCACGCCACCGTCAGCTGGGGCGGCCGGAGCTGGGTCATCGAGGACCACGGCTCCACGAACGGCACCTTCGTGCAGGGCCAGCGGGTCCACCAGGTGGAGATCGGCCCCGGTTCGGCCGTCCACCTGGGCAACGCGACCGACGGCCCGCGGCTGAATCTCGTCGCGTCCGGCGCGGCGGCCGCACCTCAGCAGCAGGTCCCGCAGCAGCAGGCCCCGGCCCAGCAGGCTCCCGCCCACCAGGCCGCCGCCGCGTCCGCCGCCCAGGCCGACTGGGCCACGCACCAGGCGCCCCCGCAGCAGCAGGCGCCGCAGCAGGGCTGGCAGCAGCAGGCCCAGCAGCCGCCCGCCCAGCAGGTCCCGCACCAGCAGGGGCACGGGCAGGGTCACCCCGGCGTCGCCGCGGGGGCGTCGTCGGCCTACGCCGACCGCAGCCCCACCACCTTCCACCAGCTGGACCTCGGCCGCGTGATGCGCATCGGCCGTGCCCTCGAGAACGAACTGGTCGTCTCCGACCTCCAGGTCTCGCGGCACCACGCCGAGTTCCACGCGACGCCCGACGGCCGCTTCGAGATCCGCGACCTCGGCTCGCACAACGGCACCTACGTCAACGGTCAGCCGATCCCCAAGGGCGGCTCGGCCCTCCTCGGCCCGCAGGACATCGTCGGCGTCGGCCACTCGACGTTCCGCATCGTCGGCGGCCAGCTCGAGGAGTTCGTCGACACCGGTTCGGTCTCCTTCTCGGCCCGCCACCTCACGGTCACGGTCGACGGCGGCAAGCAGATCCTCAAGGACGTCACCTTCGGCGTCCCGGAGAAGTCGCTGATCGGCGTCATCGGCCCGTCCGGCTCCGGCAAGTCCACCCTGCTCAAGGCGCTGACCGGCTACCGCCCGGCCAACGAGGGCGACGTCCTCTACGACAACCGCAGCCTCTACAAGCAGTTCGCCGAGCTGCGCCAGCGCATCGGTCTGGTCCCGCAGGACGACATCCTGCACAAGGAACTGACGGTCGTGAAGGCGCTGCGCTACGCGGCCAAGCTCCGCTTCCCCGGCGACACCGCCGCGGCCGAGCGCGAGGCCCGCATCGACGAGGTGCTGCGCGAGCTCAAGCTCGACATCCACAAGGAGAAGAAGGTCACCTCCCTCTCCGGTGGCCAGCGCAAGCGCGTCTCCGTCGCCCTGGAGCTCCTCACCAAGCCCTCGCTGATCTTCCTGGACGAGCCGACCTCCGGCCTCGACCCGGGCATGGACCGCGACGTCATGCAGCTGCTCCGCGGCCTCGCGGACGACGGCCGCACGGTCCTCGTCGTCACCCACTCGGTGGCCGAGCTGGGCCTCTGCGACAAGCTGCTCGTCATGGCGCCCGGCGGCTCCGTGGCGTACTTCGGTCCGCCGGAGGAGGCGCTGAACTTCTTCGGCTACTCCACCTGGGCCGACGTCTTCTCCGCCTTCGAGAACTACCGCGACTACGACTGGGCGGGCCGCTGGAAGGGCTCGCAGCACTACCAGATGTACGCCGCGGACATCGACGCCGTCGCCGCCCAGCCCGTCCAGATGCCGCAGCAGGCCATGGCCCGCCCGCCGAAGCCGCAGGGCTGGGGCTCGCAGCTGTGGACCCTGATCCGCCGCTACGTGTCGGTGATCGCCTCCGACAAGGGCTTCATGGCCCTGATGGTGATCCTGCCGGCCGTCCTCGGCGCGGTGTCCGTCGTCATCCCCGCCGACTTCGGCCTCGGCAAGCCCACACCGCCGTCCCGCTTCAACGGCGACGCCGGCACGATCATGCTGATCCTCGCGGTCGGCATGTGCTTCTCCGGCGCGGCGAACTCCGTCCGAGAGCTCATCAAGGAACGGGTCATCTACGAGCGGGAGCGCGCCGTCGGCCTGTCCCGCTCCGCGTACCTGATGTCCAAGGTCATCGTCCTCGGCGTGATCACGGCCTTCCAGGGCGTGATCATCTGCGGCATCGGCTTCTCCACGCGCGCGCTCCCCGAAGAGGGCCTGTTCATGCCGCCGGCCGTCGAGCTGTGCGTCCAGGTCATCGCGCTCGGCCTGACCTCGATGATGGTCGGCCTGGTCATCTCCGCGCTGGTGAAGACCGCCGAGAAGACCATGCCGCTGCTCGTCATGTTCGCGATCATCCAGGTCGTGTTCACCGGCATCCTCTTCCAGGTGTACGGCTCGCCCGGCCTGGAGCAGTTCGCCTGGCTCATGCCCTCCCGCTGGGGCATCGCCGGCGCCGGCACCACCCTGGACCTGGCGCACCTGATGCCGCCGTGGGACCACAAGGACCCCACGAACACCGACCCGCTGTGGGAGCACACGGTCGGCCAGTGGAGCCTGGACCTCGGCATCCAGCTGCTCATGGCGACCGTCTGCTGCGTCCTCGTGGCGCGGCTGCTGCGCCGCCACGAGCCCGAGGTCATGCGCAAGTAGCGAGACAAGCCCCGAAGGGCGGCACCCCGCACGGGGTGCCGCCCTTCGGCGTGTCTCGGGCGACTCAGTACGCGCTGTTGACGTTGTCGATCGAGCCGTAGCGGTCGGCCGCGTAGTTGGCGGCGGCGACGATGTTGGCGACCGGGTCGTACTGGTCGAACTTGGTGCCCGCCACGTGGTAGGTCTTGAAGGTCGGGTAGATCACCTGGAGCAGACCCTTGGACGGGATGCCGTTCTGGGCGTTGATGTCCCAGTTGTTGATGGCGTACGGGTTGCCGCTGGACTCGCGCATGATGTTCCGGTGCAGACCGTTGTAGGTGCCCGGGATGTCGTGCTTGTCCATGATGTAGAGCGCCTCGCGGATCCAGCCGTCGAGGTTGTTCGCGAAGACCGGGGTGCGGGTGACGGAGCGGTTCGCGGCCGCCTTCTCCGCGGCGCGCTTCTTCGCGGCGGCCTTGGCCTTCGCCTCGGCCTCGGCCTTCGCCTTCGCCTTCGCCTGGGCGTCGGCCTTCTTCTTCGCCTCGGCCTTGGCCTTCGCGGCGGCCTCGGCCTTCGCCTCGGCCTCCTGCTTCGCCTTCAGGCCGATGGTGGTCTGCTGCTCGTTGACGCTGGCGGCCAGCGCCTTCGCCTGCGGGCTGTTCGCGTCGTACGCCCAGGCGACCTGCTGGGTGCCGGCCAGAGCCTGCGGCTCGGTCTCGGTGCCGCCGTGGTTGCCGGGGACGAGGGAGAGCGTGAGGGCTGCGGCGCCCAGAGCGGCGACGCCGGCGATCGTGGCCTTGTGGGTCTTCTTCAGACCACGACTGTGGCCAGGGGTGTTCGCAGACATGCTGGGCTACCTCTTCGAATCGCTGGGGGTCGCTCGGCCGGGGCGGCGCTGCGCCTGCTCGGCGGCGACGGGGGCAATTCTTAGCGGCAGCAAAATCGCGTGGCAAAGGTGTGACGTACGATCGCGGGTAGTGGATCAGGGGCCCGTGCACGGGCCACAGAAAGCCCCCTGTGGCCCGTTTCGTCCGCCCATATCGGGCATTCGGACGTCCACTAGGGGGCTTCGTAAGTGACCTGCGTCCTATGCGCGGCCTCACATCAGGCACACGAAGAACTCACCACGCGTTGCGTCAGCAATGCGCACCGTGAGGCTCCTCCTCCGGAAGGAGGAGATGGACGTCGCCGAACTCGTGCCAGAGGTAGCGCTCCCGCACCGCGGCGGCGTACGCGCTCCGCAGCGCGGGCCGCCCGGAGACCGCCTCCAGCATCAGCAGATGCGAGGCCTCCGGCTCGTGCAGCCCGGTGAGCAGCCCGTCCACCACCCGCACCCCCCGCGCGGGCGTCACCACCAGATCGGTCCACCCGGCACGGGCACGCACCACCCCGCCGACCGCCGCCGATTCCAGCGCCCGCACCACCGTCGTCCCCACCGCGATCACCCGCCCGCCCTCGGCGCGGGCCGCGTTCACCAGGGCCGCCGTCGCCGCAGGGACCTCGAAGGGCTCCGGGTACGGCGGCTCGTGCGCCTCCGCCGACGCCACCCCCGTATGAAGGGAGAGGGGAGCGATGCGTACGCCCCGGTCGACCAGCTCCGCCACCAGCCGGGCCGTGAAGGGCCGCCCGGCGCTCGGCATCTCCGCCGAGCCCGCGCCGTCGGGGGAGGGGAGCGCGAAGACGGTCCGGTACGCCGACAGGGGCTGGTCCCGCTCCGTGTACCCGTAGCGGATGGCCCGCCCGTACCGACCGAGCAGCCCCGGCACGTCCGTGTCCACCCTCGCCCACCACAGCCGTCCGCTCCCGGGCGCCAGCGGCCCCGCGAGCACGAGCCGGGCCCCTCCCGGCAGTCGGACGACCGCCCCCGCCGGACCGCCCCCACGCGGGCGCGTACTGCCCGATCCGTCCGGCGTCCGCAGCTCCACCGCCCACCGCCCGTCGTCCCCGCGGGTCGAGAAGTGCACCACCACCGGCTCCCCGTTGGGCGCCAGGAGCCCGTCCACGGCCGCCGCCAGCGTCGTCGACGTGTTGACGACGAGCACGTCCCCGGCCCGCAGCAGCGCGGGCAGCTCCCGGAAGGAGTGGTGCGACACGGCCTCGCCCCGGGACACGAGCAGCCGCACGTCGTCCCGGCCCCGCCCGGGCCCCCGCTGCTCGGCCGGCACCCGTGCCGACAGCTCCGCCGGCACCCGCAGCTCCTCCAGCGCGTCGGACAGCACGGTCACCGGACCGCCTCCAGGAAGGCCGGCGCGGAGTACCGGCCGCTCGCCGGCCGCTCGTCGAGCAGCCGCAGGAAGACGGGGGCGACCTCGGCCGGGGCCGGCGTCCCCGACAGGTCCTCGTCGGGCTCCGCCGCGGCCAGCATGTCCGTCCGCATCCCGCCCGGGTCCACCCACCAGACCCGCAGCCCCGGCTCCTCCACCGCGAGCACCGCCGACAGCTGGTCGAGCGCCGCCTTCGTCGCCCCGTACGCGCCCCAGGTCCGGTACGCCTCCGCCGCCGCGTCCGAGCTCAGGTTGATCACCGCACCGGCGGGTGCCGCACGCAGCAGCGGCAGCACCTCCTGCAGCAGCCCCAGCGGAGCCACCACGTTGACCTCCAGGGCGGCCCGGAACCCGTCGAGCGAGTGGCTGTCGAGCGGTACGAGCGGCTCGGCACCCAGGATCCCCGCGTTGTTCACCAGCAGATCGAGCCCACCGAGCTCCCGCGCCGCCGCCACCAGCTCCCGCCGGTGCGCCGCGTCCGTCACGTCCCCGGCCACGGCCACCACCCGTACGCCACGCGTGCGTGCCTCCTCCGCGCTCTCCTCCAGTGCTCCCGCCGTACGGGCGTCGAGCACCAGGTCCCAGCCCCGCCCCGCCAGCGCCTGCGCCAGCGCCCGCCCCAGCCCCTTCGACGCCCCCGTGATGATCGCGACAGCCATGACGTCCATCCCCTTCTCCCTGTGAACGGCTCAAGCCTCCGGCCGCACCCCCGCCCGCCGCCTCGTCCCCGGGCCCGGACCTCCGAGGGCACTTCGACCTAGGTCCCGGGACCTGCCCCGCCCTCGTCCCCGGGCGGATACGGACCGTCACACCCCGCCGGTACGGTGAACACATGAGCCATCGACCGAGCTCCGGCCTGGCCGCCGTGAGCACCGCCCTGCTGGCGATGAGCCGCCACCTGGAGGTCCGCGACGTCCTCAAGACGATCGTGGCCTCCGCCCGCGAACTGCTCGACGCCGAGTACGCGGCCCTGGGCGTCCCCGACGACCACGGCGGTTTCGCGCAGTTCGTGGTCGACGGCGTCAGCGACGAGCAGTGGAAGGCGATCGGCCCGCTGCCCCGCCAGCACGGCATCCTCGCCTCGATGCTCCACAAGGCCGAGCCCGAACGGCTCGCCGACGTCCGCCTGGATCCCCGCTTCGAGGGCTGGCCGGACGCCCACCCCGAGATGTCCGACTTCCTCGGCCTGCCCGTCAGGGACGGCGACGAGATCCTCGCCGCCCTCTTCCTCGCCAACAAGCGCTGCCCCAAGCCCGACGGCGGCTGCGGCTTCACCGCCGACGACGAGGCCCTCCTCTCGATCCTCGCCCAGCACGCGGCGATCGCCCTCACCAACGCCCGCCTGTACGAGCGCAGCCGTGAGCTCACCATCGCCGAGGAGCGCTCCCGCCTCGCCCACGAGCTGCACGACGCCGTCAGCCAGAAACTGTTCTCGCTCCGGCTGACCGCCCAGGCCGCCGCCGCCCTCGTCGACCGCGACCCGGCCCGCGCCAAGGGCGAGCTCCAGCAGGTCGCCGCGCTCGCCGCCGAGGCCGCCGACGAGCTGCGCGCCGCCGTCGTCGAGCTCCGGCCCGCCGCCCTCGACGAGGACGGCCTCGTCCACACGCTCCGCGCCCAGATCCAGGTCCTCGACCGGGCCCACTCCGCCCGGGTCACCTTCGAGAGCCAGGGGACCCGGGCCCTGCCGGCCGCCCAGGAGGAGGCCGTCCTCCGGGTCGCCCAGGAGGCCCTGCACAACGCCCTGCGGCACGCCGACGCGAAGCGCGTCACGGTCTCCCTCACCCGCAGCGGCCAGGGCGCGCTGCTCACCGTCACCGACGACGGCAAGGGCTTCGACCCGCGTACCGTCCGCAGCGCCGGACGCCACCTCGGCCTGGTCTCCATGCGGGACCGGGCGGGCGGCGTCGGCGGGCGGCTCACCGTGACCTCGGCCCCGGGCGAGGGCACCACGATCGAGATGGAGGTTCCCGGTGGCTGACAAGCCGATCCGTGTCCTGCTGGTCGACGACCACCAGGTCGTCCGCCGCGGCCTGCGCACCTTCCTGGAGGTGCAGGACGACATCGAGGTCGTGGGGGAGGCCTCCGACGGCGCCGAAGGAGTCGCCAGGGCCGAGGAGCTCCGCCCCGACGTGGTCCTCATGGACGTGAAGATGCCGGGCACGGACGGCATCGAGGCGCTCAAGCGGCTCCGCGAGCTCGCCAACCCGACCAGGGTCCTGATCGTCACCAGCTTCACCGAGCAGCGGACGGTCGTCCCCGCGCTCCGCGCCGGAGCCTTCGGATACGTCTACAAGGACATCGCCCCCGACGCCCTCGCCGGCGCGATCCGCTCCGTCCACGCCGGGCACGTCCTGCTCCAGCCCGAGGTCGCCGGCGCGCTCCTCGCCCAGGACGACTCCCCCGGGGGCACGGGGCGGGGCCCGTCCCTCACGGAGCGGGAGCGCGAGGTCCTCGGCCTGATCGCGGACGGCCGGTCCAACCGGGAGATCGCCCGCGCCCTCGTCCTCTCCGAGAAGACGGTCAAGACGCACGTCTCGAACATCTTGATGAAGCTCGACCTCGCGGACCGCACCCAGGCGGCGCTCTGGGCGGTGAGACACGGCCTCACCAACTGACGCGCCCCCCGTACGCGCCGGGCGCACGACCGTTCAATAGGTCATACCGTCGTGTGTATATCCCCCGTTCGGCGCAACCCGGCGGGGGCCGCGGCGTTCTCCATGGCGTGCTGCGGCGGACCGGCCGCAGCGATCACCAGGAGGAAGTACACAAGTGAAGAACCTCAAGAAGGCCGCCGCCCTCACCATGGTCGCCGGTGGCATCGTCGCCGCCGGCGCGGGTGTCGCCTCCGCCCACACCGGCGCCGAGGCCACCGGCAAGGCCCTCAACTCGCCGGGCGTCGCCTCCGGCAACCTGGTGCAGGTCCCGGTCCACGTCCCCGTGAACGTCTCCGGCAACACGGTCAACGTGATCGGCCTGCTCAACCCGGCCTTCGGCAACGGCGCCTTCAACGGCTGACCGCCTCTGGATCCGGCCCCCGGACGATCCCCGGGGGCCGACCTCGTTGTGGGTACCCGTTCCTCCCCCGGACTTCGTCCGAGAGCTCGGGGGAGGGTGGGCACGACGGACGGCGCCCCTGCCGACGCCAGAGGCTTCCGCGCCCGAACCCGCACCCGGAGCCCGAGGCGCAGCGCTCAGAACCCCCGCTCCCGCTCCCTCTCCTCCACGTACGCGTTGTACGCGGCGACCTGCGCCCGCCGCGCCACCCGCTCCACCGGCCGCAGCGCCTCCCCCCGAGCCGCCATCTCCGAAGCGCTCACCGCACCCCCGTGACCGTGGTCGTACGCCAGGTTCACGAGCAGGGCGATCCGCTGGGCCAGCTCCAGGACCCGTACCGCGCGCGGCGGATAGCCGGGGGCCAGGACCTCGCGGCCCACCTCCGACCGCGCCCGGTACGCCTCGCGGGCCACGTCCGCCGCGGGACCCGAGGCCGCCACGTCGAGGCGGGTCAGCACCGTCGTCGCGTCGCGCAGCGCCTCCGCCAGCTCGCGCTCGGCCTCGCCGAGGGACGGCACGTCCGCCGGCGGGGCGTCCCGTACCGCCAGACAGCGCCAGACCACCTCCACGTGCACATCACCCGCCGGCCCCGCCTCGGAGACCTCCGGCACCAGGCCGTACGGCGCGCCGAAGCCCACCACCGCCTCCTCCGCCTCCAACGCGCGCGCGTTGAAGTCCGGCGGCCCGGACAGCCCCAGCGGATGACCCGGCGCGGGCAACGCGACCCGCCACCCGGTCACCCCGAGCCGCCGCAGCCGGCCCAGCGCGAGCGTCAGCCCCACCGGCCCCGCCTCACCCGGCAGCCCCTCGACGCGGTGCACCGCGTCCTCCCCGACGATCGCCATCGCCGCCTCGTCGGGCGACACCGCCCCGGCCAGCAGGGCATTGCCCCAGGCGGCCAGACGTCCTGAGCGTGGTTCCGAAAGCATCCCCCCAGACTAAGGACTCAAAGGAAGCCCTACGGACCGGTCCGCTCCGTCGATAACGTAGGTTTTCCCCTGGACGCCGCGCCCACCGGCGCAAGGCGACGACAAGACTCGACCGCAAGGGGAGACAACGCGCTCATGAGCGATGTACTGGAGCTGGTGGACGTATCCGTGGTCCGCGACGGACGGGCTCTGGTGGACGAGGTCTCCTGGTCGGTCAAGGAGGGCGAGCGCTGGGTGATCCTCGGACCCAACGGCGCCGGCAAGACCACCCTTCTGAACGTCGCCTCCAGCTACCTCTTCCCCACCAAGGGCACCGCCCACATCCTGGGCGAGCAGCTCGGCGGCGTCGGCACCGACGTCTTCGAGCTCCGCCCCCGCATCGGCATGGCCGGCATCGCGATGGCGGAGAAGCTCCCCAAGCGCCAGACCGTCCTGCAGACCGTCCTCACCGCCGCGTACGGCATGACCGCCACCTGGCACGAGGACTACGACCCGGTCGACGAGGAGCGCGCCAAGGCCTTCCTCGACCGGCTCGGGATGAACGACTACCTGGACCGCAAGTTCGGCACCCTCTCCGAGGGCGAGCGCAAGCGCACCCTCATCGCCCGCGCGATGATGACCGACCCGGAGCTCCTCCTCCTCGACGAGCCCGCCGCCGGCCTCGACCTCGGTGGCCGCGAGGACCTGGTCCGCCGCCTCGGCCGCCTCGCCCGCGACCCGTACGCCCCCTCCATGATCATGGTCACCCACCATGTCGAGGAGATCGCCCCCGGCTTCACCCACGTCCTGATGATCCGCCAGGGCAAGGTCCTCGCCGCAGGACCCGTGGAGACCGAGCTCACCTCCCGCAACCTCTCGCACTGCTTCGGCCTGCCGCTCGTCGTCGAGCGCGTCGGCGACCGCTGGACCGCCCACGGCCTGCCCCTGAAGTGACCGGCCGGGGCACCGGCGTCCCGCACAGCCGCCCGCGCCCTGTCCCGGAAGGACCCCACCGCCCTACCATGACCACGTGGACATCGACGCGTGGGTCTGGTGGCTGATCGGCGCGGTGGGGCTCGGCATTCCGCTGGTCCTGACCGCGATGCCGGAGTTCGGCATGTTCTCCGTCGGAGCGGTCGCCGGGGCGGTGACCGCCGCCCTCGGCTTCGGCGTCGTCCCCCAGGTGCTCGTCTTCGTCGTCGTCTCCGTGGCGCTCATCGCGGTGGTACGCCCGATCGCCGCCCGCCACCGCGCGGGCGGTCCCGGACTCGCCACCGGCGTCGACGCGCTGAAGGGCCGTCAGGCCGTCGTCCTGGAACGGGTCGACGGCAACGGAGGCCGCATCAAACTCGCGGGAGAGGTCTGGTCCGCCCGCACGCTCGACGGCGGACAGGCCTTCGAACCGGGCGAACAGGTCGACGTCGTCGACATCGACGGGGCGACCGCCGTGGTCATGTGACCGAACCTCGCCCATGACGCTCCGCCGTCTGGGAAACTCGATCATCGAAAGCAACCCGGCAGACAACCGGCAGCGAAGGGCACGGGGAACACGATGTCAGCAGTCATCATCGTCCTGATCATTCTGGTGGTGCTCGTCTTCATCGCCCTGATCAAGACGATCCAGGTCATCCCGCAGGCGAGCGCGGCGATCGTGGAGCGCTTCGGCCGCTACACCCGCACGCTCAACGCCGGACTGAACATCGTGGTCCCGTTCATCGACTCGATCCGCAACAGGATCGACCTCCGCGAACAGGTCGTCCCGTTCCCGCCGCAGCCGGTGATCACCCAGGACAACCTGGTCGTCAACATCGACACGGTCATCTACTACCAGGTCACCGACGCCCGCGCCGCGACCTACGAGGTCGCCAGCTACATCCAGGCGATCGAGCAGCTCACCGTCACCACCCTGCGCAACATCATCGGCGGCATGGACCTGGAGCGGACCCTCACCTCCCGCGAGGAGATCAACGCGGCCCTGCGCGGCGTCCTCGACGAGGCCACCGGCAAGTGGGGCATCCGCGTCAACCGCGTCGAGCTCAAGGCCATCGAGCCGCCGACCTCCATCCAGGACTCGATGGAGAAGCAGATGCGCGCCGAGCGCGACAAGCGCGCCGCGATCCTCACCGCCGAGGGAACCCGCCAGTCCGCCATCCTCACCGCCGAGGGCGAGAAGCAGTCCGCGATCCTCCGCGCCGAGGGCGAGGCCAAGGCCGCCGCGCTCAAGGCCGAGGGCGAGGCCCAGGCCGTCCGCACCGTCTTCGAGGCCATCCACGCCGGCGACCCGGACCAGAAGCTCCTCTCGTACCAGTACCTCCAGATGCTCCCGAAGATCGCCGAGGGCGACGCCAACAAGCTCTGGATCGTGCCCAGCGAGATCGGCGACGCCCTCAAGGGCCTCTCCGGCGCCTTCGGCAACGTCGGCAGCGGCACCCCCGGATTCAACATCAAGGACGTACCGTCCGCACGGCGAGACGAACCGACGGTTGACTGACGCGTACACGTAACCCTCGTGCATGATCGGTGCGAGCCCCTCGACCCCGACGACGTCAGGGCGGGGAGGCGACTCACTGACCATGTAAGGAGATGGCGTTGTCCATCTGGGAAGCCCTGGCAGTCCTCGCCGCCGGCATCGGCGCCGGCACCATCAACACCATCGTCGGATCGGGAACGCTCATCACGTTCCCGGTCCTCCTCGCGACCGGACTCCCCCCGATCACCGCGAACGTCTCCAACGCCCTCGGCCTCGTCCCCGGCTCCATCAGCGGGGCCATCGGCTACCGCCGCGAACTCAAGGGCCAGAAGAACCGCGTCCTGCGCCTCGGCACCGTGGCCCTCCTCGGCGGCCTCGTCGGCGCCGTCCTGCTCCTGGCCCTGCCGTCCCAGGCCTTCGACGCGATCGTCCCCGTCCTCATCGGCCTCGCGCTCGTCCTGGTCCTGCTCCAGCCCCGCATCGCCGCCGCCGTCAAGCGCCGCCGCGAACAGACCGGCACCGAGGCCCACCCCGACGGCGGCCCCGTCCTCCTCGCCGGCCTCTTCCTCGCCAGCATGTACGGCGGATACTTCGGCGCCGCCCAGGGAGTCCTCTACCTCTCCCTCATGGGCCTGCTGCTCCACGACGACCTCCAGCGCATCAACGCCGTCAAGAACATCCTCGGCGCACTGGTCAACGGAGTCGCCGCCGTCTTCTTCCTCTTCGTCGCCGACTTCGACTGGACGGCCGTCCTCCTCATCGCCGTCGGCTCCACCCTCGGCGGCCAGCTCGGCGCCAAGGTCGGTCGCAAGCTGCCCCCCACGGTCCTGCGCGGGGTGATCATCGCCGTCGGCATCGTGGCGATCCTCCAGCTGACCCTCGGCTAGCCCCCGAGAACGACGGGGCCCGCCTCCCCACCGGGGAGACGGGCCCTTCCGCGTCGTCGCGGACCACCTGCCTACGCCGCCGAGTCGGCCAGCCACTCCGGCAGCTCGGACCGGTCGCTCGCCCGCATCGCGAGCAGCATCGCGTCCGCCGGCGTCGGCTCGAACGGCTGGTGCAACAGCGGCATCCCCGCCTGCTCCGGCGTCCGGTCGGCCTTGCGGTGGTTGTCCTCGGCGCAGGAAGCGACCGTATTCAGCCAGCTGTCCCCACCGCCCTGGGCCCGTGGCACGACGTGGTCGACCGTCGTCGCCCGTCTTCCGCAGTACGCGCACCGGTGCTGGTCCCGGACCAGCACCCCCCTCCTCGACCACGGAGCCTGTCTTCGGAACGGCACCCGTACGTACCGGCAGAGCCTGATCACCCGCGGCACCGGGAGATCGACGGCGGCACCCCGCACCCTCAGCTCGGGATGGGCCTGCTCGACGACGGCCTTGTCCTGGAGGACAAGCACCACCGCGCGGTTGAGTGTGACCGTCGACAGCGGCTCGAAGCTCGCGTTCAGTACCAGCGTGTCCCGCATGTTGCCCACCTCCCGTGTACCGGCCCCAGCCCCGGAAGGGGTCTTCGGGCTTGGATCAACGATGGCCGGGCCGGCCGGGTCGGACAACGCAATTTCCTGCGCAACAAAAAGTGCCCGCTTCTGATCTCTCCAAGACCAGAAGCGGGCAAACAACTGACGAACGATCAGCCTTACGCGGGATTCTCGTACTCACCCACGAGCTGGGCACGCCCCAGCGTGTGGAACCGCAGGTTGAACCCGACCGCGGCCGGCGAGGCGTCGGCGTCCGGACCGAGCTTCTCCTGATCCACCGCGTACACCGTGAAGACGTACCGGTGCGGCCCGTCGCCCTTCGGCGGGGCGGCGCCGCCGAAGTCCTTCGACCCGTAGTCGTTCCGCGCGTGCACGGCACCCGCCGGCAGCCCCGCGAACGACCCGGACCCGGCACCGGCCGGCAGCTCCGTCACCGACACCGGGATGTCGAACAGCACCCAGTGCCAGAACCCGCTGCCCGTCGGGGCGTCCGGGTCGAAGCAGGTGACGGCGAAGCTCTTCGTCTCCGCCGGGAACCCCTCCCAGCTCAGCTGCGGCGAGGTGTTCCCCGCCGCGTGCACCTGAGCGTCCTTCAGGACCCCACCCGGCGCGACGTCGTCGCTCACCACGGTGAACGCCGCCACCGGCGGGTGGAAGTCGTGGGGGAGCGGCCTCTTGCCCTGGGACACGTCGAGTACCTCCGAATCGTCCGTCAACACTGACGGTGCCGAGCCTAGAGCCAGTTGCGACGGCCGCCGACCTCGGCGAGCCACTGGTTCAGGTAAGCCGCCCAGTCGGTGGTGTGGAAGTCGTGCAGCCCCACCTTGAACGCGCGGAACGAGTCGCTGCCCTCGGTGAACAGACCCGGCTTCTTGTCCATCTCCAGGACGACGTCCATCTCCTGGTGGTCCGCGACGAAGCTGACCTCGACCTGGTTCAGGCCCCGGTACTGCTGCGGCGCGAAGAACTCGATCTCCTGGTAGAAGGGCAGCCTCTGCCGCGTCCCCCGGATGTGCCCGCGCTCCATGTCCGCGCTCTTGAAGCGGAAGCCCAGCTGGATGAAGGCGTCCAGGATCGCCTGCTGCGCCGGCAGCGGGTGCACGTGGATCGGGTCCAGGTCACCGGAGTCCACGGCCCGGGCGATCTCCAGCTCGGTCGTCACCCCGATGTTCATCCCGCGCAGCTGCTGCCCGGCGATGGTCGTCACCGGCGTCTCCCACGGGATCTCCAGACCGAACGGCACCACGTGCACCGCCCCGGCCTGCACCTCGAAGGCCCCGCCCAGACGCACCTTCACGAACTCGACGTCCTGCTTGTACTCCTGGTCGCCGCCCTCGACCTCGACCCGCGCCTGCAGACCGACGGACAGCCCCTCGATCTGCTGCGCGACCGAACCGCCCTGGATCCGCACCTCACCCTGGACGACCCCACCCGGGACGACGTTCTCCTCGGTGAGCACCGTCTCCACGGTCGCCCCGCCGGCGCCCAGGCTCGCGAGCAGCTTCTTGAAACCCATGACTTCCACTCCTTCTGGTCCTGACCCCTACATACGCGCCACGACCGTAGCCGGTTCCCCACCGCTCCCCGCTACCCTCGGACGCCATGAGCGAGAGCCCCGACCGTACGCCGATCCCGAGGGCCTTCTTCGACCGCCCCGTCCTGGAGGTGGCCCCCGATCTCCTGGGCCGCACGCTCGTCCGCAACACGGCCGAGGGCCGGATGGAACTGCGCCTCACGGAGGTGGAGGCGTACGCCGGCGCGATCGACCCCGGCTCACACGCCTTCCGGGGGCGCACGGCACGCAACGCCGTCATGTTCGGCCCACCCGGACACGCATACGTCTACTTCACCTACGGCATGTGGCACTGCCTCAACCTGGTGTGCGGCCCCGAGGGCCACGCGAGCGGCGTCCTGCTCCGCGCGGGTGAATTCATCGAGGGCGCCGACCAGGCCCGCCCCCGCCGCCGCTCGGCCCGCTCCGACCACGAGCTGGCCAAGGGCCCGGCCCGCCTGGCCACCGCCCTCGACGTCGCCCTCCCCCTCAACGGCACGGACACCTGCGCAGGCCAGGACGCCCCCCTGGCCCTCCTCGCCGGCACACCCCCCACCCCGGACCGCATCAGCAACGGTCCCCGCACGGGCGTCGGCGGCGACGGCGCCCCCCACCCCTGGCGCTTCTGGATCACCGAGGACCCGACGGTCAGCCCCTACCGCCCCCACGCCCCCCGGAAGCGCCGCCTTGACTCGGGCCGCCCGACCTCGTAACGTAGCCCGAGCCGCAGGAAACGGTCTGCTTGTTCAAGCACCCCGTAGCGGCCACCCACTACGAGAAGATGATCCCCAGCAGGGGCTTATTTCGTCGTGCCTGAATTCGAATTCGATTGACTCGATTATGAGTCGCCGAAGAAATCAGCTAACGTAGTGAACACGCCGGAAGGGCCCGGAGCGAAAGCGAAAGGGACCGGAAAGCACCGAGGAAATCGGATCGGAAAGATCTGATAGAGTCGGAAACGAAGGAAGCG